>NZ_AP028156.1:1012500-1687500 GCF_033096465.1 Blautia luti | reverse complement strand
TTTTTTCTGATACTTTTCCGAGAAACAAGAGTTCTCTTACTGGAAGCGGCCACATTTTTACCGGAATTTCGTCTGGAAATAAGGTATGTACTTTATTGGGCTTCTCGAAATCCGAGGCCATCTTCGCCAGTAGCTTATTGGTAGAGATTCCAACATTTACAGTAAAACCAAGATCTCCGTATATCTTATCTTTGATTTCATGTGCCGTTGCAACAGGATCCGGATAAATCAGGGATGTACCCGTCATATCCAGAAAAACTTCATCTATGGAAAAAGACTCCATCACCGGCGCATAAGAAGCACAGATTTTCTTAAATGCTTTGGAACATCGGTCAAAAAGTGCAAAATCACCGGGAATAACCGTCAGATTCGGACACTTTCTGAGAGCCATTGCCATGGGTTCGCCAGTTTGTATCCCGTATTTCTTTGCAGGAATTGATTTCGCAACTACAATGCCTGTACGCTTCTTCGGATCTCCGCCGATACAGGCCGGAATCTCTCTCAGATCAGGCAGACCCTGTCTCACTCTCCGCACCGCTTCCCAGGAAAGGAAAGCGCTGTTTACATCTATATGAAAGATCAAGCGTTCCATATCAGTCTGCTTTTACTGCCCAGCGCATCTTCGTAGAACGGGCTCTTCCGTTCTGTGCACACTCCTGTGCAGATGGGCGGATCACATCTTTGGCGTAATCAGAATAGATTCCTGCTTTGTATCCCTCTTTGAGAGCTTTCTTTACAAGTTTGTCCTCACCGGAATGGAACGTAAGAATTGCTACACGTCCACCCGGGCGCAGGGCATCTGGAAGTTTTTCCATAAATTCATATAATACTTCAAACTCACGGTTTACATCAATGCGAAGTGCCTGGAATGTTCTCTGGCAGGTTTTCTTGATGGTATCTTTCTTTTCTTTTTCCGGCAGGAAATCCAATGTTTTCTCGATGACCTGGCGCAGTTTTGTTGTTGTATCAATACGATTTCCTCTGCGAATTTCGTCAGTGATCGCTTTGGCAAGTTCTTCACAGTACGGCTCATCAGAATTCTCGTAGAGCATTCCCGCAAGTTCATCTCTTGATATGGTATCCAGTCTCTCTGCCGCACTGATTCCTGCTTCCTGATTCAGGCGGAGATCCAGAGGGCCGTCTACTTTGAATGAAAATCCTCTCTTGGGGTTGTCAATCTGCATGGAAGAAACTCCAAGGTCTGCAAGGATAAAATCGAATCCTCCTACTTCTTTCGCAATTTCATCGATGGTGCAGAAATTCTGAAGTTTCACTGTCAGCATATCTTCACCAAATCCCTGCTCTGCCAGACGTTTCTTAGTCTTATCAGATTCCTCAGGATCTACGTCTGTGGCATAGATATGACCTTTGCCGTTCAGACACTGCAGCATTGCTTTTGTATGTCCACCATAACCCAATGTAGCATCAAATCCTATCTCGCCTGGCTGAATGTTGAGAAAATCGATAATTTCTTTTACCATAATGGAAATGTGCATTCCTGCAGGGGTATTACCTTTCTGGATTACATGTTCAATCGTGTCTTTATATTTCTCAGGCTGAAGTTCCTTGTATTTCTCTTCAAATTTCTTTGGATATTTTCCTTTATAACGGACACGTCTTTTGTGCGGTGTCTGATACTGATTTTCCATAACTGTTTCCTTTCATATCTGTTTTCTTAACAATTATTCTGATTGTATCATATTTGAAAACTACAGTTCAATAGATTTCAATAAATTAAAGCAGCCAAAAACAGCTCTGAAACTTCATCAAAAAGTTCAGAGCTGTTTTTTTGTTGATGCTATTATGGGTTAACAACCAAAATAGTAACATTTATGAAACATATTCTCAATAGGAGGCTAATGGATAAAAATCGGTGTACTGAGAATCGAACATGTAGATGAAGCCTACATCCACAGATAACTAAAGAAATACTTAAGTCAGCCAGATAAAAACATCTGCTTCGCTGCCGGCTTATAAACACCCGAAAATTTACTGTTTTTCAAAAGATACATTTCAGTAATTTTCAGGTGTTTTATGTTGCTCAGATCTGAGCAGTTTTAACTATTTTGCTGATACTATTATTCCTGTGTGATGCCTGTTACTTCATATCCGGCTTCTTTGATCACTTCGCGGATCTTATCCTCATCCAGTTTCTGTGGTGCCTGGATCACAGTGGTTCCTTTTTCATGGGAAGAAACTACATCTTCTACTCCAAATGCTTCTTTAATTGCTTTGTTTACATGTGCTTCGCAGTGTCCGCACATCATTCCGGTTACATTTACTGTGATTGTTGTCATACCGTTGTTCTCCTTGTTTACTTTTATATTTTCCTGATCTTTGCGATCATGAATTTCTGTACTGCAGCAGTCTGCATCCTCATTTGTCATGTTTTTGTTTTCTGTATCTGCTGTCACATGAAGTTCTGCCGTATTCTGTTTGATTTTTTTGTCTTTAGATGCATCATGTACTTTGAACAGGTTCAGTCTCAGTGCATTGGTTACTACGCAGAAACTGGAAAGGCTCATTGCCGCTGCACCAAACATCGGATTCAATGTCCATCCGAAAATCGGGATCCATACACCAGCTGCAAGCGGAATACCGATCACATTGTAAAAGAACGCCCAGAAAAGGTTCTCATGGATATTCCTCAGTGTTGCACGGCTGAGACGGATTGCTGCCGGAACATCGCTTAACTGGCTTTTCATCAGTACCACATCTGCCGCATCAATGGCAACGTCTGTTCCTGCACCAATGGCGATTCCGATGTCTGCTCTTGTCAGTGCCGGTGCATCATTGATGCCGTCACCTACCATGGCAACTTTTCCTTTTTCTTTCAGAGAACGGATCACGCTTTCCTTGCCGTCCGGAAGTACGCCTGCAATGACTTCATCCACGCCTGCCTGCGCACCGATTGCTTTTGCAGTACGCTCATTATCACCGGTCAGCATAACCACACGGATTCCCATATTCTGCAGTTCTTTTACTGCTCTCGGGCTGTCCTCTTTCATAACATCTGCTACTGCGATCATACCGATCAACTTTCCGTTCTTTGTAAAAAGAAGCGGTGTTTTTCCCTCTCCTGCAAGCTTCTCAGCCTCTAAGATCAGTTCCGGTGTTATAGATACCTGATTGCTGATAAACTTCATACTTCCACCTGTCAGGACTTCATTATTTAAAACTGCACGAAGACCATTTCCCGGGAGTGCCTGGAAATCAGAAACCTCCTGTATTGTGATCTGCTGCTCCTCTGCTCTTGCAAGGATTGCTTTTGCCAGAGGGTGTTCACTTTTCTTCTCAAGTGCATATGCATAGGTCAGGAGTTCTTTCTCTGAAATTCCCTCTGCCGGAACCAGGTCTGTTACCTGCGGCTCACCCTTTGTGATCGTTCCAGTCTTATCAAGTGCAACAATCTGGATCTTCCCTGCTTCTTCCAAAGAAACAGCTGTCTTAAACAAGATTCCATTCTTGGCTCCCATTCCGTTTCCGACCATGATCGCAACCGGTGTGGCAAGTCCAAGTGCACACGGGCAGCTGATAACCAAAACAGAAATACCTCTTGCCAGTGCGAAACCGAATGGTCTGCCCACAAGTAGCCAGATGACGGTTGTTACAATGGCGATGCTGATAACTGCCGGAACAAAAACTCCGGAAACACGGTCTGCGATTTTTGCGATCGGTGCTTTGGTAGCTGCTGCATCACTGACCATCTTAATGATCTGTGAAAGCGTGGTATCTTCTCCTACACGGGTTGCCTCGCATCTGATAAATCCGGACTGGTTTACTGTTGCAGCGGAGACTGCATCTCCCGGATTCTTATCTACCGGAATACTCTCTCCTGTAAGTGCTGACTCATTGACTGCACTGTTTCCCTCAAGAATCACGCCATCCACCGGAATATTCTCACCAGGGCGAACTACGAAAATATCTCCTTTTCGTACCTGTTCAATCGGCACTGTGGCTTCCTGGCCGTCACGGACAACAACCGCAGTTTTCGAGGCCAGTTTCATAAGACCTTTCAGCGCGTCTGTAGTCTTTCCTTTGGAACGTGCTTCCAACATTTTTCCTACTGTGATCAGGGTCAGGATCATGGCTGCGGACTCAAAGTAGAACTCCATCATATAGTTCATTACTGCCGCTGAATCGCCGTCCACCTGTGCTCTTGTCATGGCAAAGAGCGCATAGACACTCCATACAAAGGATGCCATAGAGCCAAGTGCTACCAGTGTATCCATGTTTGGTGCACGATGCCACAGGCTCTTAAATCCGCTGATAAAGAATTTCTGGTTGATGACCATTATAATTCCTGCAAGCAGGAGCTGTACCAGTCCCATAGCAACATGGTTGCCATCGAACCATGCAGGCAGCGGCCATCCCCACATCATATGACCCATGGAGAAATACATCAGCACCAGCAGAAAGCCGATGGATGCGATCAGTCTTCTCTTTAATACAGGTGTTTCGTGATCCTCCAGTGCTTCCTCTGCCACAGAAGCAGACATCTGCTGCCCTGAAGCACCTTTTAAGGATGCTCCGTATCCGGCATCCTGTACTGCCCTGATGATCTCGTCGGAGCTTGCAGTTCCCTCTACTCCCATAGAGTTCGTCAACAGACTGACGGAACAGGATGTCACACCCGGAACCTTGGATACAGCCTTCTCAACTCTGGCACTGCAGGCTGCACAGCTCATTCCGGTTACGTTGTATTGTTCCATTCTCATTCCTCCTCAAAATTCGTACATCTGAATCCGCACTCTGCATACAATTAATGTTGATACTTGCGAGATGATGTACTTTCTTTCTCTTTCGACCACTTTACTTCATAAGTTTCTGTAAAGTTGTAACCAGCTCATCGATCGTCTCGTCCTTACCCTCACGGATATCTCGGGCTACGCAGGTGCGGATGTGATTTGCAAGCAGTTCCTTATTAAATGCATTCACTGCCGCATTGACTGCTGCCGACTGGATCAGGATATCATTACAGTACGCATCGTTCTCAAGCATACCAATAATTCCACGGATCTGTCCCTCCACACGTTTGAGACGGTTGATCAGTTTCCTGCGTTCCTTTTCGGAACGGTCTGTATGTTTCCCACAACAGGGACAGGCTTTCTTTTCCTGTGTATCAGCCATATAAATACCTCCTGTCACAATACCCTAATGGGGTATCCTTACAATAGGCACTATATACCCTTATGGGGTATTTGTCAATACCATATATAAAAAGTTTTGCAAAAAAGAGCCCCTGCAGAAAAGTCCGTTGTCTCACTATGTTTTGACAACATTATTTTCTGCAAAAGCTCCGAAAACTATGCTTTATGCACTTTTATGTACTTTTCGTCTGACAAAATAGAAACAAATCACCTGCATGACAATGGTCAGGATCCAGGATCCAGGATAGGAAATAAACAGCACAGACAGAGATCTGTGATTTGGGAAAATTCCGAAGATCCATACAATTCTGGTTCCTACCGTGCCTATTACAGATAAGATCATAGGCACAGCGGAATGCCCCATTCCACGCAGCGCTCCCGGAAACAGATCCATGATTCCGCATAAGAAATACGGTACCGTGGTATACGCCATAATCTCCATTCCGCACTGGATTACCTCAGAATCCTTCGTATAAATCTTAAGGATCTCAGATCCAAAGAAGTATGCGCTGCATCCAAGGGTCAGCGCCGTAACCACAGAGATGATAATACAGTCGATCAAAACCTTATCCATACGCTTATACTTGCGCACACCGTAATTCTGGCTGGTAAAGCTCATACACGCCTGTGTCACAGAGTTCACAGACATATACAGGAATCCAAAAATATTGTTGGCTGCCGTATATCCGGCCATTGCAATAGAACCAAAAGAATTGACCGAAGACTGCAGCAGCGCATTTGAGAAATTGATCACCGTACTCTGGATACCCGCCGGAATGCCCACCTGAAAAATCTGTTTCAGATAAGCTGTATTGATCTTCAGTTTCGAGAAACGAAGCTGATAGCTGGTCTGTGACCTATACAGACACCGCAGTACAAGGACGCAGGAAATCAGCTGTGAGATTACAGTTGCAATGGCAACACCTTCTACATCCAGATGAAATACGATCACAAGGATCATATTCAGCCCTGCATTCACAACACCCGAAATGATCAGGAAGATCAACGGACGCTTGGTATCTCCCACAGCTCTCAGGATCGCAGCTCCATAATTGTACAGCATAAAGAACGGCATCCCCAGGAAATATATCTTCATATACAGTGTAGACTGCCCGATCACATCCTCAGGGGTATCCATCAGTTCCAGTGCTCCCCTGGAAAAAATCAGTCCCACAAATGCCATGATCACGCCACTGATCAGTGCAAGAGTGATCGCTGTATGAACAGTTTCTGACATCTCTTTTTCCTTACCTGCTGCAAAGAATCGTGCTGCAAGAACATTCGCCCCAAGAGAAATCCCGATAAACAGATTGGTAAACACGTTGATCAGTGCAGTCGTGGAACCTACCGCAGCAAGCGCCACACTTCCGCTGAACCGCCCTACAACAATAATATCTACCGCATTGAACATCAGCTGCAAAATACCAGACAGCATCAATGGTAAGGAAAAGGAGATCAGCTTATCCATAATACTTCCATTACACATATCTATCTCATATTTATTCTGTTTCAAAATCCTCATCCTTTCGTATTTTGGTCAAAAAGCCTGTATTCCGGTTCAACCGCAACACAGGCCCGCTCTTGATCTTATTTATTCTTCTGCCAGAGTTCCCATATAATAGAATCCCTTACAGGTATCTAGCTTTACTTTTACGTATTTGCCCAGCATATCCTGGCATCCCGGGAAATGCACCAGAAGGTTGTACTGCGTTCTTCCTGTAAAAATACCCTTTTCCTTGCTCTCTTCTTCCACCAGAATCTCCTGTACAGTTCCCTCAAAGCGTGAAGAAGCTTCCCGTCCTTTCTCCTGAACCAGGGAAAGAAGACGGTCAAAACGATCCTTTACCACATCCTCCGGAACCTGATTTTCCATTTTCGCTGCAGGTGTTCCGCTTCTCTTGGAATAGATAAAGGTAAACGCTGTGTCAAAGCAGCTCTTCTCTACCACATCCAGAGTATCCTGGAAATCCTCTTCTGTTTCACCGGGAAATCCTACGATAATATCTGTTGTCAGAGAAATATCCGGTACTGCTTTACGGATTTTCTCCACAAGTTCCAGATATTTTTCCTTATCATAACGGCGGTTCATGATTTTTAAAATACGGCTGCTTCCGGACTGCATTGGCAGGTGCAGATGGTGGCAGACTTTCTTACTTTTCGCCATGGTCTCAATAAGCTCATCAGACAGATCCTTCGGATGGGAAGTCATAAAGCGGATTCTCTTCAGCCCTTCAATCTCTTCTACTCTCTGTAACAGCCGGGCAAAGGTAACTGGGTGTTCCAATGTCTTACCGTAAGAATTTACATTCTGTCCCAGAAGCATAATTTCTGTTACGCCATCTGCAACCAGTCCTTTAATCTCTTCAATAATATCTTCCGGTTCGCGGCTCTTTTCCCTTCCTCTTACATAAGGTACGATACAATAACTGCAGAAATTATTGCAGCCAAACATAATATTTACACCTGTTTTAAAGGAATATTTACGGTCAGAAGGCATTCCCTCTACGATCTCGTCGGATTCTTTCCATACGTCAATGATCTGTCCTTCTGTATTTAAGCTTCTGTAAAAAAGTTCCGGGAACTTATGGAAATTATGAGTTCCGAATACCAGATCCACGAAAGAATAATCCTTATGGATCTTCTCGATCACTTCCGGTTCCTGCATCATGCAGCCGAAAAGTACGATCTTCATATCTGGTTTATGTCTCTTAATGCTCTTTAAATGTCCAAGGTGTCCGTAAATCTTCAGATTGGCATTCTCTCTGACTGTACATGTATTATAGATTACCACATCTGCGTTTTCTTCTTTCTCCACTTCTTTATAGCCCATTCGTTTCACGATTCCGGCTACTGTATCTGTCTGCAGAGAATTCATCTGACATCCTGCATTCTGGATAAAGAAGCAAGGCTGTCTGTCATATTTCTCCTTAACCAGATCTGTACATTTACTGATATATTCTAACTGTACTTTACTCTCCTGTGTATTGCTCACTCTTTATTTCCTCGTCTTTCTCACTTACATTCTGTTATTTCTGCTTCTTTTCATTCTATTGATCTTCTTTGTTACTATCTGTTCTGTGTACAGTAACAGCGCTCTTTCTATCATACAGAATTTACAGCCGGATGTCAAACAAAAGAAAACTCTGATCTCACATTAATTCAGGGAATAAATATATTCCAGTGGAAGAAGCCGGATTTCCTTTTCATTTCCTGCAGGAAGGTCCGGTATCTCGATGGCCAGAGACGGCTGCCGGATCACTTCTGCATAAAACTGCTCCAGGGCCCCCATATCAGGATCCTCCCGTTTTTTCTGCACCTCATGAAAAGCTCCCCGTTCCAGACGATATCCGCTGCATTTCTGCAGATATCTAGCCAGTCTGTAATTCCTCTGATTATAGGCAAAGCCTTTCTCCTGTCTGCAGTAAATGATTCTTCCCCTGGAAAACCCAAATGTCAGAAGCCCTGCACTTTTATATTCCTGAAAAATACTGATCAGCGCTTTCGTTTCATTTTCACTGGCAGGTTCCTGATTGATCCTTCTTCTTTGATAATAATTGGTAGGAAAATTTCTTCCCAGTTCTACCCCTCGTGCATTACAGTTAAATTCCTCCACAGGCCGGTTCTGCATTTTCAGCATCTGTCTGTAAATAGGATTCCTGATCACATTGTAGCCACAGGCTGCGATCTCATATCCATCCGGATTCAGAACAGGGATCAGACAGATCCTGACTCTGTCCAGAAGCTTTCTCACTTCGTAATTCTCATCCATCACCCATCCACATTCGTAGGCCTGACAGTATTCTGCTGCCATATGAAGTAGATATTCCGGCATTATACCGTCTTTCCCTCCGATACCGCTGACACAGAAAATGCAGATATCCCCTTTTCCAATCTCCAGCATGGGAATCATCCTGTCATCATGACTCCTGCCGATCACCCGAAACTGCGCAAATTTCCCATATCTCTGTCCTGTCTCCCACAATGCCAGATATACTTTCTCATATGTACAGGTTTCTTTCACTGTCATGCTCTTCCCCTCCTGCCCAAAAAAAGACAGACCACTTTCGGTCTGTCTCTTTCGTAATCCATTATGATTCTATTGTTAAAAACTCTTACATTTCTTTTTTACGTCTTCTGACAAGAACATATCCACCGGCAAGGATTGATGCTGCCGCCAGAGCCATCATTGTACCGATTGGTGATTCGTCACCTGTAGATACGGCACTTCTGGCTGTTCCGTTTGCTTCACCTGCATAGGTGGTAGGTGTAAGATAACTGTCGTCTACACTTGTACCATTTGCATCTCCGCCTGTACCGTCTGTGCCATCTGAACCACCCGGAACCGGTGTTCCGCTTACATTGGTAAGAGGTGCTGCCTTGAAGGAAAACTGTTTGGATTCAATCACACCGTCCTGAGATACCCACTCGCTTCCGCTGTAAACCTGTTTCTGGAAGAATACATAGATTGGATATGTCTTCTCTTTCTCTGTATAAATACCCTTCTGGGCACCAATTTTCCATACAGTGTGTCGGTCACCGCTGTCAGGATTGGAAGACATGCTCCAGTATACAGGAACCCATCTTACATCTCCCTCTACAGGATTGGTATTATCTGTACCAGCACCCTTTGCACTGAATTCATAGAAAGTATTCGGATAGAATACCAGTGCTTTCTCAAATCCCTGGATCGTACTGTCCTCTACCTTGGCAACATTATGCGGTGCTGAAGTTGGCGTTACAGTCGGGGTTGGAGTATTAGATGCAGGTGGACGATCAGATGCTATCGGCTGGAACTTGCAGGAATGATAATTGTTATTATCCTTCTCACTGATCACTGTAACATAAATGTCAACATCATATTCCGGAAGATCTTCAACCGTTACAGTTGTAACAGTATCTGCATCAATAGCTGTACCGGATATTGTGATCTCAGGGGCCTTCGCTCCTCTTTTTACCCAGTCAACTGAATAAATACCTTTGATATTGGAACGGAATTTAATTCTTACTTTATTGTGTCCAGTCCATTTCATCTCCACACCGGTAACCTTCGCTTTCGTTGGTTTCTCAGTGGGTTCCGGTTTCTCGGTTGGGTCTGGTTTTTCTGTCGGTTCAGCTGCACTGATCAGTGTACCTGTCTCACTCAGCTTGAACTTCTCATCACCTTCATATGTAAACTGTGGCAGAACATCAGCCAACTTCACATCTTCTACGCCGTCCAGAAGTTCAACTACCTTGACATCAGCTTTCGGAGTTTTCACACTTACTCCTACGGATGAATCGGAAACCACACCGTTTACTTTGATCACGCCGGATTCTGCCAGCAGAACATTACTTGCTACATTAAAGGAATCTTTTACCATGTTTTCGGAGACTTTTACAGTTCCTTTTAAATAAACAGTTCCTTCACTGTACACACCTGCACCGGAAGCTGCAGTATTGCCGGTGATCGTGCCTCCCATCAGATAAACTTCACCATCTGCCATGTTTCTGATCGCGCCGCCGTCAGCAGAAGTTTCATTGTTGGTAAGTGTTACGCCGTCAGATAATCCAAACACGCCGCTGTTCACTTCAATAAGAGAACCTTCCACATCCTCTCCTGCACCATCAACTGTAAGAGTTCCTGTGGCAATCGCTGTTCCATCTGTATCTGTCACTGTTCCCCCTGCAATCTGTAAGGTACCGCCGGATACTGTAAATATGTTGGCTTTAAATCCATCTGCACGCTTAATAATTGTATTTTCTGCCGCTGCTACAACCATGATGTTTTTATTTGCAGGTACATCGATCGTTTCATCAATTTCGATCGTACCGGCTATTTTAATATAAACCGGATTCTGGTCAGCTGTGCTGTCCGGAGCATTTGCAAATGCTTCTTTTAAAGAAGTATATGCAGTCTCTCCGATAGCGATGGTTCCCTCCCCCTCACTCTGAGCTGCTGCAGGCTCTTCTTCCGGAGTCTCAGTTGGCTCTGCAGGAGTTTCTGTAGGATCTGCTGCCGGTTCGTCTGTATCTGCAGGAGTTTCATCTGCCGGGGTTTCCGTAGGGTCTGCTGCTGGTTCGTCTGTATCTGCAGGAATTTCATCTGCCGGGGTTTCATCTGTTGTATCCGCAGGTGTCTCATCAGACGGTGTCTCGTCTGCTGTCTCAGATGCATCAAACTCTCCGCCTGTCTCTTCACTGGCTGCAGCCACTTCATTCTCTGCTGCAAATGAGGCTGTCGGTGCCATGCCCACGGATAAAGCACCAGCCATCATTAATGCAAAAAGCTGTTTTCTTCTCATTATTTTATTTCCTCCCGTGAATGAGTTATATTCTAAAAACTAAAACTGAAGAAAGTATAACATACCTTTTCAAAAAAATCAAATTTACGGACGAATTTGCCCGTTTCCGTAAATGATATATTTTGTCGTTGTCAGGGCCAGAAGTCCCATAGGTCCTCTGGCATGGAGCTTCTGGGTGCTGATCCCGATCTCTGCCCCGAATCCGAATTCAAATCCGTCTGTAAATCTGGTAGAAGCATTCACATAAACCGCCGCTGCATCTACCTCATCCAGGAACTTCTGGGCATTGGTATAATTATTGGTGATGATTGCTTCAGAATGTCTGGTATTATATTTATTGATATGTGCAATAGCCTCCTCCACAGAAGATACCACTTTTACAGAGAGTATATAATCCAGATATTCCTTTCCCCAGTCCTCCTCAGTGGCGTGTACAGCACCGGGAATAAGTTCATAAGCTGCCTGGTCTGCACGGATCTCCACATGTTTCTCCTGAAGTCTCTTAGCCAGAACCGGCAGAAACGCATCTTTTACTTTCTCATGGACCAGAACCGATTCGCAGGCATTACACACGCCTACCCGCTGGGTCTTGGCATTGATGATAATATCTGCCGCCATCTGCAGGTCTGCTGTTTCATCCACATATGTATGACAGTTTCCTGTACCTGTCTCAATAACAGGAATGGTGCTCTGCTCTACTACTGCCTTGATCAGTCCTCTGCCTCCCCGGGGTATCAGCACATCCACATACTGGTTCATCTTCATAAACTCAGCAGCAGTCTCTCTGGAAGTATCAGAAATAAGCTGGATGGCATCCTCTGTCACCCTCTGTTCTTTCAGAGTTGCACGGATGCTGTTTACAATGGCCTCATTGGAATGAATGGCATCACTGCCGCCCTTTAAGATCACAACATTGCCGGTTTTAAAGCATAACGCAAATGCATCTGCTGTTACATTTGGCCTTGCTTCGTAAATGATCCCGATCACGCCCAACGGTACCCGCTTCTGTCCGATCAGCAATCCGTTAGGACGTTTTTTCATTCCGGTAACTTCCCCGATGGGATCATCCAGAGCAGCAACCTGCCGTAATCCTTCTGCCATTCCCTCGATTCTGCTCTCTGTCAGGAGAAGCCGATCGATCAGTCCTTCCGGCATCTGGTTACGTTTCCCCTCTTCCACATCCACTGCATTGGCACGGATCAGTGTCTGTGTATCCTTCACCAGTCTGTCAGCCACTGCAAGAAGTACCTCATTCTTCTTATCAGTGGAAAGATTTCTCATTTCTGTTTCAGCCGCCTTCGCATTCACGCCAAGGTGGTTCAGCATTTCATTCATGTCCCGGTCTCCTTTCCGTCAGTTATGCAAGATAGCATGTTTCCTTTTCTGTTACGATGATCTGCGGGCAGATATCTGTAGGCTCTGTGGGAACCTCCGGTAACATCTGAAAAGAAAACGCGATGGCAACTCTCTCCATCTGTGGATGTTTCTCCAGATAGCGATCATAAAATCCACCACCATATCCGACTCTGTGATTGTTTCTGTCAAAAGCCACCCCTGGCATGATCATCAGTGCCTGCGGCCAGTCAACGATCTCTCCCGATGCCGGCTCGGGAATTCCAAAGTAACCCGGTTCCAGCTGGGAAAAATCTGTCAGCTTATAGAACACCATATCTTTTCCCGCGACTTTCGGAACTGCTACTTCTTTGCCGGCTTTCCATGCTTCCTTAATAAGATACTCTGTCACAACCTCATGGTTGTAATCTGCATATACTAGAATGCGGCTGGCATTCTTAAATGCAGGAAGGGCAATTACTCTCTCTGTGATGGTAAGGCTCATCGACCTTATCTGCTCATCAGTGCGAAGTTTTCTTTCCGCGAAAATCTTTTTTCTAATGTCTTTTTTTGAGTCCATATTTTTCTCCCAGATTAACGATCGTTCCATCGTCCATTTTCACATCAATGTTATCCAGCTGAGAACGCAGGTTCATGCGTACAGATGCAAGATATTCCTTACGAAGCAGTTCCCGCTCTTTCTTCTCTTCTTCTGTAAGTCCTACACTCTTCGCTTTATGTGCAAGTACATTAATACGATCGATCTTTTCGGCTTCCATGGTATTCCCTCCTGTAATTTTTATAATAATTTATCAATAATATCAATCAGATATACTTCCTCTTTGGACTGGCTCACAAACAGCGTTCCGTAATTACGTCCCTCTGTGATCTTATGGATCACATGGAAATCTGCTCCGTTTGCGATCACCATATCTACACCTGCAGCAGATGAGATCTGTGCCGCGGTCAGCTTCGTGGCCATTCCGCCTGTTCCGACTTTGCTTCCGGAAGTGCCTTTTCCCATGTTCAGCAGCTCATCATCCAGGCTCTCAACCACATCAATGAATTTCGCAGACGGATTTGTGTTTGGATCGTCTGTGAAAAGTCCGTCAATATCTGATAAAAGGATCAGCAGATCTGCCTGTACAAGGGCAGCTACTACTGCAGACAAGGTATCATTATCTCCGAATTTCTCCAGGTTCTGAAGCTCATAGGTGGAAATAGAGTCATTCTCATTTACAATAGGGATAACTCCCAGGCTCAGCAGTTCATTAAATGTATTCTGCGCATTCTTGCGGTTAATGTTATTTACCATTGTATTCTTGGTCATCAGTATCTGCGCAGACGGCTGATTGTATTCAGAAAAAAGTTTCTGATAGATCATCATCAGTCTGGCCTGTCCCACTGCCGCACATGCCTGTTTCCCTTTAAGTTCTGTAGGCTTTTCCTTCATTCCAAGTGCCGCAACTCCCGTCGCGATAGCACCTGAAGAAACCAGCACAACATCCTTTCCCTGGTTGCGCAGGTCACAGAGTTCTCTTGCTAACACTTCCAGTTTACGCAGGTTCAGTCTTCCTGTCTCCGGATGAGTCAGGGAAGAAGAACCGATCTTGATCACAATTCGTTTTTTATTCTTAAGTCTTTCCCGGTAATTCATTTTTCTGGTACTCCATATATATTTTTTTCTGCAAAATTCCTGCCACAATCACCGTGTGATTCCAAGCTCATCCAGTGCCCTGGCCTGTTTTGCCTCCATCACTGCCGCTTCCTCAGGTGTCATATGATCGTATCCCAGCAGGTGAAGCATGCTGTGTGCAACCAGGAAACAGAATTCTCTGGTTATGCTGTGTCCGTATTCTTCAGCCTGGGCAAATACCTTATCCACTGAAATCATAATATCTCCCAGCAGCAGTTCCCCTGTATCCAGGTCAAAATAAGACTCGTCCTCTTCCACGATCCCGTAATCTGCAGGACTCTCAAAAGGAATCATGGGAAATGAAAGAACATCTGTAGCTCTTTCTATATTTCTGAATTCCGTGTTCACTCTTTTGATCTCTTCATTATCTGTCAGAACCAGATTTACCTGTGCTTCATAGGGACATTCTTCCATATCCAGCACATGCTCTGCCACTTTCTTTACAAGAGCTTCATAGTCGATCCCCAGCTCTCTCTCCGTTTCATAATCTATCTGTATGGTCATCTGTCGTTCCCTCCGTTTCTCCTTCTGGCAGGTCTTTCCGGTTTCTGTTTTTTCTCATATGCATCATATGCCTGAACAATCTGCTGAACCAGCGGGTGGCGGACAACGTCCTTGCTGGTAAGCTGACAGAAACCAATATCATCGATCTTCTTCAGTACCTTCATGGCTACATCCAGACCGGATACCGCATCACGGGGAAGATCCTTCTGGGAAGCATCTCCGGTAATGATCACCTTTGAACCGAATCCGATACGCGTCAGAAACATTTTCATCTGTGCAGGTGTGGTATTCTGGGCTTCATCCAGAATAATAAATGCATTATCCAGAGTACGCCCGCGCATATAGGCAAGAGGTGCCACCTCAATCAGGCCGCGTTCCATATTTTTTGCGAAACTGTCAGCACCCATGATCTGGTAAAGCGCATCATAAAGAGGGCGAAGGTAGGGATCTACCTTGCTCTGAAGATCACCTGGAAGGAAGCCCAGTTTCTCCCCTGCTTCAATGGCCGGACGTGTAAGAATGATCCTGCTTACTTCTTCATTTCTGAATGCAGTAACTGCCATCGCCATTGCCAGATATGTTTTACCTGTACCTGCCGGTCCCACACCAAATACGATCATTTTCTTACGGATCTGCTCTACATACTCTTTCTGACCCAGTGTCTTGGGCTTGATAGGTCTTCCCTGTATGGTATTACAGATAAAGTCTTTATCAATCTCTGTCAGTACTTCATTTTGTTGTTCCATTGCAAGGGAAAGAGCATAATTTACATTCTGCTTCGTGATGATATTGCCCCGTTTCGCCAGAACTACCAGTTCTTCGATAAGTTTTTTCGCAGAAACCGCGCTCTGCTCATTTCCCATTATTTTCAAAATGCCATCCCGTGATATCACAGTGACATTCAAAGTTCTCTCTATCAGCTTCAGATGTTCATCAAACTGACCGAATACATTTGCCTCCTGGTCAGCAGGAACCTCTGTGTGCAATTCAATTATACTGCCTGCCATCCTGTATGTCCTTTCCGTTTATAATTCTATCAGATTTTTATATTGTAACACCTCTTTATCAGTTTTTAAACAAAAAGTTTGAAGTTGATGCTTCCTTCCCTGTTTTTTCTGCGACCAGAAGGGTTCCGCGGGCAGTACAGGCGGTTTTTGATACAGAAATGCGGACATGATTTTCCAGGATCTGTTTTTCTTTTTCCATCAGTTCTCTCTCATAATCCTGAAGCTGTGAAACAGCAAGATCCTCTGCTTCTCTTTCTGTATAAACTCCTGCTGTCTGTCGGTATTTTATCTGTTTCACTTTTCCCAGTGCCAAAGGCAGCCTGAAATTTTCTGTAAGATAAAGAGGGAGTTCCTCAGAATACTTCCGCCAGTCATCACCTTTATGTCCAAAGATTTCCAGATACCACTTTCCCACTTTTACATACCAGCCACTGCTCTCCTCTCCGGTCTTTTTCAGAGTTTTGTTTTTCAGCGGAATTTCTTTATAATATGAAATCTTCCTGGAAATATAAATATCTGCATCTGAATGAACATATTCATACCGCTGGATCTCCTGCTCATCATTCATGATATGGACTTCCCCCGATACCAGCACTTCTCCTTTTTTACAGGTATCTCCCGGTTTTTTTACCGGAACTCCTGAACGGACGATCATCTTCACGATCGTTCCGTCCTGATTGGCGATCAGATCGCAGGGAGTTTCTTCCTGAACTTCCCGTTTCTCTGAAATCCCTTCCTGAATCTCCAGAATCAGCCTGGTTCCTTCTATTCTGGCAGAAACCCAGGTGATTTCCGGAAACTGTTTTCGTACTGCTGCTGCGATCTCACTACAGCTTACAGATGCTTTCGCCATTCCATGACTGACTCCCTGCTTTTCCAGAAATTCCAGGATCTCCGGTTTACTGTTCTGAACATTTCCCTGAATATGAATGTTCCAGATCCTCCCTGACAGGAAAAACAGCAATACAAGTCCAAGTGAAAAGCCTGCAAAAAAAGCCTTCCTTTTTTTGCTTCGTAAAAAAAAGAAGGGCATTCCCTGTTTCTCAGTGACCTGTATATGTACGCCTGTTTTATTCCTGACCGGCCGCAGGCGGAAAAAATCCCGGATCTTTATTCTGGCAGTGATCTGCCCTTCCTTCCGTCTAATATGCTCCATGGAAATATTTCTGCTTCTGCACAGATTTAAAAAACGTTCCAGCTGATTTCCCCTCACCAGAATGGTAACACTTCCGGATAAACAGCGAAAGATTTTTCCCATATTTCTATCCCGACAGTTTCTGCGGAAAAACAGAAGAAATCGTTCCTGTTATCTTCATTTCCTGTGGGGTATACCACAGGATCTCCAGATTTTTCCCGCAAATACTTACCTTTCCCCGAAGAGTCAAAATCACGATCTCTGATTCTGTATATACCAGAATACATTTATAATTCTCGATCAGTGCCTCTGTTGTCCCTGTAAGGGTCACAATGGGTTCACTGTATGCCAGATCTGCCGGAAGTTCCAGTGCAGATACCATCTGTTCCTTCCATGGTCTGTTTTTTTTCATAAAAAAATCCCTCCGGCTTTTCTAACAGTTTATGCCGGGGGATTCTTATGTATGTCTCAGGAACGGAACAGAACCATGGAAAACCACAGGATCGTGTTGCCTCCCAGATTGTATTCCATGGATTCCCGTTCTACGATCTCATTTACTACTACTCCATGGCTTTCCAGACAGGGATGCATTCTGTCCGGAAATCTGCATGGCTTGCCTTCCTTGTAAGCACATTTCTCACAGATATCACAGGACTCTGTAGAGAGGATATAGATTTCATAGCCTTCAGATTGCAGATACTGCCCTACCTTTGTGGTAAGCTCCTCATGTGCATGTCTGGTGGACAGCATTTCTTCCATATTCATAATATCCGAGACTTCTGCAACACTGGAAAAAAATATAGCCTGAGGATAGGATCTGATCTTTTTTTCACATTCTTCCAATGTTCCTACTGCCGGAGGACAGGCCCAGGTGGAATCATATCTCTGGCATTCCTCCCGACAGATCGTCCGGACACGCTGTTCGATTCCTATCCCTTTTGTATCCAGCAGACGATATTCATAAATTGGATACTGGGATATAAATTCTTCAAATTTCTCTATATTCATATTGTTTTCTCCTCTGTCCGGTCATCCTCTACTTATGGTATGGCTCATGATTCATGATCCGGTAGCTTCTGTATATCTGCTCCAGCAGGATCATCTGCATCAGCTGATGAGGAAATGTCATCTTCGAAAAACTGAGTTTATAATCCGCTCTCTGCAGTACTTTCTCACTCAGTCCAAGAGACCCTCCTATCACAAATGCAACAGAGCTGATTCCTGACACGCCCAATTTCTCAATCTTCTCGGAAAGTTCTACTGAATCCAGCATTTTTCCATCGATTGCAAGTGCGATCACATAATCCTGATCACGGATATATTTCATAAGACGATCGCCTTCTGTATCTTTAATCTGTATGTTCAAAGCATCAGATGCCTTGTCCGGTGTTTTCTCATCCGGAACCTGAAAAAAACTCAGTTTACAGTATCTGCCAAGGCGCTTGGCATATTCCGCGATTCCGTCACTTAAATATTTTTCTTTGATCTTTCCAACTGTAAGAATACGAATTTCCATATACTTTATACCTTTTCGTTTCTGTTTTTTACATTTTCTGTCAGCTGCATGCACTGGCCTTTTTTGTATTTTCGGCACAGTTTCCATGACCGTACCTAATACTGCAGATAATACTCTCTGGTTGTAGCCTTGCTGACCTTCCCGCTGTCCGTCACAAGGATTACATTAAGAACATGGTATCCCTCCGGCATGGAAATCGGCCTTTCATAGACAGTGCTGTTCACATCCGGCATGGAATCAAAAGCATAGTACGCAGTACAGCCATCCGGTATTGTTACTTTAATCTTGGTCTTCTTTTCATAATCTCCCGATTTCGGAGATACTTTCGGTGCCTTGGGAATCTGAAGATTGATCACATAGGTTCCCCCTGCCACCTTACTCATGACACCATATTCATTGATGCACACAGCCTTAACTTCTACAGTTCCCTCCTGAAGAGTGATCGGTTCTGTATATTTCTGGCTTTTCTCTGTGGGAATCGTCCCATCCATCGTGTAATAGATCTCCCCGTCATCTGACTCCATCTCCAGACTCTGGACAGACGTATAGGTTCCCGGGGAAAGTTTCACTGTCGGCGGTTCACAGATATATTCTCCACATGCCCGACGGATCTCCCTGCTGCAGTCCTTCAGAAGATCTTCTGCCTCCCGGATCTGACCATTCTCTATCATCATTCGGACCAGAGCCCTGTATACATCCGGTCCTGTCTCTTCATTACCCAGAAGAGGCTTTAAAATGAGAATGGCAGACTCCAGATCTTCCTGTTTCTCCATGATCTGCGACAACAGGATATTCGCTGCTTCATTGTCCGGTTTCTGTTCCAGTGCATCATTCACAGCTTCTATGGCAGAGGCATAATTCTCCTGTTCAAACTGTCTCTGGGCATAAGAGTACAATGCCGAAAATGTATGAAGCTGTCTGTAACAGAATGCACCCAGAATGACCGCTGCTGCTATAAGCAGCAGGATGATCTGTTTTTTTCCAGGTTTTCTCAGCCTGAATCCTGTTTTCTTTTTCTCTTTTACGGGCTTTCTCTGCTGCTGTTTCTTCATCTGTGTTTCTACAGAATCGAACTCCCTGACCCACGGGATCTCCGCAAGACAATGGGGGCAATACAAAGAACCTTTTTCTACTTCTTTGTGACATTTAGGACATTTCATAAACCGCCCTCTCTGATATCTTTTCAGAATCAAGCAGATTTCAGACTCCGCTTTGTTACTTAATTGTTTTCCAGATAATTCTGGAATTCCTCCATGGACATAAGAACTTTCCTTGGTTTCGTACCTTCTTCCGGTCCTACAACCCCTGCATCACAGAGCTGATCCATGATCCTGGCAGCTCTGTTAAATCCGATCTTGAACATTCTCTGAAGCATTCCGATAGATGCTTTTTCTTTCTCTATGATAAATTTACCTGCTTCTTCGAAATGTACATCCCTGTCTTCTCCTGATCCACCGGCTGCTGACAACGGAGTATTTACCTGCTGTTCAATCTGTGCATTATACTGAACCCCTGGATTTTTATCTGCCAGAAATTCCACAACATCGCTGACTTCCTCATCTGAAACAAAAGCTCCCTGCAGTCTGGCAGGTTTCTGATAACCCTGTGGATAGAAAAGCATGTCTCCTTTTCCCAGAAGCTTTTCTGCACCGTTCATATCCAGGATGGTACGGGAATCCACTCCCGAAGATACGGAAAAAGCAATCCTGGACGGCATATTGGCCTTGATCAGGCCTGTGATAACATTTACAGACGGACGCTGTGTGGCAATGATCAAATGAATGCCTGCTGCCCGGGCAAGCTGTGCCAGACGGCAGATCGCATCCTCCACTTCTCCAGGTGCAACCATCATCAGATCTGCAAGCTCATCTACAATGATCACGATCTGCGGCAGTTTCTGAGGTGGCTCCTCTCCCTCTGCCACATGCATGGTTTCGATCTTTTTATTATACTCTCCCAGATTACGCACACCGTATTCTGCAAATGTATTATAACGGTTTGTCATCTCCGTAACTGCCCAGTTCAGAGCACCAGCTGCCTTCTTTGGTTCTGTAACTACAGGAATGAACAGATGAGGAATTCCATTATAGACACTGAGTTCTACCACCTTCGGATCGATCATGATCAGTTTTACTTCTTCCGGTTTCGCCTTATACAGAATACTGATGATCAGTGTATTGATACATACGGATTTACCGGAACCCGTGGCTCCTGCGATCAAAAGGTGAGGCATTTTCGCAATATCTGCCACCACTGTTTTACCTGCAATATCTTTTCCCACAGCAAAAGAAAGCTTCGATTTCGCCTTCTGGAATTCTTCAGACTGGAGCAGATCCCGAAGCATAACTGTACTGTTTTCCTTATTCGGAACTTCGATTCCCACAGCAGCCTTGCCCGGGATCGGTGCCTCGATCCTGATATCCGGAGTAGCCAGATTCAGTTTGATATCATCAGCCAGGCCTACGATCTTGCTGACCTTCACTCCCATTTCCGGCTGAAGCTCATAACGGGTAACCGTAGGGCCGCAGCTTACATTGGTAACTGTTACATTTACTCCGAAATTATGTAAAACCTCCTGCAGTTTCTGTGCCGTCTTTCTCAGATGCGCATCAGAATCTCCCTGGGACTTCCCACTTCCTTTTTTCAGAAGATTTAACGTAGGAAATTTATATTCTTTTTTTACGGCTATCTCCTGCTGGCTGATCTCGTGCTGGATATTTACAATTCCGTTTTTGATCTCTGCTTCAGAAGATTTCGGATTCTTCGAAGGCTGCCGCGGTGCCTTCTCCTGCTGAAAAGGGGGCACTTCCTCCGGAATATCTGTCTCTTCCTGAATCTCAGGTTCCACTTCTGCCTCCGGCTGGATCTGCTCAGCCCGATGGATCTCAAAATCCATGGCAGGCGGCTGGGAAGCTGCTGTCTCCTGTTCCTCTGTTACCTGTGTATCTGCTGTTTCTTTTTCAGCTCTTCGCTGTTTCTTCTCTGTTTTCTTTCTTTTCTTCGGTGCTTCTTTCTCTCCGTAGCCGGTGAGCTTGGTTCCTTCCAGAAATCCACCTTTCATCTTTCTGGCTTCCTGCGGATCCAGCAGAAAATCATCATCCCCTGCCAAAAGTTCCTTCTCATCCTCGGCAAGTTCTGCTTCCAGCTTGCGGATCCGTTCTTCTCTGCGTTCCTCTCTTAACTGCTGTCTCTGCTGTGCTCTGGCTTCTTTTCTAAGTCTGCGCTCCGGCTGTCCCTCCTGATAACGGGCACGGCCATTTTTAACCAGATCAATGATCTTTATTACGATCATTGTGACGAAATCCAGCAGGGAACGCTGTGTGATTATGATCATGCATACTACAAAAGCAAGGATAATGATCACATATCCCCCTACTGTTCCAAACGCAGATGTGATTGAAATGCAGATCGCGCCTCCGATCAGTCCACCGCCACTTTTATAATCTGCACTCAGGGCAAAATAATCCCCCAGTGTTGTACTGGATATATAGCCATCTGTAAGAAGCTGTGCAGCCCCACACATGAAAATAAACATCACTATTACTGCCGCTATCTTCTTATATGCCAATCTGTTGGTCTTATTGATAAGTAGAAATGCTGATCCCATAAAAAAAAGAATCGGAAAAATATACGCCATCAGCCCAAACAGCCCAAATCCGAAATTGCTGATCGCACTTCCTACGAATCCACCCAGTCCCAGATTGCTTGCAAATAAAATAATACAGGCTGCCAGAAGCACAAAGATAATGATTTCTGTCTGAAATCTCCCTGTTTCCTGCTGAATACTCCAATCCTGCGCATCCCTGGTTTTTCTTTTCCTCTTCGCACTTTTGGTATTTCTGCTTTTCGATGCTGCCATTTTAAGTCTCCCCTCCTGTTTTCATGCACCCTGTCATTTCCCAGGCATGCATCCCCTTACAATACAAAATTCACAGCCAGAGTCACTGCACCGGCTACAAAAGAATAATATGCGAAATTACGCAGTTTCGTCTTCTGTGTCATCTGCAGCATAGACCGGATCACGAAGCATCCCACAAACCCTGCAATGACCATTGCAAATACAGAAGCGAATCCCAGGCCTATAGTCATCTCCGAAGCTCCGAAATATTTCACCTCAGTAAAAAAAGCCCCTACGATCGCAGGAAGACTCATAAATACAGAAAATCGCACTGCAAATTTACGGCTGTATCCGCACAAAAGCGCTGCACATATAGTAAAGGCCATCCTGGAAATTCCAGGAAATACTGCAAGTCCCTGACAGATTCCGATCCACATCGCAGTATCGTAAGAAGCCTCTCTCGGTCCTTTCGTTCCTCCTGATCTGTTCAGGTCAGTGACCAGAAGAAGTACCCCTGTGATCAGAAAACCAATTCCCGGAAAAAAGGAAGAATCAGCAGCCAGCACTGCCAGTCTGGAGGATACAAGTCCCAGACATACAGTAGGGATCATAGAAATTACAAGCAGGGCCGCAAATTTACGGTAGGTACCCGTAACAATCCTGGCATAATTCAAATGTTTTCCTGTTTTCTTATTGTGAATAAAAAGATTTATATTTCCGATCACATCCAGAAACATCTGGAGCAGTTCAATACCGATCTGTTTCAGATCTTTTTTAAACAGAAATATAATGGCTGCCGCAGTTCCCAGATGAAGCATTGCCTCTATCAGAAGTCCTGTGTCATGTCCGATTCCGAAAAGCTGTTCCGCCACACATAAGTGTCCGAAACTGCTTACCGGGATAAACTCTGTAACTGCCTGGAACACAGCCAGCAAGATCAAATATAATACTATCATAAGTCAGATTCCTTTTCCTGTATACTATCTGGGTTATTATAGCACAATTAAATCTGGTTTACAACCGCGAAACCAGATCTGTCAGACAGGCAAAGGCAAAAAAATCCCTCCCATTTCTATAAACGGGAGGGATATAACTTTTTATCAGTTTTATTTATTTTTCAGATATTCATCGATACCTCTGGCACCAGCTTTACCTGCACCCATAGCAAGGATAACAGTAGCTGCACCTGTAACAGCATCACCGCCGGCATATACGCCGTCTTTGGATGTCTTACCTGTTTCTTCTTCAGCAACGATGCATCTTCTCCTATTGATCTCAAGACCTTTTGTTGTAGAAGAGATCAGCGGGTTCGGAGAAGTACCAAGAGACATGATAACTGTATCTACATCCATGTCATACTCGGATCCTTGAATCTCAACCGGGCGACGTCTTCCGGAAGCATCCGGCTCGCCAAGTTCCATCTTGATAACCTTCATACCTTTTACATGACCGTTCTCATCAACAAGGATTTCCTTCGGGTTTGTAAGAAGATCAAAGATGATTCCTTCTTCTTTCGCATGATGAACTTCTTCTGCTCTTGCAGGAAGCTCTGCTTCACTTCTTCTGTATACGATATGTACTTCAGCACCAAGTCTTAAAGCTGTTCTTGCTGCGTCCATAGCAACGTTACCGCCACCTACAACTGCAACTTTCTTGCCAGCTGCGATCGGTGTATCGTAAGAATCATCGAAAGCTTTCATCAGATTGCTTCTTGTAAGGTATTCGTTAGCAGAGAATACGCCGCTTGCATTCTCACCCGGGATACCCATGAACATTGGAAGTCCAGCACCGGATCCAATAAATACAGCCTCAAATCCTTCGTCTTCGATCAGCTGATCGATAGTTGTGGATTTACCGATAACTACGTTAGTCTCGAATTTAACACCTAATTCTTTAACCTTTTCGATCTCTTTCTTAACAACTTTCTGTTTCGGAAGACGGAATTCCGGAATACCATAAACAAGAACACCGCCGAGTTCATGAAGAGCTTCGAATACAGTTACATCATATCCTGCTTTCGCAAGGTCACCTGCGCAGGTAAGTCCGGATGGGCCTGAACCGATCACTGCAACTTTATGTCCGTTCTTAACTTCTGCTCCTGCAGGTTTGATATCATGTTCCAGAGCATAGTCAGCAACAAATCTCTCCAGTTTACCGATAGAAACGGCTTCCCCTTTGATTCCGCGAACACATTTACCTTCACACTGGGACTCCTGAGGACATACACGTCCGCAGATAGCCGGAAGTGCGGAAGATAATCCGATCACTTTGTATGCTTCTTCAATCTTGCCTTCTTTAATCTGTTCAATAAATCCAGGAATATTGATGGATACCGGGCAGCCTTCTACACATTTCGGTTTCTTGCAGCCTAAGCATCTCTGTGCTTCTTCCATTGCTTCATCCTGATTGTATCCAAGACAAACTTCTTCAAAATTTGTTGCACGTACCTTCGGGTCCTGTTCTCTTACAGGAACTTTCTTTAACATCTTTGCATCTGCCATTACTTGTCACCTCCGCACTGTCCGCATCCACCGTGGTGGGTATCGCCTTCCTGAAGCTTCAGTAATGCACGGCCTTCTTCGGTCTTGTACATCTGGCTTCTCTTCATAGCCTGATCGAAATCAACGAGATGTCCGTCGAATTCCGGTCCGTCTACGCAGGCAAATTTGATCTCATCGCCAACCTGAAGACGGCATGCTCCGCACATACCGGTTCCGTCAACCATGATCGGGTTCATGCTGACAATTGTATGAATGCCAAGTTTCTTAGTCAGAAGACAGACGAATTTCATCATGATCATCGGTCCGATCGCTACACAGACATCATAATGTTTGCCTTCGTTTGTTACAAGATCTTCAAGAGTCTTGGTAACCATACCGGAACGTCCGTAAGACCCGTCATCTGTTGTTACATACAGATTGGAAACGGAAGCAAGTTCTTTCTCAAGGATTACCATATCCTTTGTCTTGGAACCAAGGATTACGTCTGCTGTGATTCCGTGCTCGTGCAGCCATTTAACCTGTGGATAAACAGGTGCTGTACCAACACCGCCGGCAACGAATACCAGTTTCTTCTTCTTTAATTCTTCGATATCTTCATGAACGAATTCGGATGGACATCCAAGAGGTCCTACGAAATCGCGGAAAGAATCTCCAGCTTTTAATTCAGACATCTTAATAGTAGATGCACCAACTTCCTGGAATACAATGGTAATTGTTCCCTCTTCACGATTATAGTCACAGATAGTAAGCGGGATTCTCTCGCCCTTCTCGTCCATCTTTACAATGATAAATTGTCCTGGCTGGCAATGGCTTGCAACACGCGGTGCGTGTACAACCATAAGATGGATCTTAGCTGCCAGTGTCTCAGCTTTTAAAATCTTATACATGG
This sequence comes from Blautia luti, assembly GCF_033096465.1. Taxonomy (NCBI): domain Bacteria; kingdom Bacillati; phylum Bacillota; class Clostridia; order Lachnospirales; family Lachnospiraceae; genus Blautia; species Blautia luti. Next base: position 1,661,651 of record NZ_AP028156.1, on the reverse strand, counting down.
TTTTCCTCCTCGCAAATAATAAACCTCTAATAATAATACGCCAAAATATGACATATGGCAAGGGTTGTTTTTAAACATGTACAAGTTTTTTGCGTTTACCTGAACCAACTTTTCCAATTTATTACAATATTCTGTATCCGCTTTACGGACAGATGTCTTAGTCAGATAATCACTTTCATTGATTATTTTTATCAGCTGATCTGTTTTTTACTGTTCCTTCCATTCTCATTTTTTTCTATCAGTTCGTACAACTTTGCCAGTGCTTCTTTAATTCCGCCAACTTCATCAATCAGGCCTTCTTTTACCGCATCTTTTCCCTCAAGCATAGTCCCCACGTCTTTCACAAGTTGTGTGGTATCCAGCATCAGTTCTTCCAGACGCTGCTGGGATGCCCTGGAATGTTCTGAGATAAATGTGGTGATCCGATCCTGGATCTTTTCCATATTCCTGTATGTCTGGGCAACTCCGATAAACATTCCGCTGGATCGTACCGGATGGATCACCATAGTCGCACTGGGCACTACGAAAGAATAATCTGCCGAAACCGCCATAGGAACGCCGATAGAATGTCCGCCCCCCAGAACCAATGAGACAGTTGGAATACTCAATGATGCGATCATCTCTGCAATAGCGAGTCCCGCTTCCACATCTCCCCCAACTGTATTCAGCAGGATCAACAGACCTTCAATTTCTTCATCATCCTCAATGATCGCAAGTTTCGGCAGAACATGTTCATATTTCGTTGTCTTGGAATGAGACGGTGCAGATTCATGCCCTTCCACTTCTCCGATAATTGTCAGAAGTTCCACTTTATGCTTTCTGGAATTACTGTCCAGAACCACCTGTCCCATTTCTTTGATCTGTTCATTCTGTGTATCTTCCTGTTTTAATTTCTGTTCTTTTTCTGTCTCACCCATAAAAAACACCTCCAAGATTTTGCTCCTGGAGGTATTATGTTTCGTTTATAAAAATATATGCATATTATTTCTTTAATTCTGCTTCCACTTCTTCACGTGTCGGCATTCCTGTCTGTGCTCCAAACTTCTCTGTGGAAAGACTTGCTGCTGTATTTGCGAAACGAAGCGCACTCTCCAGATCAGCATTCTCTGCAAGCATGGTACAAAATGCACCGTTTAATGTATCTCCGGCTCCTGTTGTATCTGCAACTTTTGCAGGACGAACCGGTACATGAACGATTGTTCCATCTTTCTTTGCTGCTGCCACACCATCAGATCCCAGTGTGATCACAAGTTTCTCAGGATATGTTTTCAGTAAGTCCTCTGTGTTTGTATCTGCACCGAATAAGATCTTAGCTTCATGTTCATTTGGTGTCAGCCAGGTGATCTTCTCCAAAACTTCTTTCTTTACTTCTCTTGCAGGAGCTGGATTTAATACAACTTTAATTCCATTTTCATGGCAGATATTTACTACGTATTCTACAGTTTCTGCCGGAATCTCATGCTGCAGAACCACATAATCTGATTTCAGCAGTTCTTCTTTAATGCTATCAACATACTCACAGTCAACCTTGCCATTGGCACCTGCAACTACAATGATCGTATTATCATTCTCACCTACTGTGATGATCGCCAGTCCTGTAGGTACTCCTGAAAGTTTACGGATATTTCCTGTTTTGACCCCGTTCTTCGCAAGATTATCGATCAGCTCCTGTCCATGTGCGTCATCCCCCACGCATCCGAACATTTCCACATCTGCTCCCAATCTCGCCATTGCCACTGCCTGGTTCGCACCTTTTCCTCCCGGGATATAGCTCAGAGAATCTCCGTGAAGAGTTTCTCCTTTAAGAGGAATTCTGTCTGCTGTCACAGTCTGATCCATATTGATACTGCCTACAACTGAAATTTTCATGTTTGTGTCCTCCTTTGTGATAGATCTATCACTTCAATACATTATATTCATTTTATTACATCACAAAAATGTAATTTCTGTCAATGCATTTTCGCCATAAAATACACAAAAAACAACAAAAAGCAAAAAAGGACAGGAACCGTCCGCTCCGGGCAAAACAGTCCTTGTCCCTATGATTTCTATATCAGCACTCTTTCCCTGAAGATCATTCGTTCCAGTTCGTCCAGACGTCAGTCACGTCGTCGTCCTCATCGAGGAGATCCAGTGTTCTCTGAAGATCCTTAAGAGCCTGCTCGTCTGTAAGGTCTACATATGTCTGAGGGATCATGGCAACCTGTGCTTCTGCGATCGGTGCGCCGGATTTCTCAATTTCCTCACGTACTGCACTGAAATCATCCGGTGCTGTAAGTACTTCATAGCTGTCCTCTTCTTCATTGAAGTCCTCTGCTCCTGCATCCAGGGCAAGCATCATCAGCTCGTCTGCATCCATCTCACATTCTTCTTTATCAATGATGATCTGGCCTTTCTGATCGAACATGTAGGATACACATCCCTGTGTTCCGATGCTTCCGTTACCCTTTGTAAATGCATTACGTACATTACCAGCAGTACGGTTTTTGTTATCTGTCAGAGTTTCAACGATGATGGCAACACCGTTTGGTCCGTATCCTTCGTATACAGCCTTTTCATAGTTATCAGCAGAATCAGCACCTGCCGCTTTCTTGATACCACGCTCAATAGTATCATTCGGCATGTTGTTTGCTTTTGCTTTTGCAATTACATCACGAAGTTTGCTGTTATTGTTCGGGTCCGGACCGCCGGCTTTAACAGCCATAACCAGCTCACGTCCGATCACTGTAAAGATCTTACCCTTTTTAGCATCGTTTTTCTCTTTCTTATGCTTAATGTTCGCAAATTTTGAATGTCCTGACATCTTTCTTTCTCCTTTTGTTTATAATTACTTATTATTTTTATCCTTCTCTGCTCTCACCTTTCCGATGGTCTTGTTGCCAATAGAAAGAATGGTGAAGCAGTATCCGTTTGCTTTAATTGTAGTATCAATGTCCTTTTTCGTCGGAATATGTCCCAGAATACTGGTCAGATATCCGTTCAGAGTTTCAAACTCCACATCGCCGAAATCCACATCCAGTTTCTCTGCTACGTCTTCCAGATAAGCCAGTCCGTCAATGATCAGGCTGTTATCCTTCTGGGCACGGATCGTGATCTCATCCTCATCATATTCATCAAGGATATCTCCTACGATCTCTTCCAGAATATCTTCCATTGTAACGATCCCTGCTGTCTGTCCATATTCATCTACCACCACAGCCATGTGGATCTTCTTCGCCTGCATAGTATGGAAAAGATCCCCGATTCCTCTTGTTTCAGGGATCAGCGCAGCCTCTCGGATGATCCCGGGAAGCTCTTTCAGAGGCTTGAATTTCGCCCATGGATTCTGCGTCATGAATTTCAGTGCATCCTTATAATGCACGATTCCCTTTATATTGTCAATATTTTCCTCGTATACCGGATAGCGGGAATTTCCCTCCTCCAGCATGGTATCGATCATATTTTTTAGCAGAACCTCTTCATCAAAAGCCACCACATTCTTCCTGTGTGTCATGATATCATGAGCCTCTGTCTCATTAAAGGAAATGATATTCTGGATCATCTCAGCCTCATTTTCCTCGATAACGCCCTGTTCATGAGCCTCATCTACAATAGAAATGATCTCCTCTTCCGTCACTGCCGTTTCCTTACGGTCGATCTCCACCCCGAAAGGAACCGCTGCAAGCCTGGCGATCCATGTAATAAACACGGTAACCGGATTGAGCACCATTACCCAGAAATTCACCAGTTTCAGATATCTGTAAGCGTATTTTTCCGGATGATAGGTACCTACCCTGCGGAAAGTAAGGATTCCAAGACCTGCAAGAAGGATCACACCCACCGCAAGAACCAGAACCAGTGCAGGCGTATGTTTTATGTATGGATGAAAAGCATCCACCACCCATGGTACCAGAAAAGTACCAAAACAGATTCCGGACGCCATGACGATCAGCGGGATCGCATTGACAAACTGCGCCGGCTTATCGATCAGGGCAAGAAGCTTCTTCGCATTCTCATCTCCTTCATCCGCCCGTTTCTGTGTATCACTCTCGCTTATATTCCTTACTGCCGCGGAAAATCCATAAAAAATTCCATTGAGCCACAACAATAACAGTAAAATCAACAGGCCCCAGAGGGGCATACTACTGCCATCTTCCATTTGTATCAATCAGTCTCCTTTGTAATGAAAACGCGTAGTTACTGGTAAAATATATCACTTTATCCATTATCCGTCAAGGTCAAAAAGTCAGCTCCAGGCTGATCTCAAGGGCATGGTTGACCTTATCCAGCATTACATCATCCAGGTGACATACTTTATCTTTCAGCCTTCTTTTATCAATGGTACGAAGCTGTTCTAACAGGATCACAGAATCTTTCTCAATGCCATAGATTCCCGCATCGATCTCAATATGTGTCGGCAGCTTCGCCTTATTCATCTTTGAAGTAATCGCTGCACAGATCACAGTGGGGCTGTGTCTGTTGCCCACATTATTCTGTATGATCAGTACCGGGCGGATCCCGCCCTGTTCACTCCCTACCACAGGACGGAGATCTGCATAAAATATATCCCCTCTTTTAATTACCACACAATTCACACTCCGATTCTTTTCAGGCTGTATCCGCCTTGTTTTAAGATAAGTATTTCCATCTTTTTCTTGTGTATACATGCGTGGTTAAAATATTGCTGTTTTTAGCTGTACTCTTCGGTTTCTCTGCCGTCTTTTATATAGATCCGCGGAACCCTGGTGCTGATATCACAGGCAAACTCATAAGAGAAACGCCCGGAAAGTTCTCCCATCTCATCCATACTGATAAACTCATCCCCGTCTCTTCCGATCAGGGTAACCTCATCTCCCTTGCACACATCCGGAATATCTGTCACATCCACCATAAACTGGTCCATACAGATTCTTCCCAGGATCGGTGCTTTCTGTCCATGGATCAGTACCCATCCCTTATTGGAAAGCTGTCTCGGATAACCATCTGCATATCCTACCGGAACAGTTGCAACACGAAGTTTCCTGTCTGCTGCGAAAGTACCGCCGTAGCTGATGGCAGTTCCAGGTTCCACGTCTTTCACATAAGTTACATGGCTCTTCAGCTCCATTACCGGATCCAGCCTTACGATATCTGTCTCAACCTGGGCAGACGGATAAATACCATAGATGGTAATTCCCGCCCGGACAATGCTCAGATTCGCTTCAGGCACACGAATGATCCCTGCACTGTTGGAACAGTGATGTAAAGGGATCTCCACTCCCGCTTCTGCCACACGTCCGGAAAATTCCTGATATCGTTCCAGCTGCACCATGGCAGGACTTCTGTCGTATTCATCAGCCCTTGCAAAATGAGTAAACATTCCCTCAATCTCCAGATTCGGAAGTGCAGCGATCTTTCTGATCTCTTCCACGCTCTCCGGTATATCCGCAAAACCAATCCTGGTCATTCCCGTATCCAGTGCGATGTGAATATGTACTGTTTCTCCCTGACTGACAGCCTCTGCGGAAAGCTTTCTGGCTTCCTCATATTCGCAGACTGCAGGACGTATATGATTTCTCACAAGCTCCGGATAATATTCATCAAACACAATTCCCAGGATCAGGATCGGTTTCATCACACCTGCTTTTCGAAGAGCAAGTGCCTCTTCTGCAGTAGCTGTGGCAAATCCCCATATATAATCATAATTCTGGATCAGATGAGCGATCTGAACAGCCCCATGTCCATAGGCATTCGCTTTGACTACCGCGATCATTTTTGTATCCTGCGCAATGTTCTTTCTCATCTCGTGGAAATTATGTTCCACTGCATCCAAGGAAATCACTGCTTTCACTCTGTTACATTTTTCCATCATCCATGTCGTCCTTTATTCTCAGTATTTCCGGTAAAAACCGGATAATGTCCCTTGCGGTCATTCCTCTTTTTCCACATACTTCTGCTGCCCTGTCTCCTGCAAGTCCGTGAACAAAAACTCCCAGCGCTGCAAGCTGTACCGGAGGAATCTTTTTCTCTGCTGAGAGATACATGCAAAGCACTCCCGCCAGCACACCGCTTAACACATCGCCGCTTCCTGCAGTGGCAAGCCCGGCATTCCCGGACAGGTTCAGATAGGTTTCCCCTGAAGGCCCGGCAGTTACTGTACAGGCATCCTTCAGAACACAGACAGTACCTGTTTCTTTTGCATATTCATATGCGGTTTCCATCAATGCATCCTGGATATCACTGATCATTGTTTTATTCAGGCGGCTCATTTCCCCGATATGAGGAGTCAGGATCACATTCTCACCCAGATATTTCTTCCATTCATCATGGACTGAGAGAAGATTCAGGCCGTCTGCATCCAGGATCACCGGTCTGCCGCATTCTGCTGCATGGGATAAAAACCACTGTGCGCGTTCTCTGCTCCGGCCGGATACTCCAAGTCCGGGACCGATCACCAGAACATCACACCAGTTCAGCATCTGTCTGTTCTGCTCTTCATTAAACTCGCAGGATACCATCGCCTCCGGGAGCAAAGTCTGCAGAGAGATTCGATTCTCCTCCACAGTCTGGATCTTCACCATTCCCGCCGAACATTTAAATGCCGCTGCAGCACTTAAATAAGCAGCGCCGCACATCTCCGGTGATCCCACTACCAGAAGGACCTTGCCAAAAGTCCCCTTATTTCCATAAGGCAGTCTGGGCGGCATCAAAGACAGATCCTCTTTTCCCAGATAATGTACCTGCAGTTTCTGTTTCGGCTCCGGATAGATTCCGATATCTGCAGTAATGATCTCTCCTCCCAGCATACGTCCCGGATAAAAACATAAACCTCTTTTCCGGAATGCAAAGGTTACCGTAAGATCTGCCCGAAATGCAGTTCCCATCTCAAATCCGGTATCTGCATTGACACCGGAGGGAATATCTACAGCCACTTTAAATGCATCTGCCTCGTTCAGTTCCCGGATCAGCCGGGCATAGCTGCCTTCCACAGGACGGGCCAACCCAACCCCGAAGATGGCATCTACTATAGTAGTATATTCATCAGTTCTTAAGTTATGCTCCTGTAAAACACCATAGTATCTGGCTGCCTTTAACTGACATTTCGTTTCTTCTGTCATCCGCTCTTCTTTTCCCGCCAGATAAAAACAGGTTTCTATCCCGGCCAGATGCAGAAGCCTGGCAATTGCCAGCCCGTCTCCACCATTATTTCCGCTTCCGCAAACTACCAGGATTCTTTCCCTGCTTCCATTTTTCAGCCGCTTTCTGAGCTCTTCTGCAGTCTTTAATGCAGCTCTTTCCATCAGCACCAGTGACGGGATTCCTGCTGTTTCGATGGTATTTCGATCCAGTGCTTTCATTTCACAGGCAGTTACGATCTCCCTCATTTTCTCACCTCTCATTGCATAAACCCCAATTTATATGTAAGTATACACCCTTTTTCACCAAAAGAAAAGCTGTGATCGGATAAGATCACAGCTTCTTCGCTGTCATTGTGTTACTGTTCACTTCGTTCTCAGCACCAATTATTCCATAGCTTCATGCTCTTTTCGATACTCGCTGAGATTGTAGGACAAGGTCATAAGGCTCTCAGACAGATGTACATTCTCTACCATAACGTCCTCTGGTGCATCCAAATCAATATGTGCGAAATTCCAGATTGCTTTAATACCGTTTTCAATGAGGATCTTCGCCATTTCCTTTGCTTTGTTCTTCGGAAGAGTGAGCACCGCAATTTCTACCTCATTCTCCTTCAGAAACAAAGGCAGGTCACTGAGCATCTGAACCTCAATCCCGCGTACTGCAATTCCTTCCAGTACAGGATTTACATCAAAAATACCAACCAGTTTAAATCCCCGTTTCTCAAAATCTACATAATTCGCCAGTGCCTGTCCCAAATTACCCGCACCCAGGATAATCATAGGATGCACTGTGTCCAGACCCAGTATCTTACCGATTTCCGTATATAAATAACGTACATTATAACCATAACCCTGCTGACCAAAACCGCCGAAATTATTTAAATCCTGACGAATCTGGGAAGCTGTCACATGCATTTTCTTACTGAGATCATTGGAAGAAATTCTCTCTACATTCTCTTCCATCAATTCACCAAGATAACGGTAATAGCGAGGCAGACGTTTGATGACCGCTTTTGAAATCTCCTTAGCTTCCACAAATTTTCCCTCCTTATTTATCTATGTCAATTATACCGAAATGTTATTTTATTGTCAAATTGATTTTGTACCTTTTAAACAATTCCTGCATATATTTTTTATGAATTTTCGATTTATGCTTTTAAAAGCCTCCGGATTCCGTTATAATGGTATGCGGTTCGCAATATTTCAAGAAAAATAATTACTATATCGGAGGAATTTGTATGATCTTATCATGTCAGAACATCTGCAAATCCTTTGGCGAAAAGGTGATCCTTCAGGATGCCAGTTTCCATATAGAAGACAGAGAAAAAGCCGCACTCATCGGCAATAACGGAGCCGGTAAAACTACCCTGCTCCGTATTATCATGCACGAGCTTTCCCCTGATTCCGGCAATGTGGTACTCGCCAAAGATAAAAATATCGGGTATCTTGCCCAGTATCAGGATATCCACGGCCACCATACTATCTACGAGGAGCTGATCTCCACCAAGCAGCACATCATCGACATGGAGAATCGTCTGCGCAGCATGGAACAGGAAATGAAATCAGCCACAGGCGAGGCTCTGGACAGCCTGATGAATACCTACACCAGACTCAGCCATCAGTTTGAACTGGAAAACGGATATGCTTATAAAAGTGAGATTATGGGAGTATTAAAAGGCCTCGGCTTCACAGAAGAAGATTTTCCACGCCAGATCGAAACTCTTTCCGGCGGCCAGAAAACCCGTGTAGCGCTGGGCAAACTTTTGCTTTCCAGCCCGGATATCCTTCTCCTGGATGAGCCTACCAACCATCTGGACATGGAGAGTATTTCCTGGCTTGAAACCTATCTGCTCAACTACCCGGGAGCTGTATTTATCGTTTCCCACGATCGTTATTTTCTGGACAAAGTTGTAACAAAAGTCGTGGAGATCGAGACCGGTACCATGCGCATGTACAGCGGCAATTATTCTGCCTATGCCTTGAAAAAAGCCCAGCTTCGTGATGCCCAGTACAAGGCTTACCTGAATCAGCAGCGGGAGATCAAACATCAGGAAGCCGTAATTACCAAGCTGAAATCCTTTAACCGTGAGAAATCCATCAAACGTGCTGAGAGCCGTGAAAAAATGCTGGATAAGATCCAGCGTATTGAGAAGCCCCAGGAGATCCAGAATCAGATGCGTATCTCCTTAGAGCCCAGATACGTCAGCGGAAATGATGTTCTTAATGTAGAAGAACTTTCCAAATCTTTCCCGGGACAGACCCTTTTCTCCAATATTTCTTTCGAGATCAAACGTGGTGAACGGGTAGCGCTGATTGGAAATAACGGTACCGGAAAAACCACTATGCTGAAGATCATCAATGGTCTGATAAATGCAGACTCCGGCAGATTTTCCCTTGGTTCCAAAGTACAGATCGGTTATTATGACCAGGAACATCACGTCCTGCACATGGAAAAGACCATTTTCCAGGAAATTGCCGATACCTATCCTACTCTTACAGAAACTGAAATCCGAAACATGCTGGCAGCTTTCCTGTTTACAGGCGACGACGTCTTCAAACTGATCTCTGCATTGTCCGGTGGTGAACGAGGCCGCGTATCACTGGCGAAGCTGATGCTTTCGGAAGCCAACTTCCTGATTCTGGATGAGCCTACCAACCACCTGGATATCGCTTCCAAAGAAATCCTGGAAGAAGCCCTGAACAGCTATACAGGCACTGTATTGTATGTTTCCCATGACCGTTACTTCATCAATCAGACCGCAACCCGTATTCTGGATCTGACCAACCAGGCCATTGTAAATTACATAGGTGACTATGATTATTACCTGGAGAAGAAAGAAGAACTTACAGAGAAATATGCTCCGGCAGCAGCCCAGGCTGTGGCAGAGGCAAAGCAGGCATCTGATAATAAGCTGTCCTGGCAGCAGCAGAAAGAGGAACAGGCCCGTCAGCGTAAACGGGAAAATGAATTAAAAAAAATCGAAGCCCGCATCGAAGAACTGGAAACCAGGGACAAAGAAATTGATGAGACCATGGTTCTTCCTGATATCTGCACCAATGTTGCTGAATGTGCCAAACTCAGCAAAGAAAAAGCTGCTGTTATAGAAGAACTGGAAACTTTGTATGAAAAATGGGAAGAACTTGCATAATATGCAGGTTCTTCCCATTTTTTCTTTTTACTTTTTTATTTTATTAGTGAAATGTCTGTCCAAACAACTTACAGCAGTGTATCCAGTTTCTCTCTGATAGCCAGGATAAACTGCTCACTGTTTAACACGGTTACATCCTTCAAAGTGGTGATCAGTGCCAGATCCTTGGTCATCTTTCCCTCTTCAATGGTACTTAATGTTGCTTTCTCAAGCTTATCTGCGAATTCCATCAGTTCCCTGTTTCCGTCCAGTTCTCCACGTTTTCTGAGAGCACCTGTCCATGCGAAGATCGTCGCAACAGAGTTTGTGGATGTCTCCTCACCTTTCAGATGACGATAGTAATGTCTCTGTACCGTTCCATGAGCTGCCTCATATTCATAATAACCCTGGGGTGATACCAGCACAGAAGTCATCATAGCCAGAGAACCAAATGCAGAGGAAACCATATCACTCATAACATCTCCGTCATAATTCTTACATGCCCAGATAAATCCCCCTTCTGCTTTCATCACACGGGCCACAATATCGTCGATCAGGCTGTAGAAATACTCAATTCCTGCTGCTTCAAATTTTTCTTTGAATTCATTTTCATAGATTGTTGCAAAAATTTCTTTAAAGCGTCCGTCATAAATCTTGGAAATAGTATCTTTACCGCCAAACCAAATGCTCTGCTTCGTATCCAGTGCATAATTAAAGCAGCATCTTGCGAAACTGGAAATAGAATCATCCAGATTATGCATTCCCTGAAGAACCCCGGCACTGTCATAATGATGGATCAGTTCTTTCTTTTCTTCTCCGTTCTCGCCCTTAAATAAGAGATAGGCATCCCCTGGTCCGTCGATATACATCTCTGTATTCTTATACACATCGCCGTATGCATGACGGGCAATGGTGATAGGCTTTTTCCAGTTTTTGACACATGGTTCGATTCCTTTTACCACGATAGGAGCACGGAATACAGTACCGTCCAGGATCGCACGGATCGTACCATTCGGGCTCTTGTACATTTTCTTTAGGGTATACTCTTCCATTCTTGCCTTATTCGGTGTAATAGTGGCACATTTAACAGCTACCCCGTATTTCTTTGTAGCCTCTGCTGCATCAACAGTTACCTGGTCATCGGTCTCATTTCTGTATTCCAGGCCAAGGTCATAATACTCTGTGTTCAAATCAATATATGGAAGAAGAAGTTCCTCTTTAATGATCTTCCAGAGGATTCTGGTCATCTCATCTCCGTCCATTTCCACAAGTGGTGTCTGCATCTGAATTTTTTTCATATATGTCCTCCTCTTTGGCTATTGGCTCATTTGAATATTATTGTATCTGAAATCCTCTGGTTCGTCAATGCTTTTGCACATTAAAGTGATAATTTTTTCACAGTTTCATAAAACGCTCCAGATCCAGTTCCCCCCAGCCCTGAAGATTCTTGGGCAGTCCCATATCCCTGGCGCTTTCTTTCAGCTTCATCTTTATTTCCAGATTTGTAAGGGCTGGATTTTTTTCCAGCATCAGTGCTGCTGCACCGGAAACCAGCGGTGTAGACATAGATGTGCCGCTTTTGACCCCATAAGGAAAGTCCACTCCAGGGGCGCAGGCACGTATTTTGCTGCCCGGTGCCACCAGGTCAGGTTTACATACACATTCAAACGTAGGACCCCTTCCGGAAATAGCCGATCTGCCTGTGAGCAGATCACTGGATCCTACGGTAATGATCTTACGGCTGCTTCCCGGTGCCGTAACACTTCCCGGCCTGGGACCCTGATTTCCCGCTGCTGCTACTACCACCAGTCCCTGATCCCATAATTTTTCTACCCCGTCTATCAGGATTTTGTGGTCCATTTTCGTCCTGCAGGTTGTTCCCACCGAAATGTTAACAATCCGGATCCCGTATTTTTTTCTGTTTTTCAATATCCATTCAATAGCCTGCAGTACATCCTCTTTTCTGCCGTTTCCAAGCCCATCCAGCACTTTCAGGGCAATAAATCCGCATCCCGGTGCAATTCCCCTGATCCGTCCCCTCGATGCTGTTCCGTCTCCTCCTATAATGCCGCACACATGGGTACCGTGGGAATTGTCATCATAAGGCTGTTTCTGCCCTCTCACGAAATCCCGGAATACCCAGATCCGCCCTGCAAAGTCTATATGAGGAAACAGGCCTGTATCCATAACACAGACACCGATCCCCTTCCCTGTATATTCTGCATCAGACAAATTTCCCATAAAACCTCCGGATAAAAAGCAGCAAGTTCTTACTCTAATTTATTCGGGTTCTTCATCTTTTGTTATCTCCCGGTATTTTTTCACATAAACTGTATAAAGTGTTTCTGATCTGTACATACTGGAACTATCGTTTCAACAGGGAGGTAAACCTATATGATCGCATTGATGATCCTTATCTTCTTTTTACTGCAGGGTTTCATCCTGCTCTGCTGTGCAGCCGCCGGCAACGACGCCGCCTCACAGGAGATCTCCGACCAGGAACAGCTGGAATTCATACAGGCGTGGAAAGAGAAGAATGCAAAGAAAAAAGGTGGGCATTCTGTGTGAATGCATCGCCTTTTTCATTTACTCTTATTCAGCTGTTTTTACTTCATCAGAAATAATTGAGAAGTAGCAGTGATCTTCTAACGCAACTTTGATAATTTTGTTTTCTTTATCAATACTGATCGGATCAATAATTGTCCATTTTTCCTTCATTGACCTGCTTAAATGCATCGGCAACCTCAGGAGCTTTTGTCTCTAAAGAAAAAAGACGCTGCCCTAACGGGCAACGTCTGCGTCAGATAACTGGAATCCTTCTCTGACTTTCTTCATTAATACTTTTGCTTTATCCACAGTTGTCTGGTCCGGAACCATGACATAAGCTTTCGCACTCATGGAATATGGCTTCTGAGTATCTCCTGTTCCATTTACACTGTAGGATAATACCTGCCAGCTGCCACCTTCATCCAGCTGCTTACGAACCAGAGAAGCGATCAGATCATATGGAATATTGGTTTCGAAGCATCCGTCCAGGCTGTCCATAACTGACAGATAATTTTTCAGGAAAGACGGCTGTGTTACTTTATCTACAACTCCCTGAATTACTGCCATCTGGTTACGTCCTCTCTGACGGTCCCCTTCTTTAAACGCATAACGTTCACGGCTGAACACCAGTGCCTGTTCTCCGTTTACGTGATTCTCGCCTTTGTTAAAATGATATCCTGTTTCATTTTGTGAATCAAAATCGTAATCAGAATTTAGGGTAATACCGCCCAGAGCATCAATAATCTTGATAAATCCGCCGAAATTCAGACGGAAATAATAATTAATATTGATGTCATACAGCATATCCAGAGTATCCATGCTGACATTAACTCCATAAATACCTGCATGAGTTAATTTATCCGGCACACCATTGGAAATAGATAACGGTACAAAATAATCTCTTGGTGTGGATATCATCAGGATCTGCTTGGTTCTGGCATTGATCGTAAGAATAATGTTAACGTCACTGCGGCTTGAAGAAGTCATTGCCCCTCTTGTATCAATTCCGCTTACGTAAACAGTATAAACCTCATCGGTTACTCCATCTTCATTTGCAGTTTTCTGGTCTGATGACTGTGCACTGCTGTCTGATGTTTCTGTGCTGTTCTGAGCAGACGCATCTTTTCTCTGTACCAGAGATTCTACCTGGAGCGATGCGATCTGACGTATCTGAGAAGAAAATGAACTGTAATTGTCCATCTCATCCAGCACATCCAGATATGCCCTGTTCAACACAATTGCTCCGCAGGTGCCATTATTCAGACTGTCTGCCAGTGAGGTCAGACCATCGTACTCATTGATCTGTATATCATTTCCGATTTGGTTGTAAATCTGATCCAGCGCACTGTCTGTATTATCCCTGTCCAGTTCTCCCATAATACCAAATGTATAGGAAGACGCATCTGACAGACTCTGTGCTGCATCATCCTGTTTTACATATACATTTACTTCAGTTGTTTCTTTATTCACACCGGTAATATTCCCCAGTGCTGAAACAGTCTTATAAATATAAAAGCTGCCTATTCCAAGAACCGACGCAACTATTATAGCAAGTACAACACCAATAGCAAACCGCACGTTCTTTCTTATTTTTCTTACCAGCACATATATGAGCAACAGCATGATCAGCAGCACTACTGCAATAATGCCAATATACTTTACTGAAATAAGTTTCGTATAAAAAAGCAGCACCATAAATGCAAGTTCAAGAACAAACATGATCACAGAAATAATAATTCCTGGCAGTCTGTCCTGTTTCTTTGATTTTACTCTCATCTTTTACCCTTTCAGGATCTTATCCATGAATCTTTATTCAACTACTACTGTAAGTTCTGCATTATTAGATGCATTTCCATCTGTATCAACTACGCAGAACGTACATGTGTATGTACCTGCTGCTGCCGTATTCACCTCACCATTAATCTGTACCCTGCGCCACAGTTCATAAGTATCATCTTTGTCATCTTTAATTTCTTTTACATAAGAAAGCAGATTCAGAGAAGTACCTACCGGTACTTTCACATAATAATCTGTAAGATATACCTTTGGATTCTGTGCAGGCATGGCATCTGCTGCACTTTCCTGCTGCTTAGCAGCTGCTGCCGCCTCATCAGATGCAGCTGGTGTCAGTTCAGGTGTCGGTGTCAGATTCTCTTCTTCTGTCTGAGTCTGAGCATCTGAAGGCGCTTCTCCTGTCTCCACATCTTCGACCGGCACAGATGTTGGCTCTGCCTGAGCAGTTCCATCTTCATTGTCAGAAGTTTTCTGTGAATTGGTATTCTTTTTCATTTCATCAGGATTCACCTGCATATCACGTTTAAACTTCGCAATATTGTTAGCGCTGTCCTTAGCTACATATGTTACAACAACATTGGAATCATCAACTTCATAAACAGATTCTACAGTAAGAGATGAGGTAACATCACCATCTTTATCATCTGTTGCCATCATACCTTTCAGAAGATCCGTATCGCTCATGGACGGATCATATTCATTTTCTGCCTGATCAGTACACTTGATCTCCGGTGCCTGACTGTCTGACTCCTGTCTGATATACACCAGACCTCCTCCCAGTCCAATACAGGCTACAAGCATAATTACAATCCATTTCTTTGCCATAACAGCTGCTCCTTACTGAGTTTTTTCATTCTCTTTTCCGTATTTACCGTATTTACCGTAATATTTACCGTATTTACCATAATAATGTCCATAATGTCCCTGTTTACTCATGTCTACTTTATTCAGGATCACTCCCAGGATCGGGCAGTTGCATTTCGACAGCTGTTCCTTTACTTCCTGTGCAAACCGGTAGCTGATTGCTCCTGACTCCATAACCATAATAGAACCATCACATTCATCGGCAATAACGGCACTGTCAATTACACTTCCCAGCGGCGGAGTATCTACGATCACATAGTCGTATACTTTCTTAACAGCTGTCAGGACGCGTTTAAAGTATTCCCCTCCAAGAAGTTCGGCAGGGTTCGGCGGTATCTTTCCGGCATAAATAATATGAAATCTCGGAATATTCGTGGAATAAATAACATTTTCAATGGTTTCCTGATGAGACAGCAGATGTGACAATCCCTTTACCTCACCATCTACTTCTGTTCTTCCCACGAGCACGGATTTACGAAGGTCCGCATCGATCATCAGTACCTTTTTCCCGGAATCAGCCAGAGACAGGGCAAGATTCAGAGAAACTGTACTCTTTCCCTCATTAGGGGTACAACTCGTGACTGCAATTACCTTTTTCTCTTCTCCGCAGAAAAGGAGATTCGTACGCAAAGATTTATAAGATTCATTGGCACTGTAATCCAGTTCCGGACGATATATATTGACTTCTTTCATGATTTACCTTCTTCCTTTACTCCTTTTTTGCTTCTTATGTTTCTTCTTGTTCTTATTTTTGCGATCTGCTTCAGACATAGGGATCGTTCCCAGTGTACTTAATCCAAGATATCGTTCTACATCTTCCTGAGTCTTGATCGTATCATTAGACAGATAAGTGATCAGAATGATCGCTATTGCAATGGCAACTCCGGCAATGCCTCCTACCATACCATTCTTTTTAACACTTGGGCTGATCTTGTTTTCCGGAATATTGGCAGTTTCTACCACATTTACAGCATCAATATCCATTACATTCTTAATATGGTTTGCTGCCACATCACGGATCGCATTGGCAATCTCACATGCCACATATGGATCTGCATCACGTACGGAAATTGAAAGGATTCGGGTATCTGTTGCAGAATCTACTGTCATTTTGCTTAAAAGCTGCTCATGTGTCATATCAAGATTCAGCTGGGTGATAACTCCTTCTGTAACTGTACGGCTTTTGATCAGTTCTGCATAGTCTTTCGTCAGTGACAAACTGGTCTGCATATCCTGGCTGGTCAGAGTATTACTGTCCTGTTTGCTCAGCACATACATTTTGGTTGTTGACTGATACTGTGGGGTGATGAATAAAATCGTTGCTGCAACAACCGCAAGAGCAGCCACTGCACCGGCAAGAATGATCACCCAGATCTTGTCCAGCAGAACGTGGAATAACTCCAGTACATCGATTTCAATTTCGTCATTGTTTTGCAAATTCTGTTGTTCCATTTTGCTCTATCTTTCCTTCCTTTTTTTCGCATCCGCCAGAATCTTCCGGGGATTTTCTATAAATAAATGGTCAGCATATGCTTCATCCATTTTTTTTGATACGTAATTGTAAGCTTCACCGATTCTGGATACACGGCTTGTCAGATTGTGACAGTCTGACCCTACAAAATGCACCAGGTCATATTTCATTAGCTTTTTACAGTATCTTTTGGTTCCGAATCCTTCTTTACCTATGATACTGTCTGCGTTGATCTGCATATAAGCACCCATATCTACCAGTTCTTCTACGAAGTCAATATCAGAGCGGGTTGCCTCATATCTCTCAATATGTGCAGCTATTGGTTTATAACCGCTGGCCAGCAGACTGTACAGACGTTCCTTTATGTAAGACGCCTCTGAGCTTCCTCCAAATTCTGCCAGAACGTATCTGGAACCTGCCATCGAAGTAATCTCTCCTTCCCGCAGCATCCGAACCATCTCCATATTGGCATGAAATTCACATCCAAGATAAATATTAAAATCATCACCGATTTCTGCTGCCGCCTGCTGTACAAGTTTAAACTGTTCTCTGACCTTACTCAAAGGTGTCTCGAACATTCGAAACCGGAAATGAGGAGTTGCAATGATATTCCGAACTCCCTGATCATATTCCATACGCAACAGCTTCTTTGTTTCTTCATAATTAGCTGAACCATCATCCACTCCTGGTACTATGTGACAATGTATGTCATAAATACCTTCTCTGGACATATTCTATCACTCCTCCTTTGTTATGCTTTATACATAGCTGAATTTCTCGTTCAGACAGCTATGTTAACATACCATCTTTAAGATTAAAACATTTTTATATACAATTGTCAAGATATTCCCCTTCAATTTATGGCAATTTTCCCGATAATTCTACAAGATTACTTACTTGCCAAACACGCTCTAAAGCTTTTTTATCCTGGTATTCAGTTATAAACAAAAACAGGCAGGTTTTCCATACCTGCCTGTTTTTTCACTGTTATTCAACTGTAACACTTTTCGCCAGATTTCGCGGTTTATCTACATCCAGGCCCTTGGCTACACTGACATAGTATCCCAGCAGCTGCAGCGGGACCACTGCCAGCGAAGTGGTGAAATGAGGATCTGTCTTCGGAATATAGACTGTGAAATCAGCTGTATCTTCTATATTATAGTGTCCAAATGTGGTCAGTCCCATAAGATATGCCCCACGGCTCTTGCATTCTACCAGATTAGAGACGGTTTTCTCATACAGATGATCCTGGGTCAGCACACCGATCACCAGAGTTCCATCCTCAATCAGGGAAATGGTTCCATGTTTCAGTTCTCCGGCAGCATATGCTTCTGTATGCACATAGCTGACTTCCTTCATCTTCAGGCTGCCTTCCATACTGATGGCATAGTCAATTCCCCTTCCTATGAAGAACGCATCTCTGGCATTGGCCTGTTTCGCTGCAAACCACTGAATCCTTTCTTTATCATCCTCTATGATCTTTCTGATCTTGTCCGGAAGGATCTGCAGTTCTCTGATCAGCTCCTCATATTTTTCTTCGGAGATTGTTCCTTTTACTTTGGCAAACTGTATTGCCAGCACATAGGTAGCTACCAGCTGGGTACTGTATGCCTTCGTGGTAGCTACGGAGATTTCCGGACCTGCCAGAGTATAGAATACATTGTCTGCCTCTCTTGCAATAGAGGAACCTACCACATTAACAATTCCCAGTGTGCGAAGTCCCTTTTCCTTAGACTCTCTTAATGCAGCCAGACTGTCCGCGGTCTCGCCGGACTGACTTACAATGATCACCAGTCCTTTAGGATCCAGGATCGGATTTCTGTAACGGAATTCTGATGCCAGCTCTACACGCACCGGAATTCTTGCCAGATCTTCAAATACATACTGTGCTGCCATGCCTACATGATACGCAGAACCACAGGCAACAATATAAATCTGGCTGATATCCCTGATGTCTTCATCTGTAAGCCCAACATCTGACAGGTCAATCGCACCTTCTCTGATCACGGAATTCAGCGTATCCTTTACAGCTTTCGGCTGTTCATGGATCTCTTTGATCATAAAATGCTCAAATCCTGCTTTCTCAGCAGCCTCTGCATCCCATTCGATCGTCTTGGCTTCTTTCTGGATTTCATCTCCATCCAGGTTATAGAAAGTGATCTCTCCCTTTCTCACACGGGCCATTTCCAGGTTTCCGATATAATAAACATTTCTGGTATATTTCAGGATTGCCGGAACATCCGATGCAATATAGGATTCTCCATCCTCTACTCCCAGGATCATCGGGCTGTCTTTACGTGCCACATAGATTTCTCCCGGATAATCCTTAAACATGATCGCCAGTGCATAGGAACCGCGAATACGTACTATGGCATGGTTGATGGCATCTACCGGAGTGCCCAGATACTTCTTATAATAATAGTCCACCAGTTTCACTGCCACCTCTGTATCTGTAGATGAATAAAATGTATATCCCTTACGGATCAGCTTCTCCTTCAGTTCCTGGTAGTTTTCAATAATGCCGTTATGAACAGCAACCACATTCCCATCATCACTCATATGAGGATGTGCATTCAGTTCGGACGGTTCTCCATGAGTCGCCCATCTGGTATGACCGATTCCACAGGTTCCAGGAACAGATTCTCCATCATTGGTCTTATCTGCAAGAACTTTCAGTCTGCCCTTCGCCTTAATAATATCTGTTTCTCCGTCACCGTCACGGACTGCCAGTCCCGCTGAATCATACCCTCTGTATTCCAGTTTCGAAAGTCCATATAAAAGAACAGGCGCTGCCTGATGATTACCGGTATATCCAACAATTCCACACATTGTCAAATCCTCCCTTATTTTTTATCGTGTCCCATTGTACCATGGTATGCATTTTATAGCAAGGAAATCACCTGATCCAGTATTCTCTGTTTATTTGAAAATACTTTCAATTCTGTTATATTTCTCTTTCATACAAAATCTGGTGTGGAATTCAACTGCCGGATCTTTCTGAAAAATATCTATTACAGTAAGACAGCGCAGTACCCGGAAATCCCTATAATTTCCCGAATACTGCGCTGTCATTTCTCTTCTTATCATTTTATTTCCAGTTCATATTTCTTCTTATCATGCACTGTGATATCCTGTCCCAGCTGCACTTCGATCATCTGAAGTTCTGTATCTGCGATCACTGTATGCCGGCATCCTGCCTTCATGCAGATCACATCTCCGGCCTTCACAGACTGTTCCCGTTCATCCACAACTGTCCTCCCATGCCCGGAGATCACATTCCAGATCTCATCTCTGTGCTCATGACTGTGATAGTTCATGCTGTGGCCGGGATTCAGGGTTACCTTTATGGTCAAGCTGTCATCTCCCACATCCAGCACCCGGAAGCTTCCCCAGGATTTCTCTGCAAACATGACTTTATTATCCAGCGTATTTACAAACGGTTTGATATAGCTGGACTGCTGTTTGTCAGAAACTAAAATCCCCTCCGGACTGGCAGAAACTACGATATTCTTCAGCCCCATACAGAGAACCGGAACATTCAGTTCATTGATCACATGAAGATTTTCGCAGGTTTCATTATATAATGCTTCTCCCACGATCTGACTGTCCATGGCTTCTGTCAAAGTATTCCAGGTTCCCAGATCCTTCCACATACCACTGAAACGCATCACTTCTATATAAGGTTCATGTTCTACCACTGCATAATCGAAGCTGATCTTCTTCAGGGAATCATATTTCCTGTACAGATCCTCATAATCTGTAAAATCAATCAGTTCATGGGCACGCTTCAATACATAATCCAGTTTAAAAGCAAACACTCCTCCATTCCAGAGTGCACCCTGTGAAATATATTTTTCTGCTGTTCTCTGATCCGGCTTCTCTTTAAACACAGAAACTTTGCTCACCTGGTCCGCTTCCTCAGGGATAATGTAACCATATTTCTCACTGGGATAGGTAGGTTCGATTCCCATAAGCACCAGATTGGCCTCGCTTTGCGCTGCATAATTTCCCAGTTCTTCCAGCGCCCTGAAATAATCCACCTCCACATAAGGATCCACCGGACATACCACAATAGCTTCCTTACGGCTTACTCCTCTTATATCATGCAGATAAGACGCCGCCAGGGCAATAGCCGGAAATGTATCACGCCTGCAGGGTTCCACGCTGATCCCGATATTCTCTCCCAGCTGATTGTGCAGCGCAGACACCTGAGATCTGGAAGTTGCCACTGTAATCTCAGCGCCCGGATCTACTGTACGGATCTGCCGGTAAACTCTCTGTACCATGGACTCCAGCATTCCATCCTGCCTGTGAAAGATCTTGATAAACTGTTTCGAACGGATCTCATTGGAAAGTGGCCACAGACGCTGGCCTGAACCTCCGGACAATAATACAATGTTCATAGGCGCCTACCGTTCCGCACGCATTGGATTGTTCAGGAAATCTTCATAGGACAGGCGGATTCCCTCTTCCAGTTCCGTCTTATATTTCCATCCAAGCTGCTCTGCCTTGGAAACATCCAGAAGCTTTCTCGGCGTACCATTGGGTTTGGAAGGATCCCATTTGATCTCTCCCTCATATCCGATCACCTTCGCAACCAGCTCTGTCAGCTCTTTGATCGTCAGTTCCTTACCTGTACCTGCATTGACTGTTTCATTTCCGGAATAATGATTCATCAGAAATACGCAAAGATTTGCCAGATCATCTACATACAGAAATTCACGAAGAGGTGAGCCATCTCCCCAGCAGGTAACCTCAGACAGACCATTTACCTTCGCTTCATGGAAACGTCTGATCAGTGCCGGCAATACATGACTGTGTGTAGGATGATAATTATCATTCGGGCCATACAGATTAGTTGGCATCACAGAAATATAATCTGTACCATACTGTCTGTTCAGAAACTCACAGTACTTCAATCCTGAAATTTTTGCCAATGCATAGGCTTCATTTGTCTTTTCCAGCTCAGAAGTCAAAAGACAGCTCTCTTTCATGGGCTGGGGTGCCATGCGTGGATAAATGCAGGAAGACCCCAGGAATTCCAGCTTTTTGCAGCCGTTTTTCCATGCAGAATGGATCACATTCATTTCAAGGATCATATTGTCATACATAAAATCAGCCAGTGCATTCTGGTTGGCCACAATGCCGCCCACCTTCGCAGCTGCCAGGAAAACATATTCCGGCTTCTCTTCTTCAAAAAATGCTTCCACAGCATCCTGCCGGCAGAGGTCCAGTTCTTTATGGGTACATGTTACAATGTTTGTATATCCCTGTCTTTCCAGTTCCCTTACGATTGCAGAACCTACCATTCCACGGTGTCCTGCCACATAAATTTTCGCGTTCTTTTCCATCATGATCAATGCACTCCTTTCACAGCTTTTTCTCTTTTCGCCAGTTCCCGGTCATGCTTTGCCATGATCTCTACCAGTTCCTCATATGTAGTTTTCTGTGGATTCCATCCCAGCACTGTTTTCGCCTTGGTCGGGTCACCCCAGAGATTGTCCACATCTGTCGGACGAAACCATGCAGGATTTACGCACACCAGCATTTTGCCAGTCTGTGCATCATATCCCTTTTCCTCCAGGCCTGTTCCTTCCCAGCGAAGTGTGATGCCGTTGGCTGCGAAAGCCTTCTCTGTGAAATCCCGTACTGTATGCTGCTCACCTGTGGCAATTACAAAATCTTCCGGAGTTTCATGCTGAAGGATCATCCACATACACTCTACATAGTCTTTCGCATAACCCCAGTCACGAAGAGAATCCATATTTCCAAGCTCCAGGTGATCCTGAAGTCCCTCTGCGATCCTTCCTGCAGCACGTGTGATCTTACGGGTAACGAAATTCTCTCCTCTTCGTTCAGACTCATGGTTAAATAAAATACCATTTACAGCAAACATCCCATACGCTTCCCTGTATTCCTTCACCATCCAGAAACCATACTGCTTGGCAATAGCATAAGGACTGTAAGGATGAAACGGGGTAGTTTCCCGCTGTGGAACTTCTTCTACTTTTCCATATAACTCAGAAGTAGATGCCTGATAGATCCTGGTCTTCTTCGTCAGTCCCAGAATACGGCAGGCTTCCAGAATACGAAGGACACCCAGTGCATCCACGTCCCCGGAGTACTCCGGTACATCAAAGGAAACCTGTACATGTGACTGAGCTGCCAGATTATAGATCTCATCCGGCTGTACCAGACCGATAATACGGATCAGGGAAGAAGAATCCGACAGATCTCCATCATGAAGAGTAATACGATCCAGCAGATGATCGATCCTTGATGTATTCGGTGCTGAAGAACGGCGCACAATCCCGTGTACCTCATATCCTTTATCCAGAAGAAGCTCTGCCAGATAAGAACCATCCTGTCCAGTGATACCTGTGATAAGAGCAGTTTTCGACATATAAATAAACCTCATCTTTCTTTATAAAATTTCTTTTGTTGATTTTTCTGGGTTTATTTTAAAGAAACTGCTCCTCCCTTTGAATTCAGAATCTTGCAGTCTGCTTACACATTATTGCTCTCCTGCCGCCATCTCTCCCTGTACTCCGAAGGACTGATCCCTTCCATCTGTTTGAAAATACGGCTGAAATAATGAGGTGCCCCCAGCCCGCAGGTGTAGCCGATGGCTTCGATCTTTTCCCCGGAAAAGCGCAGCATAAACTTTGCCCTTGTCACTCTTCTGTTCATCAGGTAACTGTTAATACTGGTGCCAAACTGCTCCTTAAACACCCGGGTCAAATAATATTTACTGATAAAAAAATGTTCTGCCAGGAAATCAAGGGAAATTTTTTCCTGATAATGCACATCCAGATATTCCTTGATAGGCAGAACATTCTGTTTCTTCAGATTCGTACCCTTTACCTTTTTCGGGTTCCAGGATTCACTCATCAACAGTACCAGAAGCTGGTCAAGTTCACTGTTGATCTTCATATCCCTGATATGATCGTCGGATTTCGCCAGGGCAAAAATCCTCTGATGCAGGGCAAGATATTCAGAAATGTAAACGGGATGAAAGACAACTCTTCCACCCCGTTCCAGATATTTATCATATATTGCTGTCATATTGGGTCCATAAAAATGGATCCAGGCCAGACTCCACAGCTGCCTGCCGGTGCTTTGGATGTATTCCTTCCTACAGTCAATAAAAATGCAGTCGCCCTTTTTCAAAACATAGGTTTTTCCCTCATAAGTCAGTTCCCCGCAGCCTTCTGTCACAGTGAAAAACAGAAAAGAAGTAAGATTTTTTCTTCCCGCTGTATGGGGCCTATGCACTTTCAGAGTCCCGATCTCCTGCAGATATCCCAGGGAAGTACGAGCGAACCCAGAAGGAGTATACAGCACACGTTCAGAGGTAACTACTGCCGGAGCACTGCCGGCAAATAATTCTTCTGTATGATTCTGCATTTCTATATGATCTCACACTCCCAGACGTCTACCGGATTATCCTGAAATACTTCTTTTAATCTGCTGTGCACCTGATTTCTGGACATACCTTTCTTCAGTATCACCTGCAGAAATCCTCCGCCGCCTGCGCCGCAGACCATTTTCGCATCGATCAGATCCTCTATGGACAAAAAGATCTGGTCGATCAGCGTATTAGTGCTTCCTGCATCTACCTTCTGGCTCAGTTCCCAGTGATAATTCAGAAGCCGGGCGAATTCATCAATATTTCCTCTCTCCAGCTCAAAACGCATCAGGGCAGCCACCTTCTGGATCTCATTTAACGCAAACAAGCTGTCCGGCTCATTTCCCACATACCGTCCAACTACATCACGGAGCAGGTTTCGCGCCAGACGCCGCTGTCCTGTGTAGATCAGGCAGAAACGTTCATTAAGTTCCTGTCTGGTCTCCGGCTTAAGCTCAATATGCTGCACCTTGATCTGCTGATTCAGTCCCGGTGTGCTGGTGATATATTTGATCCCGTTTGTCACACCGCCTACCTGATCCTGCCATCCGCCGCCGGTAGACATGATCTGCTCCATCACCAGCACATGGGCATAAAGATCTGCCTCAGAATAAGAGATTCCCATAAACTCAAATACTGCTTTTACGCAGGCTGCGGAAAGGATTGACGATGTACCAAGTCCGCTTCCCTTCGGCACATTGGTCACCTCTGAATGCATCTCGAAGCCGCCTCCCAGACGTTCCAGAATCTCTGACAGATCTCCTCCCTGCGCCGGAAGGATCCCGCATGCCAGAAGACACGCTTTCTGCAGGGCAAAAGAATCATAAGGATCGCCGGTTCTCTGTAACGGTTCAATGGTATCAAATTCTCCATGTACATCCATATCCCTGCTGTCGAAAACGATTTTCTTCTCAGGGATCTTTACCAGTGTCACCTCTACCGGAAGTTCCCCGTTCAGGCTGATGGCCGCATTCAGCACTGTACCACCTGTCTCGCAGCAGATAGGCGGCGTATCACTCCAGCCTCCGCCCCAGTTTACTCGCAGAGGAAGTTTCACGGTATGTTCTTCACAGACGATCCTGCAATTCTCATTATACTGGAGATTTTTCATGGCTGATGCCAGGATCTGTTCAGAGATCGTACGGAAGCTGTCTTCGATATATTTATCTCCCTCTCTGCTTCCCAGGGCACTTCCCACATAATAATTCAGCCGGACTGCCTCAGAGAAATCAGCTCTGTTCAAACGTTTCTCCATCCATTCTCTCTGTATCTTAGTCAAAGGCTCCAGGTCTGTAACCTCCCGGACAGGTTTTCCCTGACGGATATCTTTAGCTATCTCATCCATCTGCACCAGTTCCTGCATTCTTTTATTCCACGCAATGATGGCAGATGCATCTGCATCATGAAAACCGGAACAAAGAGACTTTCTGTTTTCCTTTCTCCAGCTCGCCAGATCACCGCCATTATGGAAAATCTCATACAGATTCAGGGACGCCTTCACTGCTGCCTGAATTCCGTCACATTCCGGATACAGTTCTGCCTGCCATAAGGTATGCTCTCTCTTTCCCCAGAGCTCATCCTCGCTGATTCCAAGTTCCCCGGCTCTTTTTTCCAGATCCATGCCAAACAGCACAGATTCCTTGGGATTGTCCTGTACTCCGTAAATCCTGCATACGAACTTGCCGTTCTTCTGCTTCAGTCCATGGAGCACTACATGATCCGGGATCACTTCATCATGAATGTCCAGATACGAAAGAATTACTCCATTTCCCACAACAGCCCTGCTATGTACAAAGGAATCTTCCAGATAGCAGCCCTCTCCCACCACGGCTCTGTCCGAGAGTACACTGTTATATCCTGCTGTCTGTCCTGTAATACTGCTGTTGACCTTCCTGCTCCATTCCAGTTCTTTATAATCCTCCACACCGCCGTTCATCAGCTTCAGGATCTCCCTGGTGGTTCCGAAATGAATAAATTTCGCAGGTGCCAGACGAAGTAACTTCATACGGTATGGGCGCAGAGCTTCCCAGACAGCCTTTCTCGCTTCGGTCAGTTCCGGGCAGAATTCTCCTTCCGGTTTCTCCTGGAAAAACGTCTCCAGGGTAGAATCCTCTGCCAGAGGATAAAGAAAATCCCCATATAAAGACAAACGCACCCTGTCATTTACATACCTGAAATATTTCTCTTCTGTAGAAATCAGCAAATACAGCGCCTTCAGAACTTCTGCGGAAAAAATTACCGCACCTGTATCAATATCCACACAGTCATTGACATTCACTGCTCCGGCCTGTCGGAGAGTTTCTACCGTCTGCTTATGAAGAAACTTCTTTACATTTCCATCTTCACTGTTTAAAAATACGCCGTGGTTCTTACCGGTTTCCACGTTTTCTTTAAAAGAAATCGCTGCTGCCCCTCTGCCGGAAAAATCAATCTGCAGCGGATTAAACAGCAGCAGCACATCCCCTGAAAGTAAAAGCATACCTTCACGGATCCTGGAGGGAACGGAAGACATAGCGATAAGAAACTCATCAAACAGAGTAGACGATCTGCCATTTGGCAGTTTGTGCGGTACAGGACTGAACAGCTTGCCCAGCGCAGAATAGGCAGGCACACGCTTGCTGTCCCCTCCGGAATGGATCACCAGGATCCTCAGTCCATCAAAAACTTCATCCTCTGCCTGTGATCCCTCCTGCACTCTCCTGCGTTCTGTCTCTCTTTTCTGAATGTATCTCAGCACGGACAAGGTAGCTCCGCCTGATCCTACCCGGACATTTCCCTCATCCGGTATCACTGCGAAATGTGTTCCGGACGGCAGAAAATCCTTTCTTGATTCAATCTGACTTCTGTACCCTGCTGCCTGATTCTCATCAGAAGCAGTCAGAATAATATAATCCCACTGCGGAAATGTCTCCGATGTCAGTGAACGATTATAATCATCCCAGGTATCTTTATAAGACTGGGACAAAAAAAGTGATGTTAAATTATTCATAAATGCTCCTTCCTTTTATGGACATTGTTCTTATAAACAGGCACGCCTGGTATGATTGGCATTTATCGCAATTTTCTGCAACAAAAAAACACCGGGCTGAATCTTCCATTCAGCTCGATGCTTTTCTTATCTGATGTTCTCTACTTATCTGTCATTTTCCCGAAAAAGCGTACAAAAGCCCATTTCGCCATGTTTCAGGCGAAATGACCCTCTCCTGTATGTCCGCTTCTCTCCCCAAACGCGACAAAGCGACGATTTAAGGCTTCCACTTTTGTAGTGTATGTGCTGTTTATTATCTTTTTTATTATAGCAGAATTATTGGATATGGCAAGGTGGGATTTGGGGGATTTACTTCATTAATCTACATTACTTCGCTTAATCGCATCCAGAATTTCACTTGTATCATTTCCAAATTTATTCGGCATAAATCTATAATAATTATAATAACGAATATCTGCCCAATTACGGATATAATTCTGGATGTCTCCGGATATCGCATCAAAATCCCTCCAGAAATCTTCAATATCCTTTTTTTCCTTCTGTCTGTCTAAATCCAGTTCTGCCGCCCAGAATTCGAATCTGTAATCTTCCAGAATTGTTTGCATTTTGTGGTTAAACACATCATTTATTTCCAGAATATATCTCTGTTCCAATATTTTCTCTACGGACTTCTTTGTCTCTTTTACAGAGTATGCTAATTGATCTACAAAAAAGTCCATAAGCTGCTTCTGCCTTTGTTCATCACATTCATAAAATCGCTTTCTGGTCAGTTCATACCACTCTCTCCATGTATGCTTTTCTTTATGGTAATCAATATCCTTGTAAGCTACCACACATAGTCTCGCCCAACAAGACACATAATCTCCTATATGATACATAAGATCAGAATATATAGATTGATATACAATCCCCGCCTTTTTATTCTTTTCCCTCACATTCGCAATTTCAATCCATAAAGCAACCGCAGCTGATGCGAAACATCCCAATGCAAGATTACTGATCACACTCATGATCTTATCATCCATGCATCCTTCATACAAACAGCTGAATAATATCCCTGCTCCCGATACAACTAAAATACTTATATATAATTTCCAGTTTACTGTATATGGATTTTTTATTTCCTGTTTTATAAAATTTTTCAGATTCAGCATTTTCTATATTTTCTCCCAGATATAGTCTTTGTTATATATTGTACTACTGTTTGATTATAATTGCATGTTTATTTTATCGTCAAAAATTAATGTTTATTCATTATGTTTTTATTATATTATATATTATTAAAAATAATGCTCATGCAGAATTACATGAGCACTATTATTTGACTGAAGTAGCCAGATTTTTCTTCAAACGCATATACGCTTCAACACTTCAACGCCTCTTCAGTAATATTTTATCTTATCTTTTCTGCAAATACAATCACAATATGTCAGCAGATTCTCAATCTTACATAACTTTTTGACGCTATTCACTCAAATCCTTATACGCCGAGCTTATAAAAATCTGGTATCTCTTTTGCATAATTTGGAAATCATCTCCCGTAAAATTATAAATTTTCAAACCAATTATTACAAATCTTCGCTTCCCCTAAAAATCGCCAACGGCAAATATTCTCCACTCCGCGGTTTCTCAATTTGCGGATTCTGATCTGACTTCAGTCTCTTTACATACGGTTTAGACATTTCGTGTGCCTTTGGCGCAGGTAAATACCAGGATTTGGGCTCCCCCTTACATCTCTCAATAAACTCAGAACATACTTTTAATAAAGATGATGTATAATATCCACCTTTTCTACTATCATCCCCTGAAGTCTCATCCCAGTCACAGGCATACATAACTATATTCATAACATCCAGTCTTCTGATAAGCTTCTCATAAATCGTTCTCGTATCCCTGCGCATTGAAAATGACTTCTCAATATGTTCCAGATATGCTTCGTTTATTTCAGAGGTTGGTTTCAGCCTTTCTCTACAGCAGTCTACGATTATAATTCGCTTTTGATCCGGCTGTCTTAACTCATCCACACGCATATTATTAGATAAGTTATTGGATGGCCTTAGTTCGATATATGTATCCTCACCTTCTGAATATCCATGTCCTGTAAAAATTATAATTGAAAAATCCAGATTTTCCATCTCACGCAATTTCATCTTCACCATTGGTTTAAACGGTTGTTCCATACATTCTATCTCATTCGGATACCAGCTCCCACCATCAGGAGACATAAAAAACTTTTTATAGTTTTCTACATCCTTATGTACACCTGCACAATAATTACCCTCTTCCTTTGCTCCTGGATTAGAGATTATCAGTATTTTCTTTCTCATCTGTTGTTCCTTCCTTTCCTTCTATTTTTCCAATTAAAGACGGTGCCAGTCGTTCACTGAATCCAGCCACAATTCCCAAAAGCAGCATAAATTCCTTTTCATGTTTTTCAGCTACAAATCCCGTCATAAATATCCCTGTTTTAAAAGCATATATAACAATAAATGATGAAATCATTCCCACTATATATTTAGAAATAACTTCACATATAAGCAGTGTCTTTCCAGCTGTACATGACGCATTTATATAAGCATTATGTTGCAATACCGAAAACAAAACCCCTATCGCTCCATACCACAAAAAATTCAGGCAATTTATCTGACTGTCATTATTCAGTATTCCACGACCCAAACTATATAAAAGTAAAATGACAATAAATGTCACACAGCAGATTTCCGCATTCCATTTTCGTGTAATTTCATATTCCCGTTCCTCTATATATTTTTCTGCTTCTTTAATGCATTTCTCAAACTCTTCCTCACGCCTCTCAATTGCTAAAATAAGTGCAGTTCCCAAAAGGCAGTTATACTGTCGTTTCTTCTTTTTATCAAGCTGAATCACACATGGTCTATTCTGCATGGAATTCACAATCGCCATCAACTTCCAGAACTTCTCTCCATCAAGGATTTTTTCTCCCTCATCAGTAATCGACCAGTCCAGATCATCTTCTATATCCAGATAAACAATATACATTCCTTCCCTGGATTGAATCAAATAAGATATGTTCTCTGCATACACATCTTCAAAATTTTTTACTGTTTCTTGCAGTTCTCTCTGCAATGATTCTCTCTTTACATTTTTCCCTCTGCCAGATATGAAATCCGTAACAACACTCCACTTATTCTTTCTGTCCGTGCGAACTATATCAACCTCATACTGTTTCCCTTCATGTTCAACGCCATACTTTGACATATTATCTTCATCCTTAGTTTTACTATTTATATTTCACTTCTTTTTCTATTGTACTACTATGTATCTGAAAATTCATTCATTATGTATCGACATATTTCTACTCTTTTCGCGTTTTTTGTCCACAAGTGCCTCTGTATTGGATGCCATGCGGATGCAAAACATCATTCATAAATCCAATGACACAAATTTATGAAAACGATGCTTCGTAAGCGCAAAAGAGATCTATACTTTCCCATCTTATATATTCCAATTCTTTTTTACAGCACTACCGATACCTCTCTGGCTTCCCTTGATCGTGGTGGCAAAACTGCCGACCACAGAATAAAAATACCCCGTCAGATTTCTCCAACGGGGTTCACTGTTAAATTATAGTCCTGGGAAAAGGATTCTCATGTAATCTCTGCCGCCGTAAATCACACGGTCAACATAAACTACATTGTTTGATCTTAAGCGGTAAAAGGCAAGATAATTCTTGAACACAACATAGCGGTACCCACTATCAAGTCCGTTTTCAAATACCAGCTTTGCACCAGACTCAGGAAAAGATGCAATTCCATCTACCTTATCCATGATGCCATCTACGGTATTCTGAGCAGCACTTGGATTACAGAGTTCAAACTCGATATAATCCCATATCTCATCAAGGTCCTTTAATGCTCTCGGAGAATAGCCGATTTTACTTTGCATTCGCACGGGCTCTGAAATGGTTTCTTACATCTTCTGAAGAAATCCAGCCTTCTTCCTCTCCTGATCTTCTGCCCTCAGCCAGCTCACACATCAGGCGAAGCTGTGCCTGCATCCGATCATACTTTTCCGCCTTTTCTCTCTGCTCTTCCTGCTCATCAATGTTCATGACTGTATAACAGCCACGCCCATTTTTAGTCAGATATAAAGGCTTTCCAACCTGAACGGTTTCGAGAACAGTCGCATAATTTCTCAAATCAGAAATCGGTTTGATGTTCGGCATAATAAAGCCCCCTTTCTTGGTTTCTGTCTTTATTATACCGCTTAGCTGTGCCAAATTCAACATCTTATTTGGTGCTAAATTTTACAATTTTCCATCAGAAGACGTCCATATCATATTTGGTAACGTAGGTACTCAGCCTTCCGTTTCCTTTTTGCTCAAGTTTTCCTGCTTCGCAAAGTTCTTTAAGCAGTCGGAATGCCTTCGTTGTTCCTGCGCCAATCAAATCCTCTACTTCTTTTCTTGTGATGCTGCCATTTTCCTGTGCATATTGAACAATAAGTTGCTTCTGCTCATTCAGCGAAATATCCTCATCCGCATTATCCGACACTTGCACTTCATTGTTTTGTTCCTCATTCCTATTCGGAAGTGTCACACGGAAAACTCCTTTTGCCGTTTCAAACTCCGGTTGAAATGGACAAGTTTTATACGCACGTTCGATTTTTCCGATTCCTGTGCCGTAGCTCTCAATCAATCTCATGCGGTAGAAAACAGCCGCAAGATTTGGATTTCTCGATTGTGAAACGCCAAGAAAAATGGATTTCAGCTCCAAACCAGATACAAGACCTCCAAGAGAAACAAATTCAATTCTGTCCTCATAGACATTGACCAGATTGCTTCCACTAAAAAAGTAATCGCGATGAACGATGCTGTTCAACAAAGCCTCTCTTACAGCTTCCTCCGGATAATCTCTCCAATCAGTTCGATCCAGCCCCGAAAATGTTGCTTTCGTTTTGTTGACTAAATCAATAAACTGATATACATCTTCAAGCTGCTTCAAAATAGATCCTGTGAACTCCTTTCTATCTCGGAATAGTTCTTTGTCCGTTCCTTGAAAGAGAGCAACTTTCGTTGTTGTCTCACACTGATCCGATAGCAACAGCGCAAGATTTGTATACAGGCCATCTTCACCGATCAGTTTGAGAGTTCGCATTTGCGATGGCCCGATTTCAATCGACCTTCTCTGCATCTCTGTTTGGAGAGTATAGAACGTCAATTCCTGCTTCATACTTCTACACAGTTCAAAAGACCTGCCGCTGTTTTGGAGAATCATCTCCCGGATTCCTTCCTCAGTCATTGGCT
This sequence comes from Blautia luti, assembly GCF_033096465.1. Classification (NCBI taxonomy): domain Bacteria; kingdom Bacillati; phylum Bacillota; class Clostridia; order Lachnospirales; family Lachnospiraceae; genus Blautia; species Blautia luti. The sequence continues at coordinate 1,629,069 of NZ_AP028156.1, read as the reverse complement.
GTGTAGAACTTCCTTTTCTTACATACACACCGCCAGGTTTCAAACCTTTTTCACGGAGATAGTACGGTCGATTCGTTCCGGTTGTCACATCAATTTCGATAACTTGCTTCTCTTCTATTTCAACTGTGTTGACTCTAACAAACGGCATTATGTCTGGTGCCAGGGAGTCTTTCAAAGAATTTACGATTTGGAGCATTACCCCATCAGGATCGCCGATACCTAAAACTGATCCATCTTTTCTGACACCAACATAAACCGTGCCGCCCTCTGCATTTGCAAATCCCATCACCTCTTTTCGGATGTCAGGGACATACTCTTGCTTAAATTCGATATTCTGGTTCTCGAATGCTAACATCTTCTGCTCCTTTCTTTCTCGTTTCTTTCTTCTTTCTTTCTCATTGTAAGAGAGAAAGAAAGAAAAGTCAAGAGGTGCAAAAACAAATATTTTGTCGATTAGAAAACGATCATGTCACGTTCGTCATAGACGCTTCTCTGCTGCCCTTCATTTCGGATGCAACGGTCCAGTGCCATGATCGCAGCGACGATACCATCGATCTTCTCCGGCGACTTTGCCTTTGTTCCAGACCTCGTATTCATCGACCAGCTCCGCTTCCTCGATGACCTGCCAGACGCTGCAGAAGCGGCTTCTCTGCTACTCGATCTCCGCTGCCGTCCAATCCCTCCGGATTGCGGCTCATGTCGTGGTAGGCATCCATCTCCGCTTTCGTCCGGAAGAAAAGGTATAGTTTTTCTCATTGCTAAGAGTTGCCACTCCACTCATGCCAATTCCTCCTTCAAAAGCTTTGAAACCATTTTATAGGTTCCGTTTATCGTTTCCACTTGATTCTGCATCTTGCATGGGACGTTCGACTGCTCCGATAAATTGCTGATTTCTTTCATCAAAAGGGTAAATCTCTTCACTGTTACATTCTTGATGTCAATGTCTCCAGCTTCCACCTTTTGAATCCATCGCACATCCAATCCGGAAGCCTTAGCCAAAGCCTGCTGCGTGATACCGTACTCTTGTCTCCACTCTTTGATATCAACCATAGTATTGTCCTCCGCTTTCAGTATACGTCAATATTGGCATGCAGCCAAGCTTTGAACATTGCTTTTTCAGTAGGTGTAGGTCGGGTTGATGTCTTCGGTCAGCGTCTTTTTATCGTGGCAGCTTTTGCAGAGCGACTGCCAGTTGTTCTGGTCCCAGAAAAGTTTCTGGTCACCACGGTGCGGAATGATGTGATCCACCACTGTTGCCCGGACATACTTGCCTTGCTTGGCACACTGCACACAGAGCGGATGTGCTTCGAGATACGACTTCCGTGCTTTCTGCCAACGTCTGTTATATCCACGCTTTGCTGCCGGCCGGGTAGTTTCTGGCTGGAGAGGCAGGTGCTTCTCACAGTAGAGCCGGCCGGGTTCCACCATATCCGGGCAGCCGGGATGATGGCACGGCGTCTTTGGTCTGTACGGCATAATATCAACTCCTAAAAATTATTTTTTGAACCCGTTGCATTTTCGGCAATTATTGAGTATACTATAAGTGAGCCAATGGCTTGTCGGTCATCACGGCTAGAATATGATGAACGTGTATGTTTAGCTTCCGCAAGCGACGGGGTGCTGCAAAGCGTAGAATATCGCTTACGTGTAGGAAGGGCTTGCCGAAAGGCAGGCTCTTCTTTTTTAGGAAGGAAAACCAGTCATGAAACTCGTTACAATAAATAATGCGCTGTTGCTCAAATACACCGGCGATTCAGAGGTACTACAGAAATCAACCAGACCTTATGTGTTAGTTGTCCGTTTAAAATACAAGGAGGCCTGCTATGACTTTGCTGTTCCCATTCGTTCAAACATTCCCGCATCGGCACCCAAAGATCAGTACTTTGCTCTGCCTCCTCGTCCGCAGACAAGACCAAAAAATCGTCACGGACTACATTACATAAAAATGTTTCCCGTTACAAAGCAGTATCTTGTTCGTTACCGCACGGAGGGGAACAGCTTCGCAACACTGATTCACGACATTATCGAGAAAAACAGCAAACAAATCGTTGATGAATGCCAACATTACCTCAATTTGTACAGTCAAGGTGTTAAACCTCTATACTCAACAGACTTAGACTATCTCATCGAACAAATCAACAAGTGATTTTTTGCCGCCTTCACTGGCGGCTTTTTCTTTTGCCTTACTCCTCCCACGGAATCCAGCCTTAACCTGCCTGTGCCTTCAGAACTGCCAGAATGACCTTCTCGCACAGACCCTTGTGGATGCGCTCCAGCATCTCATCGAAGTCGATGTCCTCCGCCGGATCATCTGCCTCAACATCCGGCTCCTGACCGAAGCCTAGAACGGTCGAAGTGCTGCGTGTGGCTGTCGTAGTTTCATCACCTCTAATTCGCCGGAAAAATAGCAACATGGTGGAGTATAATGTCCATTTTTCGTCTTATGTAGGTACATTTTCGGTTTTTCCACTCATTTTTAGGCAAAAAGAAAAGAGCTACCGACCATCAGATCAGTAGCTCCAAGAGATTCATTTTTCTATTTAATTTTCAAAAAGCTCACTTTTTCGCTTATAAGTGATTTTATTCACTTTTCTGGGTTCATAAGTGATTATGTTCACTTATTTCGTTTTATGTAATTATCATGGGGTGACAGAAAAACTCACTTATTTACCATTTCTATACAAGTGATTATAATCACTTTTTTATTGAGATAAGTGAGAAAAATCACTTATTTCCCTGCCCCGGCGTTTCCTATCCTGCTGGCTGCGTTTCCTTAGCAGGCTGGATTCTAACCAAGTTGGCAGCTTAATTCCCGTCTCTCTGCCGCCTTGCCCACACGCCCCTCAGACAGCCCCTCTGTCGGCTTTTACTGCCGAACTGGGATTGTTTTGCGACGGGCTGGCTTCTGCCCGACGTGGGGCAACTGTGGGGCTTACAGCCTCGTCCAGCATTTTTCCGTTTTCTATCGGAATCGCATCTGAAACAGGAAAACTCACAAGGTTCTGTTCGGAGAATAATCTTCCAACCAGCCTGTATGACCTTTTCATGCTCCAATGTGCATCTCGATAAATCATTCTGGAAAAAGCCACACATTTAATCTCGCAGCTGTTTGTTTCATTCAGCCTTGTCACCCGATGCGCCCCGGCATCCTCTGCCTTACATGCCTGTACTGCAATCTGTCCCATCTTCCTGTTGTACAGAAATCGGTAATGTGTCGGCCATCCAAGTACCTCCAGTGTGCTGCGGAAGATGGTGATTCGTCCTTCCTCCGCATTGAATGTCACTCCCAGCATCCCGGAGTACCATTTCTGTTCTTTTTCCTGCAATCTTCTCACCTCCAAAAAAGGGCGCACTTCCCCCTTGGTATTGTAAAATCATTTTTAATCAAGCCCGGTATCGGGGACTGTCCTTCCTGTCAAAACTCCCATTGATACATAGCCATCCATCTGCCGGACTTCGGATTCTCTTAGATGTTCTTCTACAGGCACGCCAAAAGTACCTGCAATATCATCCGGGTAAAATCCCTTCCGAGTATTCACAGATTTAGTCTCCTGATCAGCTGGCTGTTCTGCCACTGTTCCTTTCTTTCGCTTCTGCCCATCATGAAAAATCTCTGGCACAAGCAGGTCAAAAACATACAGAGTTTCCCCCTCAAAGGTAATCCTGTACCCCAGCACCTTATATCTGCATTCACTATCCCAATCCATTTCTTTATAGACCAGTTCCGCAAAGGGCTTGCAGCTCATCTTCCTGCTCTTACGCTTATCCGGCTTTGCAATGCACCAGCGCAGAGCATCCTTGTCATTTTCATCGCACCCACGCACAACAATACGCTTCAAATCGTTATTGAACATGACGTGTACATAAACCACATCCTCCAGACCTGTGATGCAGGCTGTGTTGAATGTGATACTATCCTTACGGATTACGATTGCAGGATCACGAAGATGTGCAAACAACTCCTTTCGCACAACTTGATATCCATCATACGAAAAGGTACTCTGTAATTCCTCCGCTCGTGCATCTCTTTCATTTTCTGCCTGCTCCGCTGATGGGGCAATGCTTGTGTGTTCCTCATTCATTCGTGTCGGTCCATCCTTCCATTATTTCTTCCGCCTCATGGAGCAATGCATTCAGACCATCTGCGGTAAATGTATTCATTTCTTTAATTTCTGCTGCCGGCCGGAGTACATCCCAGTTTCCTGCATAATGCTCCTGCTGCAAAATGCCAACCTGTGCAATACTTGTGATTGGCTGTCCAAAAGTTCCCGCCCATTCTGGTGGGAAAATGTAAATCGTCTGTTTGACCGTTTTTTCCTCGGCTTCCTCTTCTTTCGGTGGCAGAACGACTTCCTCTATTTTGATCATCTCCGGCTCATCCAGTTCAAAAAGCATCAGCTTATTGTCCCCTTGTTCCACAAACTGCCCCCGGAAACGATACTTCAAACCCTCTTCCCATTCCATAATGTCGAAAAGTGTCTTAGACAGGCCACGGCAGCCAAGTGTGCTTGCACACCAGCGGCCCTCTTTCAGCCTTCCCCAGTGAATAGCATTCGGATTGCCCTTTTCGCATGGCCGAATCGCAACACAGCGGTCAACCGAGTTCAGAAGCAGTTCCACATACTCCACATCTTCAAACTTTTTCAAACAGGAAGTATTGAACCGCAGCTTACCATTGGAGATTGTCATCGCCGGGTTCTGTAGTGTAGAAAAATACTGAGCCCGTACTACCTCATATCCCGATAGATTCAGTCGGTTCATGACCTCTGCGGTATTCTCTTGCTCTTCCTGCATTACACTTTCAGAAGCCTCCCGGTATTCCTCTGCCGAGAAACCAGTCCAGTCCTTATCAAAAGGTACATATCCTCGAAGAATACCATCATCCACCACACTCAGAACCGGCAACGGCCTATTTTTTCTTGTATAGTTGCGAGATGCCCTCAGATGATTAGCTGCATTATAAACCTTTCTGGACACAATCGCCTCATGGTGATTCCTCTGTCGATACTGCGTCCGGTCATTGTTATTTTTCTTTGACTTATGTGTAAGAAAGTTCGGCGTGAAAGTCTTTCTTGCCAGCACATCCCCACAGTGACGTTCATTTGCAATGACGCCAGCTATCGTACCCGGATTCCATTCGGTATTTCCCAGCTTGGTTTTACGTCCATACTCGGTCAGAAGCTCTGCAATCTCGGTAAAGGAAAAGCCATTCAGATACAGGTAATAAATGACCCTAACCGTCTGTGCCTCACTTTCATTTACCACAAGATTTCCATCCTCGTCCTGATCATATCCCAACAATGCCGGCGTCAAAAACAGACCTCGACTGAACCGCCGGTCAATAGACCAGTTCATAATAATCGACTTGGAATGAGATTCCTCTTCAGCCACAGATGCCAGAATGGTCAGGATCATACGGCCATTGCTGTCCAGTGTATAAATATTGTCGGCCTCAAATTTCACACCCACGGGCGGGTCAAGATTTTTCAGCGTTTCAATAACCGAAAGGCAGTCCACAATGTTTCGGGCAAAACGGGCGATGGACTTTGTAAGAACCAAGTCTATCTTTCCTGCCTTACAGTCTTCAATCAACTGCTGCATTCCTTTGCGGTGTTCCAGCGAAGTTCCGCTGATGCCCTCATCATCGTAAATTCCAACGAACTCCCATCCCGGCTGTGCCTTTATGTACTCAGTATAGTAATTTTTCTGAAGTTCATAGGATGAAGTCTGCTCGTCATTGTCAGTGGAAACACGGACATAAGCCGCAACACGCCGAATAGAGGTACTTTCTCCAAGCCCCTCCACTGCCTTTGCCGGGATGACCTCCAATTCAGAAGCATCCACGCCCTTATACCTGTCTCTGATTTTCTGCTTGCGGTCTACCGACTCTGTTCCACTGTTTCCCATGTACTTCCTCTCATTCTTCCGGCTTTATGCTCCAAAACCACTGGCGCATCTTCCGATAACTTCGGATGCCGAGTTCTTTTTTCGTATTTTCTGCTGTCCTGCGACTGATGCCTTCGTCACTCATCCGCATATAGATTTCTCTTGCTCTCATATCGCCTTCGGAAAGCAGCTTTTTTATCAGGTATGCTGCTTTCTCAGACTTTGATTCAAACTTCGGAGGCTCTGACTCTGCTTCCGGGTCAGTTGGGATCTTGCACTCCAGCCATCGAAAACCCTCCTCGGCCGTTATTGAGAAACGAATCTCTCCATCAGATGGAGCCAGATTGTTTTTAATCTGTCGTACAATGCGAATATTTTTGTTTTCCGGATCATGCTCCATCTGCAGAACACTTCTGGCTGCTGCCACAACGTCCACACTACCAATGCTCCGGTACAGATCTTTTGTCCCCTCTTTCTTGTTGAGGTGACCAATCAATACAACTGCACAGTCATATGCAGATGCCCACATTCCAAGACGCTGCATCAGCTTTCTCGCCCTGCCTGCAATCTGAAGGTCAGAATCACTTCCCAGATATGCCTGTATCGGGTCAATGACCACCAACTTTGGACGAAATTGTATAATCGCCTTTCTGATACGTTCATCATCCAGCGTCAAGCCACTATTCATTTCTTCATTTATAAAAGCCACATTCCTGCAATCTGCTCCACACGTTTCCAATCTCGGCTTGATGGTGTCTGAAGCATCATCTTCCGAACACTGGTAAATAACTTTCTGGGGCATTCCAATAGACTTTCCATCCGGCATAGTTCCACCCTTTGATAATTCTGCAATCAAATTCATCATCATGGTAGACTTTCCGTCGCCGGGGTCGCCTTGCAGCAATGTGATCTTCCCGACTGCAATGAACGGATACCACAGCCAGCGAACAGCTGTTGCTTCTACATCACTATATAATGTGATAATTCCTGTTTCCTCTTTGCCTGTCATTCCCTTTACCTTTCATTTGCAGTCTTTTCCTACATTTATATTATAAGAGCTGCATGACATTTTGACTGCTACCTATCATGTAGCACGTTCCATGTTTTGCTACATAGTAGGTAGCAAAATGACCTTAGACCACACAGCAGATAGGGGTGTGGCATTTTGCGGTCTTAAAAATCTCTCATATTCAGTTGCTATGTATTTTTCTCTGCGGGATAATCGTACCAGCCTTATGCGGGAAAACATAAGGAGGAACACATGGCTATTGACTATGAAGCCTTGGGCAAGCGTATTTCAAATGCCCGCAAACAAATTGGTATCACACAGGAGGCGCTCGGTGAACAACTTAACATGACCCGTAAACACATCAGTGTTATCGAAACTGCTATCAACCGTCCCAGCCTGGATACCCTGGTTGATATCGCAAATGCACTGAATGTATCTGCAGATGACCTTCTCGTAGACAGTCTGACGCACTCGGCATCTACTGCAGATTCTGAGATTCACCGTCTGCTTTTGGACTGCAATACAACGGAACAGGAAATTCTTACCCGCACCGTAAAGGAACTGAAAGCGATTTTGTATGGTTTAGGAATCTGATTTTGTAACTCATTGACCACATAACAAAAGGCCCGCATAAGCCACAGCTGCACTTCGGCTCACTCCGGGGTGCTGTCTGTGGTTCATGCGGGCAGGGGTAAAAAAGAAGCCCGCCAGCGTTCCATGTAGGATTCTACACAGTGCGCCAGCGGGCAGTCATTTACTTACTTTTTCGGCTTAAACTTTGCGCTATAAGCATTTACTGCTGCATCGTGGATAAGCCATCCAAATTTTCTCAAAAAGTCCAATCGCTCTTCATTAGTCATCCATTTTGCAAGTGTATGAAGAACTCCCTCGTATCGTTCATTTTCTTTTCCGTTAAAAAACTTACCTCCGGGTCCCTGCTTAAATCTGACAGGAATCCCATTTTTAATTATCGTCCAGACAGTTGAACCACCATCTGTCTGAAACATATCCCCAACCATGCCGTCCAGTTCTCCGGCATCCATTCTTTTCAGCAGTTCTCTTTCCTCACTCGTCATCTTCATCACCCCCACAATCCTCTACTTTTATATCTTCCGAATCATACGCTCCCATTGGGTATTCCCGAATCCAACCTTCGATTTTTAATGTGTGGCCACATTCTGGACATTCATAGCAATCTTCAGAATTAAAGCTGTACACAAGATCCGGTCCCATACCATTTTCTTTTTCGTAAGAGCTTTCATCATACATGAAGTCCTCAAGGTCAACATTTTCTTCATGACCGCAATGAGGACATTTGACTGCTCTTTCCAGAGAAACCGGTCGATACCCATACATATCCTCGATATCGATAAATTCCTCGCCTGCCGCTTCTTTTTCGCTGATGATGTCCCAATAATGCTGCGTCTGGAAAGTTTCAAATTCTGCGCTGTCATCCAGAAGGTTATCCAGCATTTCTAAGGCATTCCTCTTTCGTTCAAGTTCATCATTGATATACTGCTTCCGTTCACGGATTGCCTGTTCAAGATCAATTTCTCCTGCTTGAAGTTTTTTTATATCTCCACAGGTTAAGCCAGATTTTGTAAGGACAACAATCCTCTGCAGATTTTTGAAATCTGCTTCTGTATAATCCGTTGCCTTGTTTCCCACCGGCGGATGTTCTGGTTTGAAGATACTCTCACGCTTAAAGAGTTTTATGCGCTCTGCATCAATGCCTAATTTTTCTTGTATTTCTTTTGGTCTCATAACATTCGACCTCCTTTCTGAAACCGAGTATAGCACATAGGGACTTTGTCCCCGTCAAGCCCTAAATATCATTTTTTCTAATTTTAAGGATACTCGATTCCAGTTTTATTTCAAGGCTTTTCTAAATGATTTGTATATTTCAGGCTTCGATATGCATCTCCAATAAAATTCACGAATTCCGGACTCATTGTCTCCACCATACTCTTTCCCTCTACATTCTGCAAAACAGCAATACTGACTCCGGACATATCATCTTCCCTCACTTTCAGTTCTCGTATCGAATCCGCTAAGGCCTCATCGATGAACGCAGCGAACTTTGCCCCATCAACATGGCTTTGCACTGGCATCGGTGCGCCACTTTCACCGAACAACTGGATTATCTTTGGTTCAATGATACTCTCCACCTTTTTCAAAGCTTCTTCCTCTGACATCCGCCTCAGATAGCCTTTCATTGCACTTGCCACAATGATTTCCATCACTGTTGTTCCATAATCCTCAACGGACAGCCAAGTTAACTTTTTCATGTCAATCACTCCTGCTATGTGTATTTCTGTATCCTCACCATATACCAAAACTCTGCACATAGCAATATGTACGATAAAAAATCCGTACAAAGCAAAAAAGGGCCCTGCCGGTATGCATTTCCACACATCCGACAGGGCATTCTTTCCTTTATACAGCCTGCTCTCGTTTTGCTTTACTTCTCAGATATCTTCGGTACTGAACTGTGTTGTCATATACCCGGTACGGGGCATCAACCAGAGTCACCAGCCCGTCAAGACTGCATTTCTTAAATCCCAGAAAACTGGTCAGTGTCCTCTGATTTCCACAGGTGGGCAGCGTTACACCAAAATTCGTTTCATAAAGTACGATGTCGCCTTTCACCGTTCCCTTTTTCATAAAAGCGCAGTAGATACCTTTTTCAAAATGGAGCAGGTCCGGTGCTTCCGCGATCCTCTCCGGCGTCATCTTCAATCGTCCTCTGTTCAAACTGGCGATCGCACCATCAACCGGCTTTCCATCCACATCCCGAAACAGGCTGCCCTGCACATCCAGCCCGTTCACCTTCAGCGGCATACCGGCGGCATTCTGTTCCGGCAGTTCTTTCAGGCAGGCAATGAAAAGGTCAAAATTCTTCTTCATAACCGTAAGGGCTCCCTGTTCCTGGCTCAGCGTTTCTTTTTCCTTTCGGAAACTCTCAATTCGCTGCCGGATATCCTTTGCCAGACTTGCATAGGCTTCGATTTCAGACCCTTCTTCATAGTCAGCATGGTAGAAGCTCGTACCAATATCATTTCCCGTCAGCCCATTTCGGATATCACTGTCAATCTCGTCCAATGTGATGTTGCCCTCCGCCAGTGATTCATTCAGTTCCAAATTCTGCTCCAGCACCGCATCCCGCATGGCCGTAACCTGACGGCCGATCGTCTCCTGCAGTTTTTCTCCCAGTTCCTTGATCTGAGCATCCAGCGTTTCCAGTCTTTCCACCGATACGCTGTTTCCTTTCATCTGCTGATACATCTGTTCACAGGCTTTTTGAAAAAGAGTGCTTATTTCCGAAGCCTCATGGTTTTTTTCATAATCCCGTTTCAGACGGTACAGCATTTCCATAAAGCTCTGTTCCAAGGCACATTCATGGATGCTTTCCGAAGGGCATCTTTCATTGGCTGCTTTTCTCTCGGCATCCGACAATCTCCCGTGTTTTTCCCTGCAGTACAGCTTCTGGTCCGGTGTACCATTCTGTCTGGGCTTTTCGCCCTCACGCTTTCCCATCTTCTGTTTGCACCGCCACACGGGATAAGCATATGCGTATTTTTCAAGGTAGATATCCGTATCGCCACCAGTTGCTGCAAGGCTTCGGTCATCCGTGTACCCAGTTGCCACACCTGTATAGGTCACACGGAAGAATCCCTCACCGCATTCTTTTCCGGCTCTTTCTCCATGTTCAAGAACCGCACCGCAGACCAGATTTCCAAATGGCGAGCCAGTGTATCCTCTCTTCTTCTTTTGAGCCGGTACCGAATCTCCAACCTTGCTGGGCTTTTCATAAAGCATCGTCTGAGCCTTGTCCCATGTGCTGCGGTCAATGATACCAACATGATGGTTTTCTACATAATAACGAGGTGCTTCACCTTTGTTGATCGTGGACCGGTGGGTCAGGAAATCCTTTGTGATGGTCTTCTGCATCTCAATGTCACCCACATATTTTTCATTTCGAAGAACTGTGAGCACAGAACTTGCCGACCAGTTCTTTTTGTTCACCGTCTTTCTGCCAAGTTCATTCAGCTCCTTTGCAATACGGTTTGCCGTCTGTCCACATACATACCGTTCAAAAATATAACGAACCGTTTTTGCCTGCTCCGGATTGATCACCCACTCGCCGTTGGCGCCTTTGTCATATCCCAGCATCCGGTTCAGATCCACCTTGGGCTTTCCAGCCTGGAAATTTTTCTGGATCGACCAGCGGATATTGTCCGAAATGGACCGGCTCTCATCCTGCGCCAGTGCGGAAAGAATAGTCAAGATCAATTCACCGGTCGCATCCAGCGTGTCGATATTCTCTTTTTCAAAGTAAACACCAACCGGCGGATTCTGCTGCCGAAGCTGGCGGACACAATTCAGGGTGTCCACCGTGTTTCTGGCAAATCGTGAAATCGACTTGGTCACGATATAATCCAGCTTTCCATCCAGGGCGTCTGCCATCATGCGGTTGAAATCCTCACGGTGTTCCCTGCTGGTTCCTGATTTTGCCTCATCTGCATAAATGCCTGCAAATCTCCATCCGGGTTTGTTCGTGATCAGATTTGTGTAGAATGCTTTCTGCGTGGTATAGGAAGTCTGCTGGCTTTCATCCCCTGTGGAGACTCGGCAGTATGCCGCCACACGGACATTGCTCTGCACCTTCAGCTGACCACCATTATGCACCGACCGCTTTGTAGCCGGTATCACTTCTACTTTTTTCTGTGTCATATGCTCTCCTCCGTTTCCTTCATATCTTTTTTCCGTTCCGACGCTTTCTATACTCTACCTGAACCGGTTCTCCAAGGATCTCTGCTTCATTTTCCGCAAACTTTGGTTTTCCATCTTTGCCGTATACCCGATAATCCTTGAAGTCCTTTATAGTCCTTCTGGCTCCGAAAGCAGTAAATTCCATTCCGTAAATGGTCCGGTAATGGATCACATCTCCGTCCACTCTGCCAGATTCAATATTTACGGCATACATTTCCCGGCTGAAGGTTAGCATATCTGGTGTACTCAAGAACACACCCGATTCCGTCCAATGCGGTTCTTTATCATCCAGACCATGCACCGCCAGCTTCTGTCCATAGCGGTTTTGCTCCGGCAGGGCCAGCAGTTCCTCCAGAAAATATTCGTACCTCTTTTTCAGGATGATGCCGCCTTCACTGCTTTCTTCCAAAATGTGTAGTTCGTTTTCCAGTTCTTCTTTCCGCTTCAGAATATCCTTCAGCAGTTCATTGTACATTGCCTCGGCACTTCCGGCCACAGGTGTGTAAACACTATCCACACGCTGTTGATCCATCTCTTCCATGATATTATCCATCTGGATGCTCCCATCCCGAATGGATTCCTGTAAGCTCTCCTGCAGGTAAACCCTTTCTCTCTCGGCCATCTGCTTCTGTGCTTCCATCTGCTTTTTCATAAGGCGTTTACATTCCTGCTCCAGTTTCTGAAGCAGTTCCCTGAGTTCCAAAATCCGTCCCGAATGGTCTTCCGGCTCCCTCTGGCATTCACGGTATTTGACCGCAAGCTCTGAGTGCTCTTTGTTTTTCTCATAATCCCGTTTCAGGCGATAGAGCATTTCCATAAAACCTTGTTCAATAGCAACCTCATAAAGTTCCTCTGTGCAGTCTTTATCCGAACAACGCATCTTCCCAACGCCATAAATCGCAAGTCCCTGTCGTTCCTTGGTATCTTCAATGGACTCTGCATCCACCCAGTATGCAGCAATCTTTCTCCTCTTGTGGATCAGTGTCTTTCCACACGCTGGACACGAAAGGTTTATATAGCAGATATTGAGAGGATCACGGCTTAGTAGCGGCGGCCTCCGTTTCATTTCACTTTGCACGATCAACCAGGTTGCCCGGTCGACGATCGGTGCGTGGTGGTCCCTGATGTAATACTTTGGAAGCTGTCCTCTGTTCGGAACCGCCTTATGGGAAAGAAAATTGCTGGTCACATATTTCTGCATTTCCAAATCGCCCACATACTTCTCATTTAGGATCACATTCGAGAAGCTGCTGGGGTTCCAGTCCGTGCCAGATACCGTTTTCCAGCCTCGCTCGTTCATCTCTTTAATGATAGTTGCACGGCCGGCTCCGCAGGCATATCTCCGGAAAAGGTAACGCACCGGTTCCGCCTGCTCTTCATTGATGATCCATTCTCCGTTTTCCCCTTTGTCATATCCGATCATCCGGCTTAGATGGACCATCGGCTTCCCTTCCTGGAACCGCTTCTGATAAGACCAGTGGATGTTATCCGAAATGGAATGGCTTTCTTCCTGGGCAAGTGCGGAGTAAATGGTCAGGATCACCTCACTGGTGGAATCCAGAGTGTTGATGTTTTCCTTTTCAAAAAAGATGCCCACAGGAGGTGTCAGCTGTTTCAGCTGTCTTGCGCAGTCGAGGGTGTCCACGGTATTCCTTGCGAATCTCGATATGGATTTTGTGACTATTAAATCGATTTTCCCATTTCTCGCATCCTCCAGCATCTGGTTGAACTCATCCCTATGCAGGCGGCTTGTTCCGGTGATTCCCTCATCTGCATAAATTCCTGCGAATGTCCAGCCCGGATGCCGCTGTATCATATCCGTGTAGAATGCCTTCTGGGTCCGGTAGGACGTTTTCTGTTCATCTGAATCTGTGGACACTCTGCAGTAAGCTGCCACCCTTAACCCCTTCGGCTTTTCCTGGGCAGCCTTTTGAGCCGTCGCTTCCTTTATCAATCGTAAAACCTCTGACATTTTTCCTCACCCTTTCTTTACATATTTTTTCCGGTAGCAGTTATCCCGCATGGCCTGTCCGTCAAAATAAGACGCCGTATACCGGTAATCTTCTATATTACTGTACATGACAACCTCTGTCCTTGTATCATCATACCAGTGAACCGTATAGTTCAACGGGGAATGGACCGTAATAGAAAGGACAAATGCCTTGCAGTAATCTGAGGTCACTCCATTCAAAAACTGCACCACGCCATCCCTTCCTTTCGGAAGTTCCTTCATCCATTCAATTGCCCGTTCTCTTCTCTCGTGGTCATTCTCCAAATCCTCCCAGTACCCTTCCAGATACTCCAACCGTTCTTCCAGATGCTTTTTCTCATCCATATCCCGGTCAAGTTTTTCTTTCAACCTTCTGATTTTCTCAGCATTGCTCTGAATGACTGCCTCGTCGATGCTCTCATCTCCCAGCAGTTCGCGTCTGGTCTGCATCACATCGTTCTGGCTTTCCAGAAGACGCAGTTTTTTCCCACTGTTTTCCATTCCAATCTGAAGGGTGGCAATCTGCCGTTTGTAAAAAGCACGGTCCCGTTCCATAAAATCAGTGTGCTGGATATTCTCCAGTCTTTTGATCATCTGTGGAACAAAGTCATCAGCTTCCTTTGTAAAACCTTCAAACTGCTCTCCGTAACGGCCGCTCATGATATCTGCCACTCCCACATTGTCATGAATTGGCTGTGTGCTCAGCCGGAATCGTTCAATGATTGCTTTACGGAAAGCCCTCACAATCTGCTCTTCATAGATTTTCTCGCAGTGGCAGATTCTCTTTCCATTATCAATCTCAGCTGTTGGGCAGTACCAGATAGGATAGTTTTTTGAATTTCTCACACGGAAAAACCTGCCGCATTCCCCACACAAAATCCTTCCTGAGAATGGCTTTGATCCTTTCTTTACTCCCTTCTCTTTTTTGGCAGCATTGGCTCTGCGGATTTCCTGAACAGTTTCAAACAGTTCTTCGTCAATGATCGCCGGATGGTGGTTCTTCACCAAATACTGCGGAAGTTCTCCATTATTCCGCTGGATGTTATGGTTCAGAAAGTCCACGGTGTATTTTTTCTGGATCAGGACAGCTCCTGTATATCGTTCCCTTTGTATCATCTGAGAAATAATCCTTCCAGTCCATCCTTCTTCCAGATCACTGTTCAGCTGTCCTTTCTTTGAGTTCTTTTTTCTGGCTTTGACCGCCACGGTCTCAGGAGCTGGAATCCGGTCATAATTCAAACCTCTGGCAACATCTGTATAGGCAGTACCCTCTGCCACCTCCTGAAAAATCCGGCGCACGATTTTTGCTTCTTCTTCCACAATTTCGATATCCCTATACTGATATCCACTTTCTGTCGTGACCATCTTTCCATTGTAGCGATATCCATATATGACCATGTTCTTTACCTCACCTCTCGGATAGCGCATCTTATTTCCAAGATTGATGTTTCTGGAAATACTCCGGCTTTCTTCCTGGGCAATCGCCGCAAGTGTCGTTAGAATAAAATCACTGGTCGGATCAGCTGTGTCCAGATTTTCTTTCTCAAAAAGGATCGTTACATTGTTGTCATGCAAAGTATTAAGGGCGGTCATAAAATCCGCCGTATTTCTGGAGAAACGGGAAATCGACTTGCATACAATACGGTCTATTTTCCCTTCCCTGCAGTGCCGCAGAAGTCTTTTGAATCCAACACGCTTATCCTTGACCGTTCCTGAAATTCCATAATCGGAGTAAACCCCGATTGGATTCCAGTCTGGATTGTTTTCGATCAGCTGATGAAAATACCGTTCCTGCGTTTCGTAGGAGTTTTCCTGGTCACTGGAATCAGTGGAAACTCGAATGTAAGCGGCTACATTCAGATGCCCTTCCTTTTCCTTTGTCCTGCGAAAAGAAGCTGTGGAAATAAATCCATTTTCTTCTTTCATTGCTTCTGCCTGTGGCTGGAAGCCCGCCTCGAACTCACTTCTCAGCCCACCGACCCGTTCCATAACAGGAACTGCCTGCTGCATTTTCTCCTTTGCAGCCAGCGCCTTCTGGATCAGGGAAGCAATTCCGGCATCTCCGTTTTCCTTGGATTTGGATAACGGCAACTTTGTCTTTTTCTCTTTTTGTTGGGTAGACATCTCTTGGCGCACAACGCTTTCCTGCAAAAAAGAAGATGCCGCCGCCTTCTTATCAGATAGGTCAGCTGCACCACTTTTTTCCTTCACCGCTTCATGGGATTTCTTTTCCTGCACAGGCATCTGAGTCACAGATGTGGTTTCCGGCAGAACAGATTCGCCCTGTCCGGTCGCTGCCATCAACATCTTTGAAAGCTCGGCTGCTGAAGCATTCGGGCGGCTTTTCTGTTTCTGCTGTACGGTACTTTTGACCGTTGCGCTCTGCAGTTTCTGCAAAAAATCATTTGCTGTACTCATCTTGTTCTCTCCTTTCCGCCCATCTGCTTTTCTCTTCGGGCAGTCACATATTCCCTCTACTGCGTGATATTATCAAGTAAATTCGGTGCAGAAAGACGGAGAATAATCCACCCGATTATTGTCCTATCTGCACCATCCAATATGTAAAGGCCCTGCCTGAAAAGACAGAGCCGTATCTCTTACAGTTTCTTGGCAAAATCAAGGCTGATCCAGCCATTACGCTTACCGGCATAGGCCTTCAGCAGACCCCAACGGGTTGCTCCCTCACCGTCTGCTTCCTCTACAATTGTAAATACACCTTTTCCAGTGTACTGCCCGGTCTTAGCATAGTTCGTACCAGGTCCCTTACGGATATTAAGGTCACTGATTGAAACGCGTACCGCATACGGGCAGTTTGCCTTAACTTCCGGGTAGACTGCCTTACCCGCCGGGTCATAAACGAAATAGCCCGGATTGACATCCGCACACTGCTTTGCGTAAGTCAGGTCATGGAAAGCACCCTTCTGAGAAGCCGCATTCTGCCAGCTTTTGCGGACACGGTACCAGCCGGAGATAACCGTACCCTCAGAAGCCTTTGCCACATCATACTGCGTAAGGTTCCAACGCTCGATGATACTGCAAAGGTTCTGTACATAAGTGTGGCTGGTCGCATAACCACCATCTTTGATCAGCTGTACCGCTTTCTTGTAATCCGTGCAGCCGGCCAGACCTTCATAGCGTTTCTTACTGCCGTTCATCGCACCGAGCAGATATGCGGCATGGTCGGTAATGGAATCCTCCACACAACTGTACTTTCGGAAGTCGGCTGTGATCGTGACCATCGAGCCATCGTCATTCTGCTCCTGTGTTTTCTTGGTATAGACAGACTTGCCATCCCAACTGCTGCCGCTCCAGCTGTTCCCGGAAAGCGAAGTCTTCATGCCAAAGCAGTTATTAGCATTCTGTGCCAGCTCAGATTTACCGTAGCCGGACTCAAGAATGAACTGAGCCATTGACACGCAAGCAAGAATGCCAGTGGTTTTCTGGTTCGCAGTAAACAGCGGACCGATCTTTGCCACAGCTTCTGCTTCCGAGAGATTTTTCAGCGAAGAAGCCTGCATGCCAGATGAGGATGAACCGCCCAGTGCTGCAGTCACCTTTGCGGCCAGATCACCCATGCGGGCATACAGCCAGTTTCCAGGGCAGCTTTTGTTGGCAAACCAGCGGTGAACGGTCAGCACCATTTCATCTGCCGCCGGAGCATAGTTGAGTGTCTTATTTTTATCACCCAGCCACAGGAGCTTCTTCTTCCCGTTACGCTTGCAGATATCGATACAGAGCTTGACGAGAGAATCATATACAGCACTGTTCATGGCATACGGCTCATTCATGTCACTGGCACATTCGATGGTGACTGCTCTCTGGTCATTTTCCCTGCTGGACGAACACCAGCTGCGGTTCTTTTCCTCGACACAAAGCGACACACGACCGTCCGTACCGATGCCGTAGTTGCAGCTTGCCTGCCGAGATGAACTGATAAAGCAGCCGCAGATGCTTTCTGCAGAAAGCTGACCAACCACGCAATGCGGAGTGATACGGTCGATGCTGTGGGTACGCTGCCCGGAATGGTTCGGGGAGAGTTTGGTGTAAACAACGAGTGGACTATTGGTATATCCCATAATGATTTCCTCCATAAAAGAAAAGAGACCCGGATCACTCCGAGTCCCCTTTAGGTCTATTGGTTATTCTCTATTCCTGTCTGCTTCTTCCAATATCCTACAGACAAACTTCATGATTGACATCGGCTTTTCACCGCCTATCCCATTCACTTTCCATGCTACACTGGAAATTGTGGAAATGGCACTGAGGACACCGCTCTTCTTAACACCTTTCCTGTCTGCAACATACTGTAAGAGCTGACCTGGTTTCAGATCCGGCCGATGCCAATGCAGGACGATTGCATCCCTCAGATACTCACATCCCTTATAGTACAGCGTAATGCCATACGGTCTTAACACATCTTCTGCCATGAGCTTTTCATTCATTTCCAACACTCTCCTTTTCCCAAGTATACCTTTCGGCATCAGGAAATTGAAGTCCTAAAAATGTGTCGAATTGCGCCGTTTAAGGGATCAGCAGTTTCATGCCGACCCGGATAGCGTTGGAAGTCAGCCCATTCAGCACACGGATATCCGCACAGCGGCCGCCGCTCCCCAGTTCCCTTTCTGCGATCTTCCAGAGATTATCACCGGGAACCACAGTATAGATCTTGCTGGCTGTGAAGGCATAGGTATCCGCACTGTTAAGAACGTAGGCCAGACCACTCACCGCTTCCGGGCACTTTATTTTCAGCCAGCCCGCACAGAATTCCACGATTTCAATCAGTGTGTTCCTTTTGTAAACGGTCACGACTTCTGCGCCAGTGTCCGGCATCTCCCGGATATTCATGAGGGTCTTGAGTTTGCCGTAGGCAATGGTTGCCGGAAGCTCCTCTGCAGTCGGGAACTCGTTCTCATCCACTTCAGCCTCTGCTTCTTTCTCCGCTGGGGTATCTTCCACAGGGGCTGTGGTTTCCGGCTTTTCTTCCGGGATATCGTCCACGACTGCTTTCTCTTCACTCTCATCTGCACCAGTATCTGGTACAGCCTCTTCCGGATAGATCACGTTGCCGTCATTGTCGAACACACGGCTGCCAGGGTTCTCATCACACTTGGCTTTTGCATTCGCCAGCAGACGATACGCTCCCAACTGGGATGCCTCATCTTCCCAGACTTCACGCACACGATAATAGCCGTTTGTCAGCTTTGCGGGATACTCTTTCTTACTCATATTGCTTTCCTCCTACTAATGAAGGAGAGGCTCATCACCTCTCCCCGTTTTCCTTACTCTTTGTTCTGCTTGTCGCTCTTTTCTTCCTTCAGCTGTGCCAGCATCTCCTTCAGCTTATCCGGCACCGGAAGGCCAATGACAGCTGCATTTTCGAGGCAGCTCAGACCTTCATTTGCCAAATAGAAAAACACAACAGCAGTTCTGATGGCTGCACCATTCTGAAGAATCTGCGTATCAATGATGTTGGCAATGCCAACCAGTACGAAGATGCACACCTTCTTGGCAATCCCCTTAAAGCCAACTTCAGAAGAAAGTTCATGCTTGATGGCTGCTGCCAGCACTCCGGTGAAGTAGTCGCAGACCACAAACACCACCAGTGCATAGAGGAAGCCATCAAATCCGCCGAAGAACCAGCCCAGGAAACCACCCAGACCTGCGAACATCCACTCAATCTTATCGATCACATTCTGCATAATCTTGTCCTTTCCAGCCCCTTTGGGGCATAAAAAACAGGCGGTTTCTCTGCCGCCTTTACGAAAAAAATACTCCTTCTATAATGAACACCGTTTCACAGCAAATAACAGACACTTTGCGTGAAAATCAGTGGAAATTTATTTTCCGAATGCCCGGATCACAGATCCTACCACACATTCTCCGATTCTGGCGTAGCCCTCCGTACTGCAATGGAGCTGGTCGCCATTAAACGGATACGGCGAAGATCCCGTATATTTTTCCAGAATAATGCTGCCATTCCGCTTTTGGTAATAGGACTGTCCGTTCACATACCGCTGCGGTGCACTTCCAACCACCCTGCCGGATGCATCCATCTGATACTTGGCATACTGCTCGTTCACAGCATTCTTCTGTGCGCCAAAGACACTCCATGTCCTGCGGTTGATCCCGCTCTCATGCCAGAGATCACAGACCGCCACATTATTTGCCTGCGCCACAGCCTTGATCGTATCTGACAGTTTTTCCATTGTCTGGCCAGTTCCGGTCGGATATTCTTCGTATCCGTCTGCATCCACATACGGATATTTGCCCGCACAATGCGGCGTTGCCACCAGCACATGACAGAGCAGATTCCCGGCATCCTCCAGTTCTTCATAGATGCGGTTCAAAAGATACTGGATTCGCCCGCAGATGGTTTCCTGTTCTGGATGACAGTCTCCGACCGAGCCAAGAGCTGTTGCTCTTTCGTTATAGGCCGGAAGCACCACGATCAGGCTGACACCTTCGACGTCAGCGGCCATCAGCGGTCGCAGGACACCATTCTTATCCGTTTCTGCATTGTACGTTCCATCCAGACCGTTGTCACCGTCCGTCATCCGAAGGATTCCGATGCCGCCCTTTGCATGGGTAGCAACATTCATACCGAGCAATTCTTCCAGCTTCTTCTGCCATTTTCCAGCCGCCGTAATGCTGTCACCAATGACCAGAGCCTTCTTCCCTTTCCAGCTACCGGACAGTTCCGCATATCCGGCAGCAACAGCTTTCTCTGCGGTATCAGATGCCACTGCATGATCTGCCTTTTTCGCTGTCTCCGCTTTTTCAGCATGATCCGCTTTTACTGCCACTTCTGATTTTTCTGCCAGAATAGCGCGCGTTGCATTCCGCACAGATGCCTCTCGTTCCGTTATACTGCTGTGACTGAGCGCCTCAATCTCCTCAACGGAAAGCCCAGTCACGTTCAGCACCCACATGGTCACAACAAAGGAAGTGTAATTGGAACCCGTCAGCTGCACCGCAAAATTCAGATTATCCTTTCCACCGGCATATTCGTAAACCAGATTCATTTGAAACGGAAGCGTTGCTTTATTCAGTGTTCCACACGGTACACGCTTTGCCCAGTTTGGAATGCCCGGTTCGATGATGCCAATGGAAACTTCTCCCAGCTGTGCGTCATCCGTTTCTACGGATTCCACCCTGCCAAAGACAAGATACTTCCCAGCAGCCAGACCACTCAGCCGTACTCCGCCGAACACGCCCCAGTCTTCGCTGCGGGTCACAGCAGTCTTTGCCCACGCATACGTTGTATCCTTTTCCTGAAACTTACTAGAAAAAGGAATCATTTCAGAAAAGACAGGGCATCCATATGCTACATTCCCCAGCATTTCCCGTGTCTGATCTGAAATGCCGGTTCTGTCTGCATACGGAACGCTCATGACTTTTCCGGCAATGCCCCATGTGTCATAATACTGAAGGATGCTGTCTTCAACCGGACTGCTGCTGATCAGAGACAGAACTTTCTGCAATTCATCATCGCTCTGCCCGGTCACATCCAACAGAACGCATCGGCTGTCGCACTCTACCACGGCCTCCTTCCTTGCAACGCACGGCGAAATGTCCAGCCGATATGCATTCTCCAGAATCTCTCCGAAGAATACTACATAGATTTCACTTCCGTGGGCAACTCTTATCGCCTTCGTCACATGAGTATTCAGATTTACACCTTTGGAATCGTACTGGTAGCAGCTCACACCGGCGCAGGAGCCGGAAATCTCCCGAATCTTGGAGATGAACAAATATTTTCGGAATTTGCCCATCAGCATATTGGTAAAACGATGGTAGAACTGACCGTAATCCGTAGTCCCCGTGATCCGGTAATCCAGAAATTCTCCTGCTTCACATTTAGCTCCCAGCAGAGCCGGCATCGCAGCCTTTGGGAACACCTCACCCAGATTACCATTGGAACCGGCAAGTGCCAGCTTTGCTCCGGTGATCCCATTCTCCACAGCCTGACTGTATTGTCCACGGATTGCCTCTCCTGCGGAGGGATACACCGTTCCGTCCTGTCCAACCCGGACATCGACCAGTTCTGCCGCATAATCAGCCTTAGCGTCTGTAGAAGCTGTCACGTTTGCATCCAGCCGCTTATTCATCTGTTCCACAGCTGTGTTCATGGCATCTTCTGTTTTCTGCATGGCAGACTGTGCATCAGATACTTTTGTGTTCACCCTGCTCTCTGCTTCGGATATTTCTTTGTGCATGGCAGATTCTGTTTCTGAAAGACTCCTGTGCATTTCTTCCACATCTTCTGCAACATCCGTTTCCAGTCTGTACATCTGGGCGTTGAAATGACTGCACAGGCTCCAATAATCCGTATCGGACAGCACTGTACCTGCCGGGACTGGCTTTCTGGAAATATAACCATCCCCACTTTCCGCGTCCAGAACGATTGTCAGTTCCTCATATTCCTTTTTCTGATTCCATACGCCATCGTGTTTCGGAATGATCCGCTTACCCTTAAAAGTTCCCATAAAAAATCTCCTTCCTGCCGGTGTTTATCCGGCTGTCCTCATAACAGTTTCGGATAGTCACCCGGTCAGGGAGGAGTTCTTTTCTTATGGCGGTCAGGTTTTACCCCCCCCCGAACATTTTTTCGATATACCGTTTTTTCTTCATTTTAGTGTCCTTTCTCTTACTGTTCCAAAATTCCAAGTTCGATCATCTTTTTATACAGCATAGTTCCGATGACCGTCTTGGTTGCAGCTGTGTAATGAACGGAATCCGCCAGCAGTGTCTGCGGAACCTGTCCCTGTTTGATACGCTCGATGTCCGCATCCGTGGGATCAAGGCCTGCATCGTCCAGACCATAGCAGCTGATGACCGTCTTGCCATCCGTGTCATACACCGGATGCGCCAGATACTCTCTGAGGCTGACGAAACGTCTGCCAAACGCCTGCTTCATCTGCTTTTCATATTCTGCACGCTGGCTTTCCGTTCCAGACGAAAGGCCCAGCACCAGATATTCCTTTCCTTTGAAGTGGCTGATCATCTGCTGGTGCATCCGAATCAGATCTGTAAGGTCTGCATAGCCACCATTCTGACCAATGAAAAGAATCATCACTTCAGAAGGCTGATTGTGCAGCCGGTCAAATGCAGTACGGACCGCAGTCGGACGCTTGATTGTGACTGCTTCGCCAGCGGCAGAACGTGTAAACGTCCAGATGCCGTTGGTATCTGCATAGTTCGTGCCAGTCCAGCGGAGTGTACCTTCTACCTCGCCAATCTTGACCGGATTGACATGGGCTCCTCCCTGCAAAAGTGGTGTCACCTTGTAGCCTTCCTCGGTCAGAATACCAGAATCTGTTTTTCGCACAGCGATAGTTACCGGCTCACAGGTGGCCGGGATCGTGATATTATTGACCAGCATCACATCGGCTCCCTGACGGGCAGCAATCGTTCTGGCATTCTCGCCACCGGTACCGCCGTTGTAGACCGGAATCCCGGACAGCTTCTGAAGAGTGGACGTCCATCCACCTCCTGCGGTAAGAGAATCGCCCCAACAGACAATACCTGTCAGCACCGTCGGCTTCTCCAGATTTTTTATTCGTGCTTCCTGCCCATTCAGTCTTTCTTCTGCCTTCTCCTCGCCGGATTTCAGCTGTTCCAACGAAGCATCCACCTCTGCAAAGCGTTCTTTCAGCTTTCCGTGGTTCACATAGGAACACCAGTAGGTGTATTTACTCTGGAAGAAGGTTGCCATATCTTCATCGGAAAAACTGTCATCCACAAAAGCATAATCCTGCCAATACCATTTCGGAGTCCATACAACAGGCTCCTCTCCGGAATACTTCCGGGTGTTCCAGATGCCAAACCAGCTGGCACTGAATGTTCCTGCTTCTTTCTGTACTTGGATTGCTTCCAGTATTTCCTGCGTAAAAGCAAACTTCCAGACATACATCTTTCGGTTTCCGTAAATGGTACGCTTCAGCACTGGTGAAACATTGATTGGATTCGTGAACTTGCTATCCAGATAATAGGCAATCAACAGCCGGTTATCATACGCACCACCCTGAACACCTTCCGGACAGTTCTCGAATTCCTCGATCTCACAGAGATAACAATACTGGTAGCCTTCTTCAAACTTCCGGAGCATCTCGTCAAAGGACATCATGCCGCTCAGCTGCTTGGCATATCCCTGGTTATGCGGCTGATCGGATTCTTTGCTCATACCGATGCTGAACTCGACCACCTGGTCAAAACCTGTACCACTGATCTTTGCACTTGCCCGGTTGCCGGTACTCTGGAATCCAAAACGGTAGGCATATGGATACTTCTCCGGGTATTGCAGCGTATCCATTCCTAGAGAGTAACGTACCTTCTCTTGATTCAAAAGTTCGTCTGCCGACACCATAAAGAAATTATCTGCAACGACTGCACTCCCGGCGCTTCCGGCATACCCGGCTTCCTCTGCACTCTCAGCCTCCTTTGCATGGGTAGCACTTCCGGCTTCGTTAGCAAATGTCGCTGTTTCTGCATGGTCTGCACGGCTTATAAACCGTGACCGGGCAATGAAGGACTGCTGGTTTACAATAGAGGTTGTCAACTGGATCTGTCCCAGATTTTCTACAATTTTGTCATTCAGAAAACTGCCTGCGAAAACGATATACAGCGGTTTCCCCAGTGCAATGACTTTTTCCACTATCTCCTGTTCCAGAGGGTAAAATATCCGGGAGCCGACCGTAACGGATGTGGTAATGATCGGGGTGACCGTGGATGCCCAGCTTCCAATACTGTTGACATAAAAGCGAACTTTCACTTCTGCCCCTTCAAGCTCCTTGTTTCCTTCCGGTCCGATGCCCTCCAGAGTCAGTTCCAAATACAGCCGGTCCAGCCGTTTCAGCTTCATCATCTGCTCATAGGAAATGCAGTAAGCAAAATGCAGAGATGACCATTGGAGCTTTTCATACTGTGTCACATAGGCAGCATGGTCAAACTTGAATACCACATTCTGACCATCCACCTCTGCTCCTGTCACACCTTTTGACAATGCGCCATTCGTATTGTCCTTCGGTCCAAAATAATAGGATACCGGAAGCCTTGGTGCTGCCATTGCATCGATCAGTTTCAAACGCTCAGCTAGGCTGTCGTATTCCACACCTGCAGAATCTGTATGACAGTCCGTCACCTCTTTCAGGATTGCCTCGTGCGCCCGCAAAAGCTGTGGTAGGGATGCCTCTCCGGCTCTGGCATTGATGATTTCCTGCTCCAGAATCCGCAGACAGTCATGCTCAGAAACATATTTCCAGCCAAAATCCTTGACATCTGTTGTTTCATACGCATACACATAAAACTCACTGTCCTGTGCAGTAGCTTTTTCCCTGCGGATACAGAAATAGAATTTTCTGGATGCCGTGTACTTCGTCACAAATTCTTCCCAGCGGCTTTCGGAAAAATCCAGATCAAACGCTGCCAGATAGCCATTTTCCTCATTCAGCTTTACAGCACCGAGAGCTACACAGCCAACCTTTCCATTGTCGCTGCCCCATGCATTCGGAGAATTTGTAATGATAGCCTGTCCTTCATACGGCACCTTGTTGCTTAGAATAACGACCCGGAACGACTTTTCTTTGCACTCTTCATAGGAACCGAAGAAGCCAAGAAAGGTTCCCGTGTAGCCAGAAACATGATGAACCAGACAGTGAACAGCTGCACCTTCCATACTATTCTGAACAGTATTCTCATTCCGGTATGCAGTTCCCATTTCTGCCGGAACAATTTTTCTTGCCAAACCTGCCGTAATGCTGCGGATGGCTTCCCCGGCATTCGGATAGGTAGTTCCTTCGCTGTCCACTCTGGTATCCACCAGTTCTGCGGCATAGTCCGCCTTGCTGTCCGTGGATGCCGTCACATTTGCATCCAGACGTTTATTCATCTGGGCAACTGCCGCATCCATGCTACTCTGTGTGTCTTTCATGGCAGACGTTGCAGCAGTTACCTTTTCACCCATCCGGTTCTCTGTTTCTGAGAGTTCCTCTGCCATTTTCTGATGGGTCTGCGAAAGTTCCTCACTCATCGCAGACTTCGTATTAGCAAGGTCTGTGTGCATTCCTTCCACATCTTCTGCCACATCTGTTTCCAGGCGATGCATCTGAGCATTGAAATGGCTGCACCTTGCCCAGTAATGCTCGTTTGTGAGCAGCGTACCGGCGGGAACATCATACCGGCTGATATAACCATCCCCCGTTTCCGGGTCAAGGACGATCATCAGCGGTTCATAACTTCTCGCCTTGTCCCAGTCTCCCTCATGCCGGGGAATGACTCTCTTTCCAAGAAATTCTCCCATTGTATCTCCTTCCTACCGGATTTCCGGCATCATTGTTCTTTTTCTTCTCCATACTGGACGACCAGCTGTGATTCTTCATCCAAAGAAAACACCAGCCCCAGATCATCCCAGGACTGAAAATTCAGATAGCCGTTTCCGTCAATGGAGCTGTTGACCATCTTGTCATACACATCTGCTGCCACCTTTTCCATCGTACTGGAATAAGAGCCCTTCATCAGACCCAGTTCATCGTCCGACTCCATGACGAGATATCCACCCTCGGAAATATAGAATCCCTGAATGCCCGCCACCGTTGCATCCACGCACTGCTTATAGGTCAGCGTTGCAATCTTCCGGTTCGTGATTGCTGCCCGTGCCACGTTCAGGGTCAGGTTGAACATTCCCAGTACATCCCCATCATCAGAAAGAAGGTAAATGTCAATTGGAAAACGGCCATACACTTCCGTCATAAAAGAAGTGACGGTCAGAATGATCGTACCGGAATCCACAAACACAAGCTCCGGTCTGGATTCGCTGGAATACTGGAACACCGCTCCATCTGGCCTTGTACCCGAATAGCTGACGATGGTACCTTCCTGCACAACATATTCCACCGAATTCTGATATAGTCGGCATCTGACTTTTCGTGCCTGATTGTCAAACTGTTTGACCGGAATCTGCACCGGAATCAGATTTTCCGTGAAGGACAGTTCAATCTCCTGAAAGATCCTGACTGGTTTCGCTGTTGTCGCTGCCATCTCCTGTGCTTCCTGTGTCTGTGTTTCCACTATCTGTTTCCTCCTTACTACCATCGCTTTCGCCTCCTCCCTGCCTGGTGTTGTCCGGTTCTTCTGGCTCTACTGGTTTCTCTGGTTCTTTTGGGTCTTCTGGCTCATATCCAACAATCCGCCAGTTTTCTCCATCCCACAGCTTCAGCCGCAGATTCTTCTTATCGACCCACAATGCATCGTTCCCCGGCTCCTCTGGTGCGGTTTCCGATACTGGGATACTCGGCTGATACTTTTTATCCAGCTCTTTTTCGACGTCTTCCGACAGCTTCTTTGCCACGCTGTATCTCTCATCCAATTCCTTTTGCAGTGCTTCCGAGAGTGTCGTGACATTTCCATACCGTCTGTCCAATTCCTCAGACAGTTCTTTGGATAACTTCTTTGCAGTTTCATACCGCTGATCCAGCTGCTCTTGGAGTTCGGAAGAAAGCGCTGTTGCCGTCTTATACCGATCATCCAGTTCTTTCAGCAGTTCCTCGGAAAGCTCCGTAGCTTTCTTATAGCGGTCATCTAACTCCTTAAGGGTCTGTTCCAACAGGATTGCTGTTTTTACTGCTGTGTCATCGGATTCCCATCCGTAGCCCCACGTCTTACCGCCGTCTGTGGATACAAATAATCCAGCAGGGCTGTTCTTCCACGCAACTGTTGACTGTTTCAGGGATACAGCATTAAAAGCATACCGGATTGTATTGCCTTTGCTGTCCGTCTCATTCTTATAATGAAGGCCAAATAGTGCAGCCAAAAGCGCACCGTCATAAATGATAGAGGCGGTGATCCCACCGACCTGTTCCCCAACTGCAGTCTCCGCACGAACGGCAGTGTCGTAAGCAATAACAGCTGTATTTCGGATACTGTTGAGCGAACCTGTCAGGGAGGAATTCCGGCTGCTGACCGTGGAGTTTGAAAGCGTGATGCTGTTATAGCGTTCCAGCAGCGCGTCATACTCGGTTTCGGTTACTTTGGAGCTGACTTCGATACCAAGCTTTGAGATATACACATGGACCGTATCGCAAAGGGAGACACGCTCTGCTTCCACGATGTCCTCATACCCCGGCGTATTCCAGAGCTGTAAAAAGTCGATCTTGATGTCGATTTCCGGCTCCGTTAAGTCCGTGGTGTCGATATAGTTCTGTGCGTATTCCCGAAGTGCCGATTCGCTCGGCTTTTCCTGAAAATTGCTGGTACAGTCCAGCACGGTGATCTTCTGGTAGGGGATCGACCGTTTGCTTTGCAGCACCACCTTCTCCGGCAGCTCCATGACCGCCTGGGTTTCGTTGTCTACCCAGTACGGATGCACACCAGTGATCGTGTTCTCGATGGATTTTTCCATCCTGAAATCCGTCAGATTCTTGCCGTAGATGATGTGGACGTTATGGTCGGCACCTCTTGCCTTATGGAACCTGACCGTGTACCGGTCCCACTCGAATTCACCGCCAAAAACATCCAGAACTGACCCGGCCATACCTCCAAGGCAGTTTCGGAAGGAGGATGGAACTCCCAGCGTAAAGGTTGCACTGGATTCCACATCTGTCCAGACCTCAAATGGACAATCCGAAGCCGCATGGCTTTTCAGTCCCTGCATTGCCCCGACACATCCGGTCACTGAAAATGGTGATACCGTGATAAAGTTGAGCTGGTAGGAAATGTGCCGCGCCTGCACTTCCAACTTCCCATCGATTGGGGTCGTGATCTTATAGATGCGGAACGGCTGAGACTGCATGGTATCAGATGGCTTGGCAAGGATGATATTCCCCTCCTCCAGCATCTCTGCATGGATACCGTCCGCCGGGCAGATGAGCTTCAGCTCATAGCTTCCGTTTTTCTTTTCCGTCACGGTACAGGACTGTGCATCTGCCAGTTTTCCGATGCCGTTATGGTCAAATTTCATTTCTCTGGAATCATATAAACATGGGATCACTGGCTGCACCTCCCTCTTACAGCGTCCACCAGCGAGGAGTCACCTCCACCGCCGTGATACCGCCTGTCCATGTGATCTGTGTCTTTCCCTCCGGCAGTTCCGGGAAGTCATCCGAAAGGATGGTTTCATTGCAGAAGCCGGAAGCGTTGTAAGCGTTGTGCGTCTCACAGTTGAGCAGCACGTAGTCCTTGATGCTGTAGATGGTGATTTTCTCCTCACCCACATACAGCTCGCCACCCGAATCTCCGTAGACCTTGAAGATGGGCTGTGCTGGGAAAGCAAAAGGATTTTTGAGCGTTGCTCTACTCTCCAGCCGGATGCTCCTCTGCCCATCCACGCTCCACCGCTGGGGCTTACAGTTGAATGTCAGCCCCATCTCGGCGGCTTTCTGGGCAGTGACATCAAAGGCAAGGGCATCCTTGCAGACTGCCATCCGGAAGAAATCTGGATCATAGGTGTCCTGCAACTTCTGATATCCAATCGGAGATAACAGCCACGCCTTGACCGCTGCTGTCTTGGCTGGCAGACCGTTGAAGAAAAATGCCTTATACTTGATATCCACGTTCTGATATCTGCGTCTGCCTGTCCTCGCATTCTCGGTGATGATGTCCCCGTTCCTGCCGGGTACGGAGGTGCTCTCCACATCCGCAGCCGGGGAATCATACACACCGGGACCAGACAAATATAAAAGGAAGTCTTTGCTGGACTTCCCGGCAAAGGACAGATACTGTCTGGCGTATCTGCCTTTGAGCTGAAACTGTGATACTGTCTGCTTTGGGGTGTTATAGCCCATACACATCTACCTCCTTTATTTGAAGACCGAATCATCTTCGTGGATCATGCCGTTGATCTTATCGGCAACGGTCTGTGCCAGTTCATCATCGTTCCGGGCATTATAACCGTTAACTGTGATATACACACCGCCTAGGTTCGTCGTCCGGGTCGTACCGCCTCCGGCTAAAGCCGCCTGCGGGAAGTTCCAGCCAGAGCCATCGAAATGCGGCAGGGTCAGTTCCGGCAGGCTGAAGGAGCTGATGCCCTCCATACCCTGCTGTACTTTTTCTGCCATCGACCTGATCTGGCTGATCAGTCCACCCTCGCCTTTCTTGATGCCGCCAGTCAGCAGCTTCATGAAGTCTGGCATATAGGTGTCTGCATCAGACAACGGACCCTCGTCCGGCACCGAAAAGTGCAGGAACGAGCGGATGCCCTTTGCCACACTCTTGACCGCATTGCCGACCCAGCTCACACCCTTCTTGATGCCTCCTGCAATACCGCCAACGATATCCTTGCCCCAGCTGACTGCCGAGGAAGCTACATTCTTGATACCGCCCCAGATGGACGATGCCACGTTACCAATGGCAGAAGCTGCATTGGAAATACCGTTCTTAATGGCGTTTACTCCATTCGAGAATACCGAAGTGACCTTGTTCCAGATATTCGTGACTCCTTCCCGGAATCCATCGCAGTTTTTCCAGAGAGCGGTCAGTCCAAGACCGATGCCGCCAACGGCCGCCACTGCGATACCTGCAGGGCCCGCCAGACCAGCAAGTGCTGTGCCTGCGGATGCGAGGAAACCACCTGCGGAGCTTGCTACGCCTGCAAGAGCAGTACCCGCACCTGCCGCCAAACCAGATACGGTCGTACCGACAGAACCGAGCAAACCAGAAAGTGTTGTCCCGACTGTACCGGCAATACCACCCAGCGAAGAACCGATAGACGATACGATACCGGAAAGACTGCCGCCTAAGCCGCCGATCTTCGACACTACACCGGAAAGCAGCCCGCCCAGATTCGACAGGATTCCCCCACCGCTGGAACCAAGGCTTCCCAGCTTCGAGATGATGCCGGAGATTCCCTCTCCCAGACCACCCATTTTGGAGGTCAGCCCGGAAATCAGATTGCCAAACTTTGACACGATCTGTCCGCCATCTGCACTGCCGATCTTCGACAGGAAATTTCCGATGTTGGACAGCAGACCACCACCGTTCTCTGTACCGAGGACATTGCCGAGGTTCTGCATCGTATTTCCGAGATTTCCGATGGTGTTCTTCATGGAGCCGAGCTTGTCCACAAGACCCGTGACCGTATTGACTGTGTCACCAACCTTGCTGATGCCGTTGCCCAGGCTCTTTAGGAAATCCGAGTTGAAGGTATCGCCAAGGCTGCGGATCGCATTCCCAAGGGAACTGGTCTGAGAACTCAGCTCTCCAATGGAATCCTTCATATCCGCAAAACTCTGCTTCACTTCATCGCTTATACCGCCGACTGCGGTTTTGGTGATGCCCTGCAAGTCTGTCCAGAGCTGCTGGAACTGTGTCTTCAGCCCGGAAAGCCCGGACATCAGCTGGGACTGGATACCACTGCCCACATCCCTTGCCGCACTTCCGATACCGCTCTGGCTTCTCTTGATCGTGGTAGCAAAACTGCCGACCACAGAATCCATCCAGTCGCCCAGAGAATCCACCGGGGTTGTGAGGTTGCTGCTCATAGACCCGGCAAGCCCCTGTACGGCTTTCACCACCGACTTGACATTTTTCTTAATACCAGTTGCCAACAGCTTCATGAAGTCGGGCATATAGGTATCTGCATCGGACAGAGGTCCTTCATCTGGTACAGAGAAATGCAGCAGACTTCTGACCCTGCTTGCGACATTTTCTGCCGCCGCAATCACGGAACTGGCTGCTGCCCGGACACCTGCCGCCATCTGGGAACAGATATCTGCGCCCCAGCGGTATGCCGAAGAAGCAATCGAACCAAGCGAGTTAAAACTGCTCCTGATATTTGCAACACCGGAGGAAACCGTGCTGCGCAGGCTGGACATTGCCGAAGACACCGTGGACTTGATGCTGTTGAAGGCAGAGGTCGTGGTGGATTTCAGTGTGTTCCAGCCGCTTGTGACCGTACTGCGGACAGCCGTGACAGAAGAAGTCGTAAGAGACTTGATACTGTTCCACGCCGTCGTAATGACCGTCTTGATACCATTCCAGCTGGTGTTCGTCAGAGTTTTCACTGCGTTCCATGCGCTGGTCATGGAGGATTTTACAGAAGCGGTCGCCGAGGTGGTAAGGGATTTAATCCCGTTCCACGCTGTGGTAATGACCGTTTTAATACCGTTCCAGCTAGTCGTTGTCAGTGACTTCACGGCATTCCATGCACTGGTCATGGACGTTTTCACTGCTGCTGTCGCAGAGATCACATTGGATTTCACCGCCGAGAAGCTGTTCTGGATACTGAACTTGATGGTATTCCATGTGCTGGCGGTACTGGTCGTAATGGAACTCCATGCGGATCTCATCGCGGCACTTACACCTGCCGTTCCGGTTTTCACCGTCTGGCTGATGGTTGCCCAGCTCTTACTGTATGCCTGCTCCACTCCCCTCATGGAGTTGGTGATGGAGGTAGACAGCGTGGTGGACAGGTTTTCTGCCGCCGCAGTTACAAGACCGGTGTTGGTCGTGATGCCGTTTGCCAGACCCTGCATGAAGTCCGGCATCCAGCTTTCCATATCTGCCAACGGCCCTTCGTCCGGCACAGAAAAGTGCAGGAAGGAACGGATACGGTCTGCCACTCCCGATACGGCACTTGCCACATCCTGAATCCTCGACTGGATACCCGACACAATGTTGCCGATCATGTCAGAGCCCCACGAGAATGCCTGTCCAGCCAGACCCTTGATAAAGGAAACTGCACTGTTAAAGCCGTTCATGATGGTGGTCTTGATACCGGAGATCGTAGAGGAAATCCCGGATTTCATGGAGTTAAAAGCTGTGGTCGCCGCACTTTTGATGCTGTTACTGAGGGACGATACTGTGGATTTCATGGCATTCCAGCCGGAAGAAACCACCGATTTGATGCCATTTACCACACCGGAGATCTTGCTGCTGATGGCAGTCCAGATAGAAGAAACCGTGGACCGAATCGCAGAAAGGACAGTCGAAATGACCGTCTTGATCGCATTCCATGCCGTGCTCATCCGGGTCTGAATGCCAGTCAGCAGCGGAGACAGGAACGATACAATGGCATTCCATACCGTCGTCACTGCAGTCTGGATTGCTGTCAGCACCGTAGAGATAGCTGTCTGAATCGCTGACCAAACTGTAGAGAAAGTCGTCTGCAATCCAGTCAATATCTGAGTCACAAAAGCGACGATGGCGTTCCAGATGGAAGTGATCTTCGTCTGGATCGCGGTCAGTACTGCGCCGATCAGGATCTGGATCGCCTGCCAGATGGTCTCAAACAGATATTTGAACGCATCCAGCAGAGGTTTCATGGTGCTGTAGATGCCATTCCACACCGAAGTGATGGTGGTGCTGATGGTGTTCATGACCGTAGAGATTGCGGTCGAGATTGCCGTCCACACAGTTATCACTGTGGTATGGATCGTATTCAGCACGGAAGAAACTGCTGTAGAAATGGCAGTCCAGATGGTGCTGAAAGTCGTCTGGATACTCGTAAGGACAGTCGTAAAGAAGCTCGAAACTGCAGTGAACACAGTCGTTGCCACACTCTGGATAGCAGAAACTGTGTTTGAAAAGAAGCTGCTGATTCCACTCCACACGGTCTCGAAGAAGCTCTTGATACTGCCCCAGACCGTCTGCCAGTCCGTACCGAACAGACCAAGGAACACATCCAGTGCGCTCTTTAATGCGGTGAGCGTTGTGGAAAATACAGACTTCACACCTTCCCAGATGCTGGAGAAGATACCTTTCACCGCTTCCCATGCACCGCTCCAGTTGCCGGAGAACACATTGGAAAAGACATCAAACAGACCCAGTAAGGTATCCAGAACGATACCGAGGATGGTAGAAATATTCTGGAATGCGCCCTCAAACAGCGGTGCAAGCACCTGACAGAAGCCATCCCAGACTGTTTTCAGTACCTCAGTGACATCCTTAAAATCAAAGCCCAGCCCGTTGATCCGCTGTGTCAGCTGGTCACAGAAGCCTTTCACCTTGGAAACAATGTCGTTCCAGATGCCGGTAATGGCAGTACGGAACTCCTCGTTGGTGTTCCAGAGGTTCATAAAAACCGCCACCAGCGTACCGATGACCGCCACTACTGCTACGACCGGGCCGGACAGACCACCCAGAACCACACCCAGCTTGCTGAACACACCGCTGGCACTGCCCACATGGGTGATGAGAAGCCGGACACCCTTTGCAAGAGAACTGAATCCCCGCATCGCTGTGCCAACGGTCGATATGGTCTTACCCAGTACAATAAGCAGCGGACCAATGGATGCCGCCAGAAGCCCGATCTTGATGATCGTTTCCCTGGTACTTTCATCCATACTGTTGAGCTTGTCCACGAACTGTTGCACGGCAGATACGATCTTGCGGATGGTGGGCATCAGGATATCGCCAAAAGAAATAGCCAGCTCCTCCAGCTGAGATTTCAGGATGGTGAGCTGACCATTTAAATTGTCCTGCATGGTCTCTGCCATGCTCTCGGATGCGCCATCGCAGTTTTCAATGGCACCACGCAGTTTGTTGATGTCCGTCTCGCTGGAATTCATCAGGGCAAGGAAGCCGGACATGGCATTCTTGCCAACCAGTGCCTCTGCGTTGGCGGCCTTCTCAGATTCCGAAAGCCCTGAGAACGCCACACGGCAGTCCGCAAGGATGTCATTCAAGCTTCTCATGCTGCCATCTGCATTGCTGGTCGCAATCGTGACCTCTCCGATGTTTTTACCCACAAAGGTCACTTCACCGGAAAGGTTATTCATGATGGTACGAAGGGACGTACCAGCCTGCGAAGCCTTGATACCACTATTTGCCATCAGACCGATGGCTTCTGCGGTATCCTCTGCCGAGAACCCAAGCGCACCGGCGATAGGCGCACAGTACTTGAACGTCTCGCCCATCAAGCTGACGTTGGTATTCGCATTGGAGGAAGCGGCTGCAAGGATATCTGCAAAATGCCCGGAATCCGCAGCAGACAAACCAAAAGCTGTGAGGGCATCCGTGACGATATCCGAAGTCGTGGCGAGGTCTTCACCGGACGCCGCTGCGAGGTTCATGATACCCTCGATACCGCCTAGCATATCCCCCGTTTTCCATCCGGCCATGGCCATATATTCCATTGCCGAAGCTGCCTCAGATGCGGAGAACTTGGTCTTCGCACCCATCTCACGGGCTTTCGCACGAAGCTGGTCAAAGTCATTCCCTGTTGCACCGGAAATGGCAGAAACCTTGCTCATCTCGGAATCGAAGTCGGCTGCGGTCTTCACTGCGGCAGTGCCAAGACCCGTTACAGCGGCAGTCACCGGCAGGAACTTCTTACCGACATTCTCCACAGAAGACCCGATGTTCTGGAGCTTTTCTCCGGCTTCATCGATCTTGGCAAGGGTCGCATTCGTGGTCGCCGCCTGATCCTGTAAGGATCGCAGATTCTGTTCGGTCTCCACGATCTCACGCTGGAGGGCAT
The DNA here is from genome assembly GCF_033096465.1 of Blautia luti. Classification (NCBI taxonomy): domain Bacteria; kingdom Bacillati; phylum Bacillota; class Clostridia; order Lachnospirales; family Lachnospiraceae; genus Blautia; species Blautia luti. The sequence goes on along the minus strand of NZ_AP028156.1, from coordinate 1,593,999 downwards.
CGTACTGCTGCTGGGTGATCTCACCGTTGGCAAGCTGCTCATTGGCCTGCTGTGCGGCAGTTTTCAGAGTTGCCAGCTTTTCCTTGGTGGCTTCAATGGCATCCTTGAGCATCTTCTGCTTCTGGACGACCAGCTCTGTATTAGAGGGGTCCAGTTTCAGGAGTTTATTGACATCCTTCAGTCCGGACTGCGTCCCCTTGATTGACTTGTTTACACTTTCCAGTGCTTTGGAGAGCTTTGTGGTATCGCCGCCGATCTCAACGGTGATGCCCTGGATTCTGGATGCCATTTGTGTAACCACCTCCTCGCAGGCATAAGAAAAGCCCATCTGCACAGGGCAGACAGGCGGAAAATAATCTGAAATTTACAATTCTGTCGTTGCTAAGCGGCAGAAAAAGAGCTATACTTAAATTGAGAAATTGTACTCAAAGGAGGTACGCTCTATGAGTGAATATAATATTGACATTGCCGATATGCAGTGCTGGGTTTTCCGCATGGCTCAGTCCAAGTGGAAAATGTCTCCCAGCGACTGTGCTGAACTGTTTAAGAAATACGACATTCTTGGATTTATTTCTGAATGCTATGACATCCTTCATCTAAACGGTTACGCCTGTGTTCTTCACGATGTTGAAACCTTGTTAAAGAATCGAGGTGTATCCGTATGATCGAATTGCAGGATGGGATGCTTCTGTACCACGGTAGCTACATTGGTATCCCGGCGATTGACCTGAATCGCTGCTTTGGTGGACTCGATTTTGGCCGAGGTTTTTATCTTACATCTTCCTACGAGCAAGCGTACAATTACGTTCAACTTTCGGTTAGGAAAGCGATGCGTATTGGTACAGTTCCAAAAGATTTCAACCCGGAAGACGGACAGATATCTGTTTACAAATTCCACTACGATCCCAACATATTAGCTTACTGTTTCCAAGGGGCCTCTGTTGAATGGCTTCATTTTGTAGCAGCAAACCGAAAAAAGGATTTGTTCCCACAACTTTTGAAAAAATACGGCACCATCGACATCATCGGTGGAAAAATTGCAGATGACCAAACAGCCCACACCTTACAGCAGTATATCGGTGGCGTTGACTTTGGTATCCCCGGCACACCGAAAGCAGACAAAATAGCTATTGAAAAACTTCTTCCCAATCGCCTAAAAGACCAATTCTGTTTTCGCACGCAGGACGCCGTTAATCATCTTGAATATATAAGGAGTGACCGCTATGGAGATGTCAAACTATAACTTCACAGATACGCAGAAAGAAAGCTGTGCTGTCAGTCTCATGCGCGATACGGTCAAAGAACTCGCTTTGCGTGATACTATTTCCTATGAAGATGCACTGTTACGCTTCACAAATTCAAAAGTATATGAAACACTTTTCGACTATGATACCGGAATTTGGAGAGAAAGCCCCGACTATCTTCTGAATCTCTATGACTATTGCAATTCTAAAAAGACTGCCTAAGTTTTCTTTCTACCTGACTAGCACTACTAAATCGGCTATACTTTCAGCAGCAATCAGGTTTCGGTAACCTTGCGAGGTCCGAGGCCGGGAAGATGACCTTTAGGCCACCTTCTTTCTCCCCCAGTTGTGCACGGCTGGGGGATTTTTTATACCTTACCGCCAGACGATTGTGCTTATTTCATTCACAATATAAGCACGGCCGTCTGGTTTTTGCTTTAGAACCGGTCGAAATCCTCCTGCGAGGCCAGCTCTTTGTAGGGATAGTCGTCATTCTGCCGTTCTGTGAACATATCATTGACCAACCCGATGGTCAGCAGGTCGAGGTCGGCGATGCTGATACCGAGCTGTACACAGCGCAGCAGAAAGAGCGGGGTGGTCATTTCCCGCTCACTTTTGCGAGGTTTTTTCTGGATTCTACCTCGGTCTGCACATTCAGACCCCACAGTTCGATCAGCTGAGGCAGGATCTGGTAGATGGAGAAGGTGTTGAACTGGTCCAGGAACTCCTCCGGGCTGTCCGGCACATTCGCGGGGTCAGCATGACGGGCCATCAGCCATGCCAGGTCCTCGAACATTTCCAGACTGAACAGGTCGAGGTTGGAATTATCCTCATCATTCTCTCCCACGCTCTTTTCCAGCTGGCGCAGATCCTTGTAGATGTCACGGCCGAACTTGATGCGGTACAGGCGAGGCACAGCGGCACTTGCCTTAAAGGTGACTTCCTTGCCATCGATCTCAATTTTCTTTGTAACTGCCATAATCGTAATCCTCCAAAATTTCATGTAAAATTGGCAGAGCCGAAGCCCTGCCGTATATCGTGTTTCTTACTCTGCCGGGTCAATGCTGACCAGTGCATTACCGCCGCTCACAGTGGGCAGCTTTCCATCCCACTTCTGAACCTTCTGGTAATCGATCAGCGTATCGGACAGGCTTTCTGCCAGTTTGCGGTTTGCCTCTGCCTGTGCATCTGCGGCAATGGAAGTCTTCTGGGCTTCCGCCTCTGCATTTGTGATTGCCACCTGCTTATCCGCTTCTGCCTTGGCAATGGCGGCTTCATTCTCAATCTTCTGTTTATCTGCGTTCTGCTGTGCAATGGACTTCTGTTGGATGGCTTCGTTATAGGCATCCTCAAAATTCATGTCGTTAATGACGACCTTGTTCACAAACACAACATCGTCGCCGTATTTCTGCACAAGAGACTCTGCCAGCTTCTGCTGTGCCAGAGGCTCGATCTTGGTGCGGTTGGTCACCTCATTGGGACCAAGTTCAGCCATCGCAGACTTGATTGCCGATGCCACCAACTCATCACCGACCAGATTCTTAATATCGGACACATTCGCATAGAGCCATGCACTCTTCTCAGGAAGCACCTGATAGGTCACGATGACATCAGCAGCATACACAGGGGTCTTGTCGGAGGCTTCGCCCCAGACCTGTGCTTCGATGTGCTTATCCTGCTGCTTGTTGTTGACCTTATGGATGCTCTGCACAAAGGGAATGCAGAAGTTAAGCTTGCCGCTCTGAATGGTGGTTTTCTGGATCTGACCGAAGCTGGTCTTCACGCCCGTGTAACCGGTGGGGATGATGTGGAACGAGCAGACAGCCAGCACCAGAACGATGATCACTGCGAACAAAGGAAAAATCTTCTTCATAATCGTATACCTCTTTATAGTAATGTAAGCAGAGCCGAAGCCCTGCGGTGTGTGTCGGTCACTTAACCCTGCGGCTCCTCGGTGTGACTGGTGTCTTCGGTGTCCACAGCTTCCGCCTGCGGCTCATAGACCGCATCGTACCACTTGTTATAGACATCATCGGTGGTGTTGGTACCGGTCTTTGCCTTGACATAACCGTTTGCCAGAGGGGTTGCCTGCAGGTTCAGGGTGTCCGTCTTGACTTCCTTGCTGTCCTCATTGGTCTCACCCTCAATGGACGGACGGCTTGCCACACAGTTGTACAGCACATGACGGATGTGACGCTGATCGCCATCGAACTCGAACAGGAAGGCGAAATGCTCCAGTTCCACATTGGCGTTCTCCGCAAGCACACCGTTGCCATCCAGTTCCTCGTGCATGATGTCCGTGAGGAAGCTCTCCGGGATCAGCGCGATCTCCAGATCACCCTCGTAGCCGGAGTTGTTATTCACGACATAGTAGGCGATATTGTCCGCATAGAACGGCTCGATCTCGCCATTAGCATCCATAGAAAGACTGACTGCACCGGGGATGCGGACCGGCTTTGCGTAAGTGACACTGCCATCTTCGTCAAAGGTTGTCTTTGCATAATGGCAGTTTTTCAGGCCAAATTTGACCTTATTGCTTTGCTTCGACATAGTGTTCCTCCCATAAAAATATCCTGCACAAGCATCACACAGTCAGCTCATACAGGACTTCATACATCTTCTCGGTTTCGATCCAGACCTCACTTTTCTCATAGTAGAGTTCGTGTGCGGTCAGGACTTCTTCAATATTTGCTTCCATATCCGGGTCTTTGTAATCGGTGTACACCTCGATGTCCAGCCGGTTGAAATGGTGGTACACAAGGTTATCTGCGCCGAAATTCTCGGCTTTCGGATACAGGAAGCAGATAAACGGTGGATCAGGACTCTCCCCTTCTGCGAAATGGTCATACGCATAAGGAAGCCCCATTTCCTCCACCAGAGCTTTTACTTCTTCGTGGGTCATTGGTTTCTCCTCACTTCAGTGCCTTTTCGATAAGGGACTGGAGCTGCTCGATACCGGCCTGTTCTGCCGGAGCAATATGGGGTCTTCCTGCCACACGACCGCCGCCGCGCTTGGCATGACCCTTTTCCAGCAGATGTGCCAGCTGGTAGCGGTTCTTGGAATGCACCACCATCTGAAGGCTCTGGCTGGATTCCGACTGTTTGGTCGCTACCCAGCTTTCCTTGTACCGCCCGGTTCTGGACGGTGCGCCGGACTGAATCTGCTCCTTGACGGTCTTGGCAGATTTACGGACAGCTTTCTTGACCTCGGTGGAGGCAAGGGTCGCATATTCTTTCAAGCCCTCATTGATGGCATCTGCCATTTCATCGATGCTGACGGTTCTGCTCATCCAGCTGCCTCCTCTCCAGTCTGCAATGAATCTTCAGGATATTCTTCTGATAGTTCATCGGGTCAACGGATTCGATATTGTAGAGCTGCTCTCGGAAGCGGATGCGGAAACCAGTGGAAGTCAATCCTCTGGTCTCACTGCACCAGCGAACCGTAAACACCACGCTCTTCTGTTCGGCTGTGACCTCACCCTCTTCTTCCTGCGCCTGATAGGTCGAAGCGTAGGCAAAGCAGGTGAAATATTTCTCCCATGTGTTCCGATGGTTTCCGACCTTATCGGTCACGACCGTGCTTTTCTCGATCGTGATCCGCTCATTCAGTTTCTCGATCATCAGAACACCCCCTCCCTCACAGCGAACAGAATAGAGCGAAGCGTCAGCATCAGCTGCTTATGGTCAGCTTCGTCCCGGTGCTCATAGAGATACCCCAGTGCATACAGAATCGCCACACGGCAAGTGCTGCGCAGGGCTTCCAGTTCCCTTGTAGGCTGTACCCCGTTCTCGGCATCCCAGTCAGCGGCGTTGACTGCCTCCCACTGGTCTTCCGATAAACGGCCCACGTCCTTGCACATCTGCTCCGCAGAAGATAAAAGGATGCCGATCAGGGCATCCTCATCGCTGCTGTCCACGCGGAGATAGGTCTTCGCTTCGTAAAGTGGGATCAGTGCCATAACCGGCTCCTCCTTTCCTGGCTTTCTTAGCCCTGCGGTGCCATCTGCAGAAGCTGTACGGCTTCCGGCAGGATCAGCTTGCCATCCACACGCTGGGTGGTCAGGAAACCGACCTGATCAGTACGGGCATACAGCTCGTTCAGACGGCGGAAGGTGCGGTTCTGGCGGTCAGCCACCCAGTAGTAGCTGTAATCGCCAAAAGCCATGACCTTGCTGCCACCCTTGATCTCCGGCATGAAAGCAGAAGTCTTCAGCGGACGGTTCAGCAGGGTATCAGGCTTGCCGATCTCCAGACCCGGCTTCCAGATATAGTTGCCGTTGTTGTCCTTGATGGTCATCAGCTGCAGCACCAGGGCTTCGTTGCAGAGGAACTGTGCCTTCTTGCGATACGGAGCCTTCAGTGCATAGTAGAGCTTGAAGATCTCATCGAAGGTAACGGCATCCTTCTTACCAGCGGTCACACCGACCTTAGCACCGCCAGTTTCCGCCAGCAGACCCAGAGGCTTGCCCACACCGTCACCGGTGATAAAGGCGCGCTCCTCTGCGTTGCCCATACGCACACCGAAACGGCGGGCAATATAGGTGGCGAGGTCGAAAGCAGAATCATTGAGCAGCTCGTTAGAGATCTTGATCATAGTGCCCAGCTTGTACGCTGACAGCATGGTCTGACCGAAAGTGGTATCGCTCTCCGGGATTTCCTCGCCCTCATCGATCCAGCTTGCCTCACCGGTATCCTCTGCGATAGGTATCTTGCGGGTGCCGGAGCTGGTGCGGATGACCGTTGCCATACCACGGAAGATGTTGTTCTCTTCCAGTGCTTCCACCAGCTTCTTCTCGAACTCATCGGGAACGGTAAAGCCGCCCTCGGTGTCCTCACCCACAGACAGGGCATTGCGGACCTCGCCATAATGGCCGCGGTTGCGGATCATGTTCCAGAAGTTCTCGGCATACTCGGCAGTGGCGGTCGGCTTGACATCCTTCTTGGCACCGTTCTTCGGGTCAGCGTGGACAGGACTGGAAGTCGGTGCGGACAGCTGTGCCTCGATCTGTGCCTGCTGCTCCAGACGCTCGATCTCTGCACCCAGGTCCTTGACCTCCTGTGCCATCTTGTTGTACTGCTCCACGGCCTCAGCCTTTACCAGACCGTTCTCGCCGCGGTTCTTCTCCAGAAAGTCCTTGGTCTGCTCCCAGAGAGTGTTGCGCTTGGTGCGCAGTTCCAGAATCTTACTCATAGTGTTTTTCCTCCATAGATTGATTTGTGGTGATATGAAAAACAGCCTGAATGCACATCACTTCATACACTCAAGCTGCTTCATCAGGATATTGTAGGGGATACTGCCATCCTCGGTCTTGCCGTCCATGTCAAGGACAGGGCCGGAATTAGCAGGTGGTTCTGCCGGAGGGGTCGGCTCTGCGGACGGTTTCGGGTCAGCCGGCGGTTTCTTCGGCTCAGTGTGTTTCTGGCCCACATCTTCCGACTTCACACCCAGACGGTTCAGGACGATTAGATCCATCTGACGGCTGGAGAAAAGGTGCCCTGCCATATCCTTCTGGAACGGCTTCTTTTCTTCGCCCTCGCCCGGTTCACTGTCAGGGTCTTCTTCCGGTTTCTCCGGGTCTGCCGGGTCACTGTCCGGCTCCTCCTCTTTCTTTGCAAAGAGGATCTCGTCTGCAAAGCCCAGCTCCACCGCCTTCTTCGCATTCATCCAGGTCTCATTGCTCATGAGATTGGCGATGCGGGCGTGGCTGAGTCCGCTCTTTGCAGCATAGGCATTGATGATGCTCTCCTTGACCTCGGTCAGCACCTCAATGACCTTTTCCATGTCCTTGGTGTTGCCCATCGCAACGGTGCTGGGGTCATGGATCATCAGCATGGCAACAGGACTCATCTGGACAGTATCACCAGCCATTGCCACAACGGATGCAGCAGATGCCGCAATCGCATCGATCTTGACCGTGATGCTGCCCTTGTAGTCCTTAAGCATGGTATAGATCTCGGCAGCGGCGAACACATTGCCGCCCGGAGAGTTGATCCAGACGGTCACATCCCCCTCACCGGATTCCAGCTCATCCCGGAACATCTGCGGCGTGATCTCATCACCCCAGAATGATTCCTCATCGATGGGACCTTCCAGCCGGAGGATTCTGGTATCATCACTGTTTTTGATCCAGTTCCAGAATTTCTTCATCGGGTTCTCCTTCCATTTTTCCGTGGCTTACTCTCACTCAGCCGGTTATCGCTGTCAGGTTCTTCTTCCGGGTCGGGCTGTGTTTCTTTCGGCTGATTCTGCTGGACTGCGGCAGCTTTATTCTGCTGCGCCACCCCTGCATCTTTCAGCTTCACATAGCCGCCGTTCAGGTAGTAGTCGTCACCGCCCTCTTCTGCCGGGATGAGGTCCATGTTCTCCAGACGATGCACATCATTCGGAGAAAGGAAGCCGTTGCTGATGCCGGTCGCATAACCGTTCATCCGGCTCTGGTAATCGCCACGGAGCAAACCATCCACATTGAATTTCGGGAAGTAGGTATCCTGCTCCTCCTCCAACAGCAGATCTTTGATGATGCCCTGCTCGATGCGGACAAGCCACGGAGTCAGGGAGTGCATCACGAAGTTCAGCGACTGGTATTCAATGTTGGAGAATGTGGCTCTGGACAGATCGGCTACCAGATGCGGAGGCACACGGAAGATGCGGCAGATCTCCGTCACGGAAAACTGCTTCGTTTCCAAAAACTGGCTGTCTTCCGGCGGCAGGGAAATCGGTTTGTAGGCCATGCCCTCTTCCAGCACTGCCACACGATGGGCGTTCGCTGCGCCACCATAAGCCGCTTCCCAGCTATCCCGGATACGGTTCGGGTCTTTCACAACGCCGGGATGTTCCAGCACACCACTGGGCTGTGCGCCGTTCTTGAAGAAAGAAGAACCGTACTTATCCACCGCAATGGAAGTACCGAGGCTGTTCTTCATCATGGCGATCGGTGAGAAACCGATCAGACCATTAAACCCAAGCCCCGGCACATGGAAGATCTCGTCCCGGCGAAAGTAGAGATCTTTGTTCTGCTCTCCCGGAACTTCATCCGTGTAGGCGTGGTAGATATAGTAGAGCTCGCCACTCTCATCTCGGTCGACTTCGACATTTTCCGGCAAAAGCGGATACAGCCCCAGCACCGTGTTCTTGCCATCCCGGACGATCTGTGCGTAAGCGTTGCCCCAGAGGAGCAGGTGGGTCATCAGTGTTTCCCAGAAGACAAAGGATGTCATCTCCGGGTTGGGCTGGCGATACAGGATCTTGTACAGTGGATGATCCCGTGCCTTTTCCTTGTTGCCGTTGTCGTCTGTCACACGGTAGAGATGCAGCGGCAGTGCCGCAATGGACTCTGCCAGCAAACGGACACAGGCATACACAGTCGGGATCTGCATGGCTGCTTTCTCATCCACCTGCTCCCCGGCATTGGAGCGGCCAAACACAAAGGTCTGCCCGGAATCGCGGACGTTATCCGTGACCTTCGGCAGACCTTCTTTTGGCTGTTCTGTTTTGGGAGAATCCCTTGGATTCTCAAACCCCATCCATTCCCAGAATCCCATTAAGCCTTATCCCCCTTTTCCAGTTCCGGCAGACCGGCAAGGCTGGTACCGAGGGACGCAACACCTGCCACGATCACTGCACTACCGACCGCCATCCAGTCCACCGTGCCGCCGGGCATCTGTGTCACAACCAGAGCCGCGCCGGTCTGGAACATCGTCTTTGCAGCACGGATGCCGGCTGCCTTCCACCATTCTGCACTCATCAGATACTTCATTGTGTTTTCCTCCATATTCTTCATATCAAAAAACGATCATGTCACGCTCATCGTAGACGCTTCCCTGCTGCTGTCCTTCGTTTCGGATGCAACGGTCCAGTGCCATGATCGCAGCGACGATACCATCGATCTTCTCCGGCGACTTCGCCTTGGTCGGCTTGATGTTGCCCGCCGGGTCGGTATCCACGACCACATTCCCCGCCATCCATGCCATGACCGGATTGCCGCCGTGGATGATCCTGCCTTCCATCAGGAGCTTGTAGAACTCCTTGGTAGGCGGGCTCATATCTTTGAAGCCCTGTCCGAAAGGAACTACCGTGAAGCCCATCCCTTCAAGGTTCTGGGTCATCTGCACGGCTCCCCATCGGTCAAAGGCAATCTCCAGAATGTGATAAGTCTTGCCCAGCTCCTCGATGACTTTTTCGATAAAGCCGTAGTGGATGACATTTCCCTCGGTCGCCATCAGGTAGCCCTGCTGATACCAGACATCATACGGAACGGATGCCCTGCGCACACGCTGGGGGATCGTGTCCTCCGGTATCCAGAAGAACGGAAGCATGATGTATTTCTCCTCTGGAACTCTGGGCGGGAACATCAGCACAAAAGCCGTGATGTCTCCGGTACTGGACAAGTCCAGTCCGCCATAGCAGTCACGGCCCTTGAGGGCTTCCATATCGATTGGCTGGTTTCCGAGGTTGTAGATGTGTTCCGGGATAAATCTCGTCAGCGAGGACACCCACATATTCAGACGAAGCTGCTTGAATACATTCTCCTCTGCCGGGTTATCCAATGCTTCCTGATACGCATCCCGGACACGCTGGATCTGGATGGTCTGTCCGAGAGAGGGATTGGCTTTATACCAGTTGGCTTCATCGTGCCAGTCATCTTCATCTGTCAGACCATAGACCACGGGGTAAAAGGTGTGGTCGATCTTACGTCCGGCCAACAGGTCAAGTGCCTTCATGTGGAGTTCGTAACAGATGCTCTCCTTGTCCGTGCCGGCCGTGGTGATTAAAAAGAACAGAGGCTGTTCACGGGCATCACCGGAACCTTTGGTAAGGACATCGTAGAGTTTTCGGTTTGGCTGGGCATGAACCTCATCCAGAACAAGACCTGACACGTTCAGGCCGTGCTTCGTGCCTACTTCGGCAGACAGGACTTGATAAAATCCTACGTTCCCGTAGTTCACGATTCGCTTGGTGGCTGCCATGATCTTGCACCGTTTCAAAAGTGCCGGGGTCATCTGCACCATCTGATGGGCAACATCAAAAACGATGGATGCCTGCTGGCGGTCAGCTGCAGCGCCATAGACTTCGGCAGACGGCTCGTTATCGGCAAAAAGCAGATACAAGGCCACCGCAGCGGCAAGCTCAGATTTGCCGTTCTTCTTGCCGATTTCGACATAAGCCGTGCGGAACTGACGGTTCCCTTTTTCGTCCACGATGCCGAACACATCCCGGATGATCTGCTCCTGCCAAGGAAGCAGCCAGAACCGTTTACCCGCCCACTTGCCTTTGGTATGGCGCAGGTTCTCAATAAAGGTCACTGCCCGGTCTGCTTTTGCCGCATCGTAGTGGCAAGTCGGAAGCATGAACCGGCTGGGTTTGTAGTCCTTCAGTTTCGGATAGTTTTTCGGTCTGCACTCTGCCATCAGCTACCACCTCCTCCCAGCAGATTCTCCATCTCATCGGCTGCGTCCGCGGGACCGCCGTCCGAAGCAATGATCCGGCTTCGGGAGGACGGGGTCAGACCGAACTGCTCTGCGAACTTATTCATGATCTTCAAATAGGTCTGGGCGATAGATACCTGCGGCACTTGCTGCCAGTACCCAGACGGGGTCTTGACGATGGTGCCGTGCTGGGTGATGAACTCCTCTGCCTCTTTCCATCGGGCATACGCCTGACAGTAACCGGCAAAGGCAGCCATATCCACCTCGGTCAGGATGCCGATGGCTTCCATCTGTTTGGCAAGTCTGCGCCATTCTTTCTTCGCTTCCGGCTCCAGCCACTTCGGACAGGCCGGTGCTTTCTTGTTGGGCTTCGGTTCGCTGGTATTCAGCGGATGCTTGCCCGGATTGCCTTCCAGTTCCTTCATGGCGGTGGGCTTTGGTTTTCTGCCTCTGGTAGCCATTGGCATCTCCTCCCTTCTGCAAAAATGGGTAAAGAAAAAGGACCTCCGAAGAAGTCCTTGTAATCTATATAAAACACATCGGATACGAGGCACAGCCCCTTTTCGGGGCGTGTACCTTTTGGGTGCTGTTAGGCGTTGGGGTTGGCTTCCTTCCAAGCCTCGTACTCATCGACCAGCTCCGCTTCCTCGATAACCTGCCAGACGCTGCAGAAGCGGCTTCTTTGCTGCTCGATTTCCTCTGCCCTCCAGTCTTCCGGCTTGCGGCTCATGTCGTGGTAGGCATCCATCTCCGCTTTCGTTCGGAAGAAAAGGATCTGCTTCAGCTTCAGCGTTTCCTCATTGTTCCGCAGGCTGTACCGCTTGTCCTCTGCTGCCCTGCAAAGGCTTCCGAGGTCGCTGCAGCTGAGGGTCATGTCCTGCTTGAAGGCGATCTCGATGCCAATCAGCTTCTTCTCGGTGTCGGCTTCCTGAATGTTCTTAAGGTAGGTTTTTGCTTTGTTCGTCATGGTCTGTATCCTCCGTGTGTTTGTTTTCCGTAGGGCTTTCCCCTTCGTTGTGACTGTATATTACCGTCACCGTCCGGATATAGCAAGCGGCTATGCTACACAATCATACACACACCTTTTTGTCATATTTATGTGTATTTTCACACCGGAAGAATCCACTACTACGAGCAAAAGCTCCCGAAGGAACTCTGCCCTTTTTTCAGTGTGCGTTCCTGATGCACCACTCGATTGCGTGTCCGGCATCCGTGTAAGTTTCTTCGGAAATCTTCAGAAGCTCCAGCCGGCACTCAATCGGTGACCAGCCTTCCTCTGGGTCTTCCACAAAGCCGTATACCGCTCCCTCCAGCATGCCATTCCAGTTCATCTGGGCAACCAAAACCCGGTCACCGAACTGCATGATGCTGTCGTAGCAAGGTCTGAGTCTGTCGTAGAAGCCCTCGATGCTGATGTTGTTTTCTGGGAAGTCGATCAAATGCTTTTTCATGGTGAATTCCTCCGTGTTTTCGTTATTCCCTTGGGGCTTTCCCCTTTCGGTATGTGCATATTACCGTCAGGTGCAAAGGATAGCAAGCGGCTAAACCACACAATCTTCTGCCCGGAATACCAAGCAGAATGTACATCACTCTTCGTCCTGCTCCATGAGTTCCACAATGGTATCGTAGAAGAACTGCGGGTCATATGCCAGCGGTTCCCGTCCGGCTTCCTTATCCATCCTGATCTGGTCTTCCACCATATCCTCGGCATCCTCCAGCGTGAAGGCATCCTTATCGCTGTCATCCATGTGGTTGTAGATTTCCACGATGACATCCATCATCCGTTCTTCCATGTGCTTCTCCTCCTGGTGCGTCCACGCCGTCACATCTGCCCCTGTCTGGGGCGTTGTCGATTTATTCGGATTGTTTTGCCACCCGTGGCACAAGCCCCTGTGTGGGGCTGTGTCGGGGGCTGTCGCTTTATCTGCTCATCCGTCCCAGCAGGTAGGCTTCTTCCATTGCTTTCTGGATGCCCCAGACCGGAACCTCAATGAAATCCTCGCTGTCATTGTCGCGGGCTTCGAGGTCGCCCCGGCTGTCTACCGATGCCATCAGGCGCTTGGCGATCTCCAGCAGGGCTTTTTCTTCTTCCTTGGTGATGTTCTTCTTCATGGTGGTTTCCTCCGTTTTTCTTGGTTTTCCGTTTCGGTATGTGCATATTACCGTCTATGTCACACACTATCAAGCGGCTATACTACACAAATATGTTCCCTTGGAACTGTGCGTATTACGGCAGAAGAAAAGGGCTGCCGTTTCCGGCAAGCCCCGTGTGTGTTTCTGGCTTAGTAGTCTTCTTCCTCGTCGTAGTCCTCTTCGTCCCAGTCATCTTCCTCCTCATCCCAGCTGTCATCCTGGTCTTCTTCCTCATCTTTGAAGTCCCACATATCTTCAGTCGGCTGGTTTCTAAGGTCTGGATTCTGCTCGACATAGTCGGCTACCGCTCCGCAAAGGATGTCCATGACCTTTTCGTAGGCGTCCTCGCTGAAGATCTCCCAAAGCCCTGCGGTCAGGCTGCTGACCTCTGCGTTTCCCTTTGCAATCAGGAATCGGGCTGCCGGGTTGCAGGTCTCCTTGCCGTAGGCAATGTTCACCATGTCACCATCGTTGTAAAAGCGGTAGGCGATGCGGCTCATCGCCCTTACCAGCTCCCCTGCGAGGCTGTCTGCCTTGCCCGTCTCCGGTACCAGTTCCTTGAAAAGTTTATTGATGCGGTCTTCGTTCTTCGTCATTGTCGTATCCTCCGTTTTTGTTGTTTCCCTTGGGGCTGTTCCCCTTTCGGTGACTGTATATTACCGTCACCTTGGAACACTATCAAGCGGCTAAACCACACGATCTTTTAACCCTGTAATTGTCATATTTATGTGCTTTTCATACCAGCTTTCGGAAGACAGACACGAGCAAAAGGCTGGTCATTTCCAGCCCCTTGCGCCTGTCGGTCTTGCCTTTAGCGGATGATTTCGAGGTAGCTTACGTTGCCCCAGCAGTCCGTTCCCTTGAAGCAGATGCGCTTTTCGTTCTCCCTGTCGATGGTAAATTTCCGCAGGAGCTTCATCTTCTGAATGCGGTTCAGAAGGTCCTTGCCGTTCTTCGCATCCTCAACGGCATCCCTGATCTCGACCACCGTGCTGTCGCTTCCGTACCAAAGGTTGCTGAGTGCCTCCGGGATTCCGTTCGCAAGGTAAAGGTTGATTTTTGTGTAGGTCATGTTTTTTGTTCCCCTTTCGTTTTGGTAGCTGTATATTACCGTCACTGCCGGATACTATCAAGCGGCTAAAGTACACGATCATCTGCACCCTGATCTGGTGGATTTATGTGTTTATCCGGGGAGGTTTTACTCCCCGTTTTCTTAGCTGAACATCTCTGCTGTGTCGTCATCGATCCAAAGGTGCATGCCGTCTGCTTCCATGATCGCATGGTCTTCATGAACCTCGGTGATGATTCCTTCCCGGCTTCCGCTTCCATCAAATTCGTTCCAGTGCCATGTTGTCTTTCTCCCTTTTTTCCATGTTCTCCAATCAGCCATTCTGCTGTCCTCCTTTGCTTTTTGTAGCTGTATATTACCGTCACTGCCCTGTGATAGCAAGTCCATAAAACGTCATATTATCAACGATCTTCCCCCTTCATGTTTGGTACATATATGACCCCTGATTGACTTGCTATATATGTGTTTCTGCGGCATTATACACACAACGAAAGCAAAGAAAACCAAACAAAAAACGGAGGACAAAAACCATGAAAAAGACCATTACAGAAGTTGAAACCGCAATCGAAAACCGCATCGCAGAGCTTGAAGAAGAATACGAGCTGGACATTTACGACCGCAACGACATCCGAGAAGAAGAATACCAGAAAGCCGGATGGCGGCACGACCCTTTCCCAGAGGAGCTTGAGGAAGAAGCCGAAGAAGAGGAAGAGGATTGACACTACCACAGCATGGAGGAACGGCTGAACGAGGTCGGCATGAGCATGAGGGATTTCTTCTAAGGAATCCCCAGAGGCTCCCCAGCAGAGGCTGGGGTTCTGCCTCGTATCCCCCGTTTTGGTTTGGTATGATACACAAAACCGCTGCCAGATGTTTGTGTACATTATGGCGGCGGTTCTCCTTGCTATCGTTGCTTTATAGAGGTAAAATACAGTAAACTGAAAGGGGGTTCTCATTCTTTTGAGGCCCCCATTTTCCGTCTAATCGGCTTCGCCCTGCATTGCCTGATGCATCACCCTGCGGTTATGCGCTCTGGCTTTCTTTTTCAGATCCCTTTTCCATCTGCGGATGGTCACCGCCTTGCAGTGATTTCTCGACCATTCGTATTCATCCAGAATGTATCTGCCGCCGTGTTCCCTCTCGCCATACGCAGGCATCTTTCTGTGTCCCATAGGCTCCTCCTGTTAAACCAAGCCCTCCCGGTCTTTTCTGGCCGAGAGGGTATTTTTCTGATTGTTGTATCTTATTCCGGCTTCGTTCCGTCATCCATCTGGATGACCGCCATCTGTCCGAACATGCTGACAAATGCCTCCGGCACCCAGAAGCGTTCCGTGTACTTGCGGATGAAGTCTTCCGACAGCTCTGCAAAATCTTCCTCTCCCAATCCGCAGATGAAGAAGTTTCCCTTGATGGGCTGCTCCAGCTCCGGAATGTACCGGCTGAACGGCTTCTCAGTGAACATCCCATTGTCGTCCGTTACCAGTGCCACGGCATCCGCTTCCCACGGGTACGTGGCTGTGATGCAGTCGCAGTCGAGGATGCGGTAGAACTCTTTCAGGGAGTTTTCAATGTCCACCACATGCGGATGCTCCATCGGTTTGATCAGAAGGACTTTCATTCGACCCAGCCCCCTTTCACGATTGCCCAGTCTGCAAGCTGCATCTTCTGCTGTCCACCCCATGCAATGTCCTCTAACGCTTCCTCCGTTCCGCAGCGGTTGCAGATTTGGATGTCCGCCCTTCGGCTGAGTGCCTGCTGCTGATGGTCGTAGCAGTCGGGCTTTGCTCCGCACCTGGGGCAACGTGGGCCGGTCTGTCGCGTTTTACCAAGGCGGTCGAGCGACACCTTGACCTCGGTTTCCGAAGCCACACGGTGGCAACTGTCCGCACCGTAAGCAACGTTCAGATGGCTTCCGGTATCCCAGCTCACTAAGATGTTTCCGGCATCATCGACCCCGTTGCAGGTTCCCTGCGTTCCGATGGGCGTTGCCTGCCTGTCATCCATCTCATCGAGGACGATCCGGCATCCGACCGGGAATTCTGCCCGAAGGCGTTCGACTGTTTTCTGATCTGCGAAATTCATGCCTGCACCTCCTCGATCATCTTCTGGGCGGCATCCTTATCCATGCACTCCTTCAGTGCACCTTCGAGGATGTGCATCGGGAAGTGGAATGCCTTGTAGCCGTCATGCAAAACTTTGTAGTAATACCGGCTCGGTGCGCGATGTCCGAAGTCGTTCTCCATGATGTAGACCATTGCGGTCACCATCTCCGGCTCTGCCCCTTCCCGGAGCAGTTCGATGTTCAGGTCTTCCTTGCGGTAGTAGTTCGGGTAGCCCTCATAGAGGTCGAGGTTCTCTTCGTCCCTTTCCGAGATCTCCCACACCAGAACCGGCGTGTTCTTCTTCGGGTTCGGTGCGATGGTAGCGCAGCCTCGGAACAAAAGCTCCCAGCCTGCCAGCACCGCCTGTCCTGCTATTTTTGCATCCGGACACCGGTATGCCATCTGCTCCACCGACAGGTTGCTGCCGTAGGCGATGTAATATTTCTTGTTCTTCATTTGAATCTCTCCCTTCGGTTTTCTCCGCTCTTGTCTGGCGGTATGGTATATATCACTCTTTTGCCTTGATTTATCAAGGCCGATGAGCATCATATACTGCACAATGTTTTCTGCCTGTGATCGTGTACTTTTACACTATACGTAGTTTTTTCAGATACCGAATTGCGTCTGTTCTTCCAATGCTGGCCGCCAGGCCACGCTTCAGTGTGTCCAGCGGAAACTCCCAATCGCTGTAACCGCCACGCAGCAGGTCGAAATACTCGATGTCCGGGCAGCCAAGCTGTCTGTCCTCGTGCATCACATAGGCCATGCAGGTCTTCGGCTTCTTCATGCGGTTGCCGTTCATGTTCCAGATGGGAAGCTGGAACTGCTTTTTGTAGTAGTACCGTGGGAAGCCCTCGTACCGGTCCAGCAAAAGTTCATCATATTCTGAGAGTTTCCAAACCACGGCCGGTACACTTTCGTTGGCATCCTGCTCGATGGTTGCGTAGCTTCCGGTCTTGCTCTTCTTGAACAAAAGCCGATAGCCGTAAATCTCGGTCACACCGACTGGCACTGCGTAGGGGCATCTCCGCCCCATCCGTTCCATGTCGAGGTTACTTCCGTAGGCAAGGTAGAACTTCGATGGTGTCCGGCTGATAAGTTCAAACCGTTCATTCATCCAAACCACCGTCCTCCCTGCCCGTAAATTCCACGCCTTGGAAATCTTCTGTTCCCAGCTCAATCTGGCTGTCCTGCCACCAGTCCTCTGCCACACGCTGGGCTTCCTCGACGGTCGGCTCTTTCATTTCGGATTCGTAAACTGTGATGGTTCTCTGGTAGGTTTCAGTGATGGTCACCTTGAATGCCCTGCCCATCTGCGCATTTTCATTTTTTACCGTGCTTTTCTTCATAAAATCGCACCTCCTTCTACCACCTCAAGGGCGGTTTCCCGCCCGAAAGGTGCCCGTGCATTCCGGCTTATTTGTTCCGCCAGGATGCGTTGCCCTCCATATTCCGCAGAAGGATTTCCCTTGCCGTTGCAAATTCCTCGCCGATGAATCCCAGCCGGAGCATCCAACACCGCATTGCGTATTTGTCGTTATCTGTTTGCTGGGGTCTTGGGCTTGCCGTTCTGACCATCTTGGCAAGCTGGCTCATCGCAAGGCAAAGCTGAATGTAGGCTTTCATTTCGCCGGCGTGCAGTCCGTTGCGCTTGCCATCCGCAGGGTCTGCAAATTGGAAAAGTCGGAATTCAATGGTTCCTTTTGTGAAGGTGGCATGTAAATTCAGCATGTGGTAACGGCTTGAATTGTAGTGGGCATTCCGGTTTTCCCAGCTGGAGCCATTGCCTTCGTACCAGATGTCTTCCAGCTGGCGCATGGTAGTCGGCTTCTCACGGTTCAGTCGTTCAAGAAATCGGTGGTTGATCAGCTGGCAATACTGTCCGGTTCGAGCTGCATCGATGCGGATGGCTCTGCCAATCTGTTGTTCATGCGCCGCCATGATATTGACCAAGTTTCGGATAGTCTTTGCAGTGTGGTCGCCTTTGCCAATGTGAATGTGTACTCCGCATCCGCGGCTTGGACCACTCTTTGCTCCCGCCTTGCGGAGCAACCGAATGATATCCTGCAGGGGTTCGATGTCGTCGTAGGTGAGAATCGGGGTGACCAGTTCGCATTTTTCTGCGTCCGGTCCGTAGATACTCACATCCCTCTGGAATTTCCAAACCCTGCCCTGCTGGTCTTTGCAAGCCCAGCTGTAATATCCGTACTCGCCGGCTGCGTTCCATGCTCTGGTTCCGAAGTACTCAGCGACCTTTCTTGCCGCCTTTTCTCTGGTGATGTTGTTCATCTCGATCTCAACTCCGATGGTCTGGTTCTTCATGGCTTCAATCTGCTCTCTTGTTTTATCGTTCATGGTATGTTCTCCTTTGTTTTTTCCTTGTTTTCCCTTTCGGTATGTGCATATTACCGTCAGGTGCGGATAATAGCAAGAATATAAAAGAACATATATTCGACAAATATTGAGAGGAATGATCGTGTACATTTCTGCAGTTTATCCGCTTGATAATGTACATTTTCAGAGCTAATATCAGTACAATGGAAGAGGGTCTCGCATATTTTCCGGCCCCCACTGGGGGCTTGAGAGCTTACGCTCCCGCCTCCAGCATCTGCGCCGTGTCTGCCCCACAGCCGAGCTGTGTCGGCTCGGCATCTGCTGATGCAATCGTTTCCCCAGCGGAGGCACTGCCCTCCTGTGCCACCTGTTTCGCGGCTTTCAGGGCATCCCGTTTTGCCTTTTCCCTTGCAAGGAACTTCTGTGCTTCCTCATCCGTGCGGAAAGCCGCATGGCCGGAAAGGTTCTCCATCAAGATCTTTCTGGTCTGCTTGAAGTCCGGGCCATTCATGCCAAGGCGCAGAAGCCAAGTTCGCAAAGCGTATTTCTCATTGGAATCGTTCACCTCTTTTGCCTGAATCCGCTTCTGGCTGATAGCCTGCTGGTTCATCAGAATCGCAAGGTGTCCGAATGCAGTCAGGTGGTCATAATCCGGTGCCGTCGGGAAACCTGTAAAGGTAACTTTCTCATCTGTGATCGTCAAGCCTTCCAAGGAAGCACCATGCTGTTCTTCATACTCTTTGAGCGCATGAATGAAATTTGCTACCGCATAAGTGCAGCTGTCATCCTTCAAGGCATCCACCAACCCCTTATCGGCAAGGAAAATGCCGTCCGTTGCCTTGCTGATGAGTTCCCCTCTGCTGTAGATCAGATTGACCAGGTTGCGAAGCGATACGCCGTTATGCTGACTAATCGGGAAAGAAAAATCCGCATCCAGAGGGATTGCTTCCTCTGCCACAGGCTGCTCCCCACCTTCTTCCGATGGGATTTGCTCTGCACTCTCCATTTCGGATTCCCCATCTTCCTCGGCTTCTTCTGAATCCCCTTCACAGGTCTCCTGCTCATTTGGATGTACTGCAGGAATCATCTGGACACCCTCGGCAAGGTCTACCGCAGGCTGTTCGTCTGCAGTTCCCTGCAAAGTCTCTGCATCCACATCCTCGCCGCCGCGGATCAGACCTTCGTTCATCAGCGTGGTCAGCAATTCCAGATCTGCATTTTCCGCCTCCACCAGCAGGTTGCCATCCCGGTCAATGGTGTAATTTCCGATGTCATACGCATACCGAGGCGCCTTGGTATAGTAAGGATGGATGCCTGTCAGCTCCTCCATCCGCTTTGCCAGTGTTTTGCGCTCCTCTACATTTAGTTCAAACTTCAACATAATTCATCGCTCCTTTTTCGTTATTTTGTTTTTGTGCATCCCGATGTTTTTTCGGTAGCACATATATCACTCTGAACCGGGCAAATAGCAAGTCCATTTCCGAATAATCTTTATGTTCGACCCTTTACACAATGAGATGCTAACTCATTTGTGTAAATAGTCCCGATATGTAAGCCCACCATATCACCGGGTCACTTTCTACCTAGTAATATAGCGGGCCATTTTATTCTTCCAGACCTGCACACCATGCGATGCCGGCCAGAACAAAAAATGCGTTGGCCAAACAAATGCCGTTACCCCAGATACGGTACTCTGCCGAATCCGTATACGGGTCAGCCAGCCATTTCCGGATCTGCTTCTCCGTCTTCGGCTTCTTGGCATGGGTCACGATCTTGCGGTGCGTTTCAAACACATCTGTCCAGAACGCCAGCTCTTCCTCGGTCGGATTCTCCGTTCCAAGGTCTCTGCACCACCAGTCCGGGAAGCCCTGCAGTCTGGCACACTCGGTCGGTGTAAGGCGGCGGACGGTGTAGGTCACAGGGGTGGACTGTGCCTCCGGGTTGTCGATGACCAGACGGTCATTGAAAGCATCCTGCCCATTGAAGCCGCTGGGATGTGCCCCGGTCGCCACAGTACCAGCCACACCCTCGTTCAGATGTGGTGCCGGTGCGATGGTGGTCGGGTCTTTGTAATCCCGTGCCATCAGAGTCGGTGCGACTTCTTTTGCCACCTGCATATAGGAGCCGGTGGTCATGGCATACACATCCTCCGGTGCGCAGACTGCATGGCGGTCAGTGGCATCCAGTGTAAAGCAGACATCCTCATTGACACCATCCCCCTGTGGGCCATTCTCATCTTTGCGACCGATCATGTTGCCCTGCAGGACAAAGGTCTGCATCTGATCACTCCGGGTCGCCATCAAAGCCCCGGACTTGCCATGCAGGTCAATCAGCTCATTGCGCTGGTTCACATGGAAAGCTGTCACATCTTCCGGCTGTGCCACGAATGTCTGCTGCTTCATCCCCGGCTCTGCTGCCAGTGCCGCCGACTTATCTCCCAGATCCCGGACTTCATCCCTCTGATTCTGAGTAAAGGCGACCGGCTCTACCACACAGATGCCGCCCTGATTGCAAGTCGGGTCTCCACCGCTGCGATCCAGTGTCCGGGAGGTCTCCGCTTCATAAAAACCGCTGTGCGGATTGTCGGACATCATGGAGTGGCTGGCTTTTGAGCAGACACCATAGCATTTCGGAACGAACAGTGTCTGGTCGTTGTTGCAGCCAAGAGTGGCAGACTTTTCTTCCTGCCAGATGGCTCCCTTTCCGCCACCTTCACATCCGGAACGGATCTTTAACGTGACCGCCGGGGAGTTTTCAACATCTTTCACCTGGCTTTCCACTGAATTTTCAACAGCATCCATAACCATCGGGACATTACCGCCACCCGTACCACACCGGCTTGTCAGTGTCTGCACCTTACCATCCTCGGAAATCTTCACCCGGCTGTCAGCAGGATGATTTTCCAGTGCGATGGCGGCCGGTACGACACCAGCTCGGAGAGTCGGTGACCGCTCCTCTTCATATCCGATGCTTCTGGCATTTGCGGAATGCTCGGTACAGAAACCAGCTGCTTCCATAACACACGGGGGATGATGTGCCTCCGCACGGAGGGTGGCTGTCACTTCCTCTGTCACATCCATCCGCTCTCCGCCCTGGTCGTTCAGACAGATCCGTCCTCCTGCTCCGTTGCAGCCTGCCTCTCCAGTGCCGCTTTCAACACCGGCGGCAGCTCTTTGCCACGCACGGAAGCCCTCCGCAGAATACCGAGACAAGCCCTCGGAGTTAAATAATATTTCTGGGGCACTCTGACCTGCAAAATCTGCGACAAGGTAGATACGTTTTCGTCTTTGGGGAACGCCCCACCATTGTGCATCAAGAACTCGATATGCGACGCTCCATCCGTCTCCCACGTAGTAGTCAGCGTCGGGCCATCCTTTCTTCTCAGGCGCAGGCACCGAGGCGGCCGGTTCTTTAACACCGATGACGGCTTCGAGGACTGCTTTGAAGTCCTGTCCTTTGTTTGAGGAGAAGGCCCCTGGCACATTCTCCCACACGATAAATCTTGGTTTTTCTCCATTGGTCTTACACCTCATTTCCTTCACGATTCGGATTGCTTCGTAAAACAGACTGGACCGTGAACCATCCAGACCGTCCCGCTTACCCGCGATGGACATATCCTGACAGGGACTGCCAAAGGTGATGATGTCCACAGGCGGCAGGTCTGCGCCGCTGATGACGGATACATCTCCGTAGTGCTTCACCTGTGGTAGACGTTTGGTCGTGACCCGGATGGCAAAGGGCTCGATCTCGCTGCTCCACAGCGGAGTGATCTGCCCAGTCAGAAGACCGCCTAACGGAAACCCCCCGGAGCCATCAAAGAGGCTGCCGAGGGTCAAAGTCTTATTCTGTTCTGTGCTCATGCGGAAGCCTCCTCTCCGAGCATCTGCTCATTTGCTTTCCGGTAAAAATCTCTGGACACTTCAAATCCGTAGCTGTTGCGCCCCAGTTCTCTTGCTGCTCTCAGCGTGGAACCGCTGCCGGCGCAGGGGTCAATGACCACATCGCCCTCATCTGTAAAGGTCTCGATCAGTCGTTTCAGCACAGAGATCGGTTTCTGGGAAGGATGGATCTTCGGATATTCCTTGCCATCCCTCTTCCAGTCAAACCAGTTGAAGATCATGTGGGGCTTTCCGTCCTCACCGAGATTACGGAACTTCGGGAGCTTTCCCCGATACAGCACCAGCGCATACTCTGTTGCACCCACAATCTTCATGTTGGCTTTGAGCACCTGCGGACTGTAGTTCTTGCAGAACACCAGAGGGATATAATTCTTGAAGCCGTATTTCTCTGCTTCGGTGATCACCTTCGGGATCTGCTGGAACGCACAGAACACGATCATGCACGGCGCATCCTTCTCGCCCGTGCCGGGTTCTTTCTTCAGCAGGCGGTTGCAGAAGTGGAAATACTCTGCAATGTTGAAGGTGAAGTCGGTATTGAACGCCGCCTTCCTCGCCTTGCTGCTCTCCCCGTTTTTGTTATCGCCATCCACATACCAGTCCGGCCGGCTGGCGTAGAAATCTGTACCGATGTTGTACGGAATATCTGCGATCACCAGCTGTGCCTTGGGGATGTTATAAGACTTGAAGTTCTGGAAGTTGTCGTGAATGAGAACACATTTCACATCAGGCATCGGCATCCTCGCTTTCCGGCTCGAAGGTCGCCACCTCCTCGAACTTCAGCTTCTGCCCATCCCGGATGACATACACATCATCGTAATGACCTTCGCTGTGTTCGATGTACCGCTTCACGATCACATCCACGAACTTCGGGTCCAGCTCGATGCCCCGGCACACACGGCCGGTCTCCTCACAGGCGATCAGGGTCGAGCCGCTGCCGAGGAACGGATCGAGGACGATGCCGTTGGTCATAGTGGAATTGCGGATTGGATAGCTCATCAGGCCGATGGGCTTCATGGTCGGATGATCCTTGTTGGACTTCGGCCGGTCATACTCCCATATGGTCGTCTGCTTCCGGTCGGAATACCACTGGTGCTTCCCCTTCTGCTTCCAGCCGTAGAGACACGGTTCGTGCTGCCACTGGTAAGGACTACGGCCCAGCACCAGCGCATTCTTCTTCCAGATACAGCACCCGGACAGGTAGAACCCGGCATCCTTGAATGCCTTTCTAAAGTTCAGCCCTTCCGTATCTGCATGGAAGATGTAGATGGAACCGTCGTCTGCAAGATGGTCGTGCATCTGCTGGAACGCTGCCAGAAGGAACTGGTAGAATTCCGAATCGCCCATGTTGTCATTCATGATCTTACCGGCAGTCTCTTCCACATCCACGTTATAAGGGGGATCGGAAAGGACCAGATTTGCCTTGGTTCCGTCCATCAGGGTGTTGTAGCATTCTGCTTTGGTAGAATCACCGCACAGAACGATATGCTTTCCCAGATGCCAGAGGTCACCCTCTTTGGAGAAGCATGGCTGCTTCAACTCGGATTCCACATCGAAGTCATCTTCCTTGACCTCTTTGCTGTGGACCTTGTTGAACAGAGTCTCAATCTCAGGCGGGTCAAAACCCGTCTTTCCGAGATCGAAATCGGAATCCTCGATGTCCTTCAAAAGATCCGCCAGCAGAGAATCATCCCATGCACCCGTAATCTTGTTGAGTGCGATGTTCAGAGCTTTTTCTCTGGTCTTGTCGATGTCCACCACCGCACAAGGCACTTCTGTGTATCCCAGTTCCATTGCAACAGTCAGTCTCTGATGGCCGCCGATGATCGTCATGTCTGCATTGACCACCAAAGGATCTGCGAAGCCGAACTCCGTGATGGAGTTCTTGATTTTCTCGTACTCTTTATCCCCCGGCTTCAACTTTTTCCGGGGATTGTATGCAGCCGGCTTGAGTACGGACACCGGCAGCATCTTTAGTTCAGCAGTCGCTTTCATGTAAGCCCTCCCGTTTTAGATTCACATGCGTATGACCCCGGAGAACGGCACGAAAAAGGAGCCGAACAAAAAGCCCGACTCCATTTCACTGCCATCTTCTTCTGGCTGCGGTTTCTCTGCCATCTCGCACCATTCCGGGTTTTCCCCGTTCACAGATGCCAGGACCTTATCTTCCGCATAGTCGATTGCATGTACACAAATACCCCCGGTGTTGAACAATGGGTACACACCGATCACCTTTTCACTCATGCTCCTTCGCCTCCTTCATTCCATATCGAAATTCAAAATAACAATTTCTGCTGCAGAACATCCGCTGACTCCTGCTTTCGCAGATTGCCGTAAACGGACGGCCACAGTTCTGACAGAATGCTACCCTGCCAGCCTTTTCCCGTTTATAATTCCTTCGTTCATATTCGGCATAGCACTCATCCGAACAATATTTTCTCGGCGCACCTCTTCCACTCTGCCCGATGATTCTTCCACAGACTGGACATCTGCGTTCTTTCACTCGGCCCGGCGGCACCAGATGGCAGCTTCCTATTTCCGGCAATCCCAGTTCCCGGCAGTAATCCATCACCTGTTCCACAGGCATTCCCGTCTGCTCTGCGATCTGAGAAAGTTTCGTTCCAGAAAGCCGCAGCGTCCTCACCTGCTCCCTGGCAGTATCAAACGCCGTTCCTTCAAAAACACAATCCATACGGATGCCATTTCTTCTGACATCCCGTTCAATACTCAACGGCTGCATCTTTTGCCTCCTTTCCTCTGCCCCGGTTGGCACAAGCCCGGCTGCAATATTTCCGTTCCAACCCGTACTGATGCCGATAGGAAAACTCCCTGCCGCACACCGGGCAGATCTTCGACCGCACGGTCTTCCAGTTCTCCGGCTTCGGATGGGTGTTGTTCCACCGTGACCGGCATTCCGGAGAGCAGAACTTCCGTGGTCTGCCTTTGTGGTTTGGTATGATTGCCGTGCCGCACTGAGGACAGAACGAAAACGCCATGTCCTTGATCATCTCAGCCGTGTAGTCTTCCATCTGCCCTCACCTCACTCTCATTTTTCGCCGTTTCTTCGGCGGTTTCTTAGAAAAATCTCATAATTCATACGAAAAGCGGCGAAGTGGAAATCGGCACCGCCCCGCCAGGTTGGATTGTTGTTGCGGCGGCCGATTCTCGCTCGCCCCTGCTCCTCCCGGAACAAGCTAAAATGTGCGAAAGCTCCCTGTTTACGAGAGGTTTCACACACTTTGGTTCATTTCGGGGAAAAAGAATGGCACCGGAACCGAAGCTCCGATGCCTGTACATTTTCCTGTTTCATTTTGCGCCGTTATTCCTCTGACCCCCGGCCTATGAATTTTGCGGTTTTTCACGGAAAAGGGCGCACCGGTCTCCGTGTGACTTCACCGTAGAGAAGTGACCCCGGCCCCCGGCGGGGGTGTCAGTAGGAGTAGGGCGGGTTGATGTCTTCGGTCAGCGTCTTTTTATCGTGGCAGCTTTTGCAGAGCGACTGCCAGTTATTCTGGTCCCAGAAAAGTTTCTGGTCACCACGGTGTGGAATGATATGGTCCACAACCGTTGCCCGGACGTACTTGCCCTGCTTGGCACACTGCACACAGAGTGGATGAGCTTCCAGATACGACTTTCTGGCTTTCTGCCACCGCCTGTTGTATCCACGCTTCGCTGCCGGGCGGGTCACCTCTGGATGGAGAGGCAGGTGCTTCTCACAGTAGAGCTGGCCGGCTTCCACCAGCTCCGGGCAGCCGGGGTGATGGCACGGTGTCTTTGGTCTGTACGGCATAGGTCAGTCCTCCCACGGAAGACCAGCCTTACCGAAATGACCGTAAGCACTGACTTTGTTGTAATCTACATCCAGCAGTCCCAGCCGCTTGATGATACCCTGTGGGGTCAGGTCATAGCTGTCATGGACATAGGCTTCGATGAAGTCAAGGGACTGGTGCTCAGTACCGAAGCACTCCACAGCCACACCTACCGGCTGTACCACACCGATGGCGTAGGCCAGCTGGACTTCGCACTTGTCAGCGTAGCCCGCCTGCACGATGTCCTTGGCAATCTTCCTCGCCATGTATGCTGCGGAGCGATCCACCTTGGTGGGGTCTTTACCGCTCAGAGCACCGCCACCCATGCGACCAATGCCGCCGTAGGTATCGCACGCCAGCTTCCGACCAGTCACACCACAGTCGGCGTAGCTGCCGCCCAGAACGAAACGGCCGGTCGGATTGACCAGCTTCGTGAAGTCACCGTCCAGACCATACTCGCAGGCGGCAAGCACCATCATGGATTCGATGATGTGCCGGAAGTCGCTGACCTCCACATCTGGGCTGTGCTGCACAGAGCAGAGGAATGTGGTGATGCGTCCGGTGTCGTAATCGTAGCTGACCTGCGCCTTGGCATCTGCACGGAACATCTTAGACGGATGTGCCTTGAGAAGCTGCAGGAACTTGGTGGCGACCATGTAGGGAATCGGCATCTGCTCTGCCGTCTCGTTGGTGGCGTAGCCATACATGATGCCCTGGTCACCGGCTCCGCCCTTGTCCACACCCAGTGCAATATCCGGCGACTGCTTGTCCACCAGAATGCCGATGCGGAGAAGCTCGGTCAGGTTCCAACCCAGCTTTTCAGCACCGATGCGGTTGAACACATCGTGAACGATCTGGTTGTAGTTTGGCCGATAATCGGTAGTGACTTCGCCGGCAATAAAAAGCTGGCTCTTTTTCAGCAGACACTCGATTGCCACACGGGCGTTCCTGTCATGCTGGAGAATGTCGGTCACGATGGCATCTGCGATCTGGTCACAGATCTTATCGGGATGACCATTGCTGACCTGTTCACAGGTAATAATCTTACTCATGTTCTGTCCTCTCTTTCATGTATCACAAAGCAGGCCGCCTTTGCCCATGCCCACAAATAGGCTCCCACAAAGACTGCCTGCTCTGTCTCGGTTAAATATTTCGGTTAAAAGAACCACGTTCTGTCTCTCACAAAATGAGGCTGTTCAAAAAGCCGGGCCACCCAGATGAAAAGCAGACCTCAAATTCTCTTATTTGCTTTTCTTCTTTTCAACTCATGTAGCACGTAGCAACTATGTAGCTGAATTTTATATAAGAAAGCTATAAAAGAAAGTAATAATAAAAAGGGGTATGAAATCTCGGCTACAAACCTGCTACTCGCTACAACGCAGCCCGAAATCCACGAAAAAAGTTTACAGAAGGCTGTCTTTGGGCTTGTAAGCATCCTGCACAGTCTGATCCTCTGCCCCTTCTTCCACTTCCTTGAATTTACAGCCGAGAATCAGCGTCGTTTGGCCGCCACCGCCTTTGGGCCGTTTTCGAGCCACTGTAAAATGCACGCCGATGGCATTTTTGAAGTTCTTCTGGTTTTCCGAAGAATAACCATTCTCCTCACACCACTTTGTGTACAACTGGTATGCTGCAGCGGTCCGAAGTTCAGCCTCATTATCTTTTTCCAGCCACGCTTCGATAAACTGTCCGATTCGATCAGAATCATCCTTGTAATCTTCCGTAGCTTTTGTGACAGCCTGCGGAAGTTCCAGACCTCGCTGGCAATATTTCTTGTACCCTTCCAAGCACCAGTTGAAAATACCTGACAGGTTCTCCGGCTTCGCAAACTGCCCCTTCAGCCCCTGGTCCTGTTCTCCCTCTTCAAAGTGACGGTTGAACGGTATGATTTTCAGTCGGCCGGATTGGAACAGGGTCATATCATTAACATTGGGCAGGTAGTTCGTATTGATAAAAATCTTGAACACTGGCACAAAATCAAAGCTGTTCTCATTCAGGAATCGGGCGTTGATGGTATCGTTGCCGGTCATTCTTTTTACGAGAGCTGCATTGAATGTGATCTTCTTCTCCGGCTCAGAGATATTTACGAATCTGGAACCGACCAGACGAGCCACTTCTTCCGAAGGTCCGCCTGTGTTCCCACCACGGAATTTAGCTGCCAGCATATCCGGATTTGATGTCTTTCCGTAGTCGCCCATGATCTTCAGGAATGTTTCCATTGCAGTACCTTTTCCGTTTCGGGAAGTGGCACCGTAAAGGATAAACATACACTCCTGCGAGGTGTCTCCTGTCAGGGCGTATCCCAAAGAACGCTGAAGGAAGTCTGCCAGATCTGCATCACCGCACATGACTTCCTTGATAAACGAGTGCCAGCGTTGGCAGTCTGCATCCGGGTCATAGGTAATACCGGATTCCATTGTGAGATAATCCTCCGGCCGATGCTCCCTGAATTCCAGTGTCCGCATATCCAGCGTTCCATTTTTGCAATTAAAGAAATACTTGTTCCTGTCGAACGCCTGCATGGAGATCGGATACACGGACATGGCATCTTTCATCATCGTTTCCCGGTTCTTACGCAGCTGCAGCTTTCGGACACGGTCGATGAACCGCTTCCTGGCATCCTCTTCGGTGATCGTCAGGGCAAACACATACAGCTTATCAGCCAGCAGCTTTGCCAGTTCCGACACCTTGAGATTTCCTTTGTCCGGCCGCCAGACAGAGCCGTCATAGACATACCAGCCTTTACGCTCACTGTTGTACCGGGCGATCTGCTTGAAATAATCCGCAAACATATTGCCCATACCGATCTCATTTCTTCCATACCGGGCATTTGTATGCGGAGCCATTTCTTCCAGAGTAACTGTGATCTTGGTGAGATCCGGCTGAAACTCGATATAATCATCCTCATCCAGCTTGGAAAATTCCTCATCGACAATGTCCTGCACATTGACCGGCATATAGACAGCCGAACAGGTATTGACGGTATTGCGGATGGAAATCGCACCGTAGGTCGAACCAGCCTGCTTGCGATCCCACTTATCACGCATCAAGCCCGATGTACGGAAGATGCGATCCATCTGCTCCTCATCGCAGCCACACCAGAATGCCAAAATGGACAGTAACGCCATATCTGCATCCGACTGGCTGCCATAGAGATCTTCCCAGTCACCGGCAAAGAGTTTTTTGAATTTATCACTGTTGCTGGCTTCATTGGCGTGTGCGATAACTGCCTCATCAT
This sequence comes from Blautia luti, assembly GCF_033096465.1. NCBI lineage: Bacteria > Bacillati > Bacillota > Clostridia > Lachnospirales > Lachnospiraceae > Blautia > Blautia luti. Next base: position 1,564,748 of record NZ_AP028156.1, on the reverse strand, counting down.
CCAGATACGAATGGTGCTGGAAATGGGTCTGCTGCACCTGCTTGTTTCGCTTCATCAGCGTGTCCAGCAGTGTTGTCATTGCCGTTTCATCGTTTGGGATCTCACCTGTGCGGTAAACATCTCCCGTTACGGTGACGAAGCGGTTCGTCGCACCGGGCATATACACTTCCAGACCTTTGCTGCGGTTGTTGATGTAGTAGACCGTCTTGTCATAGACGTAGTCTTCCGGCACACAGAAGAAACCTCTCAGTCCTTTCCCGGACGGAGATTTTTCCACGTAAGCCGTAGGAAAGATGGAAAGAACAGTATCCGCTGTATCGTTCAGCGTGCCATCCTCCCGGATACAGTGGTCGATATCAAAAGCACCGATTCCGTTGCCAACTGCAATACCGATACCGTCATAACCGCCCATCGCATAGGTGACGAGGGTATTCTTGAAATCTGAAAATGTACGCAGGTCATTGATCTTTGCCCGTTCTCCCGTTGCCGGGTTGTACGGCATCTTCGTTTTCTGTCCATTGCGCTTTTCAAATTTCCAGACACAGAAGCTGCAGGTCATTTTCAGCTTGCCCGGAATGTTCTTGATGTCCATCATGCCTGCGCCTCCCTTCCCGTACAAGCCTGCATCGCAAACTGCTTTTTAACAGCAACTTCGATCTCCTGCTTTTTCTTGGCCGAGGTCACACGGCAGAGCCGGCTGCACAGAACCATCTTGTCAATGGTCGTGATCTGCTCCACCAGCAGAATTGATTCTTCCAGTTCTTCATCCCGGAGCATTTCGCAGTCTCTCCAGGTGACTGGAATGTGTACCGGCAGTTCCAGCTTCTTCAGCTTAGAACTCATCGGGATCACCGTGATGATCGGAGAATTGCGGTTTGCCATATCGTTGCTGATGACCAGCACCGGACGGTTTCCGCTCTGCACCGAAGTGCCATAATGGTTCCCCAATTCTGCAAACCAGATTTCATACTGCTTCGGTGTCTTTGTTGCCGGCCACTGGTCAGCTGTCATCTCGTGAAACTGAGGTTCTTTCGATGTCAGCTTGCAGGACGCCTCTGATCTGCGGTGCGGCTTCGTTTTTCCACGCTGGTTGATGTATTTATTGACATGGATCTTGCGGCCGCGCTCTACCGGCCGGGCATTACTTTTCTTTCGTCCCATCAGGATATCACCTCCATGTTGATAGCAAAAGGCCGCCCAAGTTCACACTTTTAGGCGGCACAAAATGTAAAAAGGCATAAAAAATACCGGACAGCATCTTCTGCTCCCGGACTTTCCACGCCTTCGTTTCTCCTATTTTCCTAGTTTAAAGTATAGCAAAAAGCCAGTGTACGGTAAACTGGAAAAATGTTCATCTGCGTTCATTTAAGACCGCATCATGTCCAAATCACAAAGAATTTTCCAGAGTCTCCTCCAGCTTCTTCAAGTCGGCCTCAACAGAAGAAATATTATCAGCCAGTTTTTGGATTCCGATTTTCTTATACTTTGTTGCTGTGGTTCTGGACATATACTGGTTCCGTCCTCCACGAATAGATTTGAGCGGCTTTCCCTCAACAAAATGCTGTATCAAAACCTGCTCGGCTTCGTAAGGCAAAACCATTCTCATAGCTCTGTCTACTATTTTCAGCCATTTAATCGAAGCCTTGAATCCAGCCAGAGCTTTGTCTGCATATTCCTCATACATTTCGGTTTCTTTTGGATATTTGGCATCCGCAGCCATATCCAGATTATACTTCCATACCGCCTCTGCCTTTTTTCCATCGGCCTTGATACGATTGTACTTTTTACAGACCTCCATTGCTGAAGCAATTTTCTTCTCCATAATTTCTTCTGCCTGCATATTATGCTCCCTCCCTTCTCCAGCGAATCACAGCCGCAATTCCCTGCAAAGCATTTTCTTTTTCCCGGACTACGTTTCGACGGGTTAGCAGTTTTCCCTCTGCCCCTGTGATCTCCGACTGCTTCTTCCCATCTACAAACAGCTGCTCTGCCACAAGCCGGGTCTGTCCGCGCAAACTGCGAAGTCCTATCTCAAAGAGTTCAATCTGTTCACAGACTTCATAGTAAGGTTCCAGAAACTGCTCGGTGCGCTGGGTCTGTACTTCCCGGTTCATGGATGCCAGCACCTTGTCACAGTTCAGCACGGTGCGCTCCACCGGATTCGATGTACCACTGGTCTGTACGTGCTCGGATTCCTCATGTGCGCCCTGCGACAGCTTATAGATGATCTCATCCTTAGTGTAAAACCAGGACCGGGAATCCTCGTACTGCTGCCGGAGCATATCCCGCCTGCGTACCAGCAGCCTGTAGGAATCAGCCAGTTCCTTTGCCTGTGCCATATAATCCATCTCGTCTGCCATACTGCACCTCCTGTTCTAGTCTGTTTATTTTTATCACGCAATGTCACCTAACGCCCGGATGTTCTCCGGAGTCAGAGCGGCACCGGCTTCCGTGAGCAGCTTCACGAGCTTCTTCATCTCGCACTCCGCTTTCCGGCGCAGGTTTTCTGCCCTCCTCTTTCTACGCTCCACAGCTTCGACCTTCACTCTTGCCTGCACACCCGAAATAAGTGTGCCGGCATCCAGATCCGTCAGCGTGTTATACCAGTTGGAGTGAAAGAAACCTTCCAGCCTCTTTTTCTCAAACTGCGCATCCCGGTTGTTCGGATGGTTCTCCAGACGGAACAGTACGGTTTTGTAATCCTTGACAGCCTGCAGGATGATTGCATTCGCCAGATTCTCGTAGCATTCCAAATTGTCTGCTGCCATTCCCATCAGTCGTTCACCCTGCCCTTTCCTGAATCATGCTCTTTCGTGTCGTACCATGGTGCCGGCACCTTCTGTCTATCCAATCCATACTTGAACATATAGATGGAATACCATGCCGCCTCGTACATGCAGTCGATCAGTTTGCGGTTCGGCTCCGGCATCAGAGCTGCATTCCGCACAAACAGGTCAACAAAGTTTTCTTCTTCTTCCCTGTCTGTCACCAGACGGTGTTCCTTCGCGTCAATCAGGATCTCAGCAAAGCGATAGCATTTTCTCTTGTTCTGCTGAATCCAATCGAAACGCCAGGTAACCGCATCCAAAATCGTCTGTCTGGTATCCTCCGCTGTCAGCTTCGGTGCATCCGGGTGTTTTCCTGCTGCCACTGCTTTCGCATAGCATTCCTCCGCACGGTCTTCCGCACAGAAACGCTTGTAGAACTGAAGCTCGTAGGATTTTGCCTGACACATGAACAGTTCGATCTCATGCTCATAGGCTTCCTTCGCCAGCATATCCTGTGTGCCCCGCAAGTCGGAGGTCTTACGGGCAGGTGTTTCCCCGAAGATTGCACACAACAGCCCGGTGCCACTATACGGATGGAACATCTCATACGGTGTGAAAAATCCATCTCTGTCGCGCTTCCGCTTGCTGGTCTGCACATGCGGTGCAGTCATGTAGTGATATCGGTCGGTATCCAGAACGCTGTGAGAGTTCTTTCTCTCAGTGGCACGATCCTTTGCATTCAGAAACTTGTAATTGGTCGTATTCTTTTCCATAATCTTCTCCTATCTCCCCAGCTGCGCCTTGACTGCTGAGATCAGTTTTTCCTGTGTCATATCTTTCTGTTCCAACGCGGCCATGACATCCTCGTCCACGGTATTCTTCGTAATAATGTGGTGAATGGTCACCACATGGGTCTGTCCCTGCCGCCAAAGACGGGCATTGGTCTGCTGATACAATTCCAAAGACCAGGTCAGCCCGAACCAGATCAGGATGTGTCCGCCCTGCTGGATGTTCAGACCATGTCCGGCCGATGCAGGGTGGATCAGTGCGACCGGGATGTTCCCGGCGTTCCAATCCTTGATATCGGTACTACTCTTGATGTCCCGGACTTTGATCTTCAGCTTCGACAGATGGTTGATGATACGCTCCCGGTCATGCTTGAACCAGTAAGCTACCAGCACCGGCTGTCCGTTGGCCGCCTCGATCAGGTCTTCGAGAGCTTCCAGCTTGTGGTCATGGATGACTCGTGCCTTGCCGTTCTCGTCATAGACCGCGCCATTGCTCATCTGCAACAGCTTCCCTGTCAGGGATGCAGCATTAGCAGCGTCTATGTCACCGTCTTTCAGCGGGATCAAAAGATCCTTCCGAAGCATATCGTAGAGTTCCCTTTCCTGCGTATTCATCTCGACTTCGCACCTTGTAGGTACACAATCCGGCATATTGAGATAGTCCAGAGCCTTCATGGAAATCGTGATGTCAGAGATCCGCTGGTAGATCATCTCCTCTGCTCCCTGTCTGGGTACATACTGGAACACGATGCCTGTCTCCGGATTCATCGACCCAGCCTTAAAGTAGGCTTCCCGGTAGCGGCCGATAAATTTTCCAAGGCGCTCCCCGCCATCCAGAATCCCAATCTCTGCCCACAGATCCATGAGACCATTAGAGGATGGTGTGCCGGTCAGTCCGACCCACCGCTTCACAAATGGCCGCACTTTTCGCAGAAACTTGAAACGCTGGGACTGATAGTTCTTGAACGATGACAGCTCATCGATCACAACCATGCCAAAATCCCAGCGCATTCCATTTTTCTCGTAATACTCCACCAGCCACTTGATGTTCTCCCGGTTGACGATGTAGATCATCGCCGGGTGGTGGACTGCCGCGATCCGGGTCTTAACATCTCCAACGATGACGGAAATGTCCAGCCCTTTTAAGTGATCCCACTTTTCGATCTCTGCCGGCCATGTGTCACGGGCGACACGCAGCGGTGCAATGATGAGAACCTTATTGACCTCGAAGGTCTCCAGCATGAGGTCTTTGATAGCAGAGAGTGTAATAACGGTCTTTCCTTAACCCAAGCCCATATCCAGAAAAAGGGCTGCAATCGGGTGCGTTTTAATATACTCGGTGCAGTAACTCTGATAATCGTGTGGAATGAACTTCATAGCGGCATCACCTCCTCCCCGGCATCCTGTGCCTGTGTTTCCGGCTCCTTGCTTTGTGTATCTCCCTGCGGCAGCGTAACTTCCGGCATCTCCGGGATCTTTACTCCGATCCCCTGTGGGATAGGTTCACCCGGCGTCCAGTGCAGGAGTGCGTCCACCGCAGGCTGGATCTGCTCCAAACGGTCAACACAGAACACCGGAAAGCCCAGTGCCTCCAGCTGCTGTCTGCGCTTCCGCTGAAGGATTCGCATCTGCTTGCCCGGAGCTTTCAGCTCCACAAACGCACACTTGCCACCGATCAATAGAACCAACCGATCCGGCACACCGTTCATGCTCTGACTGGTAAATTTAAGGGCCTGTCCTCCGACGGCCCTCACCGCAGCTACAAACCGCTTTTCGACTTCATTCTCCCTCATCTGCCTTCGCCTCCTCAGCCCGCCAGACACCGATGCGTGGATGCTTCTTTTCCTGGTGTTCCCTTTTAGGGTGTTTCCTTTTCTGGTGCTTCTTCCTGCGCTCTTCCCTGATCACATTGCCGATGGCTTCATTGGCAGTCGGGTCCGGGTGGCTGTGACTGACTTTCCTGTTCGGGGAGCGTTCCTCTTTGTGTTCTGTAATCCAGTGAATGACATCTTCCATACCATCACCTCACTGATTGATCTGCTTCCACTGCTGCGGCTCCATCGTGGCGACCTGCCAGCCGATGCCCTCCAATGTGGTAGCACGGTCATAGGAGACAACATCCTGCGATGCGCGGGTCACCGCATTGGACAGACCGTACAGAGAAAGGTCGCCGCCTTCAATGAGGTACTTGAGGATACCTTCCTGTTCCTCGGCATTGATGCCATAGCTCTGGGCAGTCAGCTGCACCACATCCTGTACCTTGCCGGTGATCGGCACTTCCATAGATTCCTGCAAACGGCCGACCACCTGAGAAAAGCGAGCCTCATCGATGGCAGCCATCGTAGTGTCACGCAGCTTCAAAAGAAACGCCTTATCTTCCGCTTCCATCGTCTCATCCGAATACAGTGCGAAGCTGTCCTCCACCGCTTTTGCCTGCCGGCCGACATGGTGTCTGCGCTCACCCATGTCATTGACTACCATACCGTTGGTGCAGACCAGACGGTACACCAGCGGCTGAATGGACACAGCTCCCAGACCGACCTCAGAGTTGGAGATCATCACACCAGCCTGGACAATGTCACCCTTGCGGACTTCCATCTCCAGACGGTGATTGACCACCTTGAGGTATAGACGATTCTCCGTCACCTCACAGGACATGACCTCGTACTGGTCGTTACCTGCAAACAGTGGCAACACTGCTGTGGCGATCTCCATGTTGTCGATACGGCGATAGCGTTCCGACAGCAGCGCACGGGCCACCTGTCCGGCACCGTAATCCATCGAGCGAACCATGTAAGAACTGGGCTTGTCCACAAACCAGCTGTTCACATTCTCAGCCAGCAGTTCCGGCTTCTGTGTCTGCATCAGGTCATAGTATTTTGCCGGGATACCAAGTGCCGATGCAACCTGGCGGTGGAACAGTGAGGTCGTACCAAACACTTCCTGCTGGCTGGTTGTAAGATGGTTGATCTCAAAAGTCTGTCCATCCTCCCGGAGGCGCATTCCCTGCGCCGGACTGATAAAGTCCTGCTTTGCCTGATTCTGACGGTTCAGCTCAACCAGGACTTCCTGCAAATTTCTTCCTGTTTTCATAGTGTTTTCCCTTTCATTTCTGCGGCGTATATTTATACGCCTATTTATGCGTCCGTGTCCTTGTAACAAGAGCACCGTGTTTACAGTTCCCGGTTGATCATCTGCTGGATTATTCGGACAGTTCCCTGCATACGTCGGCGGTTCAGCCGGGTGTCCTGCAGGAGTGTGTCCAGAGCCTCCACTTCGTCCCGGATATTGCAGAGGACTGACCGCTGATGGTCGGCAAGGCGTTCATTGTCCTGCTCCATGCGGTCATACTCCTTTTCATAGTCATCAATGTCTCCCACATTGGTATCGATATAGCTTTCGATCTCCCAGCGGAGTTCCTCGCCGGCATAGTCCTGCACCGCATCCAGCAGATCCCGGATGCCAAAGGGTGTCAGGAGTTTTCCGTCTTTCATTTTTAGAACGTGAGGCATCTCGCTCCCCCCTTTAATCCTTAAAGTAGTAGCTGCCCTTATATCCGGCAGCATTCAGAGGAAGGTCTTTGCACCACTCCGGGTTAACGGACATCAGCTTGCAGACCTCATCCACCGTGTACCGATCCTTGGGTGCTTCGATGATGACTTCATCGTGAACATGACCTACGATATTCAGGCCATAGCCTTCCATCCGAGCCATTGCTTCTGCCAGAATGTCACGGGCAATCGCCTGTGTCGCATTCTCCACCAGCCGGCCGGAGTAGGTTTCCTGTCTGGCCCATTTGTGGTTCTGCCCCACTCCTTCATAGGTCAGACTCATCCGTCCGAAACGGTTCGGCTGCAGTCTCGGCTTCAGATACGCCAGCTTTCTGCCAGAAGGCAGCAGCATCCAGAGCGTACCGGAATAAAACTCAAATGCCAGCTTGCCGATCTCCTGTCTCTTTCCGGTCTTGAACGCCTGTGTTGCCGCCTTTTCCACATCCCACCAATACTGGACGATCTTCGGATTGGCTTCCCGCCAGGAATCGATGATCTCCGGCAGTTCCTCTTCTTTCAGACCCATCTGCAGAGCACCCATGCTGATGAGTGCGCCGGAAGAACCACCATAACCGCAGGCCAGCTCTGCCACCTTTCCTTTCTGCCGAAGTTCCCCGTTAATGCCGTGCTTCACCACCGGCACATGAAACATCTGGCTGGCAGAGGCACAGTAGATGTCCTTTCCTTCCAGAAAGGCTTCCAGTCTCCAGTCCTCTCCAGCCTCCCATGCAAGCACACGGGCTTCGATGGCGGAGAAGTCGGCCACAATAAACTCACAGCCCTCTTTGGGGATCAGCATGGTTCGGATCAGCTGTGAAAGCACATCCGGGGTGTTGCCGTAGATGGTCTCGACCATATCAAAGCACCCCAGCTTCACAAGTTCCCTCGCCTCATCCAGCGCGGAAATATGGTTCTGTGGCAGATTCTGTAACTGGATATTCCGACCGGAATACCGACCCGTGCGGCTGGCCCCATAGAACTGGAACAGTCCTCTGGCTCTGCCATCTGAGCAGACACAGCGTTCTGCCGCCTGGTATTTCTTCACAGAACTTTTCGCCATCTGAAGCCGGAGCTTCAGCATATCCATTGCCTCGGCATCCACTCCGTTCTTGTCCAGTTCCTCGATCATCTGGGCTACATCCTTTTTGCCAAGTGTATCCATCGGAATGCCACGCTCATCCAGCCATGACTTCAGCTGTGACACAGAGTTGGGGTTCTCAAGCCCGGTCAGTTCGTAGGCTTTCTTACTCATGGCGTCCGAGAGCATCAAATCACAGGCAATGGCCTGCTGCACCAGCTCCGTGTCGATCTTTACGCCCCGGTCATTGATGCGCTCATTGACCCGGTAATGCTTCCATTCCTGCTCCGGCATCGGGAATTTCTTCAACCTCTTGTAAATGTCCACCTCGGTGTTGACATCCTGAATGCAGTAATACTTAAACTTCTCCCAGTCAGCTGGGTAATGCTCCGGAAGATTCCGGGTACGCATCCCATTGCTTTTCGTTGGCCTACAGGGCATGGAAAACATCCTGATCAGCCGCTCACCTTCTTTGTCTTTCTGCTGGCTGGTCTTCAGCACGGTGCCAACATCCTTCAGAGCCATTGGCAGAGTCAGTGATGCCGCCATAACCATCGTGCAGATCCAGCTGTCTGGCGACAGGAACTCTCCGGGTTTCAGATACTGTCCCGGCAGATGTCTTTGCAGATGCACGGAAAAACAGACCCGCTCAAAGGAAGCATTGTGGGCGATCAGGCGCACATTTCCAGACTTGAAATCCTCCAGTAGCTCTTCCGGGAGCGGTTCTCCCGATGCAAGGTCTGCACATCTGGTCTTGCCAAAACCATCCCCTTCATCAGTTGCCCAGGCTACCAGCAGGATCTCAAAGCTGGGATCTGTGGCATAGCGGTACAGGCCGCATTTTCCGATGTCCACCTCGCTGTAGGTCTCAATATCGATCAGCGTTTCTTTCAAATATCTCACCTCTATTCGATGTAAAAAGCCGGAGGACACCCTGACATCCCCCGGCACGGTTACTTATCTGTGTTTCTCTTAGCGAAGGTAATCCGGCAGTTCCTCACCGGCATCGCCACCCAGAACATCCTCATCGTCCAGCGCGTCAAAATCAAACTCTGCCGATGCCTTGCCGGACAGACGATCACCATCCTTGACGAACTGTACGTTTCCCAAACCAGCGGCCACACCGCGGTTGCCGTTGGCGTTAAAAGCGTAGAAGTTCACGCTGACGTTGCAGTAGCAGCCGGAGTAGACCATCATCGGGTCTGTCACAGGCTGGACATGACGGTCTACGACCTGCGGAGCATCCTTGCTGGAAGCATTCACAAAAAAATGCTCCTGGTAATTCTCATCGTCCGGGCGGTCGATGTCGCCGTCACGCAGAGGCAGTTTCAGGGTCGGCGGGATCTTTCCACCCCACTTGCGGGTCTTGCCATCCTCCTTGGCGGCCTCCACTGCCTTGTGGATCGCCAGCAGGGTCTTCTTGTCCTCCTTCGGGATCAGGCAGGAAACGGAATACTTAGCCTCGCCGCCGTTGATGCTCTTCGGTTCAAAGATGTTTGCAAAAGAGATACGGCAGGGAATAACGACCTTAGTTGCACTGGAAATCTTGTTAGCCATAATAAAAATCCTCCATCAATCTGTTTTTGTGTATTGCCGCTGCCCTCAGTCGAGGACAGCAAATTCATCTTCCGCAGTCTGCAGATCGACTGCTTCTCTGGGGTCCGAATCCGGGACAAGTGCCAGCTTACCGGGTGGCTTGACCACATACTCTCCCAGAATCTCCTGGAACTTTTTCTTACCCATGAGCTTTTCAAAGGCTGTCAGGGAAATCAGCTCCGTCTTATAAATATCGGTGTATCCGGCCTTCTCTGCCGCGGCCACCACTGATTTCGTATCAAGGAACTGTCTCTTGCTCCTGCCCTCGACCACCTTATACCCATCCCAGCTGACACCATGATTGATGGCCTCGGAACTGACATAGGCAAAGATAGCTTCGATCCAGGACTCGATACGGTTCAGAGTCGGCAGCATCTTCTCAATATCTGTCTTGGAAAGCAGTGCTGGGGATTTAAAGGTCGGCACGGAGGTATCCGGATCAAAGGATGCTGTCGCATCCGTTTCCTCGGTTTCATCCTCCAGCACACCGGCATCCAGATCCAGAAACTCTTCTTTCACCAGAGCCATTGCTTCATCGGCACAGGCTTTGCAGGAAGTTCTGGCACGGCAGAACCGGCACCAGTCTCCGGGAACCTGCTCGCCTTTTCCTTCAAAGGCCAGCTTTGCCCTCGGTCTGACATAGGTTTCCGCCCAGTCCAGCAGTTCCTCCACACTGCATTCAAACGTTGAGATATTTTCCAGTCTCGGCTGGATAATGGTCATGGATACCTTTTTGATGCTGTACAGATATCCGTAGGCGTGGTAAGCACCCAGGGCATACAGCATCATCTGCGGATTGTGGTCACAGTTTACGAACACGCCCTTGCCGTTCTTGTAGTCCATGACATACAGTGTCCCGTCTGCGATGATCACGCAGTCACCCGTACCAAATCCCTGCGGAACGAGGTAGCTGTAATCCAGCCGTTCCTCCACCATGACTAGCGGATGCGGACAGGTCTCCTTGATACGCTCCACTGTGGAAATGATGAACTCCGCATAGATATCGGTGTTCGCTTCCATCTCTTCATCCTCATACTCGGAGGTTGGACGCTTCACCCGTTCATGCAGATATTTCCGCAGCTTGTACTCGCCCAATGCATGGGCGGCAGTACCCTCCTCGGCATACACCGAGGATTCATTTGGAAAGTTCTGCTCCAGCCTTGCAGATGGCGTACAGTTCAGCCACCTCTTCGAGCTGGAAGCAGAAAGGATTGCATGTACTTCCGGCATGATGACCTCCCTTAAATCTGGGAGACATCTGCCAGAAATGCTTCGTACTTCTCTGCAGGCAGGTCAGACAGCTGGGTCACACCATAAATCTTCAGAAGCTGGCCGATCTTCTCGTTGTTATCACGCTTCTTCTTGATCTTGGCGACAATAACCGCCGTGATCTCGTCCTTGGTGATCGTCACTGCAGACTGTGTTTCATCTTTGGCAGCAGGTGTATCCTTGCCAGCGGTTTTGTCGGACGGTGCTTCTTTCTGGCCGGTATCTTCTTCCCACGGCAGCGCATCCGCATCATCCACCGGATGCTCATCCTCTGCAGTTTCTGAACTCTCGGAGTTCACTGCTTCCTCTGCCTCGCCAGAATCTTCTACCACAGGCACCTCTGCAGCTTCCTCGATGGCCGAAGGAGCCGTCTCTTCCACCTTTTTGGTTTTCTTGACCGGCTTCTTACGGGGATGCACAACTGCCGGGCCTTTCTTTTCTGTTACGGGCAATACTGGCTGTTCTGCCACCGGAAGCTCCAGTTCATCTTCCGTCTTTGCATTTTCTGCCAGCATATCCAGCTGCTCGGATACGCCGGCAAACATCTGTGCCAGACCGTCAAAGACCTCGACCAGACCATCCACAACTTTCTTCGGAGCATTCAAGGCATTCAGTTCGTCCATCATGCGTTTTTCTCCTCTCCGTTTTCTTCCTCATCCCCCCACAGGTCATCCAGATAATCGGCCTGTGCCTTCAGAACTGCCAGAATGACCTTCTCACACAGACCGGTTTCCTTATGGATGCGATCCAGCATCTCATCGAAGTCGATGTCCTCTGCCGAGTCGTCTGCCTCAGCATCCGGCTCCTGACCGAAGCCGTAGTTGTAAGAGGTCATGCGCTCATCCATGTGGAGATGCAGGTTCTCGATGTTAATGGAAAGGAGTGGAGCACCAAGCGGGCGTGCCGGCATCGGCTTGTCCTGCTTCTGAGTTTTCTTTTCTTCCTCTGCCTTGACAGGAAGCGGAACCTTTACCACCTTGGCGTCCTTCAGCATCTCGCCGATCATTTCCTCCAGAGTCATGCTCTTCTCGTTCTTATTCTCCATTGTCTTCCTCACTTTCTGCAGCTTCCTGCTGCCCTTCTGTTTTCTTATCATCCAACGGCACATGGTACTGTTCTGAAATGTTTTTCAAAAGCAGTTCAACCACACGCCCCGGCTCCGGGAGATTCCGGACCTTTTTCTGCAACTCATGGGCTCTCTTGATTTCAGCAGCCATGCCTTCCGACACGGTACTCCCAAACACCCAGAGTTCATCTGCCTCCTCCAGCCATTGCATTCCAAGCTGAATGCCGGTATTTCGTTCCTGCTTTTCTTCATCCTTTAAGAACTGGGTGAAATACAGGTGCGGTGCCAGTGGCAGAAAGCCCAGTGTGGAAAGAATCCGACAGGCCATCTTTGCTCTGCGGATGTTTGCTTCCAGTTCATCTTTTCTGCACTTCTCGTCCTGTGAAGTAGGGCGGTATGGTGAGCAGACGAAGATTTTTCTTGGCAGGTGTCCTTCCTGCGGTGCACCGCCGGGTGGACGGGCCTCCTTCGCATTTTCTAACTGGGCAGTTTTCTTTGCAGCTTCATTCATACTTACTGCACTCATAAGTTCTGACCTCCTGTTCATGTACTTGAGAAGTAACCCTCTCACTATGAACATCTTTTTGAGCCTTTTAACAGACACTTTTCTAAAAACTTTTTTAGAAATTTTTTCTCAGCCTTTTTACCGCCTGATTCATGATCCGGTTAACCGACTGCTGGCAGATGCCAAGTTCTTCTGCAATCTCGTATTGGTTCATACCTTTATAAAAGTAAAGCTGAAGGATCTCCGACTGGCGCTCAGTCAGCTTACTCATGGCTGCATACAAACGGCAAAGTTCCCGGTCTGCCAACATCTCGGCATTGTCCTCATCCAAAAAATCCACCATGACGGCTGCCGACCAGTCGGAACCATCACATTCCAGGGACACATTTTCAGTCTCAGCAGTACGGTTATTCCGATTGTGCTCCATCCGGCGTTCCCCTTCCATGAGCAGACGGACGCTCCACTCGGTCTCCTCAAAAGTCTCAGCCGGCACTACCTGATATGTACCATCTGTAAAGTCATAACGGTAATCACCACAGCGGTCCACTGCAATGATCGTGTGTGCGTCATCCATCTCGTAGACTGCATAACCGTTCTGGTAAACGGTCAGGGAAGCATCATCCACGGTTGTCTGTGCAACAGCCATCGGTTTCATCTCCATCAGTGCCTTGAAACTCGGCAGCTTCTTTTCCACCACTGCGTCAATCTTTTCCTTTAACTCATGTAAGGTGATATGCGCATTCTCTGCGATATCTGCGGCGATATATCCTGCGTCCTGTACCGCTTTCTCCACCATCTGCGGCTGGCGAATCTCCATCACACCAACGCCACCATTGATTGCAACTGCTCCGGTCATCATGTTCATCATCATTGTTTTGTCCTTTCCCCCGGACTCTGAAAGGGAAAGATACCGAAGCAGGATGCTGATGAGGCACTGATCTAACTGGCAGGAGTATAAAACAAAAAAAACCGATTCCAGAGACAGCAGGAATAATCCCAACCGCACACCTCCACAGCCAGCAAACAAATCGCTGTTCTGTGAATTTCTGCTATGGTATCCTTCGCCTGCTCTAGAATCGGGCTTACAATATTTTTTTATTTGTCCGGGGCTTGCCGACAGATGCTTTCATTTGACTCTGTGGGCTTGTCCCTTGGACTGATTATATGATAACAGGATGGCTGAACTTTTCCGATGGTGTGCTTCCCACACTTATGTGGGAAATTTCCCACATTTCATCACAGCCTGAAAAATGGCAAAAAAAATCCGCACAGTCATCTTCACTGTACGGATCACGATGCCATTGATTGTTGTAGGAATAAGGCATCCATCATTTTATCTATCATTTTTTGATTTTCTGAATTTAGTCTTTCATATTTTTCTATATGCTGCTCATTTTTCTCAGGAGGTTCATCCTCCTCATCGAGTAGCTGCTCAGTTGAAACATCCAATGCCTTTGCAAACCGCTTCAGCATCTTAAATCCCATCTCCCCGTTTTGGCCACTCTCATATTTGGAAATCTCGGCGCGATCAATGTCTACAGCTTCGCTTAGTTTGCTCTGCGTCCATTTTTTCAACGCTCGATACTTTTTTATGTTCTGCCCAAGGATATACTCCTCGCTATGTACATCGATCACGCCAGACACCTCCTTCCTCTTTTGTAGGTAATAAAAAAGGACCGAAACACATGAGAACAGGTCGCTGGCACTTACCAAACGCTACACTTGCTTCTCTGATGTGTTTTCGGTCCTTTAAGATTGTATGTTCTTAAAAAGCCGTGTGTATCAGAACAATAACTGTCTTTCAACCCACAAACGAGCGCACTGCGACCTACATATCATTGACTTTGAAATAAGAACCAACCTTATAACTGTGGTTCTATCATCATGAAATTAAATAATCTAAATCAACTCTATGTAAGGTGCTCTTCACACCGCTCGCCGATTCGCTATGCCTCCTACCATGCGAATCAGGCTGAAATCAAATTATCCTTCCGTACACCTCCTATGACAATAAAATTTGCTTCTATTCAACTTATTTATGGCACCACTATTCTTTGTGGTATCTTTTATCATAGCAGATATCGTATCAATCGTAAATGGTTTTTAGCAAATTTTGTCAAAAGATTCAGAAGCAAGTCGTTAATTTGTGCAAAATGCCGATATGTTTTCCCCCCTGAAACGACAAAAGGAGCCGAAGACCATGGTTCTTCAACCACAATCCTCGGCTCCTATTAGCCCTTCATCGAATCCAATTATCCGATGGTTATACTCTTTTTCACTTCATAAACAGCCAGCCTTCCATCGCTGCGCCGTTTTACCTCGGCATTATTGCCCCGGCTGGTAATCTCCCTGATGCTTTTCATAATGATCACATCGTCATTTGTTGTGTTTGCAAAGTTCCCCTGTGTTCTGACATAATCGCTATGTGAATGTTCATGGCGAGCATTGTTATTCGTAGTATTCATTTACCAGTACGCTCCTTTCCTTACACGGTTAGCGGATAATATCTCACTGTCCCAGCCCATTGGCAGTAAAAACCTGCGTTAAAGTTACTTCAATGCCTTTTTCTTGCAGCGCTTTCTGATGTTTTCTGAAAAGTTTTAAGATCATATCCTCTCGATCACTAAGCGTTCCATATCGCATCTTAGCTCTACATATTGGACACAGGCAAGCCCCATTCTCCGCCTGAAAAATTGTTTGGCCAAATTGTGCTCCTACAGAAAATGGAACAATGGGAGCAGTTTCCATATATGGTTTTCCATTAGCATCAATAAACGTCTTGTGTGTCGGATCATTTTCACATTTATAGTTTTCTCTCTGCAAAATTTCTTCCTTCACATCTACAGGAAAATCTGCCGCTCCAGTTAAAATATCATATTGTTGAAAGACCGATAGTTCTTCCCTTTGCTTGTATTTTTCAGGCAAAAGATCAATGCCTTTTACTTCCCATACTAAAGCACAATACTGTTTAAACAACCGAATCAATACGTTTTCCAAGTCACCCGGCCCCGGCAAATTATTTGTACTTGCACCTACTGCGACAATCTCACCTTTTTTCAAAAACTGTGGAAACCAGTCCTTGTTTTCTTTGGCGAAGCTATCAAATGCTTCCGCATCGCTCTCTTCTATCTGCAAAGCGTCTTTATAGGTTGCCCGCAATGCAGACATTCCACCTTCACCGTCTCGCCTATTCAGATAGACTGCTGATAAAAAGAAGTCATTGTCTGGAGATATCCAGAGTCCGAATTCTGGAGTCATATTCTCTCCGCTTGAAGTAGTACGCTGCCAAAATCTGATACTCGTTGCTGTGTTTCCAAATCCTTTCTTAGAATAAGGATCAATGCCAAAATAGGAAGCATTCGCTCTAATGGCATAATCCGAAAGCTTAACACCAAGCATAGATAATATCGACAGTGGCAACTCGTAATTAACAATTGCCGTATGCTCCGGTGAGTCATCAGAGGCATCAAAATATGCTTCCAAAACATCACTCGGTTTACGAATATAAGCGTCTAATTTATAAAATCTGATGTCAGCATCTTCATTTATAAACGGATCTGGTGTATACCCAAGGGCTCTTGCCCAAATTCGAGTGTCTTCTGCTGTAAGTTTCTGTTTTCCTGCTGTAAGTTTACTTGTTTTTGATGGAGACCACCCTGTCAGTTCGGCTAGATCCGCTCCACGCAAACCCTGTTTTTCAGTTTCTTTCCCCAGCAGGACTCTTGTATTTTCCATATTAGATGTATATACAAAGCTGTCTGAAATCAATGATTCCGTTACTCTTTTATGTACATCCCGACTGTTATCCGGTTCAAAGAAAAACATTTTTCTCACCTCCGTCTTAAATACTATCACAATCGCAAGTGTTTTGCAACTATTTTTTCTTGTTCAGAAAATTATTTTTCTTAATTTCAGGTTTAAGAAATTCATTGTCCTGTATTATTTCCAAATCACCCCTTGACTTCTACAACTTTTCATTGTATTATAGGAACAGAAGTTCCCGAACCTTTGTTCTCAGTATAACGGAACAGTTGTTCCTTGTCAAGTAGCTTTACAAATTTTTGTTGTCGAACTGGTAACTTTCCCTCCAGCAGGCAGCAGATTATCCCACATGGAGGCATGACATGAAAGACGAAAAGAACTTTGAAACCGATTTACTCAACACGCAGGATGTTAAAGCAACGGCCGCTGCGACTCTTGCTCCTGATGCAACTAACGGAGATAAAATAAAAGCCCTCCGCACCGCTCAGCACATGAGTATGGCTGAACTGGCACGTCGGGCTTCGATGTCGGATCGTGCGATCCGCTATATTGAATCCAACCAGCGAGAACCAAGCGTAGAAGCAATCCAGAAGATTGCGGCTGCTCTTGGAGTCACTACGGATTATTTTATGGATGAGGCAACCTTCCAGCAAGAGCTGAACGATGACCTCTTCTATGCAGATGTCCGCAAAAAGTATGGTTCCCGCGGCGTTGCACAGGCAAAAAAAATAAAAGAACAGACCACTGCCCTGTTTGCCGGCGGTGAGCTGTCCGAAGAAGATCAGGCTGCTTTTATTAAAGAAATGGAAGCACTTTTCCTCGATGCGAAGGCCGATGCGAAGAAATTTACTCCCAAAAAATATCTGCGGTAAGAACTGATATTACTCCAGAGGAAAGGAGTCTACCTTGAACACACGCGCTATTGATATGGCCGATGCTGTAGTTCGCCGCTACAAGACCCGCGATCCGGAAGAAATCATTTCCCGGAGAGCCATAAAGCTCAAAGACATCCGGTATTGCCACGACCTGCTCGGTTACTACACAGTCATTCTGAACTGTGAGTACATCGGCATCAACACAAATTGTACGAATGCCCAGCGTGTATCCGCAATGGCCCATGAGCTGGGACACGCCCTCTTTGACCGGAAACACGCCAGTTCCGGTCAGGCATTCCAGGACACCTATTTTTATAGTCTGGATAATTCAAAGGCAGAACGGCGAGCCAACACCTTCGCCGCCGAACTGCTGCTGGCAGACGATGCTGTTCTGGAACCGATTGGCTACTATGAATACACTGCCGATCTAAAACAGCTGGAGGCAAATCTGCCTTCCCGCTGTGCCTCTGCTTACCGCGCCATGAAATATCAGGAGCTTTTGCAGGAATTCCAGTACGCACACTCCGGGCTGATCACACTGGACGAGATTGCCCGGATGAACTCTATTGAGAAACACTTTGTGGATTTCAAGCTAAACATCCTCGCAGACAAAGGATACCAGCTTCCGTTTCTTCCTGAACTCCACAATGATTTCCTGAAAGACTCCTTGAAGAATTGCAATGGAAATGAGGTGACGATGGATTGAACTTCTACTACTGCGATGCCTGTCATTACTGCTTTGAAAGCAAGTCACTTCCTGACCGCTGCCCGGACTGCGGTGCAGTGGAACACGATGAAAAGCCAGCTGTACGTCTGGCAACGGAGAACGAAATAACTGAGCTGCTCCGGATACGAGCAGAGGACAAAGACTGATTGACTGCCCCACTGTGTACATATTTCACAGTGAGGCATTTTTCGTTACAAACTATACGTCAAGGGCCTCCAGCATCAGCCGCATCCCGACTTTCATGCCTTCCTCAAAGGCAGTCTTTTCCCAGGCACAGCACACGCTTCCCTGCCTGTCCATAATTTTCTCCCACAGCGGGATATCTCCGCCGTAGTCATCCACCAAGACATCCATTCCAGCTATACCTCTGAGCCAAGTTTCCAGATTTTTCTCTTTTTGCTTGGCCTCCTTGCCGGCCTCGGTGGTCTGCGGTGCTATGGAATTATTCTCCGTGTAATGCTCGTAGATCAAATCCAGCAGATTCTCGACCGGTGGATAGTACTTTGGCGATGCTCCCTCCAAGTATTTTTCCAGTATTTCTTTCAGTTTTTCTATGACGCTACCATCCTTTCCAACCGTAAGCAATTACATTCTGCTCCCCGGTTAGGATGGATATTAGCATCAGGTTTTGCACATAGCAACTTGTTTTTGCAATTAGTTTCAGCTAACCAGTACATCTAAAAATAACCGTGTGAACTTCTGGAGTTCAGTTTGTCCACACGGCACCTATATTACTTCAACTTTTCAAGGATCTCGTCAGCACTCATGCCACCGGCCAATAGTTTCTTAACCACAGCCTCGGCTTCCGCCTTTTTTGCTTCTTCCGCTGCTTTCTGCTCGGCTTTTGCTTTCTTTGCTTCGAGTTTGGCGATTTCCTTTTCGACCTGCTTAATCTCCGCTCTCTGCGGCTTCAGCGATTCACGCATAGACTTGATGTCCGTCTTTAATTCCTCAATCTGAGCGACGGTCTTGGCTACGCCCTCTTCTAAGAGAGCTTTGTCCTTCTGCAGCTTTACAATCTGGGCATCAAAGTCGATTTTTGTGCGGTTTTTGCTTCCTTTGGTTCTGGGCATATAACAACTCTCCGTTCAAAAAATTATCTTTGATTATTAACTGTCCTTGCCACGATTTCTAAATCGCTAATTGTATCTGCATCAATTTTTGCTATCAGCTTTTTGAATTCATCTTCTAGCCTTAATCCAAGGTTATCTACTGAAGAATACGGACCGGCTCCTTGTATTTCACGAATCTGACGGTTCTTTAACAATTCGATATCACTTTCAATTTGTCCTATCTCCAGTGCATAGCGTTCTGATATTTTCATAGCAAACTCCTTCCTTGTTCAAAATATCGTCCTTGTTGCTAGCCACCTTGATGGCATCCTATATTTTTATTAAACCACCATTACTTATCTTTGGCAATAGAGAATGGAAATTTCTCTGCATTCCTGTCTTTCTCCGAAACAATGTACTCCCCGGCAGGCCAGCTCTCGCTTTCCCAGATAAAGTCTGAATCGTACCGCACGGCTCTTGCGGCTTCTGCGCAGAAATCGTTGTCCACGCACCACTGCATCAAGGTATCATCTTCCAATGTCAGGTATCCATGCGCAAAACCTCGTGGTATATACATCTGCTTCCGGTTTTCAAACGACAACACCGCACTGTATGCGTGACCGAAGGTTTCTCCCGGTCGGAGGTCAACTGCTACATTGAAAATCGAACCATGCAGACAGGATACCAGCTTTGCCTGGGCGTGTTCCCCTTCCTGAAAATGCAGACCACGCAGTGTGAACGCTTTTTTGCTGTATCCCTGGTTGATCTGTCGAACATTGAAATTTATAGATTGGTCGTATGGCACAGCCAGATACCCCCGGAAATCCTCAAATGCCGGGACTTTGAGTATTATTGGCTTTGTGTTCATTTTATAAGTCTCCTTTTATTTTCATTTCAAACTATATGTATTATAAGACAACACAAGGTTTCCCCCTGTGTTGTCACAAGACACCCAGACTTGAAAAACTGTGTCCATGCTATTTTTGTAAAAATCTCAACCTGTCCCATGACCTGTCTCGAACACGCAAGTTATCTTCTATTCCCACAACAGCTTACAGTCCGCCACATCCACAAGGCTGTCCATAAACACCTCATGCAGACGCTCTGCCACCTGCTTCTTCGTCACGCCTTTCTTCAGCACGACCTGCAAAAAGCCACCTCCGCCTGCACCGCAGACCAGCCGGCCATCGATCAGCTCCTCGATGCTGCTGAAGATCTGCTCGATCAACGTGTTGCTGCTTCCGGCATCCACCTTCTTACTCAGCTCCCAGTGGTAATCCAGCAGCTTCGCAAAGCCATCCACGTTGCCGCGCTCCAGTTCAAAACGCATCAGCGTCGCCACCTTCTGGATCTCCTCCAGTGCAAACACACTGTCCGGCTCATTGCCGGCATACCGTCCAATCACGTCACGGAGCAGGTTTCTTGCCAGCCTGCGCTGACCGGTGTAGATCAGACAGAAACGCTCGTCCAGTTCCTTTTTTGCTTCCTCCGGAATCTCCACATGTACCACCTTCAGCTTCTGGTCGATCCCCGGCATGGAAGTGATGTACTTCAGTCCCGGTGTAACGCCGCCCACCTGATCCTGCCAGCCGCCTCCGGTAGACATGATCTGCTCCATGGCCAGTACATGGGAATACAGATCTTCCTCTGTATATCCGATCCCCATGAATTCAAACACCGCCTTCACACAGGCAGCGGAAAGGATCGATGAGGTTCCAAGGCCGGAACCCTTCGGCACGTTTGTCACTTCTGAATGCATGACAAAGCCGCCGCCCAGGCGCTCCAGTATCTCTTTCAGGCTGTGCCCTTCCATCGGGATGATGCCGCAGGCAAGCAGACATGCCTTCTGCAGGGCAAAGGGATCAAACGGATCCCCGGTGCGCTGCAGCTCACCGATCTCATCAAACTCCCCGTGTACATCCATATCTCGGCTGTCAAAGACCACCTTCGGCTCATCGATGCGTTCCAGCTTCACCACCACCGGCTTCTCACTGTTCAACAGGATCGCCGCATTCAGCACCGTACCGCCATGCTCATTGCAGTACGGAGGGGTATCGCTCCATCCGCCGCCCCAGTTCACACGCAGCGGCAGTTCCACGGTATGGGTATCCTTCACGATGTGTGCCGTTTCATTGTAGCTGAGACTGCGCACCGTAGCCTCCAGCACTTCAGACTGGATGGTTCCAAAGCACTTCTGCACCTCGTTCTCATCCTCCAGCACCACACCAAGGTAATAATGCAGGCGGAGCTTCTCACTGAAATCTGCCCTTGCAAGGCGTTTTTCCAGCCAGTGTCTCTGGATCTTCGTCAGTGCCTTACGCTTCGGAAGCGTCTGTGCCGGTACCCGTCCGCGGATTGCTTTTGCCAGTTCATCCATCCGCACAAGGTCTGCCATACGGCGGTTCCATGCGATGATGGCATCCGGGTCAGCCGCATTAAAACCGGAACACAGCGACTTGCGCGGACTCTCTTTCCAGTCCTCCAGCCTGCCTTCCCCGGTCACAAGCGCATACAGGTTCAATGCCGCCGCTACCGCTTCCCTCACGGTGTCCTTCTCCGGATAAAGCTCTGCCGTCCAGAGGGTATGGTTTCCGCCATCCCAGAGATCCGTACCGAGCTTTTCTGCCACCTCATTCAGATCCCTGCCAAACAGCCGGTTTTCCTTCGGATTATCCTGCACGCCAAAGATCCGCACGACGAATTTCCCGTCACGCTGCTTCAGCCCATGCAGGACCACACCGTCCGGGATCACCTCATCGTGGATATCCACAAAGGAAAGGACACAGTTGTTTCCCACCTTTGCACAGCTGTGGACATAGGATACCTCCAGATAGCAGTCCTTCCCAATGGAGGCACGGCTGCTCAGCACGCTGTTATACCCGGCTGTGCTGCCGCTGATGCTGCTTGCCACACGGCTGCTCCAGCCAAGGCTGGCATACTCCTCCACGCCGCCGCACATCAGTGCAAGAATCTCCCTTGTCGTGCCAAAGTGGATAAACTTCGCCGGGGCCAGACGCAGCAGCTTCATCCGGTAAGGACGAAGCACCTTCCATACCTGTTCCCTCGCTTCTGTCAGCTCCTCACAGAATTCCCCTTCCGGCTTTTCCAGATAAAACTGCTCCAGCGTAGAATCTTCCGCTAACGGATAGAGAAAATCCGCATACAGGGACAGACGCACCGTCCCGTTGACATACCGGTCATATCCTTCCTCTGTCCCGATCAGGGAATACAGCGAATCCATCATGGCGGTGCTGAAGATCAGCGCACCGGTGTCAATGTCCACACAGCCTGCCTCATTCACCGCACCGGCCTTTCGCAGTTCCTCCTCTGACTTCTTCTGAAGGCAGCATTTCACGTTGCCGCCTTCCCCGTTCACATACACACCATGGTTCTTTCCGACTTCCACACGCTCCTTAAAGGAGACTGCCGCCGCACCGACATTATTATAGTCGATCTGCAGCGGATTAAACAGAAGCAGCACATCCCCGGACAGCAGCACCATCCCCTCACGAATCCGGGACGGGACCGAACTCATGCAGATCATGAATTCATCGAAAAGCGTAGAGCTGCGTCCATCTGGCAGCTGGTGTGGCACCGGCGAGAACAGTTTTCCCAGTGCGGAATACTGCGGCACACGTTTGCTGTCACCACCGGAATGGATGACCAGAACGCGCAGCTTCCGGAAGTCTCCCTCCTGCTCATGGAGATACTTTAACACCTCCAGCGTCGCACCGCCGGAACCCACACGCTCGCCATCCCGGTCCGGAATCGCTGCAAACCTTGTCCCTGCCGGAAGATACTCCTTCCGCTCTTCGATCTGCCTGCGGAATCCTTCTGCCTGCTGGTCATTGGATGCCGTCAGGATCACATAATCCCATCTGGGGAAATTTTTCAGTTTCACGGAACGGTTATAATCATCCCAGCAGTCCTGATATGCCTGGGATAAAAACATTGAATATAAGCTCTTCATATTTTCTTCTCTCCTCTTTTTTCAGAATTTCCAGCCATCCTGCCGGTTTCTGTGTCTTTCCCTTTTCTTTCTCCTGTCTCAGCGCCCTGCCTCGCCCCACTTCTCACGGAACTCCGACGGTGTGATGCCCTCGACCTGCCTGAAGATGCGGCTGAAATAATGCGGTGCGCCAAGACCGCACCGGTAGCCGATATCTTCCAGCTTCTTATCCGTAAAGCGCAGCATCTGCTTGGCCTTTGTGATACGGAGGTTCCGGACATAGGCATGGATACTGACCCCGAACTGCTCCTTGAATACACGGGAAAGATGGAACTTGCTGATAAAAAAACGGTCTGCCAGCTCATCCAGCACGATCTTCTCCGTATAGTGCACTTCCAGGTAGTTCCGGACCGGCAACAGGTTCTGCTTTTTCCGTGCCCGGTCCGGATGCTCTGCCGGATGCCACGACTCGTTCATGAGAAATACCAGCAGTTCATTCAAGCCGCTGTTGATCCGCATATCCCGGATATAGTCATCTGAAGCTGCAAGATCAAACAGTGACTGGTGAAGTGACTGGAAGCCGGCAAAGTTATCCGGTTTGAATACCGGCCGTCCTCCGCGCTCCTGATATTTCTGATAAACAGTCTGCATGGTCACACCGGAAAAATGGATCCACGACAGAGACCATAGGTCTGTATCCGTACTGTGCGAGTACGGCAACTGACAGTCAATGAACACGCAGTCCCCCTTCCCCAGCTTATGACGTTTCCCCCGATATTCCAGTTCACCGGAACCAGAATCAACACAGAAAAACAGGTATGACGACAGGCGGGTGCGGGAGGAAGTATGCGGCTTCTTTGCCTGCAGGCTTCCGATCTCCTGCAGGTATAAAAGGGCAGTCTTTGCAAAAGATGTCGGAGTGTAAAGAATGCGGTCTGAAAAAACAACAGGGGAGGTGTCCAGAGAATCATGTAAAAATAAGTCCTTCATAGCCAGATACCTCCCCTTTTAGCTTTTTCTGTCATATTTTTTGCATACGTCGCCCCGGAGAAAAAACGGATGCAGATAGTTTCGTTCTAACCGGCATACTTCAAAAAAAGCACAGCGATTTCTCGCTGTGCCTCAATGTCACCACTGTTTCCGATATTCTCTTGGACTGATTCCCTCTACTTTTCGGAACATCCGACTAAAATAGTTTGCATCTCCCATACCGACCGCAACACCAACTTCATCCACAGTCATATCTGTGAAGCGAAGCAGCTGCTTGGCTCTGGTGATCCGCTTTGAGATCAGATAGTTATTGACTGTTGTTCCGTAAGTCTCTTTGAAGATTTTGGACAGATAAAACTTGTTAATAAAGAACTTTTCTGCCAACTCTTCCAGCATAATTTTCTCCGTATAATGTTCGTCCAGATACTCCTTCACGGCTGCCAGTTCCATTCTCTTCCGGCTCACCGTCACGCTCTCTGGATGCCAGGACTGTTCCATCAGTAAAGTGAGTAAAGTCCCCAGTTTCTCATTAATTCGCATATCCCGGATATAATCGGAAGATGATGCCAGATTGTAGAGGTCACTGAGCAGACTGGTAAACGAAGCTATGTCATCCGGATGGAACACAGGCCGACCGCCTCGCTCTTTGTACTTCTCATATACAGCCGGAAGGGACGGTGCATAGAAATGGCACCATTGGAGAGACCAGAGATTGTCAGAAGTCGAATGGCTATATGCTTTCCGACAATCAATGAACACGCAGTCTCCCTTGCCTAGCTGATAAGTCTGCTCCTCGTAGGAAAGTTCTCCCTCGCCAGACAAAACAATAAAGCAAAGAAACGACACCAAATCCTCTCTCTGGGATACATGTGGGTGAACAGCCTGCAAAGAGCCAACCTCCTGCAGATGGAGCAAGGATGTTCTTGCAAAGGTTGATGGGGTGTAAATGATTCGGGAGGAACTTACGGAAGAAGACTGTGGATTGAATAGTTCTTGATCCATAAGCTGCTCCTTTCTCACAAAACCCGAAAATACTCTTAGTTTGAAGATTTCAGCTTTTCTATGTATTTTCTGAATTCTGCTTTCGTTTTGTAGTACTTCCTTGAACGTACATCATGTCTTATAATGCTTTTTCTCCACTATTAAGTCTATCTCTAAGAATTGTAGATGAAATTCCATCTGTATGATCCAAATATACTACCGTACATCCAATTTCAGACAGTTCCTTTTCATATTTGTTCCACGATTCTGTTCCTTTCCAATCAGAGCCAACAAACACAGCATCTGCATGGTATTTTTTTACAGCAGCAACTTTGTCCATATCATTTTGTGGAACTACTTCATCCACACACTTTAATTCCCTAACGATTGCCATTCGTTCGGTTTCACATATAATAGGAAGTTTCTTTTTTCTAGCATAACAAAGCTCATCTGTTGTTACTCCTACTATTAAATATTCGCATTGCTCCTTTGCCCTTTTTAATATGTTTAAATGTCCAATATGAAACATATCATACACACCTGTCGTATACCCTATTTTATACTTTTTCATTATTCTCATCCTTTTTTCTTTCTCATCTGTGGAATTACTCTTCGGACTAATGCTTTAAAATCTTTAGTCCAACCAAATTCAATCAAGAAAATCAAATTAGCTGTAATACAGATAGCAATTCCTTTTACAAAAAATCCCAACCAGCCGTTTATACTAATCTTATTTATTAACCATATTTGAAAAAGTCCATTAATTACTACGCCCAAGGATTCCATTATATACTTTATATAATATTCAACTGGTGCCTTTCCAAAATTATTTTTATAGACAAGCCACGGATCAACTATTGTAGTTGTACATAGTCTTGATATGCCTGTCGCAATAAATATTCCCGTCAATCCAATGAGTTTTCCCCACCATATTGATAAAATAATATTTATTATAGCCGATATTAATGGCACCCATCGACTTTGAACAAATAACCCCTGTGTTGTTCTAAATGTATAAGCAGCATATTGCACGCCATTGATATATAGACTGAATAGAATAGCAAACACTACTGATTGTTCTAACAAATAATTTTTGCCAATCCATAACTCAACAAAATCATTGGCCAGTACAAAAAAGCCAATAGCTATAAACCCATATAACCATACACACAATAATAAAAGTTGGTGCATGACATCTCTCATTTGTGTCTTGCTGCCTTTAACCGAAAGGTTCCCAACACTTGCTGTTAAAGATGTAATTGCACTCCCCACAACATTGGTTACATTATTCATAAGCATCGTATAATTTGATGCTATTCCAACTGTTCCAACATTAATAATTGCAGATATTATAATATTGTCTGTTCCATTAAGGACGACAGATCCAATCTTATACACAAACAATGCTTTTACATTTGCAAATATTTGCTTTGTTTCATTCTCGCTAAGTTCAGCATCATTTTTTTCCGTTATAAACGGATACATTTTATCCGCCTTAATTGATAATGCAATATTTTGTCCCAATGTGCACACTATATAAATTATCAAATATGTAAGATACTGATGCGTGAAAAAGAGAAAAACACTCTGCAAAACAATCTGAACAAACTGGAAAATTCTTGTGTATATCTGTACAATATAATCCTTCTGGTTAGCTGTAATAAGAGTTTTTTTGTAGCTGCAAAAATACGAAGCTGAAGTATTTATCAAAAAAAGTACATATACTAAAGTCAAATTTTCTTTAACATCTGGCTTTTCTCTAATGATATACGGTAAAAAAGGAATAACACACAGTCCCATTACCAGCACAGAAATTCCTATAAAACAATAAGCTCTTTTATATAATTTCATTAAGGCTTGTATTTTTGTTTTATCCTTATCGGCAATCGGTTTATAAAGGCTAAAAACAATTGCGCTACCTATTCCAAGTTCGGCAAAAGATAAAACCGTCAAAATATTTGTATATAGGCTATTAACGCCCAAATAATCTGAATTGAGCAAATAAATAAAAATGGTTCTGCTTATAAAGCCCAATACCACATTTACAATCTGCATAGCTGAACCAGTCAATGCATTTATCATTGCATTTCCTGTTCTTGAATGTTTATCCATCGCCAACCTCCTTAGTTGCAATAGACAGTCCTGCAATAACCGCTAAGGCCAAATACATATATGCATTAAACGACACTTCAACAATTGAGCAAATAAACAGTGTTGTAATTAGCACAACAAATGAATATGCTTTTTCTTTAACACTTCGAGATGTCTTCCCCAGTCTATAAAAGGTTATAACTACTAACGCAATAAATGCGCACAAGCCAATTGCTCCATAATCAATAAGAAACTTAATCGTTCCATTCTGAGCATTACCAAAACCGACAATTTTCTCAACAATAGTGTTTTGATGTCCATATCCCCAAATTGGATTTTTCAAAATTATTTCAGTTAAATAGGCATATATTCTCGTTCTTCCAGTCAAAGAACTATCCTCACCCAATATTTTTGTTATAAAATATTGAATAGAAGGAATCTGCAAGACCGTATTTAGTGAAACATATATTAATGTAATTCCGCCCCATAAAATAGCAATAAACTTTACACCACTAATTCGCTCTATCAAGATATCTTTTATCATCAACATTCCCCAAACCACTAAAACTGCAACAACTCCAGTCGAGCAATCTACTATTTGAGAAATAATAATTGAATATATAGCCAATCCTGAAAGTTTAACTTTTTTTAGTCTTCTAATTTTTGAATACAACAGCACTATCACCAAACAGTGCAGATATACAACTCTAAATTTACTTCCAATTAAATAATACGTTCCATAAAATTTGATTCCTAAGATGCAAAGCATATCATTCAAAATCATTATGCTTAAAAAGAATGATCTTAAAATATCTAAAAGCCTACTGTATGATTCTTTTTTTATATAGTCAGCAATTATGTAGAATGCATCTACAATCATTAACCCATATATCATTGTAAAAAAGAGAATCCTACTACCATATCCATAGTTGATATATGTTGAAAAAAGAATAGCTATCGGAAACATAAACACATACCACATAGAGCGAAACTGGCCGCCAATTTTGATAACATATATAAATAATACTAAGGCCAAAATATATGACGCATAATTGTAAAATTTTACCGGAAACAGGAAAATTTCAAATAGCATCAACAATAAAATTACTATCATTATAGAGGACTTTCTTATTTTCATTTCTTAGCATCCTCCATTCTGTATGATTCAAAACGATATATACTCCGGTGCATGGTTAACCCTTTTCTCTTTTTCTGGCAATTCCATATAATTCGTTCCAAAAATTTGTTTCAGAACAAAATCATAATCATTTGGGACAAAAAATCTATGTCCCTCAAACTCCAATTCTTTTAACGGATAATATTTTTCTTTTAATATTGTCTGCTTTTTATAGTTGTAATTTGACCCCACATTAAAATAATATTTTGCATTTCTATTTTTGTGCGATACAATTTTCTGCCCTAAACGCATCCATTTATTAATGCTCATTACCCTAGATAATTTTGTCAAAATTTTAATTTGCAAAGGCACATCCCCAGCTATTACCCCTCTTCGGCAATACATAACATACTGGATTTTTCGTGCGGTCTTAATTCTGACTTTCTGCAAGAAATCATTCGGCTTATTTCCATCATCTAGTGGAAATACATCTATAAATATACCTTTATTTGTTTGTATATTCTTTAACCTGCTTTCAGCAAAGACCGTCCCATTTTTTCTCACTTTTCCAAATAATAACCAATAATCAGCATCATTCTCTACACATTGAAAATGATATTGACTTCCCAATGCCTTACTGGATATTTCTACAAATTTTTGATAATCAGCTCTCGGCATCGCTATATCAAGATCATCATCCCAAGGTATAAATCCTTGATGCCTTACTGCTCCAAGTAAGGTTCCACCGACTAAAAAATATTTAATATTATTTTTTCTACAGATATCGTCGACTTTCAAAAGTATTTCCAATTCAGTCATCTGCAGTTTTCTCAACATATCCCCTGAAATCATTTTATCTCCTCGAATAAATTGTCATCATAAATGTTTTTAGTAAACAATTCCTTATGTTGTGCTATCCATTCTTCATTTTTATCCCACCATTGAAACTTATCAAGCTTTTGAATCAACTCTTCCCTGAATCTATACTTTATTATTTTGGCGGGGACTCCTGCAACTATAGAATAGGCCGGAACGTCTTTAGTAACTACTGCCCCAGCTGCAACAATTGCACCATTTCCCACTTTGACTCCTTGCATAATAACAGCACCATGACCAATCCAAATGTCATTGTTTAATATTGTTGGCTTAACTTTTGGAAACTCATTCTGCAATTTTTCCTTTAATACGCGTGTGCAAATAGGATATGTCGATAATCTATTTATGTAATGTTCCCCAGGTCCAATACAAACATTGTGTCCCATTGAGCAGTATTTCCCAATTCTTACTCCAGGATAAAGATAACCACTATTTATATACGTGTAGTCTTTAATTTCTACATCTCTATCTATAAATGTGACATTTTCACCTAACATCACACCTACACCTATTTTTTTCTTCAGAATGTCAATCGGTATGTTTATGCAACCAATTTCTTGTTTCTTTTTCTTCGCATAATAATCTACAATTATTCTACGCATCATCTTCGGTATTCTCATTTTTTATTTTCCTATATATTTCAATTAATTCTCTTCCATTAATTATTGGGTCGTGAGTTTGTAGCGCATGTTCTCTCGCTTTCGCTCCAATTAACGTCGCATCAGCCTTCATTGAAAAGATTTTATCCACATAATAAGCAATCATATAAGGAGCATCTGTCTGATAAATAAATCCCTCTTCTTCATGTTTTATCATATTCTTTACTCCCCCAACATCAGAGGTTATGCAAGGAACACCTAATATCATTGCCTCACCAACAGAATTTGGCGAATTTTCAATTACAGACGAACTGACAAAAACATTAGATGCTAAAAATCTACTCTTCATCTCCTTTTCAACGAGCGGACCAGTGAAAACCACATTCTCGCATAAACCTTGATTTTGTATAAGTTTCTTTAAATATTTTCCGTATGAGCTTATTTTATATATGGGAAATGCACTGATATTAGCACCCGCAACATACAGCTTTACATCTGGATACTTTTTCTTAATCAGCGGCATTGCCCTCAGCATAATATGAAGTCCTTTTATAGGAGTTGTTGCTTGACTAATAAAAATGCTATGTTTCTCACAATTATCAAAACTCCATTTTCCATCATAAAATGATTTACGCAAAACTTCATTGTTGTGATAGTATTGAGCATTTGGTGCCATCTGCATCGTACATGCCCTGTCCCAATCTGTTCTTCCTATTACATTTGGAATTAACGATAAAGCCTTTTCTTCATATTCCCCTCTGGATTTTAGCTTCTTCGCAGCTTTACTTTGGTTTTCATTTTTTAACCAATCTCTAATTGTTCTTCCATACACAACTTCCACTGGAAGTGAATTAAGGTAGTGCTGCGAATATATGGATACCAATCCTTGTATGGAAACAACTAATTTTTGTCTGATTTTCTTATCCATACACGCTTCAACCATAGAATAGCAATGCGGAAATTCTGTCCCCATTAAATGGATGATATCTGGAGCAACATTATCAATTATGTCGCCAAATACTTTTTTTAGATCAGGATCATATTTTATCGAGTTTTCTTTCTGTGGATAACCAATATATTCTACATTTGTATTCGTATCATATTGAACTTCTTTTGTTCTTTTCTGTGGATAACATATTGCTAAATGAATGCTATTAAATTCTACAAGTGCATTTAACATCCCTGATATCCATCCCTCATTTACATTTACAGCAGTTCCTTTTGCAATTGTAGGAAGGGCAAAATTTATCAGCCACATAACCTTCATATTACTGTTCCCCCTTAAAACCAATTTGTGACATCAAAGCTACCCTTCGGTGCACATGTAATTTTATTTGGATTTTTGTTTAAAAAAGATGCCCAAAATCCAAAGGTACTATTAGTAGAAATGTTATGCTTACACATTGACATCAATTGCATATCTATGTAGCTATCTTTTCCACTATTCCAATTAACAAAAGTTATTTCATCTTTTTTATCTAATCCTAGTGTTTTCAAATTATGTAACACCCATTCTGGATCATCAGAAAATATGTAGAAATGTGCATTTGCAACATTTTGTTTTACATATCCAACACTTCTTTTAAAGTATCCAAATTTAAAACAATCTGCATTATATTTATAACAATCAGATTTCCTAACATGAATACTTACTGAATCACTGTTTTGTATCTCAGATGCTACAGATATATTCTTTTCACCACATAACTTTGGGAATGAAAAAGCTTCCAATAATTCCTTTCTAATTGATTGAATTCCAGAGTTTGGTCTAATTATTTCAAAAAGATCGAAAAAGAATTCTTGTTTTTCATCTGAAAATGCTTCACATGTAGTGTATGAATTCATGTTATTTTTCCCAGAAATATTCCATGCTATATTTCTTAACAAATATCCCCATACCGTATTCCTATGTTCAACATAAAACTCTTTTAGTTTTGATCTTCTACATGTGACATTTCTAACATTATCTAAACCTATTAAATTGTTATTGTATAATATTTCAGATATAACGTTTTGAGAAGCAGCCCATCCTATTTCCCAGAATTTCGAAGCCAAAATTT
Organism: Blautia luti; assembly: GCF_033096465.1. Taxonomy (NCBI): domain Bacteria; kingdom Bacillati; phylum Bacillota; class Clostridia; order Lachnospirales; family Lachnospiraceae; genus Blautia; species Blautia luti. The sequence continues at coordinate 1,533,048 of NZ_AP028156.1, read as the reverse complement.
TATTAATTACGCTACTGTACTCTTCCTCTAATTCATCTTTCACATCATTTACTTTTATTCCAAACACTTTTTCAAGTTCATAGCCATTCCACATTTTCATATGCTTTTCTATTCCAGGTACATCAAATAGAAAAGTTTCAAGGCACACTTTTTCTTGTGGATATTTTTTTTGTAAAGCAAGATATTGCGCATAGTAACACATCTGGTTACCCAAGCCGCATTCACAATGCACGATTTTCATATTAATCCTCCTCCCACCAAACTCTATCTATTTTTAAGATATTTAGCCGGATTTCCGGCCCACACTTCATTATCTGGTACATCCTTGGTTACAACAGAACCTGCCCCTATAATTGCGTTTTTTCCAATATGAACTCCCTTTAAAACAATCGATCCCGCTCCTACAAAGGCATTTTCTCCTACAATTACTTCCTTGGCTGGTACAACTTCAGGCACATCTTCTCGATTTTCACGATATAAATCATGAAAATCGTTGTCATAAATTTTTACGCCTGCTCCTAATCTTGCACCCTTTTTTATATGAATCTTATCCCTTGCATTTAATGTAGCATTTGAAATTCCTACATTATCTTCAATAATTATCGTTCCACTTTTACTTGTGTGCAAAATTGTTTTTGGAAAGAACCCTAACTGGCTTGAATCTATGTTCGAATTAATCATAACGTCTCTCCCCAATCTTACGTTTCCATAACTATTGATAAATACTTTTCCTCGAATCTTAGGGAATGATTGATATTGTATTCTCCAAAATTTGAAAGGAATATAATTTCTTAATACTCCTAGTATTTCTTTTCCTAAGATTAAAATATTATATACTTTTCTTTTAATATCCATTCTATATTTCCTATTTAAAATTGTTTGGTTGAAACGTAATCACTAACCTGTGTAATCGTAATTTTATTTGGATTAGGATTTAAAAAACTGCCCCACCATCCAAAGGAACTTTTAGTTGCAATATTATGTTTACAATTTGCCATAATCTGCATATCTCTAAAGCTACTATCGCCACTATTGATACCTACAAAATAAACTTTATCGTTCCTTGAAAGTCCAATTTCTGAAATATTGTTTTCACACCATTTCAAATCATCAGAGAAAATAAAAAACACAGGAGCTACAACCTTTGTCTTGATATAAGAAATGCACTTCGGAAAATATCCAAATTTGTAGCAATCCTCATTAAATTGCAGATAATCCGACCTACGAATGTGTATCGATACCGATTCTGTTGTCTGGACTAGCTGCAAATATTTCAAATTGTCTTCGTCCTTTGGGGTATTGAACTGTAATCCAGCTCTCACTTTATCCCCGACTTTATCTTGAAGAAACTTACTTTTCATAAAATCCAATGTGATATTATAAAAATAGTTTCCTTCTTTTCTTTCATATAAATGCTCGCCACAATCTTTGCTCACTTTTTTATACAAAGCGTATGCAACTCTTTTTCCTTTGTATATGAAAGCCGAGTCTGTTGATTCTGTAATAATACTTTTTACAAAATTCTTTATTTTAGATTTAATTCCAGAAGACGATTCACCTATTTCACCAAAGGCATTTTTTAAGTCGAGATTATATTTTTTCATCATCTCAATAAATGCTTCTGTATAATTCCAATTGTGCTTCCAGAACTCACTTTTTCTCAAATATTCTATTTGCTCTGCCACCTGCTCCTCTGAGAAGAGACTTCTAATGTCCGGAATTTTCACTCCAAAAACTTTCTCAAGTTCATAGCCGTTCCACATAGATATTGTGGCATGTGCTTCTTTGACATCATATAAATATGTATCAATATAAAACTCATCATTTGGATTGCTTTCCTTGACTGCCACATACACTGCATAGCATGCCATCTGATTTCCCAGTCCGCCTTCAACGTGTATTACTTTTATCGCCACGCTATTATCTCCTTGCTTTTATTTCAAGGCACCCTTGCCCTGATATCTAGTCCCCATCTTTTTACACTCATAAATTTTCGCATCTACTAAATACCGGTACCAGTATGCCTGAAGGAATGCATATATTTTTCCTTCCTTGCCATCCAAAAAGCCTAGTTTTATATAGTATCGATATAGATAATATAAATGCGATCTAAAACCTATCGGCAATTTATAATACACATTCATTTTGAACCAAGACTTTGCATCTAGTTCACTCTTGGCTTTTGCATTTTCCAGATTTTCAAAATAATCTACTGTCTCACGAGACGAATACCAATTATGCTTATTGACGAAGTATTCAAGATTTTTGAAATCAAAATGCAGGCAATCATTTTTCATTTCGATTACTTTTCCAGAACTTAATACGATGTGCTCATCCATATTTCGATCTTCTATTTCGCCGAACTTTGTTTTATAGCAGTTCATTTTCTTCCAGGGATAAACACCACCGTGATACAAATCTTTCCCTAAAAAATTCTTTTTAAACCTCAAAACAATTCCAGTAACATCGGTTTTCATGTTACTATCACAAAGCTGTGCCAACTCATTTGCTGAATCCGGGGTTAACCGTTCGTCTGCATCAATTCTTAATGTCCACACAGTTTCAGCCTTAGCAACTTCCACACCATATATATACTGTTTGGCATAGTTTTCAAATGGATGCTGGTAAACTTCTGCTCCCATTCTCTTTGCTATTTCAACTGTTTTATCCGTGCTGAAACTATCTATTACTACAATTCTTTTAACTGTCGCAATAATAGATTTAATGCACTCCTCTATATTAACTTCTTCATTTTTTGTAAGTATTATCGCTGTAATATCTGCAGCCATTTCTATTAAATTCCTTTCTTATCGTTCTGCTTTTTCCAAGAACTTATCTACATTCATCACCAGATGGCCTAATTGCTCCAATTCAGAATCGTTAAAATTCCACCACTGAATCTTCTCCAGTTTTTCAATTGTTTCATCCGCAAAACGTTTTCTTAATAAATCTAGCTGGATTTCCTGCCCAGATTTCATACGGACCAACATTTTTAGTAACAACGCTTCCTCCGCCAATCACAGCTCCATCACCGATTGTTAAACCAGATAATATCGTAGCTCGTTCTCCAATCCAGACATCATTACCAACACAAGTTTTTGTTTTCCATTCAAATGGATTTTCTGCATAACAAACACCTGTAGCATTATCCTTAAGGTGAAAACACGGCGACGTTGTTACCCAATCAATCGGATGCTTTGCCCCCCCCCCACATAAGCTTCACGGGCAATAGAACAAAAACTTCCAATCTCACTGTCATATACAGCGGCCATTGTTCCAATATAAGTACATTTTCCTATATTTGAACGTTCTAGTTTCGCAAGAGGTTTAATTGCTGTTGTGGTGTTATAAGTAACATCATGTAGTACCGCAAATGGACTAATTCTCGTTCCACGGCGTTGAAGAAATGATTTTATTAACTTTACTATCTTTCCCATTTTTACCTCACAGCTTCAGAATTTCTTCTGCGTACTTTCTCACCGACACATTTCTGGTCAGGTTCTTTTCCAGATTCTCGCGACCTCTGGCTCCCATTGCCTTCAACTCGCTATTTCCAGCGTTATCAATGAACCAGCGGATGTTTTTCTCAACCTTGTCATACTCACCCGGCTCACAGCAAAGACCGCCATGTGTATCTTCAATCAAGCAGCGAACTTCAGAGCCTGACTCCAAGACCCCTAAAATGGGCTTCGAAGCGGCCATTATTCCGTATGCCTTCGATGGACAGCTCACGCCTTTGATGCCTTTTGCGTTCACACACCAGTGAACATCCCCGGCATTTAGGCTATAAATCAGGTCAGCCTTATCCTGGTACGGAATGAAAGTCACATTGTCCATGTGATGCTCTTTTACATAGTTCTTCAGCTTGTCTAGCACGGAGCCTGCACCAACAAATGCGAATACGACCTCTCGGCCATCGGCAGTCTTAATTCCCGGTTTGATTCTCTCCACAACCTTGATCAGATTCTCAAGGTCATAGTAAAGACCGATATTGCCAGAGTACATAATGACAAACTTGCCATCGAGACCGTATTTCTTCTTAAAAGCCTGAACCTTCTCGTTATTCTCATCCAACGGATAGATTTCGTTTTCATCAATCCAGTTGTTGATCATAACGGTTTTCGGGACTTTCTTACCCTTGAAGCGATTTTCTACCGTTTCCACCAAATCGCGACCGACTGTAATTACAAGGTCACTGCGCTTGCAGCTGAACTTGTCGAACCACATCATGGCATCAGTGATAATCTTGCTCTTGGTATAGCCAACAGCCAACACCTGCTCCGGGTTAAAGTCTTGAATGTTGTAAATGTACTTGGCGTGTTTCATCCATTTCCCCCAGACGCCCAGCAAACCGCCGAGAATCGGAGGCTGGGAGATGGAAAACACATAGTCCATCTTGCCGACTTTGAAAGTCGCACCCATCGCTCCAAAGAAATAGGAGACAATGTTCTTCACACGGCTTTTCTTATTGGTCTTGCTAAACTCCGGTACTCTTATCCTTAAAACTTTTACGCCGTTAATATCTTCTTCGTAATGTTTCTGCGTCTTATATTTATCTTCGATAGTTCCTAAGTAACTCGGTACCACGCAGATGACTGTTATGTCGAACTTATCCAGCATACCCTCCGCCAATTCACGGAGGATCTGCCCCGTTGACGCAGTATCTGGAATATAGTAATGAGCATAAATCAGAAGTTTTTTCTTATTTGACATTCCGCTATATTCCTCTCACAAGTTTTTATATCTAACCGCCGATGCAGAACACCGGCGGGCTTTATCTATTTAGAACAGTGTGTTTATCATCCATGCCGGATGAGCTATCGCACTGTAGTTATCATTTTTCTCACAGTGGTCATCTTCCGCAGTCATATTGCAGTCCACTTTTCCGACCATCACTGAATCTTTTATGTAGACCTGTCATGGGCTACTCACTTATTTCGCTTCAACTGAAACTTTATGGTAGACACCTTCATACCAGCTCACCAACAAAGTGTTAGGTCTTATTGTCATAACCCGCAGTCGAACTTCTCCCTTTTTCAAAGTGCTGACCTTTATTGTCATAACCCGTACACCAACTCACTTTGTTAAAACTGTACAAGTTCATATCTTCCTCTTGTTGCAACATGAACAATCATCTACCCCTCACTGCCTCTAATTCTCCAGAAAAATGCAGTTATCATGTCCATCTCTCGTCTGCAATAAACTTTTCCAGAAAAATAGATTTTGGGCTTTTCAACACTTTCAACATCCACCTCTAATTCTTCAGAAAAATGAAGGTGTCATGTCACTACCTTGCTCTGCAATAAAACAGGCTCGCAGTAGGGGGATTTTGCATGAGTTTTATACGCCACCGTAGACCATCATGCCGCCACTGAAAGTTTGAGGTAGACATTCGTAGGAGCCGCTATAACAACAAAGTCCGCATCAGAGTATGCAACCTTTGCATCCAGAGTTGCGGTCAGGTTCAGTTCTTTTTCTGCGAGATATTTTTCGATATAGTCATCCTGAATTGGGGACTTACGGTTGTTGATCATGTCCACCTTCTCCGGGATAATATCCACAGCAGTCACCTGATGGTGCTGGGAAAGCAATGTGGCAATCGACAAACCAACATAACCAGTTCCAGCAACAGCAATCTTGTAGTTCTTTTTCATAATTCTATATCCTCCTGAAATTCATCTTACTTATATGGAATCCTTACATCGACCCTTCCTTTTTCAAAACACTCATAACCGTCTTAAACAAAATCTTAAAATCCAACCCCACATCCCAATTCGCAATATACTCCGTATCCAGCTTCACCACTTCCTCGAAATCTGTAATCTCGCTTCGGCCGCTTACCTGCCACATGCCGGTGATTCCGGGTTTGATGGCGAGACGGGCGCGGTGGTGCAGTTCGTATTTTTCCCATTCGTCGAGTGTGGGCGGGCGGGTGCCTACCAGGGACATGTCGCCTTTCAGGACATTGAAGAACTGGGGGAATTCATCCAGGCTGGTTTTGCGGATGAAGTCGCCGATTCCGGTTTTCTTTTCGCCGTTGGGCAGGATCTTGTTGCCGATGACACGGGGATCGAAGTCCATCTTGAACATCATGCCGTCGCTGACGCGGTTTTCTTTCATCAGTTCTTTTTTTCGTTCTTCGGCATCCATGTACATGCTTCGGAATTTGTACATTTTGAATTTCTTACCGTTTTTGCCTACTCGCTCCTGAGAGAAAAAGATCGGGCCAGGGGAGCTGATGTAAATGGCAGGTCCTACGAACAGAACAATAATTCCTGTAAAAATGCATCCCACCAGACCGCCGCAGATATCCAGGACACGTTTCATAAATACCTGTTTGGTAGTGGCATAATTCATGCTTGTGGTGAGAACTGTGTAGTTTCCCACTTTCTCCACCAGCTGTTTGCTGCCCAGAGATTCTGAGATCCGGGCAAGGTTTAAGTGAACGGTGACACCGGTTTCCATGAACTGATCTATGAGTTTCTGGGGATAGGGATATTCCGGACTTACATTGACAAATACTTCGTCGATCCATTCCCTGCATACATAGTTGGCTGCTGTCTTTTCCCCTGCTACTACCGGGATGCCGCAGATATTTTCCCCTGTCATATCTTCATCTATGATGACTAGGCCGGCTATGCTGAACATCTCGAAATTATGTTCCTTAATGTTCCTGATCACTGTAGAGGCAATGTCTTTCGTCGTTACGATCAGCAGGGATCTGCTGCCTCCTGCCAGCATCTTTTTCTGCAGAAATGTTTTCCATAAAATGCGCACCAGATAAGTGATGATTCCGTAGAAAACTCCTGTGAGATATAACACAGATCTGGAGAACTGCTGCCCTGCCTGTATGGTAAACAGGTACAAAACTGCGATCAGTTCTACCAGCACCACATGCTTCACTGTGACTGCCAGCTCCCGGTAATATCCTCTTTTCAATACATTCTTTAATGTTTCAAAGAAAAAAAGCACTGCAATGTCAGCCAGTTCGATCGCCACCGCCATGTTTCTGTACAGAGGAATTCCATACGGGTTTCCTGCACCATTGCGGATGAAATATGCGATCAGGTAGGCAAACTGCAATGCAAACAGATCAAACAGAACGAAATCGTAATGCTTGATCCAGCCTTGTGAGCCTTTTCGATACATATTCTTTTTCCTTCTCCTTCTTTTTTGATATATTTTGGAACCATAAAAAGGAAGTCCCCTGTTTCAGGCACTACAGCAGAAAACAGAGATCTTCCTTATCTCAGGTTATTTTTCAATATTTTATTTTCAGTTATGAGGTTATGGAATTTATGTAAGAGTTATCCCTTCTTCGAGACAATCTCCAGACCGACTTTCATCTCCACCGTCCGGCCGAACATCTCTACTTCCAAATATGCCATTCTCTTATGCCGGTCGATCTTGCAGATACTGCCCTCCATGCCTTTCAGGGGGCCTGAGAGAACCTGTACTCTGTCATTTTCGATGATTCCGGAAGACATTTCCACAAGCTGGCTGTCACTTCCCATTCTCAGCAGAAGGTCGATTTCCTCCTGGGACAAAGGGACAATCTCGTCTCCTGTGCCTATGAGTCTGGTCAGGCCGATCACCTGCTTCAGATTGTCGATCAGTATTTCCAGATTTCGGGCAATTAAAAAGACATACCCAGGAAAGAGGATTCTCTCCTGAATATGCCATTCGCCTCGAAATCGTTTCTTTTGTTGGTAGTAAGGGATAAAGCAGCGCTCCAGAACGTCACTGCTGATGATCCGCTGACACTGACAGCGGATATTTTCCTCGGTGCCTGTCCGCACCTGCATAACATACCACATAGGATCTTTTTACCTCCATTTATGGTATGCTTCGCCATTTCGCCATGTTTCATGCGAATTTATAGTTTTAGAATATGTCCATCCATACCCTTAAACGCGGCAAAGCGACGATTTAAAGACAATAGATTTACTTACTTAGATTTCCTGTCTATTCTGTTACAGTATATATAATCCGACAGAAATTTGCAATAGATTTGAAATAATTCATCAAAATTATATAAGATTGATGAGGGAAATACAATTTTTTTGTATTATTTTTCATCTGGATCCGTTCTGTACGCTTCCAGTTTTCCCAGACTGGATGCCTTTGCCAGAAGTTCTTCCAGCTTTTTATTGCCTGTTCCGATGGTCACTCCGGCGTTAATGACCTTTTCACAGGAATCTGCCAGCTCCATCACCTCTGCCAAAGCCTGGCTGCTCACCGGTTCGAAAGGTTTCTCTGTTACCGTGCGTACTGCCAGAAGCCGTGCAAGCTGATAGTCGATGTCATTGGTATAAAGGATCCCTGCTGCGAAGGGAATGTTCTTTTTCTGAAGTTCCCTGTAGACCGGAATTCCTGTTCCACCAGAGGATATCACCAGAACCCGTGGCTTGCCTTCCGGTCTGGGAAGTTCCAGGCTTCCGAATACAGGGTCGAAATATCCGTTGTCGATCCCGTAGAGATCACGGATGACGTCTTCTTTGAAAATGGTCTCCGGCTTTCCATAATGTGCAATGCGATCTCCCTTCACGCAAATAATCTTGTCTGCCACTTTCTCTGCCAGATCGATCTCATGAAGGGACATGATCACAGTGATGCCTTTTCTCTTCGCCATATCCCTGAGTATGGAAAGCAGTTCCAGTTTATAACGTACATCCAGGAATGAGGTCGGCTCATCCAGAATAATGATCTCCGGTTCCTGGCAGATGGCACGGGCCAGAAGAACTCTCTGTCGCTGTCCGTCACTGATGGCATTGAAATCCCTGTCTCCCAATTCCTGGGCATGGACAGCTTCCATGGCTTCATCTACTTTCTGCTCGTCTTCCCTGCTTAAGATTCCCAGCTTTCCGGTATAGGGATAACGTCCGGTAGCTACAATATCATGGCAGGTCATAAGCTCCGGTTTCATACGTTCGGTAAGAACCACCGCCATTTTCGTAGAAAGATCACGGAAAGACAGTTTGGTCAGGTTTTCTTCTGCAATAGTCACATTTCCGGAAATGATCTTTAACTGGCGGGTGATACTTTTCAGGATGGTGGATTTCCCTGCGCCGTTTGGGCCGATCAGGGTTACGATCTCTCCTTTTTCAATGCCGATGCAGATATCATGGATCAGTGCTTTGCCATTATAGCCTACCGCCAGATTGTCCATATTTATATATTGTTCTGCCATATCACTGTTTTCCTTTCTGACGTTTCAGCATCATCGCGATCACCACCGGTGCACCGAAGATGGAAGTCACTGTACTGATATTCAGTTCCAGCGGTGCGAAAGCGGTACGTGCGATCAGGTCACTGAGCATACAGAATACTGCTCCCCCAAGGAAAGTTCCAGGTATGACTACCAGCGGCCTGGAAGTGTTCAGCGCCTGCTTTACCAGGTGAGGCACTGCGATTCCCACGAAGGAGATCGGTCCTGCAAATGCTGTGACAGTCGCAGAAAGAATACTGGACAGCAGGATCAGTGTCACACGGAATACTTTGATATTTACACCCATGCTCTGTGCATAGGCTTCTCCCAGCTGATATGCTCCGATAGGTTTGGAAAGCAAAAAGGTCAAAATCACTGCTACAGCGATGATCACGGATGCAACTCTTACATTGCTCCAGCTCATACCGGAGAAACTTCCCTGTGACCATCCGTGAAGATTGATAATATCTGAATCCTCCGCGAAAGTGATCACAAAATCCGTGATCGCAGAACAGATATATCCGATCATCGTACCTGCGATCAGCAGAGTGGCCATATGTTTGATCCGTCTGGATACCAGGAGAATAAATCCTGTAGCGATAAGGGATCCGATAAAAGCAGCGATTACCAGTGTATAGGAAGAAACTTTGTTAAATTTCTCCAGGAAGTAGATCATCGCCAGGGCTACTACCATCTTCGCACCAGATGAAATACCCAGCAGATAAGGACCTGCAATAGGATTTTCGAAAAATGTCTGCAACAGAAATCCTGAGAGGGAAAGTGCCCCTCCCAGGATCGCTGCCATGAGCAGACGTGGCATTCGGATCTTCCAGATAATATTATATTCTGTCTGTGCACCATCCCGCAGGAAAATAATCCTCAGAATACGTGAAACCGGAATATTCGTAGTACCTGTATTAATGTTCAGCACCAGGATGGCAAAAAGTGCTGCTGCCAGTGCCGCAAAAACTGCTGCATAACGTGAACGCCTCCGGAAATTCTCCATATGGAAGGTTCCGGTGCTTCCACCTGTTTGTTGTTTCGTCATAATTTCTCCTGTACTTAGTCGATTTTTGTCATAAAGGTCATCTGGCTTTCATCTCCGCCAGTCAGCATAAGATGCAGGTCTGTGATCATATTTCCTACAATATCTGTAGCCTGATAGAGATATTTGCCCGCACACCATACATTTCCTTCTTTGACAGCCTTGAAGTCTGCGAAAAGTTCGCTCTTCTGCAGCAGCTCATCTACACTGTTGATAGGGTCATCGATAGTTCCGTTATACACCAGATAATCTGCATCAATAGCCTGGGTGTAGAATTCTTCCATTGTCATAGGAATGGAGGAACGTTTCAGTTCTTCATCCGAACTTACCTTGGTCGGAACATAACGTCCACCTGCGATCTCGATCATCTTCGGTACATAATCATCTGGTTTTCTCACTACTACAGAACCGTCAGAACTCATATAGAAAAAGGCAACTGTTTTCTCTGTATTCTTGAAATCCTTCAGCTGTGTAATGATCTTCGCCTGTTCGTCAAAGAACTTCTGCGCTTCCTCTCTCTTATCTACCATCTCTGCATAAACCTTGATCCATTCCGTTCTTCCGAGAGGATGTGTTTCATAACTGGAACGGTCTGTAAATACAGGGATTCCCATCTGTTCGATCATATCCTGCACCTTTGGAGTGTGGAGGATCATGGTTGATTCAATCGCCAGGTTACATTCAGAATTTACCAGAAGTTCATAATCCGGTTCACTGTACTTTCCTGCGAATACGATATCTCCGTTTTCCATCGCCTGTTTGGCTGTGTCTACATACCAGCCGGATTCCTGAAGAGAGGAAAATTTAATGTGATCCAGGGCATCCAGAGCGGAAAACAGCGCCATGGAGGAAGTAGCTGCCAGGTAAATCTTGTCCAGCGGTTTCTGCAGGACTACAATGTTTTCATCCAATCCCTCCGGAGCAGTCTTTCCTTCCGGAACCAGAAGGAACTGTCCGCTGCCCGGTACATCGATCAATGTATAATCATCATTGTAATAATAAATATGGAAACATTCTGCAAACTGATTTTCCATTTCTGACTGAAATTCCAGTCCCTCGATCTTCGGAGCAGAGGATTCATCTTCTGCTTTTACACTGTATGTATAGCCGAAAATTGCTGCCAGAAACATACAAGCTGCCAGAAGAGGGATAAACAGCATATGTAATTTTTTTTCTCTCATGATTTTCTCCTTGTATTATTCTTTGTCATGTGCTTTTACTGCGGATTCATAGAGCTTGGCTGCTTCTTTTTCGCATCCGAAAAGTGCGCCGTATACTTTGCTCCATTCATATTTCGCAAGGGTGTCTTCTTCATCTTTTGAGCGGTCAATGATCACCGGGATCTTAAGGATCGCAAATTTACCTGCCAGCTCTGTCATAGCTGTCTCATCAGAATCTGCTGAAGTCTGATCAGTTTTCTCCTCCTTTAAAATATCGGACGGGATCACTGCCAGATTGCACTTTGCTTTCAGCAGAGACTTCAGATCCACTTTATCATAAGTTCCGGCAGAAATGATTTCTCCCTTTTCCAGTGATTTCTTGATATTATCTACTTTGCAGTCATCTTTGGCCGCAGAAACAGCTGCTACATTTTTATCTGCACTGATCTTATCGATCATTTCCAGTGCTATGTCGGATGCTATATAGGATTTATCCACCGGAAGCTGGACTACGATAATGGACTTGTCGATTCCTGCAGGGATCTGATCCTTTTTGTCCTCTGGTACCAGGAGATACTGGATTGTATCATTCTTATACAGTTTCGCATAATCCTGTTCTGTGGCAGAGCTTCCTTCCTCTCCCTCTTCAGAACCGGAACCACTGGAAGTTTTCACAGTGTCCGCTGCTGTCTCTGTCTGAGTTTCTGTCTCTGCTGCAGTATCCGCTGTGCTGTCTGTACCTGCTTTCTTGTCTGCATTCTCTTTCACAGTAATTTCCAGGACCGTCATATCATTATTATAATAATGAAGTTTAAACAATTTAGAATGCTCCAGTTTCAGAGAACTCTGGTATTCCAGACCTGTGATCTTCGGTGCATTCTCATCCATGTATACAGTACCTGCATCTGTTTCGGCTTCTTCCCCTTTTTCTACTTTCTTGGAACTGTCTGTGCCAGCTGCTGATTTTGCACTGACAGAAGAAGTACTGCCGCTGCCTGAGCTGCTGTCCGGAATATCCATACCGAAATAGAGAGTATATTCGATCTCATATGGTTTGGACATGGCTGTGGTGCAGCCTACTACTTTATTGTTGGCATTTAACTGTACAGGGATCTTGAAGGTTGTGTAATCACTTCCCTGTTCTACCGGATCATACTGATTTCCGCTTGCCTTCAGATAAATCCATTTACTGCTGCTGAATGTAACATATGCCCATGCCTGTCCGCTTTCTACACTGATCTTGTCACAGGTAATATTCAGACCATGAGTTCCTGTTCCACCTTCCCATGAGAAAGAGAAATCTCCGGAACCGTATTCGCCGTCCTTTAATCCTCCTGCTGAAGAATCTACCTGGCTGGTCTGGCCGTCTGTCTTCGAGGAATAATTATTGTTTCCACCTGAGGTATTACCGCCAGTGCTGCCTCCGCCTCCGGAATTGCTTCCACCACCTGTTCCGCTTTCACCGCCTGAAGACGGAGTTGGAGTCGGACTTGGCGTCGGTGTCTTAGCTGGAGTCCGGGTTGGAGTCGGGGTAGGGGTTGCACTTCCTGAATTTCCGGTATCTGCCGTAAATTTCAGAGTATGATCATACCACATCTTATCTTTCTCACCGGCTTCATAATAACGGTGGGAACGTGCTGCCAATTTAATGTCTTTATTCAAACCTGACAGCGGTACTTCATAGGTATACTGGCCATTTTTATTCACTTTATATGGGATCAGTTTACTGTCACTTGCTTTCAGGGCTGCTTTCTTTGTTCCCAAAAACAGCTTGTCATAGCCTGTGCCGCTTAATGTGATCGTAGCTGTGATCTTTCCCTTTTTGACTTTGATCTTACAGTCAATGATCTTAAACATAGTGGCCGTACCGGATATATGCTCTACAGATCCTGTATAAGTTCCGTCTTTCGGTACAGTAGTGGACGGCGTCTGAGTAGGCTTCGGGGTAGGAGTCGCTGTTGGCTTGGGCGTTGGAGTTGGCGTTTTTACAGGTACCGGGGTAGCTGTTGGACCCGGCATCGGTGTAATGGAAGGATTTACAAAACCTTCCTTGGTAATATGTATGGTATAAGTGATATCATGGGGTTCTTCCATGGCAATAGTGGTGCCAGTGATATCCATATCCGTATTTACCTTCACAGGAATCTCGAAGTAAGATCCGCCTTCATTGCTGGTCGACTGATATTCTACACCGCCTACGATCAGACGGATAAATTTGGTGCTGCTGAATTTAATGGTTGCATAAAGCATTCCATCCCGTACGATAATATTCTCGCAGGTGATCTTCGTCTTTCCTGTTCCTCCTGTAAAGGAGAAATCATCTGCCTGATAGGTTCCATCTGTCATCGCCTGGAAAGCTGCTGATACCAGAGGTCCTGCTGGATCTTCAGATTCTTCTGTATTCTGAGTTTCTTCTGCATCTTCAGAGTCTTCCTCCAGGCCGTCAATCCTGTAAAAATCTTCATCTGCCTCATCACTGTCTTCTTCCAGACCATCGATCTTCCACATGGAATCCTCCTGGGAATCACCGTGTGATGGGGAAAGTGTTCCGTTTTCATCATCTACGGTACTGCTGTCTGCTTCATCATCTGAGGAAGTATCTTCTGTGTCTGCTGTGTCCTCTGCATCCTGCGCGTCGTTGTCCGCTGTATTCTCTATATCATCGCCTACATCATCCCCTGTTTCCTGCTCTGCCTCTTCAGGAAGCTGCAGATAAAGATCTTCTGCATCATACCATTCGCCGGTGTCTGTGCTGCATGGAACATAGGCTGCCTTTTTTCCCAGATCTGCAGGATCAATGTAGAAACGGTAATGATAATTTCCTTCTTCATCCTGCACGCCTTCGATCACCGGATCCTTTTCCTCATCTGTACGGCTGCCGATATAAAGTTTATTGTATTCTGTGTTTGCTGATACAACATCGATCAGAATAGAATCTCCATCCCAGACTGCCGTTTTTGACAGGATCTGCAGGAATTCTTCATTCAGCTGTATCTCCTGTTCTGTATCTTCTGTGCTTTCTGTCTGTGTAGTTTCCTCTGTACTTTGTTCTTCTTCCTGTACCTGTCTGTCATTTTCTCCGTGCACCTCGGTTTCTGCCGCGGATACTGGATACGGAACTGTGGGCGCTGCGGTCATTGTCACTGCGAGCAGAGTGGCAAGAAATTTTTTCGCCTGCATACTTTTTCTCTCCTTTTTTATAATTAAGATTACAATATAGGACTGTACTTTCTCAAAAGTATACTTTCTCACAAAAAAGCCTACTCCCTTTTAGATGAGTAGACTTTATTCGCACAAATAAAACATCTCTTTCCTGACGGCCGGATGTTTCGTTTTTGTGAATTTCTGCTTTCATCGGAAGCGATTCACTGATCCTTCAGCAGGTTTCCTGACTTACAAATTAACTGCCTGACCATGCCTTCTCACATCTTATGCAATGGCTGTTATGGTCATCTCTTATGCTTACAGTGACCGGATCGTTCAGGACTTACACCTGATTCCCTTTTGCCCAGAAATACTGGCACTGAAGTTCCTATATTTCTTTACATTATAGCAAATATCACTGTACTGTGCAAGCATTCCACTATAATCTCTTCACAATAAACATAGTGCAGAATGGTTTTCATGATCCACATATATTTGGCATATTCATGCCAAAACGCCTCGCGGGATAGTGGTGTGTGAACAGTTACCAGTATACAGCATATATACTATTATTTTCTTATATTTTGTTGTTTTTTAACAATTTTAGTGCTATCATGAGAATTGGATTGTATGAATTTCTGCGGAACAGTCCCATCCACAGACACATGCGGAAACGTGTCTGAATATATCAATAGGCAAGGAGAATATATATGAAGCAAAGAAGAAAAATCCTGCTTGCACTGCTGCTCAGCGCATCAGTCGCAGCTACACCAATTGCTTCTGCAGTTCCGGCTTTTGCGGAGAATCCGGACTTTACAGCAAGCGCAGAATTTACAGATACACCGGAAGAGGAAACTTCTGCCGAAACAGAGGCTTCTGCTTCAGAAGATTTTGATTCAGCCACTACGGATACAGACGTATTCAGCGCAGGTGAGGTAGAATACACCGCTGAAGAAAATGTTTCTGACCAGGCTGATGCAGAATCCCGCACTCATTCCATCAATGTTACCGTAGGTGGCAAAACCACTGGTATCTATGCTTTTAAAAACGTAGTTGTTACCCAGCAGGATGATGGAACTTATCTGGTTCGTATGCAGAGCACTTCGGATGTAAGAGATTACATCGCTTTCGCAGATGACAATGAGGAGACCAGCCGCGAGGCAGTATATAATCATGAAGTCGACTGGTATCAGGCTACAACCATCACCAAGGACGACGGCACCAAAGAACTCTGGTATACAGTTCCAGTGAAATCTCTTACTGATACACTCTATGTGGCATACAGCAGTGAGAAGAATCTGACTGACCCGTGGAAAAAGCCACCGAAACAATGGGACAGAAAGATCTATGCACTTCAGTTTGATACCACTTCTATGGCAGATACCACAGAACCCGACGCTGTAGCTTCTGATATTCATGTAGTTCCGGCCACTGTTATTAAAGCCCAGCTGACACCTACCAACAACACAGGAATGTTCAAAGTTACTTCTGCACTTTACAGAAAAGATGAAACAGGTACAACTCTGACCATCACTTTAAGCGGAAAGGGTTACCATTATCTGTACAAGGGAACTTATGAAGAAGCCGTTGCCAACGGAAACAATCAGGAGAACTGGATCAAAGGTGAAGAAGTTAATGGTGTATGGACATTTACCATTCCTGTTTCAGATGGTGAAACCTACCTTCCTCTGGTAGCTATTTCCAATAAATATCTCACCAAATTTGAGAACGGTGAATCAACTCTGGAAAGAGCTTTCTATCCTCGTCAGGCAGTCATTGATACAGAAGCCAAGACTCTGGTTACCGGCGATTATGATTATACCAGAGAGCTGACAGTATCAAACAGTGTTAAAATGTTTAGGCTGAATGCTGCTACCCTGGAAACCATTGGTGGACCAAACTCCAACGGATATGAAGAAGTGCTTCATCTGACCATGGGCAGTACCAGCTTTGATAAAGTTTTCATCGGTTCCGCTGAAGATGCAGCAAAGGCTGATACTACAACCCCTATCACTGATACCAAGGCAGATCTTGTAGTAAGAGAAGGCTCCGGGGACGGTGATGGATTCAAATCTGATAACCTTGAAAAAGATGTTGTCATTTCTTTCCACTCTGTAAGAAATGACTCCTGGTATGAACGTATCTTCAATATCAGTAAAACAAACAGCACTCTTACCGTCACACCAGTATCGGTTCCTGCTACAGAGATCACTCTGGACACAGACAGCCAGACACTGGATGCAGGCACAACATTTAAATTGACAGCTACTGTTACTCCTGCTGATACCACTGATGCCGTAACATGGTCTTCCAGTGACGAAACTGTAGCTACAGTATCCGAAGATGGTACTGTAACAGGTATCAAAGAAGGTACAGCTGTGATCACTGCTACTGCCGGCAATGTGAAAGCCGAATGTACTGTTACTGTTAAGGTTCCTGCTACAGAGATCACTCTGAATACAGTTAAGAAAAATCTTAAACCAGGTAAATCCTTTACACTGAAAGCAACCGTTGCACCATCAGATACCACTGATGCTGTAGAATGGTCTTCCAGCAACGCAAAAGTTGCCAAAGTATCCGAAAATGGTACTGTAACAGCTGTTAAAGAAGGTACAGCAGTAATCACTGCAAAGGCTGGCAATGTAGAAGCCACATGTACCGTTACTGTTAAGAAAGCAGTTGTAAAAGTAACAAAAGTTGCTGTTTCAGCTACTCCTTCCCGCAATGTAGCAGCAGGCAAGAAAGTACAGCTGAAAGCCACTGTAACTCCTTCCAAGGCTACCAACAAGGCTGTAACATGGAAGTCCAGCAATACCAAATATGCTACTGTTGACTCCAAGGGTCTTGTAACCTTCAAAAAGAACGCAGGAGGCAAAACTGTAACTATCACTGCTACTGCCAAAGACGGAAGCAAGAAGTACGGAAAAGTAACTCTTACCTGCATGAAGGGTTCTGTAAAGAGCATCAAACTTTCCGGAACTACTACCATCAAAGCCGGCAAGAGCACAACATTAAAAGCTAAAGTTTCCACTCAGAACGGAAAAGCAAACACCAAACTTACCTGGACATCCAGCAATACAAAGATTGCCACTGTTAATTCCAAGGGTAAAGTAACAGCTGTCAAAGGTAAAAAAGGCACTGTAAAAATCACAGCCAAAGCTACTGACGGTTCCAAGAAAACTGCAACCATTACCATCAAAGTAAAATAAGCAGTATAACCTAAAACAACCTGCCGGAAAACCGGCAGGTTGTTTTTATTATACTGCTTTATTATTTCGCATCTTTCTTCTCTGCTTCCTTCAGAGTGGAAGAATCAAAGTTTAAGGTATAGTCAATTGCATGAGGCTGACTCATAGCTGTAGTATCTGCTGTTACTTCCATCTCTGTATCGAACTCTGCAATCGGAATTTCAAATGTGGAATTGCCGTCTTTATTTACAGGTAAATACTTCTCATCATTGACCAGCATATAGTCATAATATGGGCTGCTCCATACGATGGTTGCAGTAGCTTCATCTCCTTTGATCTCAATAGCTGCCGGAGAGTCTACAGTTGCTCTGCCTGTTCCACCTGTAAGTGTTACTTCTGCAGTATAACTTCCGTCCTCTACCCCAAGATCTGCGATTTTTTTGCCTTCTGTTTTTTCTGTATCTTTCTCTGCATCATCGGAAACCTCTGTGTCTTCTTCCTTCACAGGATTCTTAACGCTTACTTTATGATCATACCATTTGCCCTTTGTTCCGATCAGTGCTACCTGAAATTCCTCATCAATGGCAGGTACCGGAATATCAAAGCCATATACCTCTTCAGACATCCCATCGCTGTATGTCACTTTGTCAGAAGTTGGTTCCAATAATTCTGCGCCCTCTTTCTGTGCATCTTCAGCAGTTCCTGCAAAAAGATTTACAATTTTTTTGGATGCCAGTGATACATGGATTGTCATTTTTCCATCCTTTACAGTCAGGGTTCCTTTACCATCCATAGCTTCGTTTACATGGAACATACTGCTGTCTGTATCAAACTCAGCTGTATAGACGCCATCTTCGAGAGTCTGGGATTTCGCTGCATCTTCTGATTTTGCTTCTCCATCCTCAGCTTCTTCTGTGGTCTCCTCTGTCGTTGTTTCCTCTGTGTCATCTGTTTTCGCCATAACAGGAGTTGTACTTACAAGCGCTGCAGACAGTGCAAGCATTGACATCATCATGGCAACGGAACGTTTTTTCATAATAGATTCTCCTTTTTTCTGAAAATATATCTGCCCGGAGACTTATAAAAGTATCCGGGCAGTCTGAAATTCTGATTAACTGAAAAATTATTCAGCGTCTGTTGTTTCTTCTGCAGCATCATCTGTTGCAGTATCATCAGCTGCAGCATCATCTGTAGATTCTGCCTCTGCATCGTCTGTTGTCTCTTCATCAGATGTTCCAATGGAATCGATAGCTGCCTGTGTATGTTCTACATAGAGATCTTCTACTGCTTCGATTCTTCCAAGTCCTTCGATCTGGCATTCAACACTGTCAAATGCTCCAGATGCTTCGAACTGGCTCTTCCAGGAATCATCATCATCGCCTGCCATATCGTTGTTAGCGTGGTCACCGGCAACAACCATCAGAGGACGAAGGATTACATTCTTGAATCCTGCATCTTTTACTTTCGCGATAACCTCTTCGCAGGCTGTATCTTCCGGCTTACCTTCTACAGTACCAATGAAAGCGTTTGTAAGTCCAAGGTCTTCCATCTGTGTCTGCATCTGATCATATGTTACGTTAGCTGTATGAGATGTACCATGTCCCATGAATACAAATGCTGTACCAGCATCTGCTGCTGCTTTCATATCATCGAATCCAGCTTCCTTGCATGCAGTATCTGTAATTGCCTGTGCAACTGCTTTCTTGTCATCGTTGATAACAGTAGCGTCATCGCCAACTTCACCAAGCATCGGCTCTGCGATTGCTATAGATTCAAATTTATCTTTGTATCCGTTAACAGCATCTACCATCTCATCATATTCAGCACCATGCATCAGATGTGTAGGCTGTACAACCAGGTTCTTGACACCGTTATCTACTGCACGGTCAAGTGCCTGCTGCATATTATCGATTACTTCATCATCTCTTGCTTCTACATGATTAATGATGATCTGTGCTGTAAATGCACGTCTTACAGACCAATCCGGAAATGCTTCTGCAAGTTTGTCTTCGATTCCTTTGATATCCTCTGCACGGCTGTCATTGAAGGATGTACCGAAGCTTACTACAAGAAGTTCGTTCTCACCGATCTCATCCTGATTACGTGGATCATCTTTGGAAGCATCACCTGTATCACGTCCAAAATATTCAGGGCTTGCTTCTTCACCTTCAACCAGTTCCTTCTGAGCATCTGTCAGTTTATCCCATGCTTCTTTTGCAGCCTTGCAGTCCTCGTCAGTTGTATCATTTCTTTCCTGAACATAGATCTTGTCGATCAGGGCTGCTACTTCGTCTGCTGCTTTCTGGTCATCATCAGAAGCTTCTTCTGTGTCTGCTGCGTCAGCGTCATCTGCTGTATCTTCTGCATCTGTATCTTCTGCAGCTGCATCATCGGTTGTATCAGCATCGTCTGCTGATTCCTCTGTAGCTGTATCATCAGAAGCGTAAGCTACTGCACCTGTTGCTGCTGTCATGGAACAGGTCATGGACACTGCCAGTAATAAAGCTAACATGGATTTTCTTTTCATTTCTTTTTCCTCTTTTAATCTATATTTCCGGACTAATGTATGCAAAAAAGCAGCCACATCTTCTGCGACTGCTATTTTCCCATATAATACACGGTATCACCTGAATGTGATTTTAAAAGAGCTATGTATCGGTATGAGAATATAGGTACTGTAAACCGCAGACCTGAAATTCCACATTAAGGCAGTTCTCCTGACTTCGTTCATCGCTACATTCCCTTCCCGGTTTCCCAGTGGTTTCTGAATATAGCTCCCATACACAGTGACGGTATCGTTCCGGATTCACACCGGATTCTCTTTTGTGCATCAATATTACAATGCGACCTTAACGTTATAACCATTGCACATATTCAATTCGGATATTATCTTTTTATCACAAAAATGGTCATATGTCAAGTCTGTATGCAGTTACCTTTTTTACCTTCTTGCAAGTTCTTTTACAATTTCATCCCAGGTGACACCTTTTTCAGCCATCAGTACCATCATATGATAAAGGAAATCTGAAATCTCATATTTCACTTCTTCTTTGTCCGGATTTTTCGCTGCAATGACGATCTCCGTACATTCTTCTCCTACTTTCTTCAGGATCTTGTCCAGTCCTTTGTCGAAAAGGTAATTGGTATAAGAACCCTCTTTCGGATTCTCTTTTCTGTCCATGATCACATCGTAGACATCCTGGAATACACGCAGAGGATTGGTATCATCATATTCTTTTTTTACCAGAGTCTTGAAGAAACAGGTGCGGTTTCCTGTATGGCAGGCTGCACCGATCTGGGATACCCTGGCCAGAATCGTGTCATTGTCGCAGTCCAGGGTCAGGGATTTCACATACTGCAGATGACCGGAGGTAAGTCCTTTGGTCCACAGTTCATTGCGGCTTCTGCTCCAGTAGGTCATCTTGCCGCTTTTTAAAGTAGTTTCAAATGCTTCTTCATTCATATATGCCAGCATCAGAACTTCATCCGTCTTATAATCCTGTACGATCACCGGAACCATTCCGTCGCTGTTCAGTTTGAAATCAGACCAGGCAATACTGCTCTCGAAGGTCTGTACCGGTATTCCCTGTTCTCTCAGAAGTGCCTTAAATTCCACCAGCGCAGTATCCGGATTGCTGACATATGCGCCGCTTAAACCGCCTACAGCACCTGTCTGCAACAGTTTTACGAGTTCTGCCTCCTTGCTCTCATCTGTGTGAAGAACGATGGGTATGGAAGACAGCTGTGCAATGGAATCCTGTACTGTGTCCAGTGCCAGAACGCCCTGGGCACAAGTTTCGATCAGTTCTTTATGTGCTGCAAATTCTTCTGCTGCTGAAATGCTGACCATCATTTTCTCTTTTCCGAAGCGCAGGGAAACTTCTTCCAGCAGATCAATATTGCTCTGTTTGGAGAAGTTCAGCACAACTTTCCCACAGCCTGCATAGATCAGTTTCTTTACATCTTCTGCCCGTTTGATATTACCGGCTCCGATCACCGGGATCTCGGAGGCATAACAGATATCCCTGATCCTGCCAATCGCAGCATCATGCTCCCGGTCTCCCACAGAAAAGTCAAATACCAGAAGTTCATCTGCCCCGTTATCACTGTAAAAACGTGCCAGCTTCTCCACATCACCGTCGCCAAAGAGATTTCTCTGTCCGAATCCTGTCACTGCTTTTTCAGACTGAAGATACAGACAGGGAATCATTAATTTTTTCATAGGTATGTTTCTCCTTCTTTATATATCAGATATCTGTTGTATCTGATGCAGACTCATGCCAGACTTCCCTTGGTGGAAAGCACATCCGTGATCCTCGGGTCAAAAGATGTGGCTGCATCCAGCGCCTTGGCGAAGCTTTTGAACATAGCTTCTGCCATATGATGATTGTTACCGCCGCTTAACACTTTTATATGAAGATTCATTCCGCAGGAATAGGAAACTGCATAGAAAAATTCTTTCACCATCTCTGCGGACATATCTCCGATCCTGTCTGTGGTAAATTCTGCATCCCAGACAAAATATGGTCTTCCTGACAGGTCAATGGCACATAACACCAGGCATTCATCCATAGGAAGAATGCAGCTTCCGTATCTTTTGATACCTTTTTTATCTCCGATGGCTTCTTTCAGGGCTGTTCCCAGAACAATTCCCGTATCTTCGATAGTGTGATGATCATCCACCTTCAGATCCCCGTGTACTCTCACACTGAGGTCGAAGAGTCCATGTCTGGTAAATCCATCCAGCATGTGGTTAAAAAATCCCACACCCGTCTCGATATCTGAATATCCGGTTCCATCCAGATTGATCTTTAATTTGATCTCTGTTTCTTTTGTATTTCTTTCCACTGATGCTTCTCTGGCCATGGTTCTTATTTCTCCTCTTTATCTTCGTCCTCGAAACGTACTGCAATGGAATTGGCATGTGCAGTCAGCTGCTCGGATGTGGCAAACTGAATGATATCTTTGTGAATATCACGGAGTGCCGCCCTGGAATAATAAACAATACTTGATTTCTTAATAAAGTCATCTACAGAAAGAGCAGAGAAGAATTTGGCTGTTCCATTGGTAGGAAGTACGTGGTTCGGACCTGCGAAATAATCGCCCAGCGGTTCAGAGCTGTATTCTCCGATAAAGATGGCTCCTGCGTTCTTCACTTTCATCATGTCCTCGAACGGATTGGCTGTTACGATCTCCATATGTTCCGGAGCAATCTCATTGGCAGCTTCGATGGCTTCCTCCATATCTTCTGCAATCAGGATGTAGCCGAAATTATCCAGTGATTTCTGGATGATCTCTTTTCTGGAAAGTACTTCCACAAAACCCTTCACTTCTTCGTCTACTTTATCTGCGAATTCTCTGCTGGTAGTGATCAGGATCGCACAGGCAAGTTCATCATGTTCTGCCTGGGAAAGAAGGTCTGCAGCTACGAAATGTGGATTAGCTGTCTCATCTGCCAGCACCAGGATCTCACTTGGGCCTGCAATAGAATCGATGCTTACATATCCGTAAACTGCTTTCTTGGCAAGTGCCACGAAAATATTTCCCGGTCCTACGATCTTATCTACTTTCGGGATGCTTTCTGTTCCGAAGGCAAGCGCTCCAATAGCCTGTGCTCCGCCCACTTTATAGATCTCATCTGCTCCTGCTTCCTTCGCAGCTACCAGTGTGGATGCGCAGATCTTGCCGTCCTTTCCAGGAGGTGTGGTCATTACGATGTTCGGTACTCCTGCTACTTTTGCAGGTACGATATTCATTAATACAGAGGATGGATACACAGCCTTTCCCCCTGGTACATAAACACCTACACGGTTTAATGGTGTCACTTTCTGTCCAAGCATGGTTCCGTTTGTCTCACTGGTGAACCAGCTGTTCTGGATCTGTTTCTCGTGGTATTTACGGATGTTTACCAGTGCCTTGCGGATCACTTCCAGAAGTGCCGGATCAATCTTGTCATAGGCTTCCTGGATCTCAACTTCTGTAACACGGATGTTCTCTTTGTTTACCTCTGCTTTGTCAAATTCCTTTGTGTATGCAAAGAGGGCTGCATCTCCCTCGCTTTTCACCTTTGCCAGGATCTCTGCTACTGTGGATTCGAATTTACCATAATTATTAGGGCTTCTTTTCAGAAGGCTCTCCAGAATATCTTTTGTTGACTCTTTTGTTAATGTTACCTTACGCATTTTAAATTCCCTCCTGCAGAACTTTTCTTAAGTCATCGATAAGCTTGCGGATCCTCTCGTTCTCCATCTTCATGCTTACCTGATTTACTACCATACGTGCGGACAGCGGGCAAACCTCTTCCAGGACACTCAGGCCGTTTTCACGAAGTGTGCTGCCTGTCTCCACAATATCCACGATCACTTCGGACAGCCCTACGATAGGTGCCAGTTCGATAGATCCGTTTAATTTAATAATATCTACAGTCTGATGCTTTCTGTTGTAGAAATAATCCTTCGCAATATTCGGGTATTTCGTAGCTACACGGATAAGCTGGTTATTCTCCAGAACTTCTCTGGCACTTTCCGGTCCGCAGACGCACATCTTACATTTGCCGAAACCCAGGTCCATTACCTCATAAAGCTTACGGCCTTCTTCCAGAATGGTATCTTTTCCAACGATTCCGATATCAGCTGCTCCGTATTCTACATAAGTAGGAACATCCGGACCTTTTGAAAGGAAAAATTTCATCTTTAATTCTTCATTTACGAAAATGAGCTTACGGGAATCCTTGTCTTTCATCTCTTCGCAGGTGATTCCGGCTCTCTCGAACATCTCCATTGTCTTGTTTGCAAGTCTGCCTTTTGTCAGTGCAAATGTCAGGTATCTCATGGCTTATCTGACCTCCTTCTTCAAACGTAATGAAACACTGTGTCCCTGGGCACGGAGTTTTCTTGCCTTCTCAATAGCCTCTGCACGTTCCTGAGCTTCATAAAGGATCACTTCCGGTTTCTCATCTTTCTCAGAGAGCAGTTTCTGGCTGGACAGCGCAAGAAGAAGGTTATCCACTTCAATGGCAAAACCGATGGAAGCCGCCGGTTTCCCGAAGTGTTTCATCAGGCCATTATAGCGTCCGCCTTTGATCATAGGCTCGCCTGTACCATAAGTATATGCCTGGAAAATGATTCCTGTGTAATACTGATATTTACTCAGCATGCCGAAATCAAAAGAAACATATTTCTCATATCCATAGATCTTCAGGATCTCATAAATCTCTTCCAGTCTGGCAACTGCTTCCAGTGCACGTGCATTGTTGGTAAGGCTTCTGGCCTTCTTTAATACATCTGCGGATCCAAACATCTGCGGGATCTCCACGAAAGCCCTGGCAATTCCTTCTTTTAATTTCTGCTCTTCCACAAATTCCTCTACACCGAAGGAATTCTTCTGGGAGATCAGGGTACGGAGTCTCTCTTCTGCTTCTGTATCAAGTTCAGCTTCTTTTAACAGGGATTTGAAATAATCCACCTGTCCTACACTGACCTGGAACTCTGTCAGTCCTGCTGCCAGAAGACACTCCACAGTCATGGCCAGAAGTTCTGCATCTGCATCTGCGGATTCATCTCCGATATGTTCTACGCCCATCTGAGTGGTTTCTTTCAGACGTCCTCTGTAACTAGAGTTATTGATAAAGGTATTTCCTGTATAGCACAGGCTCACCGGCTCTTCGTCCGGGTTAAAATAAGTGGCGCAGGCCCTGGAAACAGACGGGGTAAAGTCAGGTCTTAACACCAGCGTATTTCCCTCTCTGTCAAAAAATTTATACAGCTCCCTGGAAGGAATGGTTCCTACCTCACGGCTGAAAACCTCAAAATATTCAAAGGTCGGTGTCTCTATATCTTCATAGCCATACTGATGGAAAACACGATGGATCTTCTCCTGTACCTTCCGTTTCTGGCTGCATTCGCCATTGTAAATGTCCCTTACACCTTCAGGTGTATGAAAAATACGCTGCATTGTATAATCCTCCTCATCTGTGATACGAACTGCCAGCGGCAGTCTTTCCGGATATATGATCTTCTGTTGCGTGCTTTATTCCATTAACGTGCTACCATATTATCATACTGATACGGAAAACTAGATAAAATTATAAAGTGTATTTCCACAATTGTCAATCCCTGTGGCTTAAATCTTTCTGGATTCCTTCCAGATACGGAACTAAAAAGCCGCCTTTCCTGCCAAGATAGTACTCAGCTGTAAGTTCTTCTCTCCGGAAGCTTTTCCTGCCGCCCTGTTCCATTCGTTTCCAGAAAGTTATCAGTTCTCTCAGGGTAAGATAATAAAACAGATTCTCATGGCTGAAAAAAATAAGAAAAAATGCCACACCGCCCTGCTTCTCAAAGGCTTCCATAAATTCCACCTGATGGGAATGAATATTGGCCAGAGGAAAGGTATCCGTGCAGCATTCTTTTGCATCGAAGCATACAGGGATCCCCTGTACTGCTCCGATATAATCCACCGTACTCTTCTGTTCAAAATATGCCAGTGTGATGTGACGGTTATTTTTATCCATACGGACCGGTGTGATAGGTGTGGGAATTTTCTGGATCAGTGCCAGTCCTTTTTCCCTGTATTGTTCATTGGTCCGGTTTACCAGTTCCTCCAGAGTTGAACCTCTCAGGCCTCTGCTATTCCAGGTTGCCAAAATGTTTCCTCCTTTGCCCGTTTTTTACTGTTCTTTCTCTTTATAGTTGTTTAACAGTTTTATGGATGGATAATACCGCACAACAGCCTTTCCCACGATCTCGTCATAGGTTACGAAATTACTTGTTTTCCAGTAGCGGGAATCCCTGGAATGATTGCGGTTGTCACCCATTACGAAATAGCTGTCTTCCGGCACCTCATAGGGTCCGAAGTTTCCTCTGGGAACTTCAGCCACGAAACTGTCATCCAGGGGAGTTTCGGAATCATTGATATAGACTTTACCGTTTGTGATCTGAACTTTTTCCCCGGGAAGCCCGATGATACGTTTGATAAACAGCTGGCTTTCATCATCCGGATACTTAAAGATAATGATATCAAATCTCTGAGGATCTTTGAACTTTTTATTGATCTCATGTCCGAAAAGATCTATATTCAGGCCATAAGCAAGCCTGTAACCGAAGATGCGGTCGCCGGTCATAATGGTATTTTCCATAGACTCTGAGGGAATCTTTGCATTGATCAGCACAATATTGTTAATGAGTGTCACAACGATCACCACCAGTATGATCATCCTGGCGTAATCCCATATTTCTCTCCAGATTTTCATGATATGCCTCCTCCAGATGTTCTTCTGTGATAATATGATAAAACAGCTCCGGGACAGGTGCCGTGAATGTCTGCCCTGTCTGGGGAATGACAAGTTTATATGCATGAAGAAGCTGATATTTCACACCTTCACCTGTATACTGCCTGTTAAATTCCCTGTCTCCGTATTTCCCGTCTCCCAGCAGGGGATGTTCGATACTGCTTAAATGGGCACGGATCTGGTGGGTTCTTCCTGTGAGCAGCTCCACTTCAAGCAAAGTGACCCTGCCGTTATTTCCAAGAGGCCGGTAGCCTGTTTCTATAGCAAGGGAATCCGGTATTTTCTCCCGGCTTACTGTCACTTTGTTGGTTTTCTGATCCTTGTGCAGCCAGCCTTTGATATGGGATTTCTTTTCTATTTTGCCTTTTACCAGGCACAGATAATATTTATGAAGGGTGCGGTCGTGAAAAATTTCTGACAGAAACTGCAGGCCTGCCAGACTTTTGCCCGCGCATACCATGCCGCTGGTATTGCGGTCCAGACGGTTGCACACAGATGGACGGAATGTCTGCAGCTGTTCTTCTGTCAGATCACCTTTCTGCAGCAGATATCCAATGAGATATTCTACCAGAGATGGCGTTCCATCGTCCGCAGGCTGGGAAAGCATTCCTGCCGGTTTGTTGATCACCACTATATCCTTATCCTCATAAATAATATCCAGCTGACAGTAAGCCCTTTCCACCTGGGTATTTCCTGCAAACTTCCCGAAGGTTTCATCACTCAGGAACAGCTTAACGGCATCCCCCTTTTGAAGTTTCTCATTTCCTGTAGCTTTTTTTCCGTTCAGGGTAATGTTCTTTTTGCGGAGCATTTTGTAGAAAAAGCTCTTGGGTGCTTCACGAAGAAGCTTTGCCAGGTATTTGTCGAAGCGCTGTCCGGCTTCATTTTCTTCTATAATAAATTCTTTCATTCGTCACTGTGACTCCTGTCTGTTATGCGATGACTCTGTCATGATCTTATAAACAGATAGCCAGTATGGTCTGGCGGATCAGTTCATTTCTGGAAAGATCCGGGTATTTTTCATCCGGAGTGAATTTAATTCCTTCTTCCAGAGATTCCTTATGGGCATTCATGGAATCCAGACGCTCCAGAAACGGACGGAGGTCTGTAAAGATTTTTACAGTTGCTTTATAACCGTTTTTGCGGATGATCTTCTGGGCATTTTCCTCCATAAAGGCTGCATTGATCTTCGGATCGCTGCTGTAGGCTGCTACTGTGTTTCCGCAGACTGCCACTGCATCAATGTAAGCACTTTTTTCATAAAAGGTCATATACATCTCATATGCCATGTCAAGTCTGTCCTGATGTTCCCGGATTTTCTTATATAATGTCTCATCCAGTGGTCTGCATTTCAGGATCATGATCAGGCTCACTGCGGATTTGCATGCCGGAAGACATCCTACCACTGCCACAACTGTCCAGATGGTCATTCTGGTCTTAAAATAGATCCAGGAAGTAAAAAAGATAAACAGCGGTACTGCAAACAATACTGCCGTGATGATCATGCGTCTTTTCTTCTCACTTTTAAAATATCCCCATTCTCCCTTGGGAATTCTCTTCTTTTTTGTCATCTGCGCCCTCCTTTAGGGTTCTTCTTGTGTACATTTCGAATGGTTTTCCTGTTCTGATTTCTTCGATCATTTCCGTTCTTTTTCTCCTGTTTCTCACGGATGGGACGGATCAGACATTTCGGCCCGTAACCTACCAGATCCATACGCCCTGCAAGCTTCAGCCCTTCCAGGACCAGTTCTCTGTTTTCAGGATTCTTGTACTGCATCAGTGCACGCTGGATGGCTTTTTCATGGGGATTTCTGGGCACATATACCTTTTCGCCTGTGAGGGGATGGATCCCTGTATAATACATACAGGTAGAAAGAGTGGATGGTGTAGGGTAAAAATCCTGCACCTGTTCCGGGGTAAATCCCAGATCTCTTACATATTCCGCCAGCTTCACAGCCTCTTTCATGGTACAGCCCGGATGGGAAGACATAAAGTAGGGCACTGCATACTGCTGTCTGCCTGTCCTTTTATTTGCCTTATCATACTCCCGCAGAAACTCTTCATAAACACTGTGGCAGGGTTTCCCCATATATTTCAGTACCTGATCAGATACATGTTCCGGTGCCACACGGAGCTGGCCGCTGACATGATGTTCCACAAGTTCATTCAGAAATGTTTTGTCCCTGTCTGCCACCACATAGTCAAAGCGGACACCGGAGCGGATAAATACTTTCTTAACTCCCGGGATCTGGCGCAGTTTGCGAAGCAGTGTCACATAGTCTGAATGATCCACCTTCAGGTTCTTACATGGTTCCGGGAAAAGGCACTGTCTGTTCTTACATACTCCCTTGGTCAGCTGTTTCTGACAGGATGGCTGACGGAAATCAGCAGTAGGCCCGCCTACATCGTGAATGTATCCTTTAAATTCAGGATCCCTTGTCATACGCTCAGCCTCTTCGATCAGGGATTCATGGCTTCTGGTCTGCAGGATCCTTCCCTGATGAAATGTCAGGGCACAGAAATTACAACCTCCGAAGCATCCTCTGTTGCTCGTCAGGCTGAATTTAATCTCTTCCAGTGCCGGGATCCCGCCCTGTTTCTCATACATGGGATGAACTCTTTCTGTATAGGGAAGTGCATAGACATCATCCATTTCCTCCTGCGACAGCGGCAGTGCCGGAGGATTCTGTACCACATATCCCCTGCTTCCGTAAAATTCCGCCATTGGTCTGGCGCTGAACGGGTCCGTATTCTGGTATTGTATGGCAAAGCTGTCCGCGTAGGTCTTTTTGTCCTCTTTTACTTCTTCATAAGAAGGAAGAACAATGGGCTCGTACACACGGTCCAGATCTTTACACTTGAAAACAGTTCCTGCGATATAGGTGATCTCTTCCACCGGAATCCCGCTCTCCAGGGATTCTGCTATCTCTATAATGGAATGTTCTCCCATTCCGTAGGAGATCAGGTCTGCTCCGGAATCGATCAGTATACTGTGTTTGACTTTATTCTCCCAGTAGTCATAATGTGCCATACGTCTGAGGCTTGCCTCAATACCGCCCAGAATGATGGGAGTATGTTTATAGGTCTGACGGATCAGGTTGCTGTATACAATAGCAGCCCTGTCCGGACGAAGTCCCATCTGCCCTCCCGGGGAATAGGAATCCTTCTGTCTGTGCTTCTTCGACACAGTGTAATGATTGACCATGGAATCCATATTTCCGGCTGTAACCAGAAATCCCAGCCTGGGTTCGCCGAATACCTGTATACTCTCTTTCTTTCTCCAGTCCGGCTGACTGATGATCCCCACTTTATATCCGCGGCTTTCCAACAGTCTGCTGATAATGGCCGCACCAAAGGAAGGATGGTCCACATAGGCATCCCCTATCACGTAGACAAAGTCTGCCTGTTCCCATCCCCTCTCTTTCATTTCTTTTTTATTTACCGGTAAAAAATCCTGCATTTATATTTCCTCGTATGTAATTACTTATGAAAGGCATGTCATACATGGTGATATACAGCCTGCGCACGGTAACCCTCTGAGATAATGTCAAGCTGTCTGTGGAAGCGCTCCAGCTGCTGGAGATCTTTGGTTCTGAACACTCGCAGGAATTCGTCCTGGATCTTCATGATCTCCCTCTTGTTAGCCAGCTTGTAAAGATTCTCGATATTGATCAGGATATCTTTCACCAGATTGGACTGCATCTGGGAGGAATTCTGTGCATCCATGATCTCATTTCTTACAGAAGACATCTCTCTGTCAAGGGCATTGATCGCATCTGCGGCTTTACTCAAACGCTCTGCTACATGTTCCGGCATATCCCCTTTATATTTGTACTGAAGGGAATGCTCGATGGTAGCCCAGAAATTCATGGCCATGGTACGGATCTGGATTTCCGCCTGAAGTTTCTTGGGGCCTTTTACTGTATCTACCGTGTAATAAATGATCAGATGGTAACTTCTGTATCCGCTCTGTTTGATATGTTTCAGATAATTTTTCTCACTTTTTATGATCATGTCGCTTCTTTTCTGGATCAGAGAAGCAACTGTCTCAATATCTTCTTCAAACTGGCAGATAATACGCACGCCTGCAATATCCTCCACCTCTTCTTCCATGCGCTCCATGGGGATATGTTTGCGCTGCATTTTCTCCAGAATGCTGCTTACACTTTTCACTCTGCCTTCTACCTGTTCGATGGGGCAGTATATATCATTTTCTTTACATTCCTCAATAATATGATTAAATTTCACTTCCAGCTCTCTCACAGCCAGTTCATACGGGCATAAAATGCTTCTCCATAACTGTATTTCCATTTTCACTCGCTCCTTGCATTTCATACATTTTGTTATTATAGCATAGATTTAAAAAAATATCTCGCTAATATGAACAGTTTCTGATTTTTTTAGAAATAGCTTTCAGGACCCAGTATGGGTTCACGCTCAATTCTTTATGGTTTGGTGTTTCAATATAAATTCCCAGGTGAAGATGTACCGGAAACATGGCAGCAGTTCCTTCTTCTCCGTATCCAGTATTCCCCATATATCCCAGGATCTCCCCTGCTTCTACCGGATCGCCTTCTTTAAATTCCTTCTCATAGCCGGACAGATGTGCATAATAAAAGTACCCGCCGTAAGAAGCGCGAATACCGATCCTGTAACCTCCTAATGGAAGCCATCCGATCTTTTCCACAGTTCCGTCTGTCATGGAAAGGACAGGATAATAGCCGGACTGCTTCTTCTCACCGAAAAGGTCACAGCCTTCATGAATCCGCCGCCCGCCGTAAGTCCTGGGCGCTCCGTAAGTATTTTCGAAACTTATTTTATCTCCGGAATGTCCGTTATCCGCTATGGGAAAGTATTTCAGATCAAGCCACACTGCCTGATAAGCTTTTCTCAGCCGGAAGTATTCCGTTGGTTTGTATTTTCTGTACAGGACAGAATCTGTCCATATTTCATCGGGAGAGAATTTCCCGTGGAGCATGGTCACTGTAAGATCATCTGCGAAATTCCCGGAACCTGACAGTTCCTCATAAAGCCTCCCCGACAGATGCTGTTCCCTGAATTCTGCTGTTTCACAGGTATTTTCGGACAGGCAGGATACCTGGCTTCTTTTCATCAGGATATCTGTCATTATCACCAGTATGGGAATCATCACACACAGGATCAGAATATTTTTACGCATAGCCCAAAACTCCCCGGCATTCTGATAATACTATATGCGAGGTGAAATGGTTTTAGAACCGGTTTCAGAATTGGTTTCAAAAAAAGAAGCAGGCCTTCCTGTTCTTTCAGAAACAGGAGACCTGCTTATAATTTTGCTTATAATTTTGTTTTTATGTTGCGGATCAGTCTTTTAATGCTTCGAGAACTTTTACCAGATACTTCCATACACGTTCTGTGGAAGAAATACTGAGAACTTCTTCTGATGTATGAATATCCTTCATATCCGGTCCCAGGGAAACACAGTCCAGATTGTCCATCTTCTTATAGAACAGACCGCATTCCAGTCCTGCATGAATGGCTACTACGTTTGGCTTCTCTCCGTACATTTCTTCATAGATCTCTACCATCTTATCACGAAGAGGTGATTCCTTGCGGTATTCCCATGCAGGATAAACACCCTGTCTCTCATATTCTCCGCCAAGGAATTCTGTCAGGTATTCGATCTTATCAGACAGCGCATCACGTGCTGTCTCCACAGAGCTTCGAATGCTGGAGCTTGCCATAACTTCATCTTCAGACGTAGTCAGGATTCCGATATTGGAAGATGTCTCTACCAGTCCGGAAATGGTTCCACTCATCTTACGGATACCGTAAGGTACATTCATCAGGTAGAATACCACTTTTTCTTTGCTGGTTGGATGAAGAACCCTGACTTCTTTCTCACCTTCGTCAGTCACCTGTACTGTGATCCCTTCATCTGTTCCTGCGTATTCTTCTCTCCATGCTTCCTGCATCTGAACAGCATATGCTTTTACAGTTTCTGCATTCTCAGCATCTGTCAGAAGTTCTGCCACAGACTCTCTGGTGATCGCATTGTCCTTCTGTCCACCCTGCACGCTGATCAGCTCATAGTCTGCTTTTTTCTTCAGTCCATACAGGAAAGTTCCCAGAAGAGCGTTGGCATTTGCACGGTTTTTATCAATTTCAGCTCCGGAATGTCCGCCCATAAGACCTGCGATCTTTACATTCAGTTTCTGTCCTTTGGCTTCCACTCTGGCTACAGGAAGGTGGCTGACTCCGCTGAGTCCTCCTGCGCAGCTGATCCAGAGACTTCCTTCTGCTTCGGAATCAAGGTTGATGAATCTTCTTCCCTTCAGCACACTGCAGTCAAATCCTACAGCACCCAGAAGACCGATTTCCTCATCTACTGTGATAAATACTTCCAGAGGAGGATGTGCAATGGTATCACTTTCCAGAACAGCAAGTCCGTATGCCACAGCAATTCCGTCATCGCCGCCCAGTGTGGTTCCGTTCGCAGATACATAATCTCCTTCTACAGAAAGATTCAGGCCATCCTTCGTGAAATCATGTTCTACATCCGGACGCTTCTCACATACCATGTCCATATGTCCCTGCAGGATTACAGTAGGTGCATTCTCATAGCCCTTTGTTCCCGGCTTATAGATTACTACATTGTTCATTTCATCCTGAACGTATTTCAGTCCGTGGTCTTTCGCAAACTGTACCAGATAGTCACTGATCTGTTTTGTATTTCCTGAACCGTGTGGAATCTTGCAGATCTCCTCGAAATAATGAAATACTCTTTTCGGTTCACAGTTCTCTAATACTGCCATATTATTACCTCCAAAATGCATTTTATTACCTGTTGCTGCTGTCCTTTTCCCTGTTCGCTTTCCTGACACAGGATATTATTATGTGTAAACAGCAATGAATTTATTTTCAATAAACACCATAAGATTAAATAAAAAATCTCAGGCGTATATGAAACGGATTTTATTAACGGCAGGAACTCTCCTGCTCCTTGTATTTCTTCTGCTCCACCCTCAGGAAGGTCTGGCTGCTGCCCGCACAGGCATGACACTGTGGCTGAACAGCCTGATACCTGCACTTCTGCCATTTATTATTCTTACCGGCGTCCTGATCCATACCGGAAGCATCGAAAAAATCCTGCTTCCTTTCAGGCCCCTGTTTGAATTCCTGCTGGGCGTAAGTGTTTACGGTGGATATGTGTTTCTCCTTGGCATGCTCTGTGGATATCCCATGGGTGCCAAGCTGGCATCTGACATGTATGAATCCCATAAGATTTCCCGCAGGGAAGCGGAATATCTCACAACTTTCTGCAACAATGCCAGTCCTTCTTTTATTATTACATACCTGGGGCAGATCTGTCTGCTGAACAAAGTTCCTGCTTCCAGATTATTCCTCTGCCTGTTTCTGTCTGATTTCATCTGTATGATGATTTTCCGCCTTCTGATTTACAGAAACCACCTGCCAGGTTCTGTTCCTCATACAGACAGACATGATGAAAAAAAAGAGACATCTTCCGCTCCCTTATCGGGCAACGCTCTGGATGTCTCTATTATGAACGGATTCGAAACTATCACCCGGCTTGGGGGATATATTCTCCTGTTTTCCATACTTGCAGGCTGCATCAGCCTGTACTGGCCATTCTCTCCTGTATCCCGGTATGTTCTGCTGGGATTCACGGAAATCACTACAGGACTGTCTCTCATCGCTGACTCCGGCCTTCCCTTCAGATTCTGCTGTATCCTTTCTGCAGCTGCTGTAGGATCCGGCGGTGCCTGCATCCTTGCACAGACAAGAAGTATCCTGCACAAAGACCTGCGTCTTCTGCCCTGCCTGACGTCCAAATGCCTCAACGCTGTACTGACAGGTATGATCGCCTGTCTCTTACTTCGTTGAAAACAAATTAGTTCTCTCCAAGATCATCTAACAGGTCATCCTCTACATTCTTATCTTCATCATCATGATAAGATCCTGTGATGGCTGCTGCCTGTGCTGTCTGCGGAGCAAGTTCCTGACGGTTGTGATTTACAACGTCCACACAGCTCTGCAGAGCATCAATAAAGGATTTATATTTCACACCTGCATCATCTAATGTTGTGTTCAGCACATTGCCAATGTTCGCCATCATATCATCTGTATAGGTGATAGCGCTGAGACGGATACTGTTAGCGTCCTGTGTTGCAGAATCAAGGATCTCCTGTGCCTGCTTGTTCGCTGCATTGATGGTGTCATTAGCCTGTGCATATGCTTTCTGCATGATCTCGTGCTGTGTTACAAGTTCCTGCGCCTTCGCCTGTGCATCTGCGATCAGGGCGTCTGCCTTGGACTGTGCATCCTCGAGGATGGCATCTTTATTATTGATGATCTTCTGATAACGTTTGATCTCATCAGGAGTTTTCAGACGAAGTTCTCTTAAGAGCTCCTCGATCTCTTCTTTATTAACGACAATCTTGGTAGTAGATAACGGCTGGAATTTACAGCTCTCTACATATTCCTCGATTTCACCGATAATCTGTTCAATTCTGCTGCTCATAGTACACTCTCCTTATTTTCTCTGTTTATCCGCATGAAGCTTCTCGATAACTGCATCAGTTATTTCCTTCGGTGCAAATTTACTCAGATCTCCGTCGAAGTTCGCAACTTCTTTCATAATAGTGGAACTCAGATACGCATATTCCAGGCTTGTAGTCAGAAATACCGTATCCACATCAGGCGCGAGTACACGATTCGTCTGAGCCATCTGCAGCTCATATTCGAAATCTGTAACAGCACGCAGCCCGCGGATGATCACCTGAGCCTTATTTTCTCTGGCAAAATTCACAGAAAGACCCTCAAATGCCTTTACTTCTACATTCGGGATGTCTTTCGTCGCCTTTTCTAATATATTAACACGTTCCTCCACAGAAAACAACGGACTTTTTGAAGAATTGTGCAAAACGCCCACGATGACTTTGTCAAAAGAAACTGCTGCCCTCCTGATCACATCAAGGTGCCCGTAAGTGGCAGGGTCAAAGCTTCCTGGATAAACTGCTATTTTCATGTGTTTTTCTCTCACTTTCTCCGCACAAGTGCATAGTAATTACGCACGCATCAGAAATACATGCTTATTTGTTTTATATTCTTTTGAACGGAGCTGCTTATATCCCAGACCTTCTGCATAACTGAAGTCTGTTTCAAGGTCTGCTTCTACTATGATCAGCGTATTCTCATCTGCCACTGTACTGTCCTGAAGATATTCCAGTACCTGACGTTCCAGTTCTTTATTATACGGCGGATCCATAAAGATGATATCAAATGCACCCTTGCCCTCCAGAGAACGAAGTGCCTGCAGCACGTCCATGTTCAGCAGTTTACCACCTTCCGCCAGTTTTGTAAATGCAAGATTTTCTTTAATGCAGGCGGCAGCTTTCGGATTCTTCTCCACAAATACTGCCAGATCAGCCCCTCGGCTCAGTGCCTCAATACCGATCCCGCCGCTTCCTGCAAAGAGATCCAGAAACCTGCATTCCAGAAGTTCAGGCTGTAAAATATTAAACAGAGTTTCTTTAATACGATCCGTAGTAGGCCTTGTTTCCAGGCCCGGAATCGTTTTTAAATTCAGTCTTCTTGCTTTTCCTGCTATTACTCTCATTTCAGATTCAGTCTCCAATCCAGGTCTCCTCTGGCAAGTCCTAAAATAAGAAGTTCTGCTGTAGCAATATTGGTAGCTACAGGAATATTATACTGATCGCATCTTTTTACAATGCTCATGATGTCCGGTTCTTTCGGATCGATCATAACAGGATTGTAGAACAGAATGACCATATCCAGATCCTGACGCTCTACCATCTCCATGAACTGCTTGTCTCCGCCGATGCTTCCGGCCAGAAATTTATGCACGTGAAGGCTTGTCGCTTCCTCAATTCTTCGTCCTGTCGTACCTGTGGCGTAGACCTCATGTTTAGCAAGTATGTTCTTATATGCAATGCAGAAATCTTCAATCAGTACTTTTTTGCTGTTATGTGCGATAATACCTAAGTTCATAATGTCTCCTCTCCGATTCTCACATCTTATTTTATGAAATTCTCACACTTTTCATAATTCTGAAATACATTATAACAAATTAACAAATAGAGTGCAATTAAAAGTTGAATCATATACAAAATTCATAATTTATTAATATTTTCCAGAGAATTCCTCTGAATACGTAAACTTCCAGTGTATTATTTCTGTGTTTTCATATACTAGCATTGTAACACCGAAACAATTATAAAAGTGAAAACAACAACCAAGGAGGAAATTGATATGTCAAACACAAAATCTTCTAACCAGGCAGCTGTACCGGAAGCAAAGGGTGCTTTAGACCGTTTCAAATTCGAGGTTGCAAATGAGCTGGGCGTACCGCTTACAGATGGATATAACGGTAACCTGACTTCCAAACAGAATGGTTCTGTGGGTGGATATATGGTCAAGAAAATGATCGAAGCCCAGGAAAAACAGATGTCCAGTGGTTCCCAGGGAGGACAGCAGTACTAATCTGCATCTGAAACAGTCTTCTGACTGAAAAAAGCAAATAAAAACAGTGTTGCTTTATCGCCAAACTGCCTGTGGCAGGTGATAAAGCGGCACTGTTTTTCTATTTGCAAAAATAAATGTTCTCATGCAAACTGCATCCGGGATTAAACTGTGCATGGCAGTAAGGGCAGCTGCCTGTTTTATATTCTTCCCGGCTCAGTTTATTACGGCAGCATCCGCACAGAACCGGCCAGGGTTCTGCTTCTGATGTTGCTTCAAATGAATGATCTTCCATCTCATCATGGCATTCATAGCAGGCATAATACTTTCTGCATTTCCCGCAGAGAAGTGCTGCCACATCCAGTTCTGTATGATAATGGGTGCAGCGTCCTGCTTTATCCAGTCCGATGCCATGGATCTTAACGATTTCCCGCATTGTTGATTCCTTTTCTGATCGGAACAGCGATCAGTACTGCCAGTACTGTGATAATGATATCTTTCGGAATAAAAGCTGTCAGGGAATATACCGCAATTGCAGGAATACTCATAGAACCGCCTACAAAATGCCACTGCAGGCCACCGATAGTCTCAACGATCAGCAGTCCGATCAATGCAAATATAATAGAAATCACCAGGTTCTTCGTTTTATTCTCTGTTTTCGGGCGAATTCCGCACAACCAGGCCATGATCGGCCATGCCCAGATATATCCTCCTGTAACGCCTACAATACTGCTGACCCCGCCTGAAAAATTGGCAAAGATCGGAAGTCCGATAGCTCCCAGAAGAACATATACCAAGGTTGCAGTAGTTCCAAGCCTGGATCCAAGGGATGCACCTACAAGTGCCACGCCAAATACCTGAATGGTGATAGGCACTCCTGTTGGCATAGGCAGGGATATCTGTGAAATAACAGCAAGAACTGCCGCGAACATACCTACCAGTACCATTTCTTTCGTTGTAAACCTGCGCTCTGCTGCAGGACTTTTTGCATAAGACTGACTCATGATCCTATACTCCTTTTCCCAAAAAGATTATCATCAATATAAAAATGACTGTTCTTTTTATAACACAGAAATAAGCAACTGTCAACCTATGCTCATTGTTAAGTTTACAATCATTCCTGAATCCTGTCGCAAATCTTTATTTATCGACCACCTCTATAGGCGTCTCATCTCTGGCGTCCAGATTATTTATGTACTTTTTCGTTTCTTTTACGATCACGTCTGACAGCAGCAGGACTGCGATCAGGTTGGGAACCGCCATCAGTGCATTCAGGATATCTGCCACTGTCCATACCAGATTCAGGGAAATAACCGGTGCAATGGCAGCTACCACGATGTACAGAACCCGATAAGGAATCAGGCCTTTTTTTCCGCAGAAATATTCTACGCAGCGTTCTCCGTAATAAGCCCAGCCAAGTACTGTAGAATAGGCAAAAGAGATAATTCCTACCACAAGGATCACAGGTCCAAGCACTGGGATCTGCTGGAAAGCAAGAGTGGTAAGCAGGCCGCCGTCTGTAATATTTCCCATATCAATGGCCGGATTTTTCATAATACTGGTTACAAGCACCAGTCCTGTGATCAGACAGACAACTACTGTATCCCAGAAGGTTCCTGTGCTGGAAACCAGAGCCTGTCGCACTGGATTTCTTGTCTGTGCAGCAGCTGCTGCGATAGGTGCGGAACCCATACCAGATTCATTGGAAAAAAGTCCTCTGGCAATTCCATACTGCATTGCCATCATAATGCCCCTTCCTGTCAGTCCCCCGACTGCTGCCCCTGGAGTAAATGCCAGCCTGCAGATCGTTTTTACTGCCGGGATAATAAAGTCGTAGTTAAGTCCCAGAATGATCAGACAGCCCAGCACATAAAATACAGCCATAAAAGGAACCAGTTTCTCACATACATTTGCAATGGAGCGGATTCCTCCGAAAATTACCAGAGCAGTGAGAACAGCAACTGCAACACCAATCACTGCAGGGGGAATGTTCAGATTTTCATTACAGACAGTGGCAATGGCATTCACCTGGGTTGCACAGCCAATTCCGAAAGAAGCAAATCCGCCAAAAAATGCAAAGATCAGTCCCAGCCATCTCATATTCAGGCCTCGTTCCAGTGCATACATGGCGCCGCCCTGCATACGTCCGTCCTTTGTTTTTACACGATATTTCACAGCGATCAAAGATTCGCTGTATTTCGTAGCGATTCCAAAAACGCCGGTAAGCCAGCACCACAGAACCGCACCCGGGCCTCCCAACGCAATAGCAGTACCAACTCCTATGATATTTCCGGTTCCGATAGTGGATGCCAGAGCTGTGGTCAAAGCCCCAAACTGACTGACTTCACCTTCTGCATCTGCGTCCTTCTTTACAGACAGACGGATCGCTGTACCAATTTTCCTCTGGATCACCCCTGTACGTACTGTCATAAAAATATGTGTTCCCAGCAGCAAAATGATCATCCACCATCCCCAGACCAGACCATCGATCTGATTGATCACATTTCCAATTGCATTTAACATAGACCTCCTCCTTTTCCTCTTCTTTCAGATATTCTTTTAAGTGCTTTTCATATACCGGAATCTTATACCAGAAAGTTACTGTAAAACTTCCAGATATACAAAAAAGACGCACATCTGCAGGATTTTCTGCATTTGTACGTCTTTGTACTTTCTGTTCTTATGTTGCACTTGATAAAAAGATTATACAGGATATTTATGAAGTGCGCAACGAAAAAATGACACTTTTTTATTTTACCTGTCAAAAGAAGCAATTTCCTTCGGATACTCCACCCCTTCCGGCAGCGGATCCCATTCGTTCAGCCCAATACTCTGTTTAAACTGCGCCTGTTCCAGAGTCATAGGTTCGAGATCATCGCTCAGATACTCCAGCAGCTCATCAATCCCCTCTCTGGTCACATTATTTATCATAAAAATCCGCTCGCAGCCTGCATTGATCAGCCACTGGCGCACCATGGGTATATTTGCATAAGGAGAGTCGATTTTCGTGATAATACCGATCAGCGGCCGCATAATAAAAGAGTGGCAGTTTGCGCCGAAAAGATTAAACGGTTCATCTGCCGCCTGAACGATGGCTACCACATCTGCTTCAAAGGAAAAGCACGCCAGTCCTACACTGAAATGTTTGGACTCCGCATATTCTCCCGGTGAATCGATGGTATCATCATCGGTATTTGTATACTGTGTCTTCACGTAATGAAGTTTCTCACCTTTAAGTGCCTGGGTCAGGGAAGTCTTTCCGGACTCGCTCCTGCCCATGAGAAAAATTTTTTTCATACTGCCATCACCTGTCTATTCATTCAGCTTCTGTGGATAGCGCAGGTCTTAAATCCAAGCACCTCGCTGAAAAATCTTACAACTTCTTCCACTGCTGTCTGTACTTCTGTCAATCCTCCTGTGAGGATCAGTGACCCGCAGAATCGATCCATAAATCCGATCTGCACATCTGCACTTTTCATCGCCACATCAGCAGCTACAACTACTGCCTCCCATGGTGTAAACCGTATCATGCCTACCGCATCCCCTGTATGATCCTCCCCTTCGTGCACACCGATATGAAGTCCAAGATTCTGATAAATGCACGCCTGAGACGGGTTAAGTACATGTGCCAGGCAGACTTCTTTTCCAGGGACCCGTACCCGTGTCATACGCAGTTTTTTCCCTTTCAGCTTCTCATAGTCCTCATGGAAAACCATCTCGAGAAGCTCCTTCGTTGTTATTCCGGACATCTGCACACTTCCTATCTCTTAGTGATCTTACATACTACATATCCCAGAGTATCTCTGAAATAATCTACCACCTCAGTCATAGCAGACATTACATCTGAAATCTCTCCGGTGATGATCAGAGTTCCGGTGAAACGATCTGCGAAACCAAGATATACATTTCCACTCTTCACCGCAATATCAGATGCGATCACTGCGGATTCCGGAGGTGTCATATTCATGATCCCGATCGCAGAGGAACTGTAATCCAGCTGCGGGTTCAGTCCAAGTTTCTGATATATGACAGGAGCCGGTCCACCCATTACATGGGCAAAGGTGATTTCTTTGCCTGCCACTGTCTCCTGTACGATTCTGATCTGTTCTCCATGATCATTTGCCATTTACATTTCCTCGCTTTCAATCTGCAAAAAAGCTCAACGCCTTCGTCTGCAGCTTTTTTCAGTATTCTCTATTCTGATCCTTTTTTTAATCGTACTATCCCTGCCATTTCCTGTCAAGGTAAAATCTACCGATTAACTGGTAAAATGTTACGGTATCTTCACAGGATCTTACCCAAAAGAAAAAAAGCCCAGATGACCTTTCGAAGGCCTTCTGAGCTTCATACAGCAGATTTTTATAATGCAACAGCACCTGTTACGTCACCGTTGATCACATAATATGCTTTATTTTCTTCCGGTTTGATGTATATTTTTACGTCTTTAAGATCACCTGCTTTTTTACCCATTTCGTCTGTCCAGATCTTCTTTACGTTCTCCAGTACATCTTTTGCATATATTTCCCTTCCCAGGAACTGTACATAGATTTCAGCAGATGCTTCCTTCTTTGTTGTTCTTCTGGTTGTGGCAGTTTTCTTTTCAGCTGTTTTCTTTGTTGTCCTTGTTTTTCTGACAGCGGTTTTCTTCTCAGCCGGTTTCTCAGTTTCTGTGGCTTTCTTTTCTGCCGGTTTTACTGTTTCAGCGGCTTCCTTTACTGCTGTCTCCTTCTTTGCAGTTTCGTCTGTTGACGCAGCTACAGTCTTTGCAGGAGCCTCTTTAACTTTGGTTGTCTTCGCAGTGGATGTAGTAGGTTCTGCTTTTTTTGCCGTTGTTTTTGTTGCCATATAATAGCCTCCTTACAAGGTAAAATATTTTGGTTACCGAAATAGAATACTACGATTTCCTTTATTTTGCAATAATATTTCACCTGTGTATCTGAAAAAATTCCCCCATTCAAACGGATTGTTCTTCATTCTGAAGCCTGTATCAGGTGCTGTTTTTTGATCTTTATACTTTCTACAGTCCCAGATTCTGCAGATCTTCTTTCATATATTCTGTCAGTTTTTTTCTGAGGATTTCATTCTGTTCCAGACTCAGATCTCTGTCCAGTTCCAGAATACGGGCAGCTGTTTCACTGGCTGCTTTTAGAATATCTGCATCCTGATAAATATCGCCCAGTTTAAATTCCAGCAGACCGCTCTGGCGTATGCCGAAGAGGTCACCCGGCCCACGCAGTTTCAGATCTTCTCCTGCTATGTAAAATCCATCATTGGATTTATTCAGGATTTCCAGACGCTTGGAAGTTTCCTTTGCATCACTTCCCTGCATGAAAATACAGTAAGACTGATGTTCTCCACGGCCTACCCTGC
Organism: Blautia luti; assembly: GCF_033096465.1. NCBI lineage: Bacteria > Bacillati > Bacillota > Clostridia > Lachnospirales > Lachnospiraceae > Blautia > Blautia luti. The sequence goes on along the minus strand of NZ_AP028156.1, from coordinate 1,490,165 downwards.
CCCGAAGCTGATGAAGCTGTGCCAGTCCGAAACGTTCCGCATTTTCCACCATCATGACTGTGGCATTGGGAACATTCACACCTACTTCTACCACTGTGGTAGATACCAGGATCTGTATTTCCCCCTCTGCAAAGGCTTCCATGATGGCGTTCTTTTCTTTCGGCTTCATCTTCCCATGAAGAAATGAGATCTTAATATCTGATGGAAAAATATCCTGCAGTTTTCTGGTATAATCCAGGACATTTTCTCCATCCATTCCTTCACTTTCTTCTACCATAGGACAGATCACATATACCTGTCTTCCCTGTCTGATCTGTTTCTCCATGAAAGAATACGCTTTCGGGCGATAGGAAGTTCCCACTACACAGTTTTTGATGGGGAGACGTCTGGCCGGAAGTTCATCGATAATGGAGATATCCAGATCTCCGTACAAAATGATGGCCAGAGTCCTGGGAATCGGTGTGGCACTCATGACCAGAACATTGGGTGGATTTCCCATGGTTGTAAGGGCTTCTCTCTGTTTTACTCCAAATCTGTGCTGTTCATCTGTGATCACCAGCCCCAGCTGATTATACTGAACTTTCTCCTGGATCAGAGCATGGGTTCCTATGACAATGCTGGCTTCTTTCGAAGCGATCCGCGCATATTTTTCCCGTTTCTCCTTCGCTGTATCCGAACCTGTAAGAAGGATCGGATGGCAGGAACTGATCTCCTGTTCCTGAAGAAGCTTTTCCATTGCCTGAAAATGCTGTCTGGCCAGCACTTCTGTTGGAGCCATCAGGACTGCCTGATAACCATTTTCTGCAGTCATGATCATTGCCAGGAAAGCCAGGATCGTTTTTCCACTTCCCACATCTCCCTGCACCAGCCTGGACATCAGCGCCCGTCCGCTCAAATCCCGTTCAATTTCGTGCCAGACATTCATCTGTGCTTTCGTCAGATCGTAGGGCAGATTTTCAATGATCTGTTCCGTAGTCCATACAGGGCGCATGGGAAAAGCATTCGGCGCTTCTTCTGTCTTCTCTTTCAGCATCTGGACAGCCAGGATAAACAACAGAAACTCATCAAACACCAGTCGTCGTCTTGCAGCAAGCAGCTCCTGCATATTTTTCGGAAAATGTATGGCAGACAGGGCGAAATTACCGTCTGCCAGGTGGTATCTTTCTTTATATTCATCTGCCAGATATTCCGGCCGGAGTTTCTTTTCTTCCAGAACCTGGTGCAGAAGTTTTACGATGGTCTTATTGGAAAGACCGGCTGTGAGGGCATAGATGGGCTGAAGACTGTGAAGGATTTCCTCATAAGCCCCATGAGTAAAAATTTCCGGATGCTCCATCTGAAGTCTGCCCTGTTTCCGTGTGACCCTTCCTCTGAGCACAAAGGTGCTGCCTTTTTTCAATACAGATTTCAGATAAGGCATATTAAACCAGGTAACCGGAAGCTTTCCGGTAAGATCTGCTGCTGTGATTGTGATCACCTGCAGATTTCTTACATGGTTTACATAAACCCCTGTGATGATCGTCACAGAAACAGCTGCCACCGTTCCCTCTTCCAGAGTCTGGATCTCCACCGGTTCCTCATAGGCATCGTAGGTTCTGGGGTAATAATGAATAAGATCTTCTACATCTGTAACACCGATCTTCGCAAATAATTTTTCAGTTTTTTCGCCTACACCTTTCAGGGTGCGAAGTGATTCAGACATATAAATTTTCCTTTTTATTAAGAATATACAAGATAAACGGATACATCCGTTCAGGGATATATCCGTTTATCCATTTATGTTTACATATGATCTTACAGGATTTTCTGAATGTTATTCTACAGAAATCACATAATAGTAGATTGGCTGTCCACCTGCATTCAGCTCTACATCACAGTCAGGATAAGCTTCCTCAATAGCAGCTGCCAGTTCTTCTGCCTCTGACTCTTCTGTGTCAGCGCCATAATAGATGCTGATCACCTCAGATTCGTCATCTACCATCTCTGCGATAGTCTCTTTCGTTACATCAATGCGGTCTTTACCCACTGCAAGAATACCTTTATCTCCAATACCCATGATGTCTCCTTCATGGATCTCTTTATCATCGATTCTGGTATCACGGACAGCATAAGTAACCTGACCTGTTTTTACTCTCTCGATCGCCTGGATCATAGCTTCTGTATTCTCCTGGCCGTTTTTCTCAGGTACATAGCTGATCATGGCTGTAATTCCCTGAGGGATCGTCTTGGTTGGAACAACTACGATCTCCTTATCCTCAGTGAGATCTCTTGCCTGATTTGCAGCAAGAATAATATTCTTATTATTCGGGAAAATGTAAATAGTCTTTGCATTTACCTTGGCAATGGCATTCAGCATATCTTCCGTACTTGGATTCATAGTCTGTCCGCCTTCAATAAGATAGTCTACACCAAGTTCCTTAAAGATCTCTGTCAGTCCTTTTCCTACAGAAACAGAGATAAATCCTACTTCTTTCTGAGGCTGGGCTGCCACTTCCTTCTCTTCCTGCTCTTTCGCAAGTTTCTCAGCATCTTTGATCAGTTTCTCCTGGTGTTCCTCACGCATATTATCAATCTTCATACGGGAAAGTGCGCCGAATGTCAGCGCTTTCTCAATTGCCTGTCCAGGGTGGTTGGTATGAACATGTACTTTTACGATCTCTTCATCTGCAACAAGAACGATAGAGTCACCCAGTGACATCAGGAATTTCTTGAATTCATGTTCTGTCTCCTCAGACATTGGATGATCCAGCAGAATGATAAATTCTGTACAATAGCCAAACTTGATCTCTGCTTCTGTCTGTGCATCGATCTTCGTCACTAAAGGACCTTTCGCCTTGTCAAACTGATCATAATCAATCTCTTTTCCAAGGAATCCGTCATATGCTCCGTGATACACTTCCAGAAGTCCCTGTCCGCCGGAGTCCACGACTCCTGCTTCTTTCAGAACAGGAAGCATTTCCGGAGTCTTCGCCAGAGTTTCCTCTGCATGAGTGATCACTGCCTGGAAGAATGTATCCAGATCCTCTGCTGTTTCAGCAAGTTCCACAGCCTTCGCTGCTGCTTCTCTGGCTACCGTAAGGATCGTTCCTTCTTTCGGTTTCATAACCGCTTTATAGGCAGTCTCCACACCCTTCTCCATAGCCGCTGCGATTGCTTTTGCATCCAGTTCCTTGCTTGTTTTCACACTCTTGGTGAAGCCGCGGAGAAGCTGGGAAAGGATTACACCTGAATTTCCTCTTGCACCGCGCAGAGAACCGGAAGAAATCGCTTTCGCCAGAGTCTCCATATCCGACTCTCCCAGTGATCCTACTTCTGCCGCTGCAGCCATGATCGTCATGGTCATGTTGGTTCCTGTATCCCCATCCGGTACCGGAAATACGTTCAGTTCGTTGATCCATTCTTTCTTCGCTTCCAGATTCTTGGCACCTGCAAGAAACATTCTGGAAAGTATTCTGGCATCTATGGTTTTATTATTCACCACAAGTTCCTCCTCTATCCTAATCAATTGCTCTTACGCCCTCTACAAAAATATCGATCTTATCAATCTCCATTCCTGTGAAAGCTTCTACTTTATATTTTACATTGCTGACAAGGTTGTCCGCAATTGTACTTATATTCACGCCATATGCCACGATCACGTGGAAATTCAGGCGGATTTTATTGTCCTCTGTAATGCTGACACTGATTCCATGCTTCAGGCTGTTTCTTCCCAGAAGCTTCACCAACCCGTCCTTCATGCTGACTGCTGCCATTCCTATGATACCAAAGCATTCTACTGCAACGCTTCCTGCATAGGTTGCGATTACATCTGTGTCAATTATGATCTGACCTAATCCGGAATCTATACGTCCATTCATATGGTTACCTCCAATGCTGATTATATTGTTTGTAAATGTATTATAACCTCTTTTTACAGAAAAAGAAATATTATTTTTCACATTTTTCCTTTTTTTGCTTGCAAAAGCACAATTCATCTGTTACAATGTTATCTGTTGAATACAAGGTTACTGTTCAAAAAGAAAATAGTAACAAAAAAGCGTCAAGGAGGTGCTGTCATGGCTAAATGTGCAATCTGTGAAAAAGCTGCTCATTTCGGAAATAATGTAAGTCATTCACATAGAAGATCCAATAAAATGTGGAAATCTAACGTAAAATCCGTTAAAATCAAAACTGCTGAAGGTGGAGCTAGAAAGACATACGTATGTACTTCTTGCTTAAGATCCGGTAAAGTAGAAAGAGCATAATAACACATATACCCCTGTAGATACAGGGGTATTTTTTTGCCGTTTTTACATTTAATTAATGGCAGAAAAGGTGATAGCCCAGCAGCAGAAAAACCCCGGCTGCCACAACCAGGATCACGTTTTCTGCTATCAGAAGTCCTATCACCATCCCAAGTCCTATAAAAAATAACATAAAGCCGATGAGCTTTTCCAATCTGCTTCCGCCTTTTCATTGGTTTGCTATAGTCTATGCAGAAGCTTCCTGAAGAAATACCCTTTCATGCCTTATATTTTCAGATTTCCTCTTCTGTACCCTTACCTGCTGTAAAGCGGTCTACAAAATCCGGAACCATATCCAGAATCTTTGTAAGTCCATCCTGATTCTTAACATTGACAAGTTTGGTACTTCCATTCTGAATCACCAGTACTGCACACGGTGTCATCTTACCGGCCATACCACCGCCGCCGTTATCTTTCTTCTCACCTGAAAAGGCTCCTGCACCTACGCCGAAAGAAACATCTACCAGCGGAAGAATAATAGTGTCTCCCACATGAATGGCATCCCCCACCACTGTCTTGGCTGAGATAAAGCTGTCCATTCCTTTAAATAATGAATTTACTGTTTCTTTGAAATTGTTTTCATTTGCCATTCTTATGCCCTCCTGGTTTTCCATCTTTTTATAACATATTTGATATTTTTATTAAAATAGATCACAATTGCTGCTTTTATAAATACGAATCCGTAGATCCTGCCTCTGACACTTATATTTCCCCTGAAATAATTTTCTCCCTGAAATAAAGGTGTGATCTGCACACAGTTCTTATGAAACGGAATCGTCATTCCCAGTATTGCCAGAATACTGCCTGTTACCGCAGGGTCTTCACAGGAGAAAGCTATTTCGCCGCTTGCCCTTGTCGGCAGAACATGTCTGATCAGAAATTTCGCATTCTTCCACACCAGGGAAATCGCAGCTTTTACTCTGGGATGTTCCAGAAAATCTCTCCACCAGCTGATATTCCCGGTAATCTTTCTGACAGTCGAACGAATATTACGCAATTTCGCCAGGATTCCATGAAAAAGCTTCTTAATCCGTGAAATCAGTGATGAAAAAGGATTTCTGCGCTGCTTTTTTTCCTGAGATACCGTTTTTTCCGCCGAAGGTTCCTGGGCGATCGGTTTCTGGATTTCCGGTTTTGGTTTTAAATGTTCTTCTGCTTTCGGAAGTTCTGCTATTTTTTCTTTATGCACAGATTCAACTGTCACATTCCCTGCCTTTCGCTTCTTTTCTGTGTCCCGCTTTTTTTCTGTCTTCCCTGTGCCGGATGTTTCTTTTTTCTTTTCTGACGTATGTGCCTTTTTCTGTCTTCGCTTCTTCAGCAGTTCACTCACCGGAATCCCGAACAGACAGAAAACCTTCTCCAGACTTCCCTCTTTCCATGTGGCCCTCAACGATACTGCATGAAACAGCCAGCTGACACGCACCTGCCCTGTAATCTGTTTCCAGTCATCCTGTTCCTTCGTTCCACAGGCACTGTATCTCACCGGGCAGAACAGAATCAACAGTACTGCCAGCAGGATCAGTCCCAGTCCAATTCCCAGCAGGATCAGTATGAATTTTATGATCAGCCATAAAATATGTAACATATATTCACCTGTTTTCTATATTTTCTGTGATTCTATATATTCTGCGATCTGAAAAGTTCCAGTCTGCCTGTACACCTCATCAACCAGACATCTCACCATTTCCAGCGCTTCCTCCTTGTCCCCTGCCATTCCGATAATAGGAGGACAGATCCTGTAAAAGCTCTTCTGCAACAGCATAGCAGCAGGGATCACATCCATAATATTTGCCGGATTTTCCGAAAGTGTCAGAAGATAAATACCCTGAACAAATTTACCTGCATCAAGCCGGCTCTTTACTTTCTCTGCTTTTTTCACGCCTTCCCCTATGCGGTAACCGTCCTGCCATGTGAGCATTTCCCATCCGTCCTCTCTTTATATCCGGTATATGATATAGTGATTCCCTGTTTTTCAGAAATTTAAACAGGGCTGCGTAAAAAACACAGCCCAGTTTTCGTTAATAATACTTATGCTGTTTTCCCCAGAGTCCGCTACTTCTCATTTCCAGATACTCCTGATAAGCTTTCTCCACGATCTGCTTTTCGTTGGAGAAACGTAACAGATGATAGATTTCGTGATATTTATAGTATCCTGAGTCTACAAAGAACTCCTCTCTTTGGGGCTTACTATGATAATTATCCGCAGTCATCAGATACCAGTGTACCTCTTTCGTAACCACGTCCTCCGGAACTGTAAAATTGTACTGACTCTTTCCGATATATTTCACAATAGTCGCCCTTACACCTGCTTCTTCCATCACTTCACGCAATGCAGTCTGCTCATGTGTCTCGCCTGCTTCCACTGTTCCTTTCGGCAATACCCAGCCCTCATAACGGTTCCTGTAAGATTTATACAATGTAAGAATCTTACCCCGATGAATTACCACACCGCCACAGCTCGTTGCTTCTATCATAATGCAATCCCTCCTGTTTTGCGTGGTATTATAAACTGAGTATAGTATACCTCTTTTTTTTCAAACCCGCAACCCGAAAAAACATAAAATCCTCCGATGCAGCTTCACTCCTGCACCGAAGGATTTCCATCTGGTTTTAATTATCGTAATAATATGCGTCAAAGATCTGTCCTGCAATAGGAACTGCCGCTTCACTTCCTGTACCGCCATTCTCCACGATCACTGCTACTACCAGATCCGGATCATCTACATTGGAATAACCAATAAACCAGGAATGGCTGGAACCATTCTCGTCAAATTCTGCAGATCCTGTTTTTCCGGCCACTGTATAGCCTCTTCCATTCAGAGCAGACGCTGTTCCGTTTTCAACAACACCTTTCATCAGCTTGCCAAGCAGGTTCGCCTCATTTACTGTCATAAGGCGTTTATATTTCTCAGGTTCCGTTGTTTGTACTGTTTCTCCGTCACTGCTGGATACCGAATCTATCAGATACGGTTTCATCAGTTCCCCGCCATTGGCAATAGCACTTGTGATCAATGCCATATGCATCGGAGAAACAAGGGTATTTCCCTGTCCGATGGCAGTCTGCATTACCTCGGCTACAGAAGACTTTCCGGTAAGGGTAAAGGTACTCTTCTTATAAGAAGTAAGGGGCAGGCTCTTATTAAACAGCAGATCTTCCGCCGTCTCTTTCAGCGAACTGCCGCCCAGCATATCACCGATCTCCGCAAACGCACTGTTGCAGGAATTTGCAAATGCACTGTAGAAATCTTCCTGTCCATGCACCGTTCCTCCATAACACCGGATCGTATGATCTTCCTTCGTAATACTTCCTTCACATAGATAGGAAAATCCCTCCAGTGTTCCCTTGGTACGGAAATAATCCAGTGCCGTCACAACTTTAAAAGTAGATCCCGGAGGATATGCGCCATTCGTTGCACGATTCAAAAGACTGCTGTTGCTTTCATCGTTCACCAGTGTATCCCAGTTGTCTGCAATGGTGTTCGGATCAAAATCCGGTTTACTCAGCTCCACCAGCATTTTCCCTGTAGAAGGCTCAATCGCAACCACAGCTCCTCTTCTGTCACCCAACGCATTATACGCTGTAGTCTGAAGATCCGCATTTAAGGTTGTTATTACGGTATCTCCTGTATTTTTCTGATTTTTAAATTCATTCTTCAGCTGATTCAGGAAAAATTCATGGGAAGTCAGAAGCTGGAAGTTCGCCTCTGATTCCAGGCCGCTTTTTCCATTGGTATCATATCCCACCACATGGGCAAATATATTGGAATACGGATAGGTTCTCTCTTCTGTTCCATCGTCATACACATTGGTCTGTGCAAGCACCTGTCCGTCCGATGATACGATCTTGCCTCTTACCACACGATCCGAAAAACTGTCCTGCCTTGTATTATATGGGCTGTTAATGAAATCTTCACTCTTTACCTGGTCAAAATAGATCAGATACCCTATCATGCTGACAAAAATCAGTACAAAAAAGCAGGATACGATCGTATATTCCCTGTTGCGGGACCTTTTCTTTTTAGTAATATCCCGGGTTTTGCGCTTCTGCAGCTTCTTGAGCTCTTTGCGCCGCTTCCTTTCTTCGTTGTCTCTCAATTTCTTCGTCCTCATCTTCTCTCAAAATATACAGACCCTGAATGATCGCCAGCATCAGTACAGTACTTGCAACAGAACTTCCTCCATAGCTTACCAGTGGGAGTGTTACCCCTGTCATAGGTATAAACTTCGTAGCTCCACCGACAGTCAGAAATACCTGAAATGCATATTCTGTACCAAGCCCAAGCGCGATCAGTTTATAAAACGGTTTCTTGATCTTCAGGGATATATTCACGATCATCAAAAAGAAATTCATACACACCAGGATCAGGCAGATCGCAAATATTCCTCCCAGTTCCTCACAGATCGCACTGAAAATAAAGTCATTCTTTACAACCGGGATCTTCTCCGGAGATCCCTGGCAGAGTCCCATGCCAAACCATCCGCCGGTTCCTATGGCAAACAGTGACTGAACGATCTGATATCCTTCATTCTGATAAACTGCCATGGGGTCTTTCCACGCAGACACCCTCTGCCTCACGTGATTAAACAGATGATAGGCAACTACAGATCCAGCGCCTCCGGCGCCCAGTCCAAGTGCCAGATATCCCACATTCTTCGATGCTACATAAACCATCACAAGATATGCCACGAAAAAGATCACTGCACTTCCCAGGTCCCTGGAAAGCACCAGAATCCCCACATGAAGTCCCGCTACAATGGTGGCCTGTACCACCTTTCTGAAATCAGCTCCCCTCCGAAGCAGCGCCGCCATAAAGAATACGAACGTGATCTTAATCGCTTCAGACGGCTGAATTCCCATAAGGGAAAGCTTCGCACCGTAACTTGTTCTGGCCAGTACAAGTACTGCTGCCAGCAGTACAATACCGATTCCTGCATAGATCCATGTCAGATCCTTCAGAAATTTCATCTTCCGTATCAGAACCGGCACAATCAGTGCCACTGCATTCACCCCTGCTACGATCACCAGCTGTCTGGTAGCTGTGGCAGGATCCAGTCTGCACAGCATAATAAAACCAACACTCAGCAGCATGCACATATTATTCAGCAGCAGGATCGATGCTTTCTTATACATCAGCCTGTACACGATCTGAAGCACTGCGAAAAATGCCATCATCTCTATATAGAAAATCACCACCTGGAACTTGTCCGTTTTCAGATAAATAACCAGAAATGCTGTAAAATCCATAAAGAAGATCAGCATCAATTGCTGCCTGAGAGATTCATTCCTTTCTTCCTCACTCTGCTGTTTCACCATATAGAAACAGTGAAACGTATAAATCACCATCAGGGTAAGGATCACATATTTCGATAATTCTACAATTACATTAATCATATGCCTTACTCGGCTCCTCTTTTAAAATGTCCCTTGGTATAGTCTCTCTTCGGCAGATCCGCTCCATCCAGATAAACGCCTTTAAACTCTTCGAAAATCTTCACTGCCTGCTCCGCTTTCTCTGTAGTAAAGGAAATCCTCAGTGAATGAAGTCCAAGCCTTTCTACCTGTTCTTTCTCCTTCAGAAGACCATACGGGATACTGTTGTAGATGATATTATAGCAGGGAACCGTATTCCCTGTATTTTCCATTTTCCACGGATTGCAGTAACACACTGCCGGAAATTCCTTCTCATACCTGTCTTTTAAAGATACCCACTCCTCTTTGTGATTGCAGCCGTAAAGATTTTTGTGTACGCACTGCGCAGATATCATCAGTGGCAGATAACCGTAGATCAGCATCTCACTGTGCCTGTTATCCCTGTGCCGGATCTCACCCTCATTAAGCTCAACCGGTACTGTATTTCTCATCACTTTCTGCTCCTCCCAGAATGCAGATGCCCTGTCATTCCAGGTATACATGCTGTGATCCAGCACACATTTGTCTGCCAGCCCCGCGCTTTTTAATGCTGCAAAAGCTTCCAGGCTTCTTACCAGAAATCCTGTCATGCCCTGTTTCAGCCATTTTCCGGCTGTTTCCAGAAATCCCTGGGGAAGTTCTCCTCTCATGATATGAGGTGTAGCCAGGTACATCTCCAGGTCCTGTTCCAGACCCTGCTCCAGGCATTTCTCCATGACTGAAAATGGAAGATACATTCCACGTATCCCTTCTCTTTTATATAACGAGCGAGCTGTGTCCAGGTCTTCACAGGAAACATAGATTGGCAGATTTTCTGTTCTCTTTTTATTTTTCTGACCTGTTTTTAAAGAAACATGGGGGGCTTCCGCCCGTTTAAACGGCTTTGTCAGCTCCTGTTCCAGAGCTTCCAGAGCCTGACGTCTGGTTTCATTCAGCGTCTTCATGGGAATAAAAATATTTTCATCCATCTGAATGTCCAGCCGATCCCACTCAAAAGGAGTGTTTCCAAGCTTCTCCATCTGTACACGTACCCGTTCCTCAGTCAACGGCTGGTTCTGTGCATACTGAACTTCCCCGGCTACCCCTGAAGCATGAATTCCCCGGCAGGACAGATCCAGAATAGCCGGACTTCCCGGAAACAGGATCAGATTCCCCTGTATTTTCTCTTTTTTCTTTTTTAAAGAGACTGTAACATCGCCGGTTTTCTTTTCATTGGTGAAAGCCATCATGGATGGACCATTCTGCTGTTCATAATAACCTCTGCAGGAACCGCCCCTGTTAAAAAGATCCAACAGATATTTCTTATCCTTTTCCTCCACTCTGTAATGATCTGCACCTTTCTCAAATAGACGATCCAGATATTTACGATAAACTGAAGTCACTCCCGCTGTATATCCCGGCTGTTTCATTCTTCCTTCAATCTTCAGAGAAGTCACTCCCGCATCCAGGATCTGGGGCAGGATCTCAATGGTAGAAATATCTTTCAGGCTCAAAGGACACAGATCCTTTTTTCCATCATATCGTTTCCCACACAATGCAGTTTCATACGGAAGTCTGCAAGGCTGTGCACATCTGCCTCTGTTTCCGCTTCTTCCACCCAGAATACTGCTCATCAGACACTGTCCGGAATAACTGTAACATAAAGCTCCATGTATAAAAGATTCTATTTCAATAGGACTGGCTTCATGCATTCTCTGTATCTCCTCCAGAGAAAGTTCCCTGGCAGTCACAACCCTGGCTGCTCCCTGCTCTTCCAGAAACTTCATTCCCTCCGGTCCTGTTACCGTCATCTGTGTACTGGCATGAAGGTGAAGACCGGGAAACATTTCACGGATCGCTGCGAAAGCTCCCATATCCTGCACGATCACCGCATCCAGTCCCTCTCTGTAATACGGAAGCAGGTACTCATACAGCTGTTCCGTCAGTTCTCTGTTCTTAAACAGTGTGTTTACTGTAAGATAAAGTTTCTTCCCATAAACATGGGCAGTATCAATCGCGCGAAGCAGTTCCTCTTCCTCAAAATTCTTCGCATAGGCCCTGGCGCCGAATGCCGATCCTCCCACATACACCGCATCTGCTCCTGCTCCCAGAGCTGCCTCAAACCCCTCGTAGGAGCCCGCCGGTGCCAGAAGTTCAATGTCTTCCTTTCTCAACTACATACCTCCTGTAAAATTGCAAAGGGGAAATCACCGAAGTAATCCCCCCTCTTTTCTATTTCAGAAGCTCATCGATCTGCTTCTCAAGTTCTCTGTTCTTTCCTTCCAGAACATTTTTCTGTTCCACTGCCTGCTGCTCGCGCTTCTGGGCCTCCTCAATCTGCATGCGAAGAGAGATCAGTTCATGTTTCAGATCATACATCTCCTGATCCTTCTGCTGAAGATCCTGTTCAAAAATCTCTGCCTGTTTCCGCGCCTTAAAGTAATCGTCTGTAATATTCAAACTGATCAGTGTGTGCTTGGTTTCCATGGGCTGTCTGCTGTAACCCGGCATAGCACTTAATTCTTCTATCTTTTTATTTATATAGGATGCTACTTTCTGGAAATATTCCTCAGATTCATAACCTCCCAGCGTAATAATCTTTCCTCCGATGATTACCTTTGCTGTATTCTTGACCGCCATCCGTACGAGCCTCCTGTATTTTACTTACTTCTTACGTAAAAATCCGTCACTGTTCACATCGTTCTCAGTAACAAAAATTCTCATTCATTTTCATCTTTCTGCCGTTTTTACATTGGGCACTACCCCTATTATACTCGAAAGTATCTCAAATGTATAGGAATTTTTAAAAAAGTTTTACATTTTTTCAGGCTGCGGATATCCAAGGTGTTCATATGCAAGGGCTGATGCCATTCTTCCCCTTGGTGTACGATTCAAAAATCCATTCTGAAGCAGATAAGGCTCATAGACGTCTTCCAGTGTCCCGGAATCTTCTCCTATGGCCGCTGCAAGGGTTTCCAGTCCCACCGGTCCTCCCTGGAAATTCACGATCAGTGTCTGCAGGATTCTTCTGTCGATCTTGTCAAGGCCATACTGATCCACTTCCAGCAGGTTCAGGGCAAAACAGGCTACATCATAGGTAATTCTGCCATCATACTTCACCTGGGCGAAATCACGTACCCTTTTCAGCAGACGATTGGCCAGTCGCGGAGTTCCTCTGGATCTCTTGGCAATCTCTGCTGCCCCTTTCTCATCGATCTCCACTCCCAGCACCTGGGCAGAACGGATGATGATGGTCTGAAGTTCTTTCTGATTATAAAATTCCAGATGATGCATCACTCCGAAACGGTCTCTCAGCGGAGCTGATAAAAGTCCTGCCCTTGTGGTGGCTCCCACAAGCGTAAATTTCGGAAGATCCAGGCGAATAGAACGTGCAGATGCGCCCTTACCGATCATGATATCTATGGCATAATCCTCCATTGCAGGATAAAGAACCTCTTCCACCTGTCTGTTCAGACGATGGATCTCATCCACAAACAGGATGTCACCTTCCTGCAGATTATTCAGGATTGCCGCCATCTCTCCCGGCTTCTCGATAGCAGGTCCGGAAGTTACTTTCATATGAACTCCCATCTCATTGGCAATAATTCCTGAGAGGGTGGTCTTTCCAAGTCCCGGAGGGCCGTAAAATAAGACATGATCCAGTGCGTCATGACGCTGTTTAGCGGCTTCTATATATACTTTTAAGGTACTCTTGGTCTTCTCCTGACCAATGTAATCATCCAGAGTCTGCGGACGAAGATTTCCTTCCAGGGAAAAATCCTCCTCTGTGACATCTGTGGTTATAATACGTTTCTCCATTTAACACTAATTCCTCTGATCAAAAATTCTTCAACGCTGCTTTCAGTAATCCTTCCACATCATCTGGCGCCACATCTGTAACCTTACGCACTGCACGAAGTGCATCTGTACTGCTGTATCCCAGTGCAACCAGTGCTTCCACTGCTTCCTGTCTGCCATCTGAGATATCGCCCATTCCTGCAGCCGCATTCTCCTGCTCATGTGCCAGTTTTAATTCAAATGCATCCTCCAGCTTCATCTTATCCTTCAGTTCAAGAATCAGCTTCTGTGCCGTCTTCTTTCCGATTCCCGGAGCCTTGGATAACGTCTTCACATCATCTGAAAGAATTGCAAATCTCAGCTCATCCGCCGTAATTCCCGCCAGAACTCCCACTGCTGCCTTCGGACCAACACCGTTCACACCCAGAAGCAGCTTAAACATTTGCAGATCATCCTTCGATCTGAAGCCATATAATTTCATGGCATCTTCTCTTACATTAAAATAAGTATGGATCTTCACTTCCTCTCCCATATGAATATTGGAAAGATCCGTACCTGTCATATATATATCATATCCGATCCCCCCTGCCTCAACAATAACAGAGTTCTCGGTCATATCTACTGCCGTTCCATGAACAAATGCGATCATGATACTACCTCCGGTTTTTCTTCACTACTTCTGAATCATCATAACACATCCCGCCCCAGAACGCAAACATATATTCGAATTCTCCAAAATAAATCCACCCTGTTTCATCCGTTTTCCTAGAGTTTTTTCAAAAAATCAGTGCGCAGCAGCATTCAAAAAACTGCCATGCAGGTTTTACCCCACACAGCAGTTCTTCAAAATTACTGAATAATATGTCTAGGACAAGCTTCTCTACAAGCCCCGCAGTTCGTACACTTACTGTAATCTACATGAGCACAGAAATTATCAACTGTAATCGCCCCATTCGGGCATGTCTTCTCGCATTTCTTACATCCGATACATCCAACCTCACAGGCAGATGTAACGGCTTTACCTTTCGCATGTGAGCTACACTGTACGAATGTAGTCTGTTCATACGGAACAAGTTCGATCAGATGCTTCGGACATTTCGCAACGCATTTACCACACGCCTTACATGCCTCTTTGTCAACCACAGCTACACCATTCACTACCTCGATCGCACCGAATGGACAGGCCTTTACGCAGCTTCCGAATCCAAGACATCCAAATCCACAGGCTTTCGCTCCGCCGCCAGGAATAAATGCCATCATTTCACAGTCTTCCACGCCTGTATATTCATAGTTGTCCTTTGTTTTCTCGCAGGTACCTGCACATTTTACATATGCAACCTGACGGGCTGTCTCAACAACTTCCTGTCCCATGATCGCTGCGATCACTTTTCCTACAGGCTCACCGCCTACAGGACATCCGTTTACAGGTGCCTCACCTTTAGCGATTGCTGCTGCCAGACCATCACAGCCAGGATAACCACAGCCACCGCAGTTATTTCCCGGAAGTGCTTCACGAACAGCAACTTCCTTCTCATCTACTTCTACTGCAAATTTATTACCAGCTACTCCGAGGAAAATACCAATAAAAAGACCGACTGCCGCAACCAGTACAGTTGCCGCGATAATTGCTCCTATATTCATAACATTTCCCTCCTTAAATCAGTCCTGAAAATCCGAAGAAGGCAATTGCCATCAGTCCAGCTGTCAGCAGAACTGTAGGGAATCCCTGGAAGGATTTTGGAATGTCATTGTATGCGATTTTCTCACGGATACCAGCCATCAGCACGATAGAAATGGTAAAGCCGACTGCTGTTGCAAATCCGTTGATCGTTCCCTGAAGTACGTTATAACCTTTCTGTACGTTTGTAAGGGCAACACCGAGAACTGCACAGTTTGTTGTGATCAGAGGAAGATACACACCAAGTGCCTGATACAGAGAAGGCATTGTTTTCTTAAGGAACATCTCTACAAACTGTACCAGCGCCGCGATCAGCAGGATGAATACGATAGTCTGCAGATAAGTCAGGTTTGTAGGTACTAAAATAGCGTTGTAAATAATACCTGTCACAAAAGATGACAGTGTGATAACGAAGATGATCGCACCGCCCATGCCGGCTGCTGTCTCTACACTCTTGGAAACACCAAGGAAAGGACAAAGACCAAGGAACTGGCTGAGGACTACGTTATTTACGATTGCTGAGCTTACAAGTATGATCAAAAGTTCTTTCATAATCCATTACCCCCTTTTTCCCTTGCACATGGTATTACCGCAGGCTGCACAGCTTCCGCCGCAGTCGGGATTGCTCGGGTCAATACCACGTTTGGCTGCACCAAGTTTAAATTTATTCTGTAATGCAGAAAGCGCTGCCAGAACAAAGAATGCTCCAGGTGCGAGGATAAAGATTGTGATCGGTTCATAGCCAGCTTTACCTGCTGCAGCATCTGCCAGAGGAAGGATCTGATGTCCGAAAATAGATCCAGCACCGATCAGCTCACGTACTGCACCGATACAGGTAATACTTAAGGTAAATCCAAGGCCCATACCAAGTCCATCGAACAGGGATGCGATCGGTTTATTCTTGGATGCATAAGCCTCCGCACGGCCAAGGATGATACAGTTAACTACGATCAGAGGAATATAAATTCCAAGTGCATCATACAGACTCGGGATAAATCCCTGTAAAAGAAGCTGTACAACTGTTACGAATGAAGCAACAACTACGATAAATGCCGGCATACGAACTCTGTCCGGAATAAAGTTTCTCAGAAGAGAGATCATTAAGTTGGATGCTGCAAGGATTACGGTTGTAGTAAGTCCCATTCCGATACCATTCGTTGCGGATGTAGTGATGGCCAGTGTCGGACACATACCAAGCATCAGTACAAAGGTAGGATTTTCTTTGATGATTCCGTTATACAAACGTTCTGCAGGTGTGTTTGGTTTCATCACTAGTTTCCTCCTTTCTCATACTGGAATGCACATAAACCGGCGTTGACACCGTTTGTCATGGCATTCGTTGTGATTGTGGCACCACTTAAAGCATCGATCTGATTATCTGCTGTGGCACCTGTTTTTGTATATTCAAATTTGTCTACTTTCTTATCTTTGAACTGATCCTTAAATGCATCTGTGTTTGCTCTCATACCAAGACCTGCGGTCTCACCGATGGAAAGAATAGAAATTCCATTTAAAGTACCGTCATCCTGGATACCCATTGCAAACTGGATATCTCCGCCGTAACCTTCAGAAGTGGTTACTGTAAATGCATATCCCAGTTCATTGCCGGAAGCATCTTTTGCAAGCATGGTCTCATCGATAGACTGTGCTGCATATCCGTTTTCATCCAGATAAGACTGCAGTGCGTCTGCGTCTACATCTACCACATCAAAGCTGTCAGCATCTGCAAATACAGCTTTGTAAGCGTCCTGTTTCGCCTGTGCTTCCTGTTTTGCAATCGGATCAGCTGTAATATCCTGGACTACACCAAGGGCAAGTCCTGCCACCAGTGTGATCACTGTAATGGCGATGGTATCTTTGATAATTCTGTTACTCATGCTTTTTTGCCCCCTTTCCCAAATGCCGGGTGACGAGTCACACGTTCGATCATTGGAACTAACAGGTTGCAGAAAATAATCGCATAGGATACACCCTCTGCGGAGCCGCCGAAAAGACGGAAGATTGCAGTCAGTACACCAAGACAGACACCATATACATACTGTCCTCTGGGTGTGATCGGTGTTGTGACATAGTCTGTTGCCATGAACCATGCACCAAGCATAAGACCACCACCGAAGATGTGGCTGAACAGATAGTTCACATCAAATCCCCTGCCTGTTCCAAGCATATACAGAATTACAAATACTGCAAAAGATCCGATATAAGTAAGCGGAATCTTAAGGTCGATTACTTTGTAAACCAGAAGGATTGCCGCACCGATGAGGATTGCGATCGCTGAAGTCTCACCGATTGTACCCTGGATATCACCGATAAACATATGTAATACGGATACAGAACTGTCTGTAAATCCATTCTGTTTCAGCGCTGCCAGAGGAGTTGCACCGGAAACAGTATCTACTACGCCTCTGAAGCTGTCACTTACTGCGAAATCTGTCATCTTTCCTGCGAAAGAGATCATCAGGAAACATCTTCCTGCAAGTGCAGGGTTCATAAAGTTCTGTCCCAGACCACCGAAAAGCTGTTTTACAACGATGATCGCAAATGCACTGCCAAGTACAGGCATCCAGAGAGGAATTGATGCAGGCATATTTAATGCAAGTAATAAACCTGTAACAACTGCACTGAAGTCTGTAATAGTGTTCTTCTTGTGCATCAGCTTGTCATAGATCCACTCAAAGAATACACTGGAAGCAACAGTAACTACTACTACCAGTAAAGCACGAATGCCAAAATTATAAATTCCAAACAGTGTGGTCGGCAACAACGCCAGTGCCACAAGCTGCATGATTTTGCTTGTTGTCATCTTATCCCGGACATGGGGATTGGATGATACATGTAACATCTGATCCATTATGATGTCCCCCTTTTACTTTTTCTTACGGCTTGCCAGAACCATCTTACGCATAGATTTGATCATCTGGGTCAGCGGACGCTTCGCCGGGCAGATATAACTGCAGCAGCCGCATTCACAGCATTCCATACCGTCAAACTTCTGGAAGCTTTCCATATCACCATGCTCTGCAAATGTTGCAAGTCTTGCAGGAATGATATGACCGGGACAGACTCCTACGCATCTGCCGCAGTTAATGCATGCGGTCTGCTCTGCGTCTGCCACGTCATCCTTCTCCAGACAGAGACAGGCGGAACTTGTCTTGATACATGGTACATGAGTATCGTACATAGCGAATCCCATCATAGGACCACCGGAAATTACTTTTGATACATTGTCTGTCAGTCCGCCGGCAGCTTCGATCAGCTCTGCCATATCTGTTCCTGAAAGAACATCAAAGTTCTGCGGATTCTTAATTCCCTGTCCTGTTACTGTTACAATACGATCCATAACAGGTTTTCCAAGGATAACGGCTTCATAAACAGCAATTACAGTATCTACGTTATCAACAACACATCCTGCATCTGCCGGAAGCATGGTTGAGTTGATCTCTCTGTCTGTAACAGCCTTGATCAGGAAACGCTCACCACCCTGTGGGTACTTGGTCATCAGCTCTGCAACTTCAATACGCGGAATATCTTTCACCATTTCTTTCAGCTTTGCAATACAGTCAGGCTTGTTATCCTCAATACAGATATATCCCTTTGCATTGTCAAAAAGCTTCAGCATAACACGTAAGCCCTCGATAAGTTTCTCAGAGTCATCCAGCATTCTTCTGTAGTCGCTGGTAAGATATGGTTCACACTCAGCACCGTTTACAAGAATATGATCGATCTTGTCAGGTTCCTTCGGAGCAAGTTTTATCTGTGTCGGGAATCCGGCACCGCCCATTCCCACAACTCCACCTTCTTTAATTCTTGCCAGAATGTCTTCTTTTGAAAGATCCTCCAGTCTTGCCGGAGTGTACTCTACGTTCTCATATTTCTGGTCATTTTCAATGATAATGGAATTGACCATAGATCCTGTTGCTGTCAGACGCGGCTCGATTCCCTTTACCGTACCGGAAACAGACGCGTGGATCGGTGATGAAACAAAGCCTGCAGCATCTGCGATTTTCTGGCCTGCAAGCACATGATCTCCTTTCTGAACTACCGGTGCAGCCGGTGCACCGATGTGCTGCGAAAGAGGATATACCATATCTCCCTTAGGCAGATATTTCACTACCGGACTGTTTTTGGATAATTCTTTTCCGTCATAAGGATGAACACCACCCTTAAAGGTTAAAATTCCCATTTCGTTCCCTCCTTTTTATATTAAGCATCTCAAGAGTATTTTTATTGTTACTGTTCTTTTGTGCGCTCAGTAACATATTTTTGTTTTCCATCTCTTTTTGATTGGCCTTTTCATAAATCATTCTATATCCAGATCCTTTGTCTTATATTAAGTACAGATCTCTGATATCTTATTTTTCTTTTCTGTTTCTGAGTTTCTTCAGATTATGTAATTTATATCCGCGGTTCAGGTTTGGATATGCTTTTACGAAACGCTGCATATTGTATCCGACCTTCGCTGCCATGGCTTCCTTCTTCTTCTGAAGTTCTGCACTGAATTCTGCTGCGATCGCTGCACGCTTCTGCTCCATTTCCTTAAGAACTTCTACATCCTCCAGGCGTTCCTTTACACTCTCAAGAGTAGCTTCCCTGGCAAATCCAACACTGGCAACTTTCTCGTGCATCCTGACAAGCATTTCGTCCTTTGCCTGCTCCATAGCTGCCTCGATGATCGGCAGTTTCTCGTGAATATGGAAAGCTGCTGCTACTGAGAAACTAAAGTCCACAACATAGCCGATTCCTATCACACATACCCCGATCTCCCCGATGAAAACCGGATATAATGCAACGATATACTCTACAATCGGGTGAAGCACCTTAAACAGAAGAACTGTAAAGAAGCCCCATCCAAGGGAAGCTCCCAGACAGATACGGCCCTGGAAGTTAAACTTATTATCACTGTAATCCCACCAGGACGTATGAAAAATCGACTCCATCAATACTGCAGTTACATATTCCAGTGCAGTCGCCACAACAACACCGCCAACATACAGCCACAACAGATTTCCACTGACAGGTCTCAGGATTGCGTAGACAGATACTGCCCCGCATCCGTATATGGTGCAGAACGGTCCGTTGATAAAGCCACGGTTTACATATTTCCCACTCTTTACAGACACGTAACAGGTCTCCCATACCCAGCCGAAGAAACTGTATATGATGAACCAATTAATGAGATGATAAAAATCAATTCCCAAAACAGATAAATCCCACATTCCTTTTCTTCCTTTTTTGCATAATTTTTTCAATTACAGTTATACTATAAAACATTTTCTGAAAAAAAGCACTACCCAAATTTTAATTTCTTGTGTATAATTAAATACAATTTAAGAAAGGAAAAAATCTTAACATGATTGTTAAAAAAATGCCCATTTTACAAGGGTTTCCAGACTTTGAGACTGTTAAATTTTTCACTGGTAAATCCTTCCAAAAATACAATTTTTCACCCGTTTTTTATGACATAGAAACCACCGGATTGTCCCGAAAATCCACATTATTGTACCTTATCGGAGCAGTTGGAATTGAAGATAAAACTTGGTATTTTCACCAGTGGATGGCCGAAAGTGACAAAGAAGAAGAAACAATTCTGAGAATTTTTTCACAATTTCTGAAACAGTACGATTTATTAATTTCTTACAACGGAGAACGGTTTGATCAGCCTTATCTGGAGGCCAGATATGAGAAATATGGGCTGCCCTCCCCCTTCAGCGGAAAAATTTCGCTGGATCTGTTTCTGACATTGAAACCTTTGAAGACACTTCTGAAACTGCCCGCTATGAAACAGCCATGCCTGGAAGAGTTTCTTGGAATCAAAAACAGAATTTATGACAATGGAAAAGAATGTATTCAGCTTTATAAAGATTTTCTGAAAAAGCGAGATGCCGTTATGGCAGAAGAAATTCTCGGACACAACCTGGAAGACGTGCTGGGACTTGGAAGAATTTTTGAAATGCTGGGATATCTGTGCATTTATGATTCGAAATACGAAGTTACATATGCAGAATTTGACGATGAAAATCTGATTCTGGAATTAACCCTCCCACGCAGACTTCCACAGAAATTTTCCAATGGAAATGAACAGTTCTATCTTACAGGCGAAGAAGAAAAAATAAAATTTATTATCAAAACAACCGACGGCAGACTGAAGCAATATTACTCCAATCCCAAAGATTACTACTATCTCCCTGAAGAAGACACTGTCATTCCAAAAGTCCTGGGATCCGGAATCGATAAGAAACACCGGAAGGCAGCAACCAAAGATACCTGCTACACCTGGTTTGCATGCTCCGATATTTTCCTGAGCGATCCGTTGAAACAGAAACAATATCTGGAACATGCACTTCCTTATTTGTTGAAAACATTAAAATAAATTTTTCCCTGAAAGCGGATTAAAAATTTCCAAATGGACCCCCTGTACATGTTGTAAATTGTACAGAGGGTTTCCACATTTTATTACAATCAGACGGATTGACTATATCATTAGCTTATATAACATAGCAGTCATATCTTATCGCCTTCCCCTTCAATATATAAGAAGGCTCTCTCCCTGCCAGATGCACGCTCTTAAGTGGACGCTTCACAATGATCTTCGATGGATTCACTTTTATAGCTGCATCAAAAAGATCCGTTTCCGCAGAACACGGCGGTTCCAGTTTCTGGATCAGCTGAAGTTTCTTATTGATCAATCCTGATTTTTGCCTGGCAGGAAACATGGGATCCAGATAAATCAGATCCACCGGATCCATCAGTCTGGACAGACATTCTACACTGTCTCCCTCCACCAGCTGCATCCTGCCTGCAATCTCTTTCAGTACCATATGTTTCTTCGCACGACGAAGTGCATCCTTTAACAGAGCAGCAATCACGGGATTCTGTTCATACAAAGTCACCTCATATCCATATGCTGCCAGAAGAAATGCATCTTCTCCCATACCGGCAGTGGCATCAATGGCTTTCAGATTTTCTCCCTCTGCTTTCGCCGCCCGGACCAGCATTTCATGCTGAAGCCTTCCATTGGTGACTCTATGAAGCATATTCTCGAAATCCCCCTGATATGTCAGCCCATATCCAGTCAAGGACACCCCTTTCGAATCAAATACAACCGTCAGCTCCTCCCCCGGTCTCTCCAGCACAGGCGCCCCCGTCCTTCTGGCAAAAGCCTCCGCCATTTCTCTCTGCCCGCCTTTTCCTATGTAGACGGTTACTTTATTACTCATAGTGTGATTCTCTCTTTCTTGTTGAATAGGAAACAACTTTTTAATCTTAAGACATATGATAACATGAATCTATTTTATCGTAAACTACTCTCTTTTTATAGATAGAGTTTGCTCGAAAGGTATATATGAATATTTTTCATAAAAACAACAAAAAACACCACCTCTGTATAAATTAAATTATACAAAGATGGTGTTGTTTAATTTCACCGCGATTCTATACTATATATAGAAATTATTCTTCAGTGCTTTCCTCAGCAGCCGGTGCCTCAAGAGCTTTCATGCTCAGGCTGATCTTCTTGTCTTCGCCGTTGAAGTCTACAACTTTAGCTTCGATTTCCTGTCCGATAGAAAGTACGTCTGCTGGTTTCGCAACGTGCTCTCTGGAAATCTGGGATACGTGAAGAAGTGCATCTACGCCAGGTGCAAGTTCTACGAATGCGCCAAAGTCTGTCATACGTGCAACTTTACCTTTTACTACGTTTCCTACAGCGAAATCCTCAGCTGCTGTGAGCCATGGATTCTCTTCCGGGAATTTAAGGGAAAGTGCGATTTTGTCTCCGTTGATCTCTTTAATGAGAACTTTAACTTTATCACCAACGTTGAATACTTTCTTCGGGTTCTCTACTCTGCCCCAGGACATTTCAGAGATGTGAAGAAGTCCGTCTGCTCCGCCCAAATCGATGAATGCACCGAAATCTGTAACGTTCTTAACAGTTCCTTCAACTGTATCGCCAACATGGATTTTCTCCATTAATTCTTTCTGTTTCTCTGCTTTCTCTGCAAGAAGAAGCTGTTTACGGTTACCGATGATACGGCGTCTTCTTGGGTTGAATTCTGTGATCACGAATTCGATTTCCTGATCTGCATACTTGGAAAGGTCTTTCTCATATGTGTCGGAAACGAGGCTTGCAGGAATGAATACTCTTGCTTCGTCTACGTTTACACAAAGTCCGCCGTCAAGTACCTGAGTTACAGGAGCTTTTAATACTTCCTGATTCTCAAATGCTTCTTCAAGACGTTTATTGCCTTTCTCTGCTGCCAGTCTCTTATAAGTAAGAGTAACCTGACCTTCACCATCGTTTACTTTGAGAACTTTTGCTTCCATTGTGTCGCCAACGTGAACAGCATCTGTAAGTACAAGGCTTGAATCGTTAGAGTATTCGTTCTTTGTGATAATACCGTCTGCTTTATAACCGATATTCAGAATAATCTCATCTTCTTTTACATCGATGACAGTACCCTGTACAATCTCTCCATTTCTGATAGTTTTTACGGAATCTTCCAGCATCTGTTCAAAACTTAATTCTGACATGTTCTTGAACCTCCTCAATAATTTTCTTTGGGGTGGAAGCCCCTGCTGTAATACCTACATAACTACTGCATTGGAACATTTCAGAATCCAAGTCTACAGGTGTTTGTATATAGTAAGTATTTCCACATTCCTTTTTACATATTTCAAACAGCTTTTGAGTATTGGAACTGTGCCGGCCACCTACGACCAACATAGTGTCTACCTCTCCGGCTATGTTTTTTGCTTCTTTCTGCCGTTCTTCGGTAGCATTACAAATAGTGTTTAAAATATTAAGAATATTTAAAACATTATTATCATACCTCTTTTTGCGGAGAATTTCAACTAAATCTTTAAATTTGTTGTAATTAAATGTTGTTTGCGACACAATACAAATTTTTTGGTCTGCAGGAGGTACAAAGGCCTCTGCTTCTTCCTCATTTCTGATCACTGTACAGGGACCCTGGCACCACCCGCAGATACCCTGAACCTCAGGATGGTCTTTATCACCGATGATGATCACATGGTTTCCGGCGAGGCTTTCTTTCTCTACGATACGGTGTATCTTCAGAACGAACGGACAGGTGACATCTACATAGGAAATACCTTTTTCTTTCAGTTTATCGTAGATTGGTTTTCCTACACCATGGGAACGGATCACCACAATTCCACTGCGCAGCTTTTCAGACGGAGCATCGATATCCTTTTCGCTGATCACCTGTACACCCTTTGACGCCAGGTCTTCCACTACTTCTTCATTATGAATGATAGGACCAAGTGTAAAAATTGGTTTCTCCGACTTTCCGATAAGCTCATATACTTTGTCTATCGCCCTCTGCACTCCGAAACAGAAACCTGCTGTCTCTGCTACCTTCACCTTCATGTTTATGCCTGCACTTTCTGTCTGTAAACATGAAGGATCGCATTTACCACTTCATCGATCCCCATTTCTGAAGAATCCACAAGCACTGCGTCTTCTGCCTGTTTAAGAGGAGAGATCTCTCTGTTCATATCACGCAGGTCACGGGCTACGATATCCTGGCAGATCTGGTTTATATCACAGGCAATCCCTTTCTGTTCGTACTCCAGAGCTCTTCTTTTCGCTCTGGTTTCAGGACTTGCTGTAAGGTAAATCTTTACTTCTGCATCCGGCAGGATGGTTGTGCCGATATCTCTTCCGTCCATCACTACATCATTGCTGGCTGCCAAAGTTCTCTGGAGTTTCAGAAGATGTTCTCTGACTTTCGGGTTTGCAGAACTTACAGAAGCCATATTTCCTACTTCTTCTGTACGGATCACCCCATTTACGTTCTCTCCGTTCAGGATCACGATCTGCTCACCGTCTTTATATTCAATAGAAATATCTGCTCCCTGACATTTCTCTGCGATGGCTTCCTGCTCATCTCCTTTGATGCCCTGGCTCAGCAGATAGTACGCCATGGCTCTGTACATGGCTCCTGTATCCACATAGATAAAAGATAATTCTTTCGCTACTTTCTTTGCAATTGTGCTTTTACCTGCTCCTGCAGGTCCGTCAATGGCGATATTACAGCCCATTTGAAGTTCCTCCTGATCTTTAATTATATTTTACGGATCACTCCGCTTTTTATTGATTCTTAACTCCCCATGTCCCGGGTTTTCAGGCGATTGCCTGTGCTGCCAGATAAGCGGTAGACCATGCGATCTGTAGATTATAGCCGCCTGTTACCGCATCCAGATCCAGCACTTCCCCTGCGAAATACAGACCTGAAATTTTTTTTGATTCCATAGTTCCGGGATTGATCTCTTTTACGGAAACACCACCTTTGGTGATAATAGCTTCCTTGAATTCTCCCATTCCTGTAATGGTAAATGGAAATGCCTTTATCAGATCTATAAAATGCTGTCTCTCTTCCCTTGAGATATCATGGATCTTCTTATCTGCAGGGATCCCGCCCAGTTCCAACATTACCGGGGTCAGGGATGAGGGAAAAAGTACTCCTATCACATTTTTAAACTGTTTATTCTGGCCTGACTCAAACTCTCTCAAAATCCTTGCATCCAGCTGTTCTCTTGTAAGGGCAGGTTTCAGATCCAGATATGCGGTCAGTTCACCATTGGGAGCTTTCGCCAGCTTGCTGCCGATATGGGCGCTGGCAGACAGGACCATAGGGCCTGTGACTCCGAAATGGGTGAACATCATTTCACCGAAATCTTCGTACAGTACTTTCTTTCCGTTCTTTATGGTAAGTCCCGTATTCTTCAGGGAAAGCCCCTGCAGTTTCGGAATATAGTCTTCTTTCGTCTTCAGTGGAACCAGAGATGGGCTGATGTCTGTAACTTTCAGCCCCAGTTCTTCCGCGAAGCGATAACCGTCTCCTGTAGAGCCTGTACTCTGATAAGAAAAACCGCCGGTAGCTACGATAACTGCATCGCCTTCCATAAAGGTACCATCTGCCAGAATTACACCTGTAATTTTTTCTTTCTCTATGCCAGTCTCCGGATCAGAGATCCGTTCTTTTACTACTTTTTTTACAGCTGTATGAAGATGAACCCTGGCTCCTGCTTTCTTCAGTTCGCGCTCCAGGGCACGGATAATGTCTGAGGAATGATCAGACTGTGGGAAGACGCGGTTTCCTCTTTCCACCTTCAAAGGAACACCTGCTTCTTCAAAGAAGTCCATAACGTCCTGTGGACCGAATGAATAGAATCCGCTGTAGAGAAACTTTGGATTACTCATTACTGCCGGGAAGAGTTCTTCTGTATCACAGGCGTTGGCTACGTTACATCTGCCTTTTCCTGTAATAAAAACTTTCTTTCCCAGTTTCTCATTTTTCTCTAATATATGAACTTCATGATGGTTCCGGGCTGCGAAAACTCCCGCCATCATTCCGGCCGCTCCGCCGCCGATGATCAAAACTTTACTCATGGAATGTCCTCCTAGTATTACATTCCTCTATCATAACGCAAAGGAGCCTGCATGCGCAAGCTCCTTTTTTCGTTTTGACATATTTAATTAGTCAAGCGGATATTCGCAATCCGCTTCGCTACTTGCTCATAACCGAATAACTGCTCCGCAGTTTATCAGAAGGAGCTTGCACTCCTTCTGATACAAGCAAGTCCCCACCCACTGCTTATTGCTTTTCGCAATTGAAGCAGGGGACTTACTTGATTCGGTTAAACTGGATATGCTCCGTTCTTCTTGTCTGCTGCTGTCTCATCAACTTTTGTTTTCTGAGCCTGACGGTATTTGAAGAAGTCCATAGCTACCTGTGGGAACAGTGCGTATGTTAATACGTCCTCATCCTGTTCCTTGTACTGAGCCATTTCGCTCTCAAGTTTCTCAAGTTCGTTGTCAAGAAGATCTGCAGGACGGCAGGTGATCGGTTTCTCATCGCCGATGCACTTCTTCTGCACTTCCGGATTGAACGGTTTTACAGTTGCGCCGTATTTTCCTAACAGGATATCCTTTGTTTCTTTTGTAACCATTTTGTATCTCTCGCCCATAAGTACGTTGAATACAGCCTGTGTACCAACGATCTGGGAAGACGGAGTAACAAGTGGCGGTTCACCAAGGTCTTTACGTACACGCGGAACTTCCTCGAGAACATCGTAGAATTTGTCTTCTGCGTGCTGTTCTTTCAGCTGAGAAGTCAGGTTGGAGAGCATACCGCCCGGTACCTGGTACAGTAAAGTCTTGATGTTAACACCAAGATTCTTCGGATTGAGCAGTCCGCTGTCAAGAGCTTCGTCACGGATCGGACGGAAGTAGTCAGCGATCTCAGAAAGAAGTTTCTGGTCGAATCCTGTGTCATATGGTGTTCCCTTGAATGTCTCAACCATAACTTCAGTTGCAGGCTGGGAAGTACCCAGTGCGAATGGGGACATTGCTGTATCGATGATATCTACACCAGCTTCTACTGCTTTTAAGTAAGTCATGGAAGCTACACCTGATGTGTAATGTGTATGAAGATCGATCGGGATCTTAACTGTTTCTTTTAATGCTGTAACAAGCTCTGTAGCTTTGTTTGGAAGGAGAAGACCTGCCATATCTTTGATACAGATGGAATCAGCGCCCATATCTTCGATACGTTTTGCAATGTCTGTCCAGTATTCCAGTGTGTAAGCATCTCCTAATGTGTAGGAAAGAGCTACCTGTGCATGAGCCTTCTCTTTGTTTGCAGCGCTTACAGCTGTCTGAAGGTTACGAAGGTCATTGAGGCAGTCAAAAATACGGATGATATCAATTCCGTTTGCAGCAGATTTCTGTACGAAATATTCTACAACATCGTCTGCATATGGACGGTATCCAAGGATGTTCTGTCCACGGAAAAGCATCTGAAGTTTTGTGTTCTTGAAGCCATCACGTAATTTACGAAGTCTTTCCCATGGATCTTCGTGAAGGAAACGAAGGGATGCATCGAATGTTGCACCACCCCAGCACTCTACTGCGTGATAGCCGACTTTATCAAGTTTATCTACGATCGGAAGCATCTGTTCTGTGGTCATACGTGTTGCGATCTGAGACTGATGAGCATCACGGAGAATGGTTTCCACAATTTTAACAGGTTTTTTCTCTAATTCTGCCATTATTATATCTCCTTATATAGTTCTGTAAAAATCCTGAAATTCTCCCGCTTTTACCGCATACTGCGGTAAAGGCAGAAAAATGATTGATTCAATTATACACCAAAAATAGCCATGAATGTTCCGGCTGCTACGGCTGTACCGATAACACCGGCAACGTTCGGACCCATTGCGTGCATCAGAAGGAAGTTTGTAGGATCTGCCTCTGCACCCACTTTCTGGGATACACGGGCTGCCATAGGTACTGCGGATACACCTGCGGAACCGATCAGCGGGTTGATACGTCCGTGAGTCAGTTTGCAAAGCAGTTTACCAAGCATACATCCACCGAATGTACCGATTGCGAATGCAACAAGACCTAAAACTACGATCTTCAGAGTATCTGCATTTAAGAATGCTTCTGCACTTGTGGAAGCACCTACAGATGTACCCAGAAGGATAACTACGATATACATCAGGGCATTGGAAGCTGTTTCTGTCAGCTGTTTTACAACGCCGCACTCTCTGAACAGGTTACCAAGCATGAGCATACCAACCAGAGGAGCTGTTGTAGGCAAGATCAGACAAACAACGATTGTGATAACGATCGGGAACAGGATCTTCTCCAGTTTGGAAACCGGACGAAGCTGATCCATTTTGATCTTACGTTCTTTCTCTGTTGTGCAGAGTTTCATGATAGGCGGCTGGATGATCGGAACCAGTGACATATAGGAATATGCTGCCACTGCGATCGGTCCCATCAGTGCAGACTGTCCCAGTTTACCTGCAAGGAAAATGGAAGTCGGGCCATCAGCACCACCGATGATGGAGATTGCTGCTGCTGCTTTTCCGTTGAATCCAAGGAAAATTGCAAGGAAGTAAGCTGCATAGATACCAAGCTGTGCTGCTGCACCCATCAGGAAGCTGATCGGGTTGGCGATCAGCGGACCGAAGTCTGTCATGGCACCTACACCCATGAAGATCAGGGATGGTAAGATACTCCACTCATCAAGGATGTAGAAATAATGAAGAAGTCCACCTACACCATTGGACATATCTTCCGGATTTGCCATAATGTCCGGATAGATATTTACAAGCAGCATACCGAATGCGATAGGAACAAGCAGAAGCGGCTCGAATCCTTTCTTGATAGCAAGGTAAAGGAATACGCAGGCTACTGCGATCATCAGGTAATTGCCCCATGTCAGATTAAAGAATGCTGTCTGATGAATCAGGTTGGACAATGTTTCTGTTACATAAGACATTTGACTACCTCCCGTCTTAGTTCATTGTTGCTAAAGTATCTCCGTTTTCTACAGAGGCACCTTCTGCAACATCAATGCTTGCAATGGTACCGTCCTGAGGAGCTACTACAGGGATTTCCATTTTCATGGATTCAAGAATAACTACGCTGTCTCCGGCCTTTACTGCCTGTCCAACGCTTGCTGCTACTTTGACAACTTTTCCTGGTACGGAAGCAGTTACTTTCACTGAACCTGCGCCTGCTGCAGGAGCTGCTGCTTTTGGTGCTGCTTTCGGAGCTGCCTTAGGTGCTGCAGCTGGAGCTGCTGCCGGAGCGGATACGCTTCCTGTTTCTTCAACAGTTACTTCATATGCTGTACCGTTTACTGTAATTGTATAGCTTTTCATTTTAAAATCCTCCTAAACGATTCTTTCAATTATCTTCTATTTCTTTTTACTTTGCGGATGGAACGAACTACGAATCCGTCTGTTGTAGTTCCTTCTGCTGCTGCAATTGCTGCTGCGATAACAGCTACCAGTTCTCCGTCATCTGCAAGGTTTTCTTCTGCTGCCTGTACTGCTGGAGCTGCTGCAGCTGCTTCTGCTTCTTTTACTTCCTTAGCTGCTTTGGCTTCTGCTGCTTTCTTTGCTTCAGGATTCGGGATGAATCTGAACAGAGAGATCAGAAGACTTAATAAAATCAGCATTACGAATACAGTTCCAATACCCATCAGAGTGTTAAGTCCTGCTCTCTGGAGAGTTTTTCCCATGCCGTACTGTACGTCTACAGACAGGGAAACAGGTGTTCCTGTAGAATCGAATACATAAACAAAGTTTGCATCTGCTTTCTCGAATTTCACAGGAACTGTAACTGTGTACTGGTCATCCTTTAAAGTTACAGAAGTTTCGCCATTTTTGTCCTTCTTTGATCCAAGTTCATCTTTGGAAGACTGCCAGGACTGCATGGCACTTGTAGTAAAGTCGTCTCCTGAATTCAGGTAATTCTCAATATCTGCATCTGCCAGTCCGATGATGGTATCTGTAAGACCCTCAGCGGTGTTTACCAGTGTGTTTTTTACAGAGTCATCAACCTTATCAGCAGCAAATACCATGGAAGTACTGCCGATGATCAGTGCAGCCATTACGAGAAGTGCCATGCAGACAGAAGTTATTTTTTTGAATGTCTTCATATGCTTCACCTCGCTTAGACCGTTCCGTGTTTCTTAGACGGACGATCTTCCCTTTTTGTGAACAGCATTTCAAATGCACCGATTACATATTTTCTTGTGTCAGCCGGGCTGATCACAGTATCAACATAGCCTCTTTCAGCTGCAGAAGCGACACCATTCTGAAGTTCTCTGTACTGAGCAGCTTTCTCGTTTAATGTAGCAGCGTCAGCATCTGCATACATGATCTTTGCAGCGAGGGAAGCATCCATCATACCGATTTCTGCGTTATCCCATGCATATACAAGATCTGCACCGATGGATTTGCTGTTCATTGCAACGTATGCTGTACCGTAAGCCTTACCGATCACTACGTTTACCTTCGGAACTGTAGCGTCTGCAAATGCAGCAACCAGTTCTCCGACAGATTTCGCCATCATCTTCTCACTGCATACAGTGGCTTTGAAGCCTGTTGCATTGGTAAGAGTCAGTACCGGAATATCAAAAGCATCACAGAATTTCACGAAATCAGCTGCTTTTCTTGCACCTCTTGCAGAGATGGTTCCGTCAAATTCTTCTGTCTTATTGCCTTCAGCATCGTATACTTCACTTCTGTTCGCAACAGCACCTACAGTAGCTCCGTTTAAGCGGACAAATCCTGTAACCATGTCTTTCGCGAAATCAGCTTTTGTCTCAAAAAATACGCCGTTGTCAGCAATCTGTGACAGAGCGATTGCTGTGTCACCTGCACAGTTCGCAAGATCTGCACATACACGGTTCAGATCATCTGTGCATTCTGTGTAGTTATCTGTATCTTCGTTATTAGAAGGAAGAAGTGATACTAAAGAACGAATCTGGCCAATGATTTCTTCTTCTGTACCAACACCATCGATCACACCTGTTTCAGCACTCTGGAATGCTGCAGCTGCTGTGTCGCATTTGTCTTTGTTATTTCCTTCCAGTGCGTTTGGTGTATTGATGAACATTTTTCCTTTTTTCTCTTCTACAAATGTGAAATCTGTAAGAGCAGGAATAACTGCCATACCACCGCCACAGGTTCCGAATACAGCTGTGATCTGCGGAACAACGCCGGAAGCCAGTGTCTGTTTCAGATAAATCTCGCCAAAAGCTTCCAGAGCATCTGTAGCTTCCTGAAGACGGATACCTGCGCAGTCAACCAGTCCGATAACCGGTGCACCTGTTTTCATTGCCAGATCATAAAGTCTGGTAATTTTCTTCGCATGCATTTCACCAACAGTACCGTTTAATACAGATGCATCCTGGCTGTATACGTAAACCAGTTTGTCATCGATTACGCCATATCCGGTGATAACACCGTCAGATGGTGCTTTGTTTTCAGTGATGTTGAAATCTGTAGATCTGGCTGTTACGCTCTGACCGATTTCGACAAAACTGTTTGCGTCAAGCAAAGAAGTAATTCTTGTGCCTGCTAAGCTTTGTGTTGCATTACTCATTCTTGTTTGCCCTCCATCTTTATGAGAATTTTTAAAAGTTAACCCAAAAATTTAGCCGATTATAATTCTACCTTTTTTGGAAGGATATTTCAATAATTTTTTGACTTTTTTGTTAAAAAAATGGCAGAAAGTTAAAAAAGCCTGTTTTATCCGGCATCTTTCACTTAATAAAACATATTTCTATTTTCTGACCTGAACAGCATATCAAGCATACCAGATTTTTTCGAAAAACAATAGATTAATTTTATTATATAGCAGGTATTATCAATTAGATTTACGGAATGCTTTGTTATATAATTAACATATCAAAGAAATCCAGTAAAAAATCCAGGAGGAAACGCATAATGAAAAGCAATTATCAGCATATTTTCACACCACTTACAATAAAAAATATGACTATCAAAAACCGTATTGTTATGATGCCTATGGGAACTAACTACGGAGAACAGAATGGAGAAATGAGTTTTCTTCATATCAATTATTACAAAGAACGCGCAAAAGGCGGCACCGGTCTGATCATCGTAGAGAACGCAAGTGTAGATTCTCCGCAGGGTTCCAACGGAACTACTCAGCTTCGTATTGACCATGACAACTATCTACCACGTCTGTACAAATTTACAGAAGAAATTCACAAATACGGTACCTGTGTTGCAATTCAGATCAACCATGCAGGTGCTTCCGCAGTTTCTTCCCGTACAAATATGCAGCCGGTTTCCGCATCTGATGTACCTTCCAAAGACGGCGGTGAAATCCCGCGTCCGTTAACTGTAGAAGAGATCCATCATATTGTAAAGAAATACGGAGAAGCAGCCAAGAGAGCTCAGGCAGCAGGTTTTGATGCAGTAGAAATCCACGCAGGGCATTCCTATCTGATCAGCCAGTTTCTCTCCCCTCTGACAAACAAACGTACTGATGAATTTGGCGGATCTGTAGAAAACAGAACACGTTTTTGCCGTATGGTCATCGAAGAAGTAAGAAAACAGGTTGGACCATTCTTCCCGATCCTGCTCCGTCTCAGTGCAGACGAACTGATGGAAGGCGGAAACACTCTGGAAGATACTCTGGAATACCTTGAATATGTACAGGACGAAGTTGATATCTTCGACGTTTCCTGCGGTTTAAATGGTTCTATCCAGTATCAGATCGATGCAAACTACATGAAAGACGGATGGCGTTCCTACATGCCAAAAGCTGTCAAGGAAAAATTCGGCAAGCCATGTATCTCCATGGGTAACATCCGTGACCCGAAGGTTGCTGAACAGATTCTTGCAGACGGCGATGCAGACCTGATCGGTATGGGACGTGGCCTGATCGCAGAACCTGCATGGGTAAACAAAGTTGCTGCAGGCAAAGAATGTGATCTTCGTAAATGTATCTCCTGTAATATCGGATGTGCCGGAAACAGAATCGGCTTCAACCGCCCGATCCGCTGTACTGTAAACCCATCCGTACTTGAAGGCGATGTTTATAAGAAACAGCATGTAAATAAAAACTGTAACGTTGTAGTTATCGGCGGTGGTACTGCCGGACTGGAAGCTGCCTGTACAGCCGCTGAAGTAGGCTGTAACACTTTCCTTTTGGAAAAAGGCGAAACTCTTGGCGGTCTTGCCTCTATCATCTCCAAGATTCCTGCAAAGAAACGTCTGGCTGACTTCCCGAACTACCAGATCCACAGAGCAGAGCAGCTTGACAACCTTTACATCTTCAAGAATACAGAAGGAACACCGGAAAATATCCGCAAGTTCCATCCAAACCTGATCGTAACCTCCACTGGTTCCGCACCACTGCTTCCTCCGATCAAAGGTCTTCATGACCGTATCGATAAAGAAGGCGGCAAAGTTGCTTCTATCCTTGGAATGATCAACCATATCAACGACTATCCGGAAGATATGACAGGCAAGAAAGTTGTTGTTGTCGGCGGCGGTGCTGTTGGTCTTGACGTTGTAGAATTCTTCGCAGCAAGAAATGCTGAAATCTCTATTGTAGAGATGATGGATCAGATCGGACGTGACCTTGACCCTGTTACAAAGAATGATATGAAAGATCAGATGAAGAAACACCATGTAGCTCAGCTTACAAAAACAGCCCTTCAGGAAGTAAAAGACAGCTCTTTCCTTGTAAAAGATGCACAGGGCGAGCGCGAACTTCCATTTGACTATGGCTTTGTATGTCTTGGTATGAGAGCTCAGGGACAGCTTTATACAGAACTGGCAAATGCATTCGCTTCCGAAGATATAGAAATTCTGAATATCGGTGACAGCAAACGTGCAAGAAGAATCATCGACGGAACTATGGAAGGAAGAAATATCCTCAACACACTTTCTCTGATGGGATATCTTCAGTAAAATACTTTACAACAAATTACGAAAGGAGCTATTATAATGGCTGAAAGAATTACCGGACATACTGAATTAATCGGTCTGATGGCTTACCCGATCCGTCACTCCAGCTCTCCTGCAATGCAGAATGAGGCTTTTGCAAAACTTGGGTATGACTACGCTTACCTTGCATTCGAGGTTGGTGCAGATGAAATCGAAGACGCAGTAAAAGCGATCCGTACGCTGAAAATGAGAGGTTCCAATGTTTCCATGCCGAACAAAACTCTGGTTGGAAAATATCTGGATGAGCTCTCTCCTGCAGCAGAATTATGCGGTGCCGTCAACACGATCGTAAACGACAATGGTCATCTTACAGGCCACATCACAGATGGTATCGGATTTATGTCTGCTCTGAAAGACAACGATATTGATGTGATCGGAAAGAAAATGACAATCGTCGGTGCAGGCGGCGCTGCTACTGCTATCGAGATCCAGGCTGCATTAGACGGTGTTGCTGAGATCACAATCTTCAACCGCAAGGATGAATTCTGGGATCGTGCAGTATCCACAGTAGAGAAGATCAACGCAAAGACATCCTGCCATGCAGTTCTTTATGATCTGGCAGACCTTGATAAACTGAAAGCTGAAATGGATGACAGTTTCATTTTCGTTAACGCTACTGGCGTTGGAATGAAACCATTAGAAGGACAGTCTGTTGTTCCTGACAAATCCTATTTCCGTCCTGAACTGATCGTTATCGATGTGCCTTACTCTCCACTGGAAACAAAGATGCGTTCCATGGCGAAAGAAGTAGGCTGCAAGACAATGAACGGTCTTGGAATGATGTTATTCCAGGGTTCTGCTGCATTCGAATTATGGACAGGCGAACCAATGCCGATCGAGCATATGAAAGAGATCCTTCACATCTCCTATGATGACTGATTTTAAAGGTATCTCATTCCAGTATCAGGCTTAGTCTTCTGATACCGGGATTTGATATAGGCCGCTTTTACAGACTGCTGGGGATGTGCCATATATAACTCCGCGCAAAGTGTACATGTCCTGCTGTCTGTTTTAGCTGCAGATATTAATTCAATTCGGCTATTCTTAATATAAGAAATATGAGGATGAGAAAATGAACACAGTTCAGGTAAGAAATATTGTGATCGGTGAAGGCAGACCGAAGATCTGCGTTCCGATCGTAGGAAAAAAAACAACAGACATTCTTGAAGAAGCAAAAAAGATCACTACTCTTCCAGTTGATGTGGTTGAATGGCGTGTAGACTGGTTCGATGATGTCTTTACTACAAAAAAGGTATTAGAAACAGCCAAAGCACTTCGAGATGTTTTAAAAGACATTCCGGTTCTTCTTACTTTCCGTACTTCCAAAGAAGGCGGCGAGAAAGAAATCTCTGTAAGCGATTATGCTGCTTTAAATATCGCAGCTGCTCAGAGCGGTTATGTAGATTTAATCGATGTAGAAGCATTTACAGGTGACGATGTCGTTAAGACGATCATCGATGCTGCTCATGAAGCAGGTGTAAAAGTAATTGCTTCCAATCATGATTTCTTTAAGACTCCGGAGAAGGATGAAATCATCAGACGCCTCCGCATGATGCAGGATTTCGGCGCAGATATTCCGAAAATTGCAGTTATGCCTACCTGCAAACAGGACGTTCTTACACTGCTTTCTGCTACTCTGGAAATGTCTGAAAAATATGCAGACCGCCCGATCATTACTATGTCCATGGCAGGAACAGGCGTTGTCAGCCGTCTGACAGGTGAGACATTCGTCTCAGCTCTCACTTTCGGCGCTGCTTCCAAGGCTTCCGCTCCTGGACAGATCGGTGTGAATGAATTAAAACAGGTGCTGGATATTATTCACAGCAGCTTATAATTTCAGGTAATCTGACCGTGATCCGGTCAAATTATATATTATTTTAGTCAAATACTCCTTAAAATTTTGACAAAACCTACTCCGTTTAAAGGCCAGGAAGTACCGCTCTTCCTGGTCTTTTCATTTTCTGAAAAGAGTTCAAAAAAAGAACTCCGGTTACGAGATTCTCTTTTGAACTCTTTGACTATTTTAGCGCTTTCTTCTCAAATGGGCTCCAGTTTGACAGGAAAATGTTCAGTCCGAAGCCGACTGCCAAAGCCCATGCAGATGCCCATGCAGTTCCCTGTGTGGCAAGGACTGCTGCCATTACACCTCCGATCATCTTGTCCCGGTCACTCTTACAGTAATCCATACCAATCCTTGCACATACAAATGCCTGGAACATCAGAGTAATGGATGATCCAACACCGAAGATCGGGCGGAAGAAACTTACTACCGGAATGATCAGAACACTTAAGAAGGTAGCCAGGCGGAAAGAGGACATTCCTCCAAGAAGGGATTTCATCGCTTTCTTTCCTTCTTTGTAACGCATGGATACAGATACTGTCATTCCAACCCATAACGGACCTGAAAGTGGCGGGAATGGTGCAATGACAGAAAGGATCAGGTTTCTCAGACCGCTGACCAGATTGGAACGGCTGGAATTGAAATCAATATACTCATCATCACGTGCCTGTCTTGCCTCTGTTACCAGAGTCTCTGTTGTAACAAAATCACCAAACGCAATTACATAGCATACCAAAGCAAGCGGTAATGCTTTAATATACATGGATAATGGCGGGATTCCCACACCGAAGATACTTACCTGATCAATGATCTCTTTAAACTGCGGAATCTTGATAAAAGTTCTGATCTCCAGTCCCGGAGCATCCAGTTCTCCCACCAGAAGTCCCACTACCATAGCGATCAGATATGGGAAAAGGTTGCCGTATCTTGCCACAAAGTCAAGGAATTTGTTTGTCTTTCTCTTCTCCTGATATTTATCAGAGAAACTGATCAGGATCAGTAGACCAACACCTGCTACAATCGCCAACGGATATTTGTGCATGTTTCCGCCTTCCCCAAGCTGTCCGGCCATAACTGTAACAGGAGCTGCCAGAAGGATACCGCCCTTGACAGAATCCGGAACTGCATGAACAAACTTATCAGCGAGCTTTGTGATACCCATAAATATGAATACAAAACCTACCAGCATCTGCAATGCGATCATTGCCTGTATTCGTTCTTTTCCCATAGGGAAACCTTCCAGGAATACAATGGTCAACGGCAGTGTCGGTGTGATCCATCCCGGTACGACCGGATCACCCAGAAAACTGTGGAGCAGATAAAGAAATGTCTCAATAATTACACAGCTCCATGCCAGTTCATAAGGAAGCCCCAGATACTGTTCCAGATAAGGAACGGCAGCCAGTGCTGTTACGCCCAGGATCAGACCCTGAATGAACTCAACAGATTCTATCTTGTAGTGAATAAACGGAAGTCTTATCTGAAATGGTCCAAAGGGGATGTAGGGCAGTTCATTTTCTCTTCTTTGTGTTCTTGTATGCGCCATACACATTCTCCTTTTCAGTGAATTGTTAGATTATTTCTATATTTTTTGATGTGTTTTCTATCTTTTTTGTTAATTATTAAACAATCTGATTGAAAAAGAAATCCAATCCGACCGGAAAATGAATTTGAAGCTTGTAACGTCCAAACGTATCTTCGGTTGGATTGGATTTCAACATCATGGGATTTCTGTATCTTATTTGTTTCTGTAACTTACTTATTTCTGTTCTTCTTTACAAACAGTGCAAGTAAAATACCGCAGATAGTCACCGCCATGTTCAGAAGCAGGATCATTCTCGGTGCGCCGCTTCCGCCTACTTTGGTAATGTATCCGGCAAGACTTAAAATTGTGTAGTTTGCGATACTGGATGCGATCATTACCAGAGAGGTTGCTGTTCCCTTGTTCTCAGGGAAGAACTCTGCTGTAGTGGAAACTGCCAGCTGAAGTACACCACCGGCGCCTGCATAACCGATAACAAAACCGCCTACCAGACAGATAAACGGAGCTTGGATAAAGTAGCAGAGCGCAAGCATAATGGTAGAGATCAGCGGATAAATGATCAGTACATTGATCTCTTTTAAGCCTTTCTTAATGAAGGCAGCAGTTGCAAGGATTGCAGCTGCGGTTCCCAGTGCATACAGAGACTGGATTTTGGATGGATCTGACATTCCATAGGAACGTGCAAGCTCCTGGTTGCAATTGAGCCACAGCATGAATGTGGAAGAACTTGTAAATCCGATCAGGATTGCTGCGATCGCTGCAGGAGAAATCCTGTGTCCGGATTTCTTTTTCTCAGTTTTTGCTTGTGCAGGTTTCTCTCTCTTAGGAAAAGGAAGGATCATGATCAGGATTCCGTCGATGAAGATCGCAATACCTGCAACAATAAAGATTGTCTTGTATGACATATTTGCAGATGCTACGATACCGATCAGGAACGGAAGCAGGAACTGACTCAGACAGATGGAGAACTTTGTAAACAGGTTCGCTACTGACGGATTGTTTACATAGATTTCCATACATGTCGGGCTTACACAAGTATCAAGGAAAGAGTTTGCGATTCCACCGATCACTGCAAATGCATATCCCATTGCCATGGATGTGGAATTGGCCATCCCAAAGAAGTATGCCACATAACAAAGCACACCTATAATTCCGCTCAATCTTCGTCCATATTTGTCAGACAGAGGACCGGAGAAAGGAAGGGAAATCAGACGTCCCAGTCCAAGTGCCGCAATTACAGATACTACCATACTTACATCCAGAGTACCATCTGCCAGAGTCTTGGCACCCCAGGCAGCAGCAAACTCCGGTTTGTACTGCCCAAGGATAGAAGCACCGATTCCATGGATGAAATAGGTAAAATATGCTGCAAGAGAGGTGAAAATGAGCATTTTGTTTGTTTTCTGTTTCATTTTAATCTCCTACAATTTAAGATGTTTTATCTTGATCCATGAAACCTGATTCATGAATCCTTTCTGATAATTATTTGTTTTCGTTTTCTGCCTGGAATTTCTGGTATTCATCAGTTGGCATTTCCAATCCTGTGTAAAGTTTATAGGACTCAGCGCCCTGCCATAACAGCATTCCTTTTCCGCCGATCGCAAGCTTGCAGCCTGCTTCTTTTGCTTCTTTTACCATTCTCGTTTCAGCAGGATTGTAAACAACATCTGCTACTACAAGGTCAGGGCGGAACATGGATTTGTCTTTGATCAGAGTTACATCTTCATGAGGCTTCATTCCTGCAAGTGTTGCATTTACAAGGATATCTGCTTTTGCTACTTCTTCTTTCAGTTTTGCCTCATCTGCCAGATCAAATACCTGAACTTTGCATTCCGGTGCTTCTTTTTTCAGCTTCTCTGCTGTAGATTCTGCACGTGTAAAGAATGAGTCCTTCGGATTGAAAATGGAAATGGATTCTGCACCGTCTAATGCGCACTGTACCTGGATTGCTGTTGCAGCTCCGCCGGCACCGAGAACTACCATTTTTTTACCTTTCACATCAACGCCGTGCTCTTTTAAGTTGCGGACAAATCCGATACCATCTGTGATGTGACCGATGAGCTTGCCATCTTCGTTTACGATCGTGTTAACTGCACCGATAATTCTTGCAGCTGGTGAAAGCTCGTCCATATGTTTTGCAACTTCGTTCTTGCATGGCATAGTTACGTTTGCACCTCTCATTTTGAAAAGACGCATTGCATCCAGAGCAGCCGGAACCTGGTCTTCCTTGATGTCGAATGCCATGTAAGCATAGTCAAGGTTGTGATAACGGAAGCTGAAGTTGTACATTGCCGGTGATCCTGAATGTCCTACCGGGCTTCCGATGAGTGCCATTAATCCTGTTGTTCCTTTGATTCTCTGTTCCATTTCCTTTTTGCCTCCTGAAATATTTTTGTCAGCATCCAGGTACGTTCTTTTTGTGTGTACCTGGATATTTTTTCATTTGTAAAGTTATTCTCAATTATAATACAGAAGCTACTTCATACGCTTCTTTCGTAGCATCAAGTGCTCTTCTTGCGCGGATCGCATCGCCAATCACATAGGTATCCGGTACGATTGCTTTGATCTCTTCGCCAAATGGATTGTAGTTTCTGAATCCCATGGAAAGAATAACTGAATCATATCCTCTTGACTCATGTCTCTGTCCATCTGCTGTCTCGTACTCTACGCCGTCTTCATAGAACTTGCATACTTTTGCGCCTGTGATCTCTTTGATTCCGTAATCTTCGAAATCTTTCATCAGGTAAACTCTATGTTCGTGGATCACGTCTGCACCTACAGTATCTCTGAACTCGATCACTGTTACGTCATGGTTCTGCTCTCCGAGGAATGCTGCTGTTTCGCATCCAACCATTCCACCACCTACAACCAGGACTTTCTTACCTGCTGCTCTCTTGCCATCAAGGAGATCAGAGCCGTGAATGATTGCAGGATTGTTGATTCCTTCAATTGGAAGGATCAGTGTTCTGGAACCGGAAGCAACAATTACGCTGTCTGGCTTCTCTTCCTTGATAAGATCCAGAGTTACTTCCTGATTCATCTTGATTGTTACGCCTGCTTTCTGGCAGCGAACGATATAGCTGCGGATCATGTTTGTGATGTCGCCTTTTCCCGGAGGATAAGCAGCAAGCCGCATGTTTCCGCCAAGTTTATCACTTGCTTCATAAAGTGTTACCTGATGACCTTTTTCCTGTGCGATAAATGCAGCGCAAAGACCTGCAACACCGCCGCCGATTACCATTACCTTCTTAGCTTTTTCTGCAGGAGCGATGCCCTCAGCTTCATGTCCAAGGAATGGGTTTACAAGACAGCATACAGGTTTTCCTGCATACATGTTTGCCACGCAGCCCTGAAGACATGCGATACATGGGATCATATCCTCCAGTCTTTCTTCCTGTGCTTTTAATGGCATATAAGGATCTGCAAGACTCTGACGTCCGAATGCAACCAGATCGCAGCGTCCTTCTTTTACCATTAATTCCGCAAACTGCGGTTCTGTATAACGTCCTACTGTGATCACCGGGATAGATACGGCACGTTTGATCTCTTCTACCTGAGAAGCGGAGAAACCGCCGTGTGTGACTGTCGGTGCCCACATAAATTCATCACGGATATGAACGGCACGGGATACATGGATTGCATCCAGCCCGCATCCTTCCAGATATGCAGCGATCGCAGCACTGTCATGCACATCAAGACCACCCGGTACTTCATCACAGCTGTTGATTCTTGCAAGAACTGCGATTTTTCCTTCTGTCATCTTCTTTACTTCTTCAATGATCAGACGGGAGAAACGCATTCTGTTCTCAAAGGAACCACCAAATTCGTCCAGTCTCTTATTTGTTCTTGGGGAAAGGAAGGTACTTACCAGATAGCCATGTGCCATATGGATCTCAACTGCATCTACACCTGCTTCCATGGCTCTCTTTGCTGCGAGGCCATAGCCTTTTACCAGTTCATAAACTTCTTCAGTTGTAACTTCCTTCGGTGTATCTCTTCCGCAGTCTGACGGAATGCTTGTAGCTGCCTCGATCGGTGCACCTGCATTCTTTGCATTTCCTTCAGGACCTGCATTCTGAAGCTGTACGGAAACCTTTGCTCCCTCTGCATGACAGGCATCTACTACCTTACGGAAGCTTTCGATTGTGGAGTCATCATAAAGACATGGTTTGCGAGGACCGCCCTTTGCGCCTTTATGTACTACTGTTGCTTCGATTGTGATCAAACCAAAGCCGCCTTTTGCTCTTTCACTATAATAAGCAGCGGACTGTTCGCTCATGCTTCCGTCTGTGTTTGCAAAGTTGTTTCCCATTGGTGGAACTACGAAGCGGTTCTTTACTGTCATTGGTCCGATATTGATCGGCTGAAACATTGCATTAAATTTCATGTGACCTTCTCCTTTTCTTTTTACTGAAGAACCTCCGGCCATGCTTCTTCAAGCACTTTCTTTGTGTTCTCATATGTATGGTTTGCAGCATATTCAAGTCCTTTTGCAAGGATTGCATCGCTGATGACTTCTACGCCGATTGCGTTTGGTTTGATTCCTTTTTCTTTTACCATCTTAACGAATGCTGCTGTACATCCGATTCCTGTTCCGGGAGCAAGACGGTCATGCATGGATTCGTCTCTTAAGATCGTTGTTGCATATGGTCTTTCCCATACATCGTTGATCTGGATGGATACGATCTTGTCTGCAGGGATGTCTTCGATCACAGAAAGGTCAACCGGCTGATTTGCTCTTACCCAGTGCCAGGTATCCATGATCAGTTTTGCATTCTCGCAGTCAGCTGCCTTTACAACTGCCCAGCCTTTTTTCATATCCGGGATTCCGCTGTATGGCATTGGTTCAACACCGATGATGTATTTTCCTGCTCTCTGGCATAATTCTCTTAATTTCTGAGCAGTATATTCTACAGAATAGTTTTCCATCAGACCGCAGTTGATCTGTTTTACGTCAAATAATTCACACATATGGAAGCAGAGCTGTTCTTTGTATTTCTGTTCGTAAGATCTGTGCTCTTCTGCCCACTGTACGATGTACTCAACCTCTGTTACTTTCATACCATGTTTGTCCAGAATAGCAAGAATGTCTTTGTCAAAAAGTCCCTCATTCAACGCATCTACATAAGTTTCTGCACGAAGGCCGATTCCTTCGTATCCTGCGTTCTTTGCAGCGATCACTCTGTCTTCAAATTTGCACTGATCTCCCAGTGTCCAGGAACTGATAGTAATTGGAAATTCTTTTGACATCTTATGTCCTCCTCATAAAATCGCATAATTTTTTTATTTATTTTGATAATATTTTGTATCTTTTTGATATAAGCATTATATATCTTTGTTAAATATAAAACAAATTAGTTCTATCCTTTAAATTCATAGATTTTTTCAATACATCATGATATAATCTACGTATATGACAAATACAGCGCGGATTATTTGTGCAAGAGTGACTATAATTATAGTTTTCCGAAGCATTAAAGGACTGAGAAAGCCTGCACATAAAATATGGTCACTTATAAAATACTTATCAGAGAAAGGAGTTTTTCTATGAACCTGTATCATCTGCGGTACTTTTCTACGCTGGCTCATATTGAGCATTACACAAAAGCCGCTGATATTCTGGCGATCACCCAGCCTTCGCTGAGTTATGCGATCTCCACTCTCGAGGAAGAACTGGGCGTAAAACTGTTTGAAAAAAACGGAAGAAATGTTACACTTACCAAATATGGAAAGGTTTTTCTCAAAGACGTTGAAGAAGTGCTGAACCGTCTGGACTCTTCTGTGAACAGCCTGAAGCTGGCCGGTAAGGGAGAGGGCTGTATTGATGTTGCATTCCTGCGCACTCTGGGAATTGACTTTCTCCCGAAGATCATGAGAGGATTTCTCGCGGTAAATCCAACGAAAAAGATTGATTTTAATCTGTATTGTGACAAAGTTTTAACAGCTGATATTTTAAATGGTTTAAAAGAGAAAAAATATGATCTGGGTTTCTGCTCTATGATTGATAATGAACCACTGATTGAATTTATACCTGTTGCCAGACAGGAACTGGTGGTGATCGTACCTTCTGACCATCCGCTGGCAGCAAAAGAGGAGGTTTGTCTGGAGGATACTATTCCTTATAAACAGATCATATTTAAGAAAAGAAGTGGTCTGAGACATATTATTGACGGATTGTTTGAGCGCATCGGTCAGAAACCGGATGTTGCCTATGAGATTGATGAAGATCAGGTTGCTGCAGGCTTTGTCTCCAATGGATTTGGTATCTGTGTGGCTCCCAATATTCCTATCCTGCAATCACTGAATGTAAAGATTCTGCCTCTTGTATCTCCAAGCTGGCAGAGAAACTTCTATATGGCAATGTTAAAGAATGTTTATCATCCGCCTGTTGTGGAGGCTTTTAAGAATTATGTAATCGAACAGGCACAGAAGGAATGGGATTATAAGACAAGCTAAATACAACAAGACCGTTTTTATATACAGCGTTGTATCTTTATGGGCACATGTATATAGAAAACGGTCTTTGTTTATGTTATTACCCTCGCTGGATTATGCCTTTTTCCAGTTTGCGAAAATATCAGCGGAGGCTTTCAGAAAATCATAGGAAATTTCTATTTCTTCATCTGTCACTGTTTTATTCTCATCCAGGATCGGCCATGGATCGCATCCTCTGGAGATTTCTCCTACCTGATCCATGGTAAAGGAATTTCCACAGTTCTGGCAGACCAGCTTATCGCCTTCCTGTTTATAGTATCCTTTGCCGGAATCATAGCATATCTGGCAGGTGTTGAATGCTGTGCGTATGGTTCCTGTGGAATCTTTTACTGCAATCACTTCCATTTCTGTGCCGTCTACATCTACCGGGTAAAATTCTGCATTTTCAGACAGTTCATCTGTCGGAATGCTCAGTGCATTGCCAGAAGTTACTTTTGTTACCTCATTTGTCGTATTTTCAGAAGTTTGTGCTGTTTTTTCTTTTCCGCATCCCGCAAATGCTGTGAGCAGTATCGCTGTTATCATGACTGCTGCAATTATTTTTTTCATTCTTCTGTCTCCTCATATTAAT
The DNA here is from genome assembly GCF_033096465.1 of Blautia luti. NCBI lineage: Bacteria > Bacillati > Bacillota > Clostridia > Lachnospirales > Lachnospiraceae > Blautia > Blautia luti. The sequence goes on along the minus strand of NZ_AP028156.1, from coordinate 1,445,254 downwards.
TATTTTCCACATGAATTTTCCCTGTGATCATTCCCATCCAGCAGGTATAAGTATAAGTTCCTGCCTGTTCAGGTGTGAATTTTATTATGTTTTTTCCCTCTGTAAAAGTATGCTCCAGACCAAAATCCTGCAGGAATATCTTGTAATTGCATCCGTTGATGTTGTCTTCTGATGCTTCAATCTCCCACTCTACCGGCTCGCCTGCTTTAACAATGATATCCGGATATTTGCCGGACTGAAGCTGACTATAAACATATTGTATTCCGTTCTTTTCAACTGCTGTATCTCCTGTTTCTTGTGAACCTGCGTCTGCTGTCCGGGATACCTGCAGAGAGTTCAGACCTGTCAGCGCAGTTCCCTGTGTCATCATTGAAAGCCCCATGACCACAATTAAAATTGAACCCGTCTTCAGCACCAGACCTGTAAAGCGTTTTCCAAGAAAAGCTACCGCAGAGCCAAATCCCAGCATCAGAGGAACTGTGCCAATGCTGAAACAAAACATGGAGAATGCACCTGCCAAAGGATTTCCAGATGCCAGAGCTATGATCTGTACAGACTGTAATGGACCGCATGGCATAAGTCCATTGCACAGCCCTATAATAAAGGGAGTCCTTCTCTTATTTCCCGCTTTATTATTGAAAAGAGAAACTCGGATTCTGAACTTTCGAAGCCACGGGAAAATTCCCAGCATATTAATTCCCATAACAATCATAACAGCTCCTGCTGCCAGTTTCAGGATTCCCTGGAGCAGTGATGAGGTCTGCAGATCTGTGCCAAATCCAGCCAGTCCACCGACTGCCCCCAGAATGGCGCCAACCGTAGTATAGGAAACCACCCGTCCTGTATTGTAAAGAATAGAATTTCTGAACATGGATCTTGAGATTTCCTCAGATATATCCTTCTGCAATGTCTGGGACAGATTAATGCCTCCACACATGGCGATACAATGTACGGAAGTGAGCAGTCCGATCACAAACAGCATTCCATAACTCATTCCCGAATCCGCAAGCGAGGCAGGTGCAAGATAGTTCAGAATCCCGAAATCCTGTAATATTCCAAACAGTACCACGATCAGCAGAATCTCTGCGATTGACTGTAGTATTTTCTTTTTGCAGGACAGCTTTTCAGAGGATGCAGAATATCCCATTTTATTTATCATATCCGTGATCTGCTTCAGAGATATCCGATCCGGATTATAGGAAAAAGACGCTTCACCTGCCTCATAGCTTACAGATATATCTGTCAGAGCCGGCTCTTTTTTTAGTTCATTTTCTATCCTTATCTGGCAGTTTATGCAGGTCATTCCATCAATATATATTCTTGCCTGTTTCATGGTTTGTCCTTTCTTATGACATAAAGAAAACTGTAACAATAGATTTTATGTTTCTATTATTACAGTTTATTTATTATCATATTATTTCGATAGGAATTATATAGTAGTTTTTTATTGTCGTCAACCATAGAGTACGGAATTTCACAAAATTTTCACTTATATAATATCCTCCAGGCAAGTGGATATCCGCGATCAAAACAAAAGGGACTGCTCTCCGTAGCCGGTCATCAGGCTATGTAAAGCAATCCCCGTTATTGTATTTCTTAATTATTATTTCTCATCCATGGTGCGGAGTCTGTGTACAAGCTCTTCGCAGATCTCCAGTTCGTTTTTACCGTCTGTTTCGATAATAATGTCTGCTGCTGCCTCGTATTTAGCGCGGCGTTTCTCCATCAGATCTGCGATAAATGGAACAGTCTTATTGTTCTCGATCAGCGGACGGTCATGGTTATTTTTGACGCGGTCAAGGATTGTCTCCGGTTTTGCTGTGAGGAGAACAACACGGCCATTCTTCTTCATCTCTACTACATTGCACTCTCTCATTGGAGTACCACCGCCGCAGGAGATCACAACATTGCTGCGTGACTGCATTTCGATAAGCAGATTTGTCTCAAGATCACGGAAATACTGCTCACCGTATGTCTCGAAGATATCGGAAATACTCATTCCCTGTCTCTGGGCAATGATCTGATCCATCTCTACCACATCCATGGCAAATACATTCTTAAGGAAATCGGAAATTGTGGATTTTCCTGCGCCCATAAATCCGATCAGTACAATGTTATAGTTGAAGAGTTTTCTTGCCTGGATACGTTTACTGTTGGTACGGATACATTCAAATACATCGGTTACCTCATCTTTATGGCGTCTGCCTTCCATTCTGTTTTCAAGCCATTCTTTCTGTTTGGCTTCCTGCTCCGGCTGTAAGATCTGAAGTCCGTTGGCTTCTTTATATGCCATAATGTCCTCTACAATCCTGTTTCTCATGATAAGGGCATCCAGAATGATCTCGTCGCACTGGCCAAGACTTTCTCTGAGTATTTCTAACTGATTCATATCGTTTTTCCTCTGTCTTTCCTAGAGCGTGTTTGAAAAAGGCTTTCTGCAAGCGGGAATGATTTTTCAAACAGACTCTAAACTGTTTCGTAACTGCTGCAACCTTTCACAGCTACGTTGTTCTTTCTATTATAACAACCCCTCTTTAGTATATCAACCCTTTAAATCATTAAATCAGAGTTCCCAATCAATAGAATACTTCTATGGATTGCATAGGATCTTTTATAATATCCCGGTGTTTTCATATCTTGAGTTTCTTTCCCAAACAGTCCTGTCAATGAAAGAAATCATGGAAAACCTTTTCCGTATACCATTTAAAGCTGACCTTTTCCACAGATTTCTCCGCATAGACCGGACAGGCAGATAGCATCTTTCCATTAAGATAATAGGCGATTCTCCCCAGTTTATCGCCTTTTCTCACAGGTGCCTGTACTGTATCCGGAATTTCCACCCTGCACTCCACACTTTCACCGGATTTCAGCAGAATCTTTTTCTCTTTATCTTCCGGGGTAACAGTACATTTTCCTCTCAGATAGATTCTGGTTCCTATATCCTGCCCTTTTTCCACGCCCTCTTCTACCAGAATCTGATTCGTCTGGGGTTCCTGCCAGTATGTTACATAATAATAATTGTCATCCCCGTACTTCAGAAGTTCCTTCGTATCACTCCATTTATAGGTTTTGTGATTGGGCCAGCCGCATCCTAACAGGCTGACGATAAAAGTCCTTCCGTCTTTTTCCCAGGCACATACATAGCAGTAGCCTGCCTGGGAAGTAAATCCTGTTTTTCCTGCCAGGACGCCGTCCATCATATCCAGCAGTGCATTAGCATTATGCAAGAAGAAGTTCCGTTTTCCTGTAATATCCGAGAAATTATAATCCCTGGTCTGGGCAATATGCAGAAACGTTTTATTCTTTATTGCATAGCGCATGATCAAAGCCAGATCCTCGGCAGTGGTATGGTGTGTTCCATTTTCATCTTCTGCATCCAGTCCGTTGGGTGTGATAAAATGCGTATCCTTACAACCGATCTGTTCTGCCTTCCGGTCCAGCATCCGGGCAAAACCTTCCACAGAGCCGCCACAGTGTTCTGCTATGGCAACCGCTGCATCATTATGGCTTTTCAGCATAAGGGAATATAAAAGATCCTCCAGATGATACTGTTCGCCTTTTTTCAGGCCAAGCTTCACTTCAGGCTGGGACGCTGCTTTCTCTGACACCTGTACATAATCATCCCCCGGAGCACTTTCCAGTGCCACAATACAAGTCAGTACTTTCGTTGTGCTGGCATTTGCCCTGGCCTTCGTTCCATCCTTTTCATAGAGCACCCTACCGGAATCTCCGTCCATCAGCACAGCAGACATGGCATAAAGCTGCCCGGGCTCCTTTGACACAGGAACCATATCCACGATCTGAGGTATTTCTTCCTGTGCATGAACACAGGTGGTCTGCGTAAACAAAAATACCGCCGTCAGGATACTGACAGCGGCAATATACCGTCTGATCTTCATACTCCACCTCACGTGCCCGGTACTTTTCACACCGGTTATCCTTTAAGATAATTCTATGCACGCCTGTCCGGAATATACCACCAGACCAGTACATCGAAAATTAAGTATCTGCTATATTGACGCAGGATGATTTTCTCATATGCAAGTCTGTATTCAGCCATTATACGTTCTGTTCCATCTGGCACTCAGCCGGAAATTCCCTTCCCTGAGTGTATAAAGTTCTTTCAGATACTCCACAGTTTCAGGAATCGCTTCCTGATAAAGTCTTTCAAGCTCAGGCATAGGCGCCTGTGCCTGGGGCACCGGTTTTTCTGTCATGAAATGTTCGATCACAGAGCCGATGGATCTGCCTCCCAGACGCAGGATCCTGCCGAACACCCGGCACTTTTTGCCATGATCATCACACACCATCAGATTGGTAAGAAATTTCATCATTTTCAGGGAAATAAAAATATTTACTGTACGTACCAGTGGGATTGCTCTGTGGATCACCTTTGCATAACACATCTTCGGGATGATGCCGCAGGCCGGATAGTAATGATCCGGATCCTTCCCTGTTTCTTCCATAAGCACACGGTCAAACTCTTTCTCCAGCACAATATGAGGAACCACTCCCTCATCAGCCATCTTATTTACATAGGGATGGCAGGCGGAATCCAGCATATAGTGACAGCCAAAACCAAGCAGATAGGCAAGCAAAGCCTCATCCTTCGTCCTTCTGACCTGACGCATGCCCTCCTGGAAAAAAGTTCTCGCTTTCTCCTGGTGCATCCGGACTCCGAACTGAGTTACCGGATTCTTGGACACCATATAGTAAAACAGAATATCCGGTCCATGAAGTCCGATCCTGTAAAGATCTCCGTGTCTGCGGATCACATACCTCATATCCGCAGGCAGTCTTCTATATACTTCTTTCCCAAACAAATCATGTGCATATGTGGTTGGCATTTTTCATTTCCCCTTCCTGTCTTTAAACATCCAGCTTCAGCTGGACTTCCTCTTCTGCCTCTGCCTTAAAGTCTTCGATCTGTACCGGATCCGGTACCGGAAGCTCATCCAGATCCTGCACTCCGAAGCTTCTTAAGAATTCTTCCGTAGTTCCGAAAAGGATCGGACGTCCCGGTGCATCCAGCCTTCCAAGCTCACGGACCAGATTATACTCTACCAGCTTATTGATGGCATGATCACACTTTACGCCGCGGATCTTCTCGATCTCCGCCTTAGTCACCGGCTGCTTGTACGCAATAATGGAAAGTGTTTCCAGCATGACATCTGAAAGTGCCGGTTTCTGTGGGTGCATGGCGATCCTGATCAGATAATCATAATATTCCTTTTTCGTGCACATCTGGAAAGAATTCTCCAGTTCTATGATCTGAATCCCTCTTCCCTCTTCCTGATAGCGATCCATCATATTGTGGATTATTTTCTCTGTAGTCTTCGGATCCACCTCTACTGCCTTGGCGATCCGAGACAGCTCTACTGATTCTCCCATTGTAAAAAGGATGGCTTCGATCGCTCCTTCTACTTCCTTTATTTTCACCAAATTTCCCTCATTCTCTAATCTTCCTCTGCAAATTCCGTAAGATTTTTCCAGGTATCCGGATCTGTGATCACCTGAATTGAAATATCGTCAAACAGTCCATCCTGCTCTACATGGATGTGTCCCATTTTCATCAGTTCCAGTATGGAAAGAAATGTAACGATCACCTGCACTTTCGAGCACTGGCTCTCTAACAGGTCTCGGAAACTGAACTTTCTGTGCGTTCTGGCAAATTCCCTCATCTCGATCATCTTATCAGAAAGACTGACCTCTTCTTTCTCAATGGTTCCGAATTTACTTCGGATAGGATCCAGCTTGTCTTCCTGTCTGCGTATAATGGATTTATAGATGGCATTCAGTTTCTCCAGTGTCAGGCCTGCAAGAAGCTGTGCAGGATCTACCGGCTCTCTGTACTGAGCTACTTCCTTCGGAATAGTAGGATTTTTATAGAACACATTGGCTGCTTCGTCCATTTTATCCTTCAGTTCATAGGACATAAACTTGTACATTTTATATTCCAGAAGTTTCTGCACCAGTTCTGCTCGAGGATCCTCTTCTTCGCCCTCTTCATTTACTTCTCTTGGAAGAAGCATCCTGCATTTGATATCCAGAAGAGTGGCTGCCATGACCATGAACTCACTCATGATCCCCAGATCTTCTCTTTCCATTGCATGGATATAATCCATATACTGATCTGTGATCTCCACGATAGGGATATCGTAAATGTCTATTTTATTTTTCTCGATCAGGTGAAGGAGCAGATCCAGCGGACCTTCAAACACCTCCAGCTTTACCGGAATTCCCATGTATGTTCCTCTTTCCTGGATTTTTTGCCGGATCCCGGTTTCAGATCTACAATGAGCAGTTCTCTGGGATTATGGACCCTTACTGGAATCGTATGCTCCCCGATCCCGCCGCTTACCAGCATGTGTTGCCCTTTTTTGTGAAAATCTCCACAGCAGTACCGCGGAAACAATTCAAACTGAGGCGAGATCGCTCCTCTGCACCTGGTAAAACGCAGCACCCCACCGTGGTAATGGCCGCTCAGGATCAGATCTGCACCCCATCCGAAATATGCGTCCCCATATCTGGGGTTGTGGGCAAGCAGTATGCTCACAGCCTGTTCGTCCCTGTCCCCTATCAGCTGTTCCACTTCATCGGATCTCATCATGGGCGCAAACGGCTTTTTATAATAAAGCCGGGGAATTTCCAGACCATAAATCCTGTATAATGTTTCTCCCATCCGGAAGCTCTTCTGCTCATTATGCAGAATATGCACACCTGCTTCTTTTACCTGGATTTCATACTCCAGATATTTCTCTGTCAGAGGATTTTCCTCCGGGTCAGAGGCATACAGGCTATATTCATGATTCCCCAGTCCATAATACACCGGATACTTCTTTGCCAGGTTCTTCAGCAGCTGCAGTGCCACAGGAAATGTCTCTTCACTGCATCTGACGATCATGTCTCCTGCTATCAGTATTCCATCCGGGTGATGTCTGTCGATGGCATCCAGAAGTATCTGATTGTCCTGGCCAAACTCCATGCCGTGCAGGTCTGCAAGCACTGCAAACCTTGGTCCTTTTTTCTCCTGTATTTTTTCCATATGGACCGTATAATGTACAGTTCTGAATTTCTTCATATATCTCCTATTTTCCAAATCCGCAATTCGGGAAGGTACAGACATCGCAGTTCAGACACAGGCCGCCCTCTCCCAGTACTGTAATTTCGGAAGCCAGTATCTCATCATCTGCCATGATCCTCGGGAGAAACAGATCAAAGATAGTATTTTTCGCATACATGACACATCCCGGAAGTCCCAGTACCGGCACCTTTCTGCCTTCTTTTTCATAATAGGAAACAAGCATCATGGCTCCTGGCAGTACCGGCGCACCGTAAGTTACAATGCGTGCTCCGGTATCCTTGATGGCTCCCGGGGTACGATCGTCAGGATCCACACTCATGCCGCCGCTGCAGACTACCACATCTGCACCGTCCTCGATGAATTTCAGAATGTCTGCTGTGATCTGTTCTTTATCGTCCCCAGGTGTGGTCTGCCCTATGACTTCAGAGGGAAAACGTGCAAATTTATCCTTCAGTACAGGTGTGAACGTATCTTTGACCAGCCCTTTCTGTACTTCGCTTCCAGTGGTTACAATTCCTATTTTTTTCTTTTTATATGGCAGGATAGAGAAAATCGGATCTTTTCCTGCTGCCTCACGGGCATGATCCATCTTCTCTTTCTCGATCACCAGAGGAATGATCCTGGTTCCTGCAAGTTTATCACCTTTCTTTACCGGGAAATCCCCGTGGCGGGATGCGATCATCATCTCTCCCTGGGAATTCACAGCGTTCAGGGCATCTCTGCGAATCTTCAGAACACCGTCAATATCTGCAATAAGTTCAATCTTGCCTTCTTTGATATCAGACCCATGGATTATTTCAGAATCTCCTGCACAAATCTCATAAAGGATCTGTGCTCCCTCATTTTCGTGGAGGATCCCTTCTTTTTTCTCCCATACATACAGATGTTCTTTTCCTACAGAAAGCAGTAACGGAATGTCTTCTTCCCTGATAATATGTCCCTTTTTAAACAATACACCCTTTTTTACATCTTTAATGATCTGCGTAATATCGTGACATAAAATATGTCCTACCGCATCTTCTGTTCTTATTTCCCTCATAACACCCGTACCTCTTCACTTTATGATAATGTAAATATCCATAAATATTCATACAGAATTTATTATACATCCCATCTGCTACTTTTGTCAAAAAATATATACCCGAATTTCTTTATGCAGGTTTCGGAGAATATCATTTGCTTCGCAAACCTAATTTATATCTCAGGCATAAATCAGTGTCCGGGGTTCAGAATTTTTTGGGTTCATTCAGAGATTCTGCAGTATTTCTTTCAGACAGTCGCCGTAGGTGGCTTTTGATACTGTTTTTCCATACAGAATCTTTACTCTTCCAAGTTCCTTTCCATTGGCAGAATAAATCATCTCTCCCGCCTGCTCTCCTTTTTTCACCGGTGCATCTACATCGCGGTGGATCCGCAGCTTTCTTTTTACATTGGAAATGGCATTACCATCTGTGCTGAGATATTTGAACTGTTCCGCATAAAGAAGAGGGACGGACTTCTCTTTTCCTTTTTTCACCGGAACCTGTGGCAGTGCCTGCATTTTTTCATCTATGTAAATACTGCATCTTCCAAATCCATAGTTAAGCATGGTAGCAGCATCTTTAAATCGTACCTTATAGTCCGGAGCAGCCATTACTACTGCGATGAGGGTGACTCCATTTCTTTTCGCCACAGCACTGAGACAGTATTTGGCAAGACTGGTGCTTCCTGTTTTCAGTCCCACACAGCCTTCATAGCTTCGCAGAAGTTTATTGGTATTGGTCAGACAGAATTCTTTGAATCCCTGTCTGGTCACGTGGGTGATATTTTCCATCCAGATGGAAGAATATTCCAGGATCTTAGGATATTTCGTGATCAATTCTCTGCTCATAATGGCAATATCCTCTGCAGTTGTATAATGATTGGCAGAATCTGTCAGTCCACAGCAGTCCTCGAAATGCGTATTGGTCATTCCAAGCCCTGCTGCTCTTTCATTCATATGGCGCACAAACTCCTGCTCACTTCCGCAGATGTGTTCTGCCATTGCCACACTGGCATCATTGCCTGATGCTATCACAATACATTTGATCATGGTTTCTACTGTCTGAGTTTCCCCTTCCTCCAGAAAGACCTGAGAGCCGCCCATAGATTTGGCATAGGCACTGGTGGTAACTGTGTCTTCCAGTTTCAGGGTACCTTTTTCCAGAGCATCGAAGATCAGGATCAGTGTCATGATCTTCGTGATGCTGGCCGGGCTTCTGCGGGTGTCTTTATCTTTTTCATAGATAATCGTTCCTGTCTCCGGTTCCATCAGTACACCAGACGGCGCCTGGATCAGATCTGTATTTCCCGTTTCATCTGTCGAATCATTCTGTGCCCTGACTGTTAACGGTGTCAGAAGCACGGTTAATGCCATGATCCATACACATATGAATGAAATCCACTTTTTTGCCATATTTTCACTCCGGCAGATATATTCTATTCTATTATAAAAGTATCTTTACGAAAATATACCTGTCAGACATCTAAAAAAGACCGCACAGCGGCGATCTTTACAGCATTGGTGCAAATACGCGGAAAATATTCTGCATCATCCGCACCCCTATATTTCTGTTCAGACAGAACTGCAGCTCTACCGGGCGGCAATATTCCATGGTCTGGACAAAATCTTCTTTAATATCCTGTATGACTCTGTTTTTATAAATCCATACACCATCTTCGAAATGGAGATACAGACTTCGGTAATCCAGATTAATGGTTCCCACTACTCCAATCTCATCATCACATACAAAGGATTTCGCATGGAGAAATCCTGGCTGGTATTCATAAATTTTCACTCCTGATTCCAACAATTGTTTGTAGTAGGACTGAGTCAGAAGAAATACCAGTTTCTTGTCTGGAATCCCCGGAGTCATAATACGGACATCCACACCGCTTTTCGCAGCCAGACAAAGAGCAGTCATCATCTCGTTATCAATGATCAGATATGGAGTGCAGATATATACATAATTCTTCGCTTTATTAATGATATTCAGATATACATTCTCACCTACAATCTCCTCATCCAGAGGAGTATCGCAGAATGGCTGAATAAATCCATCACTCTCAAACTCTTCCTCATGATATTTATGTGGAAAATAAGCTTCATAATCAATACTCTCATTGGATCTGCTCACTACCGCCCACATGTGAAGGAACATGGCAGTCATATTCCAGACAGCTTCACCCTTCAGCATAACAGCAGTATCTTTCCAGTGTCCGAAACGCTCTTTCTGATTAATGTATTCATCTGCCAGATTGATACCTCCGGTAAATCCTACCCAGCCATCCATGATACAAAGTTTCCTGTGATCACGGTTATTCTGAATGATATTCAGAAGTGGACGGAACGGGTTAAATACCTGACAGGAGATTCCTTTGGCACGGAGTTCTTCATAATATTTGTGAGGAAGTGTGGTAAGGCATCCAAATCCGTCATAAATCAGACGGACATCTACTCCTTCTGCAGCTTTCTTTTCCAATATATGAAGGATTGTCTGCCACATCACACCATCGTTGATGATGAAATATTCGATAAAAATATACTTCTTCGCCTGTTTCAACTCACGGACAAGGACCGGAAACATATCATCTCCTACCTGGAAATACTCTGCAGTGGTATTCTCATGAACCGGAAATCTGGAAATGTCTGATATATATCTGGACTGGATTGCAGCTGACAGATCCATCTCTTCCAGTCTTTCTCTTGTCTCGTGCCGATCCTGCAGATAATCCCTGCTCTCCTCAATCCTCTGTTCAAAATGCTGTTGCATGATCGTAGCGATCCTGGAGCGTCCAAACAGCAGATACAGAACGACCCCAAGGATTGGCAGAACCAGGATCAGTATGGTCCACGCCAGTTTATACGACGGATTAATCTCCTTGTTCAGGATCCATAATACGATCACAACTCCAACCAGTTTAAGTAGGATATCTACATATCTGGAATAAGTTGCCAGACGCATTACCATCATCATAATCCATCCAAACTGGACCAAAATGGCTACTGCCACATAAAAAATTCGGTTAAAGAGAAGCTTGGCCACTTTCTTTAACAGTAACAGGATCCAGTTTTTCTTTTCTTTCAGTCTTTTGTTGTTTTCTGCTTTCAAGATTACTTCCTTCCCCTGATTTTGCTTTATTATGATAAAAATCCCTGACAGACTGCCAGGGATTTTTGCGCACAATTAATTATATTTACGTTTTCTTGCGGCTTCAGATTTCTTTTTACGACGAACGCTTGGTTTCTCGTAATGCTCTCTTTTGCGGATTTCCTGCTGAATTCCTGCCTTTGCGCAGCTTCTCTTGAATCTGCGAAGAGCGCTATCTAAAGTCTCGTTCTCTTTTACGATTACGTTTGACATAGACTCACACCTAACCTCCCTCCAGTTGTAGATTGTGCTAAAATACAACTGTCTGGGTATTTTTCTTGCACAAGTGATATTATATATCATTGCCGGTAGGTTCGTCAACATCTTTTTGGTTAAATTTTGCAGAAATTTTTACTTTATCTGACCTTCAAGGATTCCTGCTGCTGCATCTACAGCTTCCTGAGCTTTGGCCGGGTTCTTTCCGCCGGCCTGAGCCATGTTCGGACGTCCGCCGCCGCCACCGCCTACGATGGCTGCCACTGCTTTGATCAGGTTACCTGCGTGTGCGCCTGCTTTCTGTGCTGTGTCTGTAGCCATGGCAAGAAGGTTTACTTTCTCGCCGTTTACTGCTGCCAGGAGGACAACACCTTCACCAAGTTTACCCTTCAGCTGATCGCCAAGGTCACGAAGTCCGTTCATGTCAACTCCGTCTACTTTTGCAGCGAGGAGTTTCACACCTTTGACTTCTACCACTTTATCCATAACATCTCCCAGAGCGCCCTGAGCCAGTTTGCTCTTTAAGGATTCGTTCTCGCTAGAGAGTGCTTTCACTTCTCCCTGAAGATGTCCGATCTTCTCTACGATCTCTGCAGGATTTGCTTTCAGAGCTTTTGCTGCTGCGTGAAGCAGTTCTTCCTGTTTCTTATAGTATTCCAGAACTCCGTTGCCTGTCAGAGCCTCGATACGGCGCACACCTGCTGCGATACCGGATTCAGAAACGATCTTGAACAGCATGATATTGCTTGTATTTGCCACATGAGTACCACCGCAGAGTTCCTTGGAGAAGTCACCCATGGATACCACACGTACCTTCTGATCATATTTCTCTCCGAACAGAGCCATTGCTCCGGATTTCTTAGCCTCTTCCACATCCATAACATCTGTACGGACTTCAAGGCCGGCCTGGATTTCTTTGTTTACAAGTGCTTCTACCTGTGCGATCTCATCTGCTGTCATAGCCTGGAAATGAGCAAAGTCGAAACGAAGTCTGTCCGGTGTCACCAGAGAACCTTTCTGTTCTACATGGCTTCCAAGTACTGTCTTTAGTGCTTTCTGAAGAAGATGTGTTGCACTGTGGTTCTTCTCAGTGTCTCTTCTTGCAGCTTCATTTACTTTCAGGGAAACAGTTTCACCTGTGGAGATCATACCGGATTCCATATGACCTACATGACCGAATTTACCGCCACGGAGTTTGATAGTATCTTCTACTACGAACTTACCGTTTGCAGTTTCGATCACACCAGTGTCACCGACCTGTCCACCCATGGTTGCATAGAATGGAGTCTTCTCCACGAAAATTGTACCTTTCTGTCCTTCCATCAGGGAGTTTACAATCTCTGTCTCTGTTGTAAGAACAGTTACTTTGGAATCAAAGGTAAGATGATCATATCCTACGAATTCTGTTGTAACGTTTACATCGATATCATCATATACAGTTGCGTCAGCACCCATATAGTTTGTTACTTCACGTGCAGAACGAGCTTTGTTTCTCTGCTCTTCCATGCATTTCTGGAAGCCTTCTTCATCGATATCATAGCCTTTTTCCTCAAGGATCTCTTTTGTAAGATCCATCGGGAATCCGTAAGTATCATATAATTTGAATGCATTTTCGCCGGAAAGTGTTTTCTCTCCTGCTGCTGTCATTGCATCTTCCATTTCACCAAGGATACGAAGACCCTGGTCGATAGTCTTGTTAAACTGGTTCTCTTCGTTTGTCAAAACTTTGAAGATGAATTCTTTCTTCTCTTCCAGTTCCGGATATCCTGCTTTGGAACCGTTGATCACTTCTTCACTTAATTTAGCAAGGAAAGTGCCTTCGATGCCAAGAAGACGTCCGTGACGTGCCGCACGGCGGATCAGACGGCGAAGTACATATCCACGGCCTTCGTTTGTAGGCATGATACCGTCAGAGATCATAAATGTTGCAGAGCGGATATGGTCTGTGATCAGTCGGATAGATACATCATCGTTGTAGTTTTTCTCATATTCTTTTCCGGAAATCTTGCATACCAAGTTACGCAGTGCGCAGATAGTGTCTACGTCAAAGATAGAGTCTACGTCCTGGACAACAACTGCCAGACGTTCCAGACCCATACCTGTATCAATGTTCTTCTGTTTCAGTGTTGTATAATTTCCGTTACCGTCATTCTCAAACTGGGTAAATACGTTGTTCCATACTTCCATGTAACGGTCGCAGTCACAGCCTACTGTACAGCCAGGTTTACCGCAGCCGTATTTCTCTCCACGATCATAGTAGATTTCTGAACATGGACCACATGGGCCAGCGCCGTACTCCCAGAAATTGTCTTCTTTTCCGAAACGGAAGATTCTCTCAGCCGGGATTCCAATCTCTTTATTCCAGATATCGAATGCTTCATCATCTTCCAGATATACAGACGGATAAAGACGGTTTGCGTCCAGTCCTACTACTTCTGTCAGGAATTCCCATGACCAGTGGATTGCTTCTGTTTTGAAGTAATCACCGAATGAGAAGTTACCGAGCATTTCGAAGAATGTACCGTGGCGTGCAGTCTTACCTACATTCTCGATATCGCCTGTACGGATACATTTCTGGCAGGTACTTACTCTTGTTCTCGGTGGGATTTCAGCACCTGTAAAATATGGTTTCAGCGGAGCCATACCTGCGTTGATCAGCAGAAGACTCTTATCTCCCTGTGGTACCAGGGAAAAGCTTTTCATTACCAGATGTCCTTTGCTTTCCATAAAATCGAGGAACATCTGACGAAGTTCATTTACTCCGTATTTCTTCATAACCTTTTCCTCCTGAAATCAGATATACAGATATTATTCCGACAGACTGTATCATTGATCCTTCAGAAAATATCCTGTATATCCTGATATTTATATTTCATATATTCTATACATATTCTGTCCGGTTTACACGCCATACAGTTTTCTGCGGCCGGATCATTCCATGCATTTCTTATATTATATCTTATTTGGCAAGAACTTTGTTAAATTTTTTCTTACCTTTCTTAAGCACTACACCGTCACCTGTCAGTGCATCTTTGGCAACTGTATATTTCACATCTGTGATCTTCTCACCGTCGATGGAAACACCGCCCTGCTCAATTGCACGGCGTCCCTCGGAACGTGTCGGAACCATTCCTGCTTTTACAAGCATGGAGATCAGGTCGATTGTTCCTTCTTCTGAAAAGTCTTCATCTGTAAGTTCAGTAGTCGGCATATGTGCAGTGTCAGCGCCGCCTGCAAAAAGTGCTCTGGCACCTTCCTGTGCTTTCTTTGCTTCCTCTTCGCCGTGAACCAGGTTTGTCAGCTCATATGCAAGGATTTCTTTCGCTTTATTTAACTGGCTTCCTTCCCATTTCGCCATCTCGTCGATTTCTTCTAATGGAAGGAATGTGAGGAGACGCATACATTTGATAACATCTGCATCATCTACATTTCTCCAGTACTGGTAGAAATCAAATGGGGAAGTCTTGTTCGGATCAAGCCATACAGCACCTGACTGTGTTTTACCCATCTTCTTGCCTTCGGAGTTCAGAAGAAGTGTAATGGTCATTGCGTATGCATCTTTACCAAGTTTACGACGGATCAGCTCTGTACCGCCCAGCATGTTTGCCCACTGATCATCTCCACCAAACTGCATGGTACAGCCATATTTCTGATACAGCATGTAGAAATCATAACTCTGCATGATCATATAGTTGAATTCCAGGAATGTCAGTCCACGTTCCATACGCTGTTTGTAGCACTCATGGGAGAGCATACGGTTTACAGAGAAATGTGGTCCAACATCACGGAGTACCTCAACATAATTTAAGTTCATCAGCCAGTCTGCATTGTTTACCATTAACGCCTTACCGTCTGAAAAATCGATAAAACGCTCCATCTGCTTCTTGAAACAGTCGATGTTATGCTGGATAGTCTCTACTGTCATCATCTTACGCATATCAGATCTTCCGGACGGGTCACCGATCATACCGGTACCGCCGCCTAATAATGCGATTGGTCTGTTTCCTGCCATCTGCAGACGTTTCATCAGGCACAGTGCCATGAAATGTCCAACATGAAGGCTGTCTGCGGTAGGGTCAAAGCCAATGTAAAATGTGGCTTTTCCATTATTTACCATTTCTTTGATCTCTTCTTCGTCTGTTACCTGGGCAATCAGACCACGGGCTTTCAGCTCGTCCCAAACTGTCATTGTTTGTTTCCTCCTCGTAATATAACTAAACCCGGTTCCTGTCCGTTTAGGACGAGAACCGGGTCCCGCGTTACCACCTAAATTTACAGAGAACTCGCATTCTCCGCCTCTATAAGTAACAATTCTGCCTGTACTGTAACGTAAAACAGCTTCTGTTACTTAAGCATGTTAACGGATGCCGCTCCGCTGCAGCCTACTTAGCTTCCTGTGCAGAAGTGTTCGGTACAGAGCTCCGGGAGGTATTCACATAAGTTCCCCACGCGCCTCTCACCTGCCGGCTGCTCTCTGTCTGCTTTCCTTATGTTACTCTTTCCCATCTGTGCTTTTTCATATCATATACTTGCAAGTATACAAACACAGATTTTATTTGTCAAGAAATTTCCGGTACATTCCATCTGTTTTTAGCAACTTAAAGTATTAACGTATCAGTTACCATATCAGCCATTCGGACAGATATGTTCCCATATTCCGGTCTGTTCAAATTCTGTTGCTGCTGCTTTTGCAGCCCTCACAAGTTCCGGGTCATACCCCAACATATCCAGAAGCCGGATTGCATTTCGAGTAGTTGCCCTGCCTTTTTTCAACAGGTAATTAAACACCACTTCATGGTCTGTAATTTCTTCAGAGAAATGATAATTACTGTAACTTCCTTCCAGAATGTAGGAAAGTTCTATATCATGAGTTGCCGCAAAAGGCAGGACATGAGGTTTTGCCAGATTATAAAGAATCCTTGAAGACGCTGCAATACGCTCTATGGTATTCGTACCGCGGAGCACTTCATCAATAATGCACAGCAAAGGCTCGGGTTTCTTACTTTCATCCAGAATTCTTTTCAGTGATCGGATCTCTACCATGAAATAGCTTTCCCCTCCGGAAAGATCATCTCTTAATGCCATAGATGTCATGACTTTCATAAAAGGAGCCCTGTACTTACTGCAGGTACAGGTACATACCGTCTGCGCCAGAATCGTGTTGATGGCAATATTTTTCAGAAATGTAGACTTTCCTGAAGCATTGGATCCTGTGACCAGAATTCCTCCTGAAGCTCTCATGCTGTTTGCCACAGGTTCCGCAATCAGCGGATGATAAAGATCCTCCACCTGCAGTTCTGCCTTGTCTGCAGCCTGTCCTTTCTGTCCGGAAATGAACTCCGGTCTGCAGCTAAGAGGCAGGATTTCCCGAAATGACGCAACGCTGATGCATGCATCCAGTTCTCCCATAGCATCAAGCATCTCAATGATCACATCTGTTTTTCCCTGCACCTCTTTCAGCACAGAATTATACAACAGGATATCTATGTGAAATACCATACGCACATAATCCAGAATTGCCTGAAAGAAATCATCTGTGCCGCTGTTTGCACCTGTAAGAAAAAATGCTCTCTTTCTCAAACCGGTGAAGGCTTTTTTCCCTCTTCGTATCGCTTCCATCTGACCGCTTACTTCCGGCCAGGAAACTGTTTCCATCTCATCTGCCGCCGTAAGCATTCGCAGAAGGCTTCCAAAAGAATCCAGATAAATTTCCATGATCTTATGATCTTTTCCAGCCTGATAAATAACCATATTTATGATTCCCAGTGCAATGAAAAGCAAAAATCCATACACCGGAAGAAGGGGCAGGACCGCCAGACTGGCAGCCATGGCAGCCAGCATTCCAAGATGGATCCCCAGAGATGCTTTCGGTGCATCATTGATGGCGAAGATCGTATCTGCCAGAGAGCCCAGCCTGGTTTTACCTACTGTGGATAAAAGCATCTGGATTTTTTCTCTTTTCTGTACATCTGTGCTGAAAAAATCGATCAGCTTCTCTCTTTTCTCCACTTCTTCCTGAGAAAACAGCGGTTTCCTCAGCATTGCATAAAGTACATCTTCTCCTGGCGAAGAGACAGTCTGGTTCAGCAGCATATAAATTCTGTCCATATCAAGGTCATTCCAGGTAATGTCATCAATAACAAAACCATCACCCTTGATTTTCTGGTAATAATGAGAGATTCGTTCCAGATCACCAGCTTCATACTCGCGGTCAGGAACCTGTCCATAAATCCGGCGGATCATCCTTAAGAAATATTTCTTTCTCTGGTGTTCATTTCGCAGGATCAGAATTGCAAGGATCAGGATAAAACCTGCAGCGCATAAAATAGTCGTAATATATGGATTCATAATATCAACCTGAAATCCAGTCTTCAAAGAATACATGTCCTTTGTAGATCTCGTAATTAAGTTTGCTGAAGTTCAGATTCTGTGACCAGAACGCAGCAGGAGTCATAAAGTATTTATATTTGAAATCCTTTGTGGTAAATCCTCTTAAGACTCTCTTCTTGCCTGTATTCACATAATCATCAAAGATCTTCATGGCTTTCTCTGCTGCCTGATGGGCAACTGTCTTGCTTTCCCATCCTGTACCTTTCAGTCGTTT
This sequence comes from Blautia luti, assembly GCF_033096465.1. Classification (NCBI taxonomy): domain Bacteria; kingdom Bacillati; phylum Bacillota; class Clostridia; order Lachnospirales; family Lachnospiraceae; genus Blautia; species Blautia luti. Next base: position 1,427,181 of record NZ_AP028156.1, on the reverse strand, counting down.
CAGCAGGGCACCGTTGGTAACTACTGCATACTGGGTAGGTTTGCCCTGATAGATCACATAGCGGATCTGCGACGGAAAATCTTTATATTTATCAATGGTACTGTTCAATATGCACAGCGCAACAGCCTCCATTCCCACAAGTCCCTGATTTCCTGCCTCTGCATCACATACAGCAGCCAGCAGTTCCAGATCGGATACCTTGCCTTCTGCTACTCCCGGATGTTCCAGGAACTCTTTTTCCATATAATAGTATTTCGCATTCCTAGAGTCATAGACTTTGACATAGTTTCCTTCAATCTTGTAGCTGTAATCTAACTTGGATGCCACACCGTTGGAATCGAACTTATAAGAAGTTCCGTTAATCGCTGTGACAGTACTTACCATCATGACACCATTACTCTTGAAATAATATTTATTTCCTGTATAAGTCAGCCAGCCCGTCTTCATTCTGCCTGTATCCGGATCAAAGTAATATTTATTCTTTCCTACGGTACCGAATCCCTTCTGATAGCGGATACCTGTGGTCTTTGAGAAATAGTAATAGTACTTTCCCACTTTCTGAAGACCTGTATACATAATTCCTGTAGAGGGTTTAAAATACCGGTAATATCCTTTGGAATTCTTTACCCAGCTTACACACATCTTACCTGTCGCCTGGCTGAAATAGCGCTTCTGACCTTTTTTATTTTCCACCCAGCCTTTGGCCATAATACCGGAACCGCTGTAGAAATAATACTTCTCTCCCTTCGCATTCTCCATCCAGCCTCTGGTGAGAAGGCCTGTCTTCTTGTCAAAGTAACGGGTATTTCCTTTACTGTCTGAGACAAATCCGGTGACCATACAGCCAGTGCCTTTTGTGAAATAACGGATGGTTTTCCCAGAGGAATCCTTTACCCAGCCTTTGACTTGTACGCCCGTACTCTTGTTGAAATAGTATTTCTTTCCATTGAGCTGCAGCCAGCCTTTCTGCTTGGTTCCATCTTCTTTTATGTAATAAGTCTTGCCCCCTATCGTGACGAATCCTGTCTTCGTCGCTGCAGATACGGTAACACAGCCCATTGCAAAAATGGAAACCATGAAAAGAAGCAATGCTGTCCACAAAAATTTTCTCTGTTTCTTCATAATATTCTCCATTTCCTTTTATTTATTACAAAAATGTTACATATATTATACAGGAAGCACATATTAGTGTCAACTCTTATTCCAGCCACGAACCCTTTCATTCATCTGAGAGTTTTTTCCATCCTGATCTGTCACACATTTTTCTCCATATCATATGATAGAGTGTAAAGAAAATCTGGAGGATTTTAACATGAGTGATTTAGCTGCTACTAACTGTGGATGTGACAATGGATGCGGATGTAACAACAATAGCTGCGGATGTGACAATGGATGTGGCTGTGGTAATAACGGCTGCGGCCTTTCCTTGGGAAACAATTCCTGCTGCAACATCCTTTGGATCATCATCCTGCTCTGCCTGTGCGGCAATAACGGATGGGGATGCAACAATGGCTGTGGCGGCGGTGACAGCTGCTGGATCATCATCGTTCTGCTTCTTCTGTGCGGCAATAACGGCTGCGGATGTGGATGCTGATCCTGACCTGTTCCTGCATTTTCCGGGGCAGAGGTTAACTCCTCTGCCTTTCGGAAATAGTTTCCTGCTGTCTGCCCGGCTTTTGCATCCGTCTTTTTTTCTGCTCCTTTTCTCTCACACATTCCATATCTATCTCATAAAAAGCATTCCCCTCGATCACAAGCTTTTCGTTATTCTCTTTCATTTTTTTACTCCTGGTCATTCATAAAAATTCTATAATTTATTATATGTCACACCCTGCTGTTCCGTCATATTCTGATAATAAAAAACATAGATTTTAGAGGATAGATCCATGGAACAAAATTTCATCTCCCAGACACCTCTGGATCGAATGGTCAGTTCTGACTGCGGGCAGATGCTGAAGGCCGCCATTCCCTACCTCCCTGCATCCGGCCGTCAGATCTTATCCGTATATGAAAAAGCAATGGAACTGAAAAACACCATTTCTCTTTTCGGAAGCAGCACCAGTGCTCCGGAGCTCAGTGCCATGAGTATTCCTTCCCGGGAACCCATGGAAATGTTAAATGATATCCGCAGTTTCTGCTACGGTTCCAGCAAAAAACAGCTGGACCAGATCGTAAATATGATGGCTATGATCCAGATGCTGCAGCTTATGAATCAGCCGGAAGACAGAAAGGAGGATGCGTATGAGTGAAGACTGGAGAAACAATCCCCAGCTGGCAGGCATGGACAAAACCAAACTTGATATGCTCCAGAACCTTGCCACACAGGGAAGCTCAAAAGGGATCAATGATATGCTGCCTTTTCTTATGGGTGCAGCTGCCCAGGGCAGGAAAAGCGGCCTGAATTTCAATCCCAGCGAGATTTCCACCATCATTGAAGTTCTGAAAGCAGGCAAATCCCCGGAAGAGGCACAACGTCTGGATCGGGTAGTAAATCTGATGAAAATGATACGCTGATCCTGTTTTATTCACACCAACCATTTCATGCAGCATAAAAGCCGGAAAACATTCGGACAGGAACTTTTGTCTTGAATGTTTTCCGGCTTTTTATATTCCGATTGTTATCTGTTATTCTCCTCTGTCTGATCCAGCACACAGTCACGGATCAGAGTCAGCGCCTGAGCTGCAGCCTGCTCACGGATCCTGCTACGGTTTCCTGTGAAATGAAACTCTTTCACAACAGTCTTTCCATTACAGCAGCATCCCATAAACACAGTGCCTACCGGTATTTCTTCCGTTCCACCGCCTGGGCCTGCCAGACCAGTAACAGATAGACATACATCTGTCTTCGCAGCCTTACAGCCGCCTTTAGCCATCTCTCTGGCACATTTGACAGAAACAGCACCTTCTGTATGCAGGGTGCTCTTCTTTACCCCAAGGCATTTCCTTTTCGCACGGTTCGTATAGGTGACGAAACCGCACATCAGAACCTCAGATGCCCCGGAAACTCCCACAATACGGGAAGCTACCGCACCACCTGTACAGGATTCTGCCAGAGAAAGAGTCATCTCATTTTCTTTCAGCAGATCTACCACCGCTTCTTCCAGGGTCTTGCTCTCTTCTGTGGCAAATACATTTCTTCCGAAGCGTTTCTTCAGTTCCTTTACTACAGGCTTGATCAGCTTACGGCATTTCTTCTCATCCTCCGCTTTCGCAGTAACACGCAGATGTACCTCACCGGTCTTGGCATAAGGTGCGATCGTAGGATTGGTCTGCTTTTCAATGAGATCCTGGATCTCCTCTGCCACCTGGCTCTCTCCGATTCCACTGATCTTCACCATTTGGGAATAAATGATCTCCGGCTGTTTCTTACGAAGATACGGAAAAACCGCCTCTTCAAACATCGGTTTCATTTCATTTGGAGGTCCCGGAAGGAGAATGGCGGTTTTGCCTTTTTTCTCCATGATCAGCCCAGGAGCTGTTCCATTATGGTTATCCAGCACGATGCATCCTTTGGGAACCATTGCCTGTTTGTAATTGTTCTTTGTGATACGGCGCTGCGGATTATTTTTCTCATACTGTTTCAGGTATTCTTCCATCAGCTCTCTGGAATGAAGATCTTCTACCAGCTCAAATCCCATGACCTCAGCAGTGATTTCTTTCGTAAGATCATCTTCTGTAGGTCCCAGACCACCGGTAAGGATGATCACATCAGAACGATCCAGAGCTGTGCGGATGACCTGTTTCATTCTCTCCGGATTATCTCCCACTACAGTCTGATAATAAAGTCCCAGCCCCAGCTGTGCACATTTCTCAGACAGATATGCACTGTTTGTATTTACAATATTTCCAAGTAAAATCTCAGTTCCCACAGATATCAGCTCTGTAATCATATTTTTTACTTCCTTTCAGTAAAGTTCTTTCGATCAGATTCTTTAGTCCTGCATAGAAAGTACACTCTTGTTCTGCCAGATATAGGTGATCAGAGAAATCACAGTCAGTGCCAGTGAGATCCAGATGAAAATCTGTGCAAGAGTATCAAAAATGCCGCCCAGATCAGCCAGAAGAAGAATGATCATGACCATCTGAGATGCTGTTTTAAATTTACCCCAGTAATTCGCTGCGATTACAACGCCGTTCTCCGCTGCGATCAGACGGAATCCGCTGATGATAAATTCTCTGCCGATAATAATGATCACGATCCATGCCGGAAGTTTATCCAGCTCAATGAAACAGATCATTGCAGAGCAGACCAGAAGTTTGTCTGCCAGCGGGTCCATAAATTTACCAAAATTCGTTACAAGATTGTATTTCCTGGCAAGCTTACCGTCAAACCAGTCTGTGACGCTGGCTACTACAAAGATGGCAAGGGAGATATATTTATTCGCTTCTCCTCCCCATCCTGTAAGCATAAATAATACCAGAAAAGGTACCAGGATCATCCTGGCAACTGTCAGTTTATTCGGTGTATTCATCTGCCAACTCTCCTATCAAATCATATTCCAGTGCACCGGTCACACGTACTTTCGCGAAATCTCCTGTCATCAGAAGTTCTCCTGTCTGAACGAAGATGTATCCGTCTACTTTCGGTGCATCTCCGTAGGTTCTTCCAATATAAGCGCTCTCGTCAGCGACCTTGCCCTCGATCATTACCATCAGTTCCTGGCCAATACGGTCTGTACCTTTGTCATAGGAAATCTCCTGCTGAAGCTCCATGATCTCATCTCTGCGTTCTTCTTTCACTTCCTCAGGAATCTGATCCGGCATATCTGCTGCCGGAGTGTCCTCTTCCGGTGAATAGGTAAAGACTCCCAGTCTGTCAAATTCCATCTCATCCACGAATCCCATCAGCTCTTCGTGGTCTTCCTGAGTTTCTCCTGGGAAACCTGTGATCAGGGTAGTTCGAAGTACAATATCCGGTATCTCCTGACGGAGTTTATTTACAATGGCAACCAATTCTGCCTGGGTAGTTCTTCTTCCCATACGTTTCAGGATCCTGTCGCTTGCATGCTGGATTGGGAGATCCAGATAATGACAGATCTTTTTCTCTTCTTTCATCGTCTGGATCAGTTCATCATAAATTTCCTCCGGATAGCAGTAGAGCACGCGGATCCAACGGATCCCTTTGATCTTACATAACTCTTTTAACAGGATATGCAGGGACTTTTTTCCATAAATATCTGTACCGTAAACTGTTGTTTCCTGGGCTACCAGGATCAGCTCCTTTACACCCTCTTCTGCCATCTCCTGTGCCTGGGCTACCAGACGTTCCATGGGAACACTGCGGAATTTTCCTCTTAGTTTGGGAATGATACAGTAGGTACAGTGCTTGTCACATCCTTCTGCGATCTTCAGATATCCGAAGTGTCCGCCGGTGGTCAGCACACGTTTACCCAGTTTCTCAGGAAGATAATCAATATCTTTGAATTCCTGGAAATGTTTGCCATCCATTGCCTCGTTTATGGCTTTCAGGATATCTCCGTAAGAAGTGGTTCCCAGAACTGCATCTACTTCCGGCACTTCTTCGATGATCTCATTCTTATAGCGCTGTGCCATGCAACCTGTGACGATCAGAACCTTACAGGTTCCCTCTTTTTTATATTCTGCCATCTCAAGGATCGTGTTGACACTTTCCTCTTTGGCATCATTGATGAAGCAGCAGGTGTTTACCACGATCACCTCTGCCCGGGTCTCGTCATCTACGATTTCGAAACCGTTCGCTGTGAGAAGGCCCAACATCTCTTCCGAGTCTACCAGATTCTTATCACAGCCTAATGATACGAACAATAATTTCATAAATTCTCCTATGCTCAGACGGATATTCCCATCCGCCCGGACTATATTTTGTATACAAAAGAATGTGCCTGAAAATTTATCTGTGCAATTTTCAGACACATCCCGGGCTTTTCTTTTTATGCTTCTTCTGTCGCTGTGTCTTCTGCTGTCTCCACAGTTTCCTCTGCTGTCACCTCTGCAGGAGCTTCTGCAGTTTCAACTGCTGCAGCTTTCTCCTCGATCTCTTCTTCCGGTGCAAGGATCTTTACTTTACCTTTATAAAGTTCATCAATCGCGATGGAAAGAGGTTTCTTTCCTGCTGCACCTTCTACCAGCGGTTTCGCACCTGCAATGAGCTGACGTGCACGCTTGCTTGTTGCAAGTACCAGTGAGTAACGGCTGTTTACGGACATCGTAGTATCGTCGTCCTCATTGTTTGTGTTGATTGCTTCGATTAATTCTGTATAAGACGGATGTATCATATATGTTCTCCTTTCAGCCCGCATGGGTAATTCCTGCGGTAATATTTTCTTTATTTGTTCTTCTGAAATGCTATTGTTTATTTCTGAAATGCTCTGGTCTGTTGCTGGATGTCCGCAATGAATTCTGTGTTGCGTGATGCTCTGGAATGCTCACTTACAATGATCTGGTGAAGATGATCTACACATTCTTCCACAGTGTCATTGACCAGAATGTAATCGTACTGATCCATTCCCTTCGCTTCTTCACCTGCCCTGGCAAGTCTGTCTGCGATCACCTGTGCTGTCTCAGTTCCTCTGTCTCTCAGTCTTCTTTCCAGTTCTTCCACAGTAGGCGGTGTGACAAATACCAGCAGAGCTTCCGGAATCTTCTTTTTAACTTTCATTGCACCCTGGATCTCAATCTCCAGGATCACATTTCTGCCTGCCTGAAGCTGTTCCTCCACATAGGAACGCGGAGTACCGTAATAGTTCTCTACGTACTGAGCATATTCGATCAGTGCATCTTCCTGGATCAGCTTCTCGAATTCTTCCCTTTTACGGAAAAAATATTCTCTGCCGTCTTCTTCTCCCGGACGTGGATTCCTTGTTGTTACGGAAATGGACAATGCATAATCGTCATACTTTTCCAGAAGGCGTTTCATCACTGTGCCTTTCCCTGCTCCTGAAAATCCGGAAACCACAACTAAAATTCCTTTACTCATGGATCTCTCCCCTATCCTCATAATCATATATTTCCGCAAACCTGCGGGCAATGGTTTCCGGCTGCAGTGCACTGAGCACCAGATAATCATCCGATGTAACAATAACAGCCTTCGTTTTCCTTCCCTGTGTTGCGTCGATCAATGACCTGGTTCCCTTCACGCTCTGCACCATACGTTTGACAGGTGCTGCGTCGGGACTGACCACAGCCACGATCTTCTGTGAATTTACTACATTTCCAAAACCAATATTGATGAGCTTCGCCACTTCTTATTCCTCTATTCTACGTTCTGGATCTGTTCCCTGATCTTCTCGATCTCTGTCTTTAAATCAATGGCTATATCAGAGGTCTCCAGATCATTGGACTTAGACAGGATGGTGTTTGCTTCACGGTTCATTTCCTGCGCCATGAAGTCAAGCTTTCGTCCTACGCCGTCTTTCTCTGTAGTGATCATTTTCTTCATATTTTTGATATGGCTGTGGAGACGGACGGTTTCTTCATCATTGCAGATCTTATCGGAATAAAGGATCACTTCGGATGCGATCCTGTTCTCATCAATCTGAGTGTCTTCCAGAAGTTCTGCTACCTTGGCTTCCAGCTTGGCCCTGTATGCACTTACTACTTCCGGAGCCCGTTCTTCTACTTTCAGAACTTTCTCTTCCAGACCATCCAGCTTCTCTGCCAGATCTTTCTCCAGATTTCTGCCTTCCTGTATACGGGTCTGTACGAATTTCTCACATGCTTCCCGAAGAGGCGGCTCCAGATAATTCCAGAGAGCTTCTTCATCTACAGACTGTTCTTCCATCACAAAAACTTCCGGATATCTGGACAGGGTGCTTACTTTAATATCGAAGTCCAGACCGAAATCCTGCTGGATCTGTCTGAGATATGTGAGGTATTCTCCTGCAAGCTCTTTATTATATTTGAGTGCCCCATTATTCATGGTGTAGTCTTCGCAGGTAATGTATACATCTACTTTACCTCGCTGGATATAGGTTTTCATCAGGTTTCGGATGGCACCTTCCAGGAAGCTGAGTTTCTTGGGCATTTTGATGCTGAGATCTAAATATCTGTGGTTGACAGATTTCAGTTCGATCGTGATCTTTCTTTCGTCGGTGACGACCTCTGCACGGCCGAAACCAGTCATGCTTTTTATCATATTGTCTTCTCTCTTTGTGGGTCTTTGAATTTTTGATTACACGTTTGATTCGTTTTTACTTTGAAATTTACATACGGATTTATTATAGTTCATTATTGAAAGGACGTCAAATATTTTTTCATTGATATGGAAGGGAATTGTATGGTATACTCACATTCATGAGAAGCAGACGCAAACAGAATGTTTTTTATAGATAGATTAAGTTAGGAGTGTGTGTTATGGCTTTTGATGGTGTTACGATCGCAGCTATGGTAGATGAGCTGCATAAATTTTTGGATGGCGGACGGTTTAATAAGATTGCCCAGCCTGAGGCAGATGAACTTCTGATTACCGGGAAGGGAGCCCTGGGGCAGTGCCGGCTTTTACTTAGTGCCAGCGCTTCTTTGCCTTTGATCTATTTTACAGAGAAAAATAAAGTAAGTCCTCTGACTGCTCCGAATTTTTGTATGCTGCTGCGTAAACATATCGGCAGTGCCCGGATCGCAGATATCCGACAGCCAGGACTTGAAAGAGTTGTGGAGTTCGAGCTGGAACATCTCAATGAGCTTGGAGATCCCTGCAAGAAAGTTCTGATCATGGAACTGATGGGAAAACACAGCAATATTATTTTCTGCGATGACAAGGGAATGATCCTGGACAGTATCAAGCATGTTTCTTCCCATATGAGTTCAGTCCGTGAAGTTCTGCCCGGAAGGGAATATTTCATTCCGCAGACCCAGGACAAACTGGATCCTCTGACTGTCAGTGATGAGGATTTTATCAATACCGTATGCAGGAAACCCTGCAATATTTCCAAAGCCCTGTACTCCTCTCTCACCGGTATCAGTCCTGTTGTAGCTGAGGAAGTTTGTTTCCGCGCTTCCATCGACGGCAGTGATGCAGCCCAGTCTCTGGATGAAACAGCGCAGATCCATCTCTATCATACGTTCTGCCGTCTGATGGATCAGGTGAAAGAACGGGATTTCACACCCAATATTATTTACCGCGGGGAAGAACCTGTGGAATACGGAGTCCTTCCTTTCCAGCAGTACGGACCTGAATATCACTCTGTGAAATTTGACAGCGTTTCCGCAATGCTTGAGACCTATTATGCAACGAAAAATACTCTGACACGTATCCATCAGAAATCTTCCGACTTAAGAAGGATCGTGCAGACTGCCCTGGAACGAAACCGCAAAAAGCTCAATCTCCAGGAAAAGCAGATGAAAGATACTGCCAAAAAAGACAAATACAAGGTTTACGGCGAGCTGATCAACACCTACGGATATGGTCTGGAGGAAGGCTGCACATCTTTTAAAGCCCTGAATTATTATACCAATGAGGAAATCACCATTCCTCTGGATCCGACCATGACCCCGGCAGAGAATTCCAAGAAATATTTTGACAAATACGGCAAACTGAAACGTACGGAGGAAGCGCTCACGGAACAGATTGCAGATACACGCAGTGAGATCGAGCATCTGGAATCTGTGTCAAATGCCCTGGATATCGCCCTGGCTGAAAGTGATCTGGCGCAGATCAAAGAAGAACTTATGGAGTATGGATACATCAAGAAACATTACGACCGCAAAAAAGGCCAGAAGATGCAGGCGAAATCCAAGCCTTTCCATTACGTCACTGATGACGGTTACGACATCTATGTGGGCAAAAATAACTTCCAGAATGATGAGCTGACCTTCAAATTCGCCACTGGCAATGACTGGTGGTTCCACGCAAAAAAAATGGCAGGTTCCCATGTAGTTGTGAAATCCAAAGACGGGGAGCTCCCTGACCATATCTTCGAGATTGCAGGCGGACTTGCGGCTTATTATTCCAAAGGCCGTACTGCCCCTAAAGTGGAGATCGATTATATCCAGAAAAAACATGTAAAGAAACCTGCAGGTTCCAAGCCCGGATTCGTAGTCTATTACACCAACTATTCTCTGATGGCAGAACCCTCCATCAAAAACGTCACAGAAGTATAAAATCAATGATCTGAGGAGACTATTTATGAGCATTTTAAATGTAGAACACCTGACACATGGATTTGGCGACCGTGCCATTTTTAATGATGTATCTTTCCGCCTTTTAAAGGGCGAACATATCGGACTGGTAGGTGCCAACGGCGAAGGCAAGTCCACATTTTTCAATATTGTCACAGGCAAACTGATGCCGGATGAAGGCAAGATCGAATGGGCCAAAAATATCCGCATCGGTTACCTGGACCAGCATTCTGTCCTCTCCCAGGGCATGACCATCCGGGATGTACTGAAATCCGCTTTTTCCTGGCTGTTCGAAATGGAAGAACGAATGAATTCCATCTGCGATTCCCTGGGAACTGCTTCACCTGAGGAAATGGATGCTCTGATGGAAGAACTGGGAACCATTCAGGATACCCTTACCATGCATGATTTCTACGTGATCGACGCGAAAGTGGAGGAAGTTGCCAGAGCTCTGGGACTGCTGGATATCGGGCTGGAACGGGATGTCACAGAATTAAGCGGTGGGCAAAGAACCAAAGTGTTACTTGGCAAACTGCTTCTGGAAAAGCCTGATATCCTCCTTCTGGACGAGCCGACCAACTATCTGGACGAAGAACATATTGAATGGCTGAAGCGCTATCTTCAGGACTATGAAAATGCATTTATCCTCATCTCCCATGATATTCCGTTCCTGAATTCTGTCATCAATCTGATCTATCATATGGAAAATCAGGAGCTGAACCGTTATGTAGGCGATTATGACCACTTCCAGGAAGTCTATGAGGTAAAAAAAGCTCAGCTGGAAGCTGCTTACCGCCGCCAGCAGCAGGAAATCAGTGAGCTAAAAGATTTCGTAGCCAGAAATAAAGCAAGAGTTTCCACCAGAAATATGGCAATGTCCAGACAGAAGAAACTGGATAAGATGGATGTGATCGAACTTGCCGCCGATAAACCAAAGCCGGAGTTTCATTTCAAATACGGCAGAACCCCAGGCAAGCTGATCTTCGAGACAAAGGATCTGGTCATCGGATATACCGAACCTCTTTCCAAACCACTTTCTCTTACCATGGAACGCGGAAACAAGATTGCACTGGTAGGTGCCAATGGAATCGGAAAGACCACTCTTTTAAAAAGTATCCTGGGACTGACACCTGCCCTGAAAGGTTCCCGTGAACTGGGAGACAATCTGCAGATCGGATACTTCGAGCAGGAAGTAAAAGGTGACAATAAAACCACCTGTATTGAGGAGATCTGGGCAGAATTCCCTTCTTACACCCAGTATGAAGTACGTTCAGCCCTGGCCAAATGTGGACTGACTACCAAACATATCGAAAGCCAGGTCCGTGTTTTAAGTGGTGGTGAACAGGCGAAGGTCCGCCTGTGCAAACTGGTAAATAAAGAAACAAACATCCTGCTCCTGGACGAGCCCACCAACCATCTGGATGTGGACGCTAAAGAAGCATTAAAGCAGGCACTGATCGAATATAAAGGAAGTATCCTGCTGATCTGCCACGAACCGGAATTCTACCAGGATGTAGTGTCCCAGGTATGGGACTGCAGCAAGTGGACTACTAAGGTATTATAACTATAATCACAGGTAAAGTACAAATGAACAAATCAAAAAATGTGGATCTGACCTCCGGGCCGATCCTGAAAAATCTGGCAGAGCTTGCTCTGCCTATTATGATCTCTTCCATGCTGGGAACCGCCTATAACATTACGGATATGGCATGGATCGGACTGCTTGGCGCCAAGGCTGTGGCAGGTGTAGGAGTAGGCGGCATGTATGTCTGGCTTTCCCAGGGAATCGCAGCCCTGCCCCGCATGGGCGGACAGGTGAATGTGGCCCAGTCCTGTGGACGAAAAAACTATGAACAGGCTCGCTCCTATGCTGCCTGCTCTCTGCAGATCACGGTTCTGTTCGGGCTTTTATTTGCTGCTGTCTGTATCCTTTTTATCCGTCCTCTGCTGGGCTTCTTTCATCTGACAGACGCAGAAACTTACTCTGCTGCCAGATCCTATACCCTGATCACCTGCGGATTGATCCTTTTTCCCTTTTTGAATCTGACCCTGACCGGTCTTTCCACAGCTCAGGGTGATTCACGAACTCCTCTGCTGGCCAACTTCGTCGGCCTTGCCGGAAATATGCTTCTGGATCCACTGCTGATTCTGGGCATCGGACCTTTTCCCCGGCTTGAAGTTACAGGTGCCGCCATTGCAACGGTAAGCTCGCAGATTCTTGTGTTCCTGATCCTGGTTCTGCGGATCCGTTGTTCCAGGCTGGAATCCAATATTCTGCAACATTTGCATCTGCTGTCACGTTTTTCGAAAGAATACTATGAACCTATTTTCAGAATCGGTTTTCCCACTGCCATACAGAGCAGTATTTACTGTATGATCTCCATGATACTGACACGCATGGTCTCTTCCTATGGAGCTGCTGCTATTGCCGTTCAGCGCGTAGGCGGACAGATCGAATCTGTATCCTGGAACACAGCAGACGGCTTTGCCTCTGCCCTGAATGCATTTGTAGCTCAGAATTACGGTGCACGAAAAAAAGACCGTATCCGTAAAGGTTACAGTCTTTCCTTCCGTATTCTCGTTATATGGGGACTTCTGGTCACCTCAGCTTTTGTATTTCTGCCAGGACCTATTGCCGGATTATTTTTTCATGAAAAAGAGGCTCTGGCTATCGCTGTAAACTATCTGATCATTATCGGATTCAGTGAAACCTTTATGTCTGTGGAACTGATGACCATCGGCGCTCTGTCAGGGCTGGGGCGCACCAGACTATGCAGTCTCATCAGCGTTATCCTCACAGGTGCAAGAATCCCTCTTGCAATGCTCCTTACCTGGGCAGGCATGGGATTGAATGGGATCTGGTGGGCGCTTACTGTTTCTTCTGTTGTAAAAGGAATCATATTTACCTTAACTTTCCATCATATCAGCAGACGGCTGCCTGAGAACACCTGAATTCTCAACAGCTGCCCTTCATTTTCCTGGCCACTGCATCCGGAACTTTTATCAGACTAAACTCCCAGAAAATAGGATAAATATAAGAAATCCCCCAGTGCCTTCGGCCGGGGGATTTCTTCTTGTATCTCCAACGCATGGCGGAATGCAAGACGCACACTGCTCCATGCAAGTGGCTGGTGTCGTATAATCTCACTTCGTTACTGTTCCCTACATTCTCAGTAACACGCTTCGCGCTGTATGTCCCGGATAGTGGCGTGTAAGCAATAAGCTCACTTCTTTCTCTTCAGCCTTATCAGAGTTTTATAAATGATATATCCCAGACATCCTCCCAGCGTATTCGTCACTACATCATCCAACTGACTGTATCCTCTGGCAGTGATATACTGCAGCACTTCTATCATTACTGAACAACCTGCACTGATCAGAAAAATTCTCTTCCACTGCGCCAACCTCCTGTCCGCCAGAGGAAGCAGGATTCCCAACGGCAGAAACAGGATCACATTCTCGATCACGTATGCATGGGCCTGCCAGGTAGTTCCCCAGGTTCCCAACAGCCCCAGTTCTACAGACCTTCTGGTCCCTGGAGTTCTGGAAAAAAAGGTCTGCACCGCCAGCACCGTCCCATAAAGAAACAGCATGAAAAAAACTGCCAGTTTCTTCGTATCACTTTCCGCTTTTCTTCTCTTCCAGACCAAATACATCACCATAACCGCCACCACCCCGGTCAGAATTCCCTGTGGTATATAGGAAATCGGCTGTTTCATGTCTGTCAGAAGATATTTAGATAATTCCATATGCATGCCTCATCTCGTTCTGTCTTATATTATTTTTCGTTTTGTGCTCTATCAGAGTATTTCGATTTTATCATTGATCCCATCTCTCAGCGAAGCCAGACGCAGAGGATATGAACCCTGCAAAAAGTGTTTTAGATAATATGCCATATAAAAAGGAACCCTGATGGTTCCTTTTTTTGTATGTCCTACACTTTTTTTCCAACTGCAGCAGGAAGGAAAACATTAATGACTTTACTGATCAGACAAGCCACAATTGCTGTAATACACACAGCCAAAATCAATCTGATCTCATTTTTAACAGCCACTCTATTCAATACATCCTCAAGAATCTGCAATATAGGTTTATTGATCAGAAAAACAGTCATTGTATTTTGTCCAAGGTGAGAAATTATTTCGTTCCCCGGCAGATAATATTCCACAATCTTTGAAAAAAAGTAAATAAATATAAATCCACACAATGAACTTATAACAAACCATGCCGAATTTCCAATTCTCCCTGAAGCCATCAGAATATAGGATTTCACATTAACAGAATTCAAATGATACATCCATGTACCTGCGGCCCCTATCATTGTACCTGCAATCATGATGCCCAAACTCCACCTTTTATCTGTCAGTTCTTTTATCAGATAACCTGCAAAAATAAAGGTGGCCGCTATAAAACCAATATTGATACACCATGGATACCCCTCTTTTATTTCCGGCAGATAACACCCCACTAAGAACACGCCTATAACAAATAGAAGACGTAAAACACTCTTTCTGATTTTTATCAAAATCTGTGAAATAAAATAAGCAATAAACATTGTCGGCAAAAACCACAATGATGTTAATGATCCTGCACTGGCAATGGAGCGATAACTTCCATAGCAAATCTTCACAACATTTCCGGGTGTCAACGATGAATACAGTAATCCCCAGACTATATATGGAACCAGCAATACCCGGACTTTCTTTTCTACTAATTTTAATGACAGTTTTTTTTCCGACAATGTCAAACCTGATATCATGAAAAACAACGGCATATGAAATGAATAGATCCAGGTTTTCACCGGATCATTAAAAGCATTTGCATGTCCGGCAATGACAAGCAGTATGGCAAATGCCCTCATATAGTCAATATATGTCTTACGGTTCATTGGAATATTATACGCTTCGTGTCTGCGCTTCCGTTACTGAAAACTTATAAAAAGTTATAAACTTCTATGTTCCATTCCTACTTCAACAAGTATGCTTTTGATGATATAAATATCAATCTACTCACAAGTTCTTGTACTCTCCATAGGCGTAAATTTCGGACTAACGTATCCGTACATATTTGTATTAACATTTCAGTGTCAGCTTGCAAATTTTTCTCCATAAGTCTTGAGATTTATAGATGCCTGGAAATCTCTGTCAATCATATTCCCACACGCACATCTATAAACTCTGTCAGATAATTTCAAATCTTTTTTGATGTTTCCACAACAGCTGCAAAGCTTTGATGATGGATAAAATCGATCAGCTACAATAAGCTGGATCCCTTTATCGCTACACTTATATTCAAGCTGTTTTCTAAACCAAAAAAATCCCTGTGCCTGAACTGCTTTGGATAAATGTCTGTTTTTCATCATTCCGCTGACATTCAGATCTTCAATACATATAAATCTTGGTTTTCGATTTATGATCTCAGATATAGTCTGATTCAAATAATTTTTACGGATATTTGTTAATCTGTGATCTCGTTTTAATAAAAGTTTTTCCTTTTTGATTACATTATTTGTTTTACAGTAACTTTCCCCTTTCTTATTTTTCTCGTAAGAACGAGAGATACTACGCTGTAATCTGCGTTTCTGTTTTTCTAATTTCTTTACTTTCTGACTCTTATTGATGTTCTTATACTTAGTCCCATCAGAGCAGACAGCCAGATCTTTGATTCCCAGGTCTATGCCGACTCCGTCATCATTAAGTGTTTCCCTGCAGTCAGGAAATTCTACACATACGCTGATCCACCAGTTCAATCCGTCAAAGGATATTCTCGGGTTCATATATTTAACATTTGTCGGAATACGTCCAGGTTCTGCAAGTCTTACCCAATTCATTTTTTGTTTATTTGCTTTCCTGCTGGGAGAAAATCCTTCAAATTTAACGTGTGTATTACTGAAGCGTATCTTAACGTTGTCCTGATAGAACTTCGGCATAGATCTCTTTTTTGACTTGAATCTTGGGAACTTTTGCAACCCCCTGAAAAAGTTCTTATAAGCAGTACAGGCATCTTTAACTGCCTGTTTGGTCACATTATTTGAGATATTCAGTAACCATACATATTCATCAGAATGTCTAAGCTTCGTAAATTCTTTTCTGAGTTCTGCATCTGAAATGAATCCGCCGCCTTTTTCATAGTTCTCTATTTCCCTGGCCAAAGCCCAGTTATAAGCAAATCTTGAAGCACCTGCGTACTGAAACATCTTAGTTTTCTGTACATTGTTTGGTATCAGCATTACTTTTATGGCTTTTACCATCTGTTTCCTCCTGTATCAGTTCCTGGATAAAATTGTAATGCGTTTTTTTAGGCTTTACATTTATTACCTGGTTGAGTTGCTCATCAGAATAATATCTATAGCCACTTACTGTAGTATGATGCGGATGAAGTTTTCCATTGGCATCCCAATTTCGTAATGTCTGGGCAGATACGCCTATTTTTTCTCTGCATTCCGGTAAAACATGGGATATCCTGCTCTTTCACCGGTAGAAAATACACACATCCCATGCATGGCAAAATCAATCCCCAGGAATTTTTCCGCCTGCCTTTTCTCCGCTGTTTTGGTTTTCACAGTCGAACAGCAGGCTGACAAAATATTTTCCGGACGGTTTCCTGCTCACAGTCACTGATTTCAGCTTCCATCCCTCCGGGATCATACGGTGGAGTTTTATTTTTATCGGCTGCATCTTTGGCAGTTTCAGGAACCTGTCCTGCAGACAGATATTCCCATTTACCATATTCGTTGTATAGGATTTCCGCCAATGTTTTTTCGATTTATAATGCGGAAATCCCACTCCCGGTTCCCGGAAAAATTTCCGGAAAGCCCCTTCCAGATTTAACTGTACATTCGCCAGCGCAAGAGAATCTACCTCTTTCAGCCATGGATATTCTTTTTTATATCAGGCCGGCGTATTTTTCAGCATCTTTTTTTCTTCCTGATAATAGCGGATCTTATCCGCAAGCATCCTGTTATAGAGGAAACGACTGCAGCCGATTGTCTTCTCTATCTGGGTTATCTGTTCTTTATTTGGATAGATCCTTATTTTTACTGCCCGGTTTATCTTTCTCACCCTGACTCTCTATATACTGATGGATTATTTCAACCATAACAAACTGTAAGTATCTCAGATATTGATGTTGTAAAATGGCAGGACTTCTGCCATTTTACATGGCATCATATTTAACTATATCAGAATCTTCATATTCTGTAATAACACCCAACTCAAGTAATGCCATTGAAATAAGCGACAATAATGAGAATGAAATTCACAATATAACATAACAGAACTTATTGAGTTAGCGCATAATGTCATCAATTACAGCTTTTTCTTCATAAGTCTTTATAGCATCAGACACTTCTTTTATATTTTCATCAATCCCCTTTATATTTTCTTTGTAGTAACTACAAGCCAGGCAAAAATCTTTGGGAACTCTATCATTTATAAAAGAACATTCCGGATGCGCATATGAATTTCTTTTCAATTCAGTTTGAAAATTGGGACATTCATTGGGATTTTCCTTTACAATTTTATCTCGCTGTTCATATAATTCCTTTTGTTTTTTTGTTAAAAACTCCGAATATATACGGAATCGTAACACCAGATTTATTCTTCCCCTCTCACCTCTGGTTTTTTTCGCAAATTCTCTCTCAGCTTTTTCTTCCAGATTATATTTCTTCAAAATCGATTCAGCTTTTTCTCCATCCATTTATATTTACTCCTAACACATCATTTTCTGTAATAAAAAACACATACGTTTCATTTAATTTCTGATACTGGTCTCCTGGCTCTGTTACATTCGCATCAATCAGACTGCTATTATATCTGGCTCTTTTTACCCCTACTCCCTTATCATCCCTTTGAATTTCGATGTTATATACCTGTTCCTGCTTATCTACAGCCAAAATATCCAAACGTACAGAACGTCCCTGTAAATTCTTTATTGCATATTGGCTATAACTTTAAGATCATTACGGTTCAATATGATTTGTAACAAAAACTCCGTACATTTCTGATCTTCAAATACTTTGCTCATAAAATCATCATCTAAAAGACGAAAACCACGTAATCTCTGAAGGTCTTCCTCATGTTTCTGTTCAAAATCAAGACTACTTCTTTCATTCATCGGTAACACCTTCTCTCTTTATTATCATCTTAACATCACCTAACCTTCATTTCAATGATACTATTCAATATTCTTCTGGTATTTCTTTTGAAAAAGTTAATTGATACTCTTCTGAAAGAACAGAATTTATAAATTTCCCTGTTTTCATACTTTCCAAAAAGAGGTATTATTATAGAAAAACACAGGAGGTATTCAAATGAAAGCACATAAATATTGGTCACTTGGTGCATTGGCAACCATGATTGGAACCTTTTATACCGGCTATAAAAATATGAAATCAGCTCACAAATATTTTGCTTGCAGTTCTCTTCTCTGCATGATTATGGCTATCTACTCTGGTCATAAAATGATTTCTGGCAAATCCAGAAAAAAGAAAGATTCTGTTTCTGAAGAATCCGCAGAATAATCAGAACTATAGAAATGTTTACATACGTTTGCCTGATGGATAAATATTTTCCATCAGGCAAACTTGCTATTTTTCATCTTTTTTCAATCTGTCGTATAATATATGTTCTGATCCATCAATAAGATTTCTTTTTTTCTTATGGTTCTTCGGATGGCCCATCTTCTCCTTTACCTCATCCGGCACATCGATCAGTCCGAACCGATAGAACATTCCGTAGATGTAAGTCATGCCCCGGATATCACCCAGTGCCTTTGGCCGATCTACTACTTCTCCTTTAATATTTCCAAGTGCCAGCAACACCGAACTCCACGCCAGACTTTTACTCTTCTCCTGTCTGTCAATCCACAGCTCTTTCGTGTACTCGCCGTTCCTACCTTTTTTAATTTCGTAAGAGAATGGCAACCCAGAGTAGGTTTTGAATTTCACACCGGCATAAGCCACAACCACACCCCAGAAGTTTTCTTCTGTCGGATCAGTCCTCCACCGCTTCATGGCTCTGTATCTTCGCTGCCTCTCTGCACCAACACTGATTTTCTCCTTTTCTGTACCTGGGAAGTACACCCCCTTTTTATATGGCAGGTACGAGGTAACGGAGGCTTTGGAAAGATTCAGGATATTTGCGGTTGAAAGGATTGCTTCTTTATAGTTCTGTGTTTCTCGGTAATCTTCAAAAGTGTCCTGCACTTTCTCCGCCACTTCTGATTCATACACACCGGCTGTGATGAGCAGCTTTCTCACTTTGATAGGATTCAGATTCAGAGCATCGGCGATGGCCTGCAAAGACATCTCAGAATCATAAAGCGCCACAGCACTTTCCATCTGCTCTTGCAGATTCTTCCCGGCATCGTACTCCGGCTTCAGCTTCTTCCGACCTCCACCGGGCTTTCTGGCTTTATATGCTCTTTTCTCTCCCATAGCTCACAGCACCAGTTCATACAATTTGAACGTCATCTCCCCGACCACATCATAATAAAGTGTCTTGGTCTGGATATATCGAAAGCCCAGTTTCTGATACAGCTTTTCGGCAGTTGTGTTATTTTCGATTACATCAAGCCTCAACGCCTTCTTGCCAGCCTTTCTTTCCTGTTCAATTACATTCTCTATTAATTTTCGCGCCAGTCCTTTTCCACGATGATCCGGATGAACTGCCAAAACATGAAGAACAATTACCTCCTCCGAATCAACCTGCCACGGCGCATCTGAATAGCCATCGACCTTTTCATTGTCTGCTATGACACACGCTGCGATTTCACCACCATC
This sequence comes from Blautia luti, assembly GCF_033096465.1. Classification (NCBI taxonomy): domain Bacteria; kingdom Bacillati; phylum Bacillota; class Clostridia; order Lachnospirales; family Lachnospiraceae; genus Blautia; species Blautia luti. Next base: position 1,407,305 of record NZ_AP028156.1, on the reverse strand, counting down.
TACCAGCACATATAGCTCTTTCCTCTCAATGCTGTTCCGTATCATCTCATCAGATGGGTGGATACCTTTCTTCCAATGCGGAAATGACGGGTCGTCCTGCTCCTGATCAATCAAAGTCCAGTACAGAGATCTTATTTTGTAAAAATCCTCTTTTTCTGCCTTACGGAATATCATTTTATCCATCCTTTATTCGTGTAGCTCCAACGGCAGTCCATCCGGGTCATGGAAGAAAGTCATCTTCTTTCCGGTATAATCGTCAACCCGAATCGGCTCACATTCAATGCCTACCTCCGCCAGCTCATTCACTGTCTGTTCCACGCTATCAACGCAGAATGCAAGGTGACGCAGGCCACAGGCCTCCGGGCGGTTCACACGCTTCGGCGGGTTTTCCTCTGCAAAAATCTCCAGCTCTGTGTATTCATTGACACGCAGATCCAGTTTCCAGTCCTTACGCTCCGGGCGATAGTTTTCCCTGATAACAGAGAATCCCAGCTTGTTCACATAAAAATTCTTTGCGGCTTCGTAATCAGACACGATGATTGCAATATGATGTATTTTTGATAAATTCATTTTTTCTCACACTCCATTTCTTTTAATTTTGTTCTTCTTTTATTTTCGTTACAAACTATATGGAAGTTTTCAAAATATACCGTGCGAACTCCTGGAGTTCAGTTTGTCCACACGGCATATCATCAAAACTTGATCACTTTCGGCTCATGAGTGAAAGAACTAATGGTAGCCACACCATTCTTGAAGTAGAACACCTCAGTGTTTCCATCATCTGCGGCATACATCTTCTTCAGTGCCGGATAAGCATCCAGCATAGATTCTCTCGCCTCAATGCGGTCATCCTCTACCAGTTCACCGGCAACGCGAATCCACTCACCGTCTTTGAATGCACACAACTCTACTTTCGGATTGGCATGCAACTGCTTGGAAACATCCTTCTTCTTGCCAGTCTGGATGTACAGCTTGCCTTCAAAAATATGTGCCGTGCCAAACGGACGCACTCTCGGCTGGTTGCCTTCGACCGTTGCCAAGTAATATGTTTCAGCTTCTTTTAAGAACTTTACGATTTCTTCCATAATGGATTTCCTTTCCCACACGGTCATGTGTGTTTTATATTTTTATGGTTTTATTTCAGTTTTTCGAGAATCTCATCCGCGCTCACACCGCTTGCCAGCAGCTTCTTCAGCACTGCTTCGGCTTCAGTCTTCTTAGCTTCTTCAGCGGCCTTAGCATCCGCCTTTGCCTTTTTCGCTTCCATGGATGCTACTTCTTTTTCGGCTTTCTTCAGAGCAGTCTTCTTCTCTTTCAATGTGTTCTTCTGCTCTTCAATTGATTTCTGGATGGATGCGATCTCGGCTGTGAGTGCTTCCTTCGCGGACTGCTTTTCTGCAATCTGCGCTGCAAAATATGCAGTCACAGTTTTGGGCTTATTCTTGCTACCTTTAGTTCTGGGCATAGGACACAAACCTCTTTCTATTTATTATAACTAAAGTATATCACTCAGCAAGTCTCCAAGCAATATCTATCATATCATCAAATCAGCATTTTCCTTAACCTTATTCAATACCACATCCGATAGAGCACCTTGGCTATTCAGATGGATTGCCAGAATAATATACTCTGTCAAAAACATATCTGTATACATTTTAAATGTATCTTTATTTGCATTGATGCTGTTCATTCGAGCTGCAACATTACCATGGAAATTGTTGCAGCGAGAAGCATAGAGAATTCCAAAAAAGACAAACGACAGCCTTTCTTCATCCGTGAATTTATATTTTTTCTTTGTTCCCTGCACATCACAGAATGTAATCTCAACTTCTTCTCCTAGCATGAGTGCTTTTAATTTTATTCCAAAACTATGTGTTATGGCTCGACTCTTTCCTTTGTTTGCATTAGTAATTCCGAGATCTACTTCATTATTAACAAGTGTCGGATTGGAAATCTGACAGTATGACTTTCCATACGCGTTATCTAAAATATCTAATAGCGATGGAATTTTTCGTTTTAACGTTTTATAAGAACTAGCCCTATATTTTTCTACTATACCTTTCTTTTCCATTGCATACCCTTTAAGCATATACGATGCTACATAGTGAAATGTTTTATCTGGCATTCTTTTCAAGAAAGGCTCTAAAATTGCTTTATATTTATTATTCCAGTCACCTAAAATCGCATCACAAATAAGTTCAATACCCTTTGTGTCCTGACAAAAACCAACATTGTTATCGCTTAATTGCTGAACGTAATACGAATGATTAATTGCCTGCCAACAAAACAACGCTGCCAAATCCGGTCTCTCAGGTAAAACATAATAGCTATCAAACAGATACGTTAATATTTCGTATGGATAAGGTACGCCTTGATTTTCCCAGTTTTCATCATATATATAATCAAGCTTTTCCAAAATATTATTATTACAACGCGGCAGAAGGTCTAAATGACGTTTTTTCGAATAATCCTTTGCAAGTTTCAAAATATCGTCCATAATGATAGCACCTATTTATTTTTCTACGTTTATTCCTTATCACATCTCTGCCGATCACAGATCGTTGCCTGCTGCTCACCACGAAGAGGTGTGTGATTATTAGAGCAGCGTCGGGAGCTTCCGCTCCCTATATTCCACATAATTCGATTCTTTTACAGACTACTGATGCTTTCTCACATTCATCGCCACGTAGTACATCAAACCGCCTAGCACTCCTCCGACTATGTTGTAGAAGATGTCTGATAGCTGGAATGTTCCCAAGCGAAGCAATAATTGTAGCATCTCTATGCTTATCGAAAAGATAAATTCTATCTTTCCGCTATACCACAGGGTCTTCTTCAAGCCGATTCCTATCTTCTCTCCGAATGTCCACATCACTACTGCTGAGAACGGCACCATCATGATCACATTCTCAATACATTCGGTTGTCAGCTTCTGTTCGCCGTTCACGGTCTCCCAGATGCCCCAGCCACCCATGACATCAGATAAAGGATTCAGCCACAGATTCCGATTCAGTAACGTTCTGAACAAGATCATGGAAATCACAAAAGCCAACAAGAACAATTTCCGAAAAAACACGCTCTCTTTGAATTTCTGATACCAGGTCACTATGGCGTTCTTCCAGCCTTTGCCGGCTGCGGTAGGCTCATACGCATACAGATAGAAAAACATAGCCAAAAAGGAAAGCAGGAGCGAGAATCCAAACGGCTCATAGAGAGCTGTCAGGATGTTTGTGAGGATTTTCCCTAGTAAATCAATCGTTTCTTTCATCGTCGTTTACAGATCACTAAACAGATTATCCTTGTACACACCGCTCTCCAGCATCTTTTTAAAGCTATCCTTTACTGCTGCGACATCCTCATGGTAGGTCATGCCGTACCAGATGTCGTTGGTTTTCAGGACCTTCACAGACATCTTGCCCTGCTCCAGTAGTTCACCGATGAAGATCGGAATCAGATACTCTGCTTTCAGAGGATTGCTAGGTACTTCTTTCTCAAAGAACTCTTTGAAGCCCTCTTCCAGCGTAGTGAGAAAATCAGGAGTCAATCCCCACATATTCATGGAAACCAGAGAATTAACATCGACAGCCACGCCGTCAGCCTCTGCTCCAGTTGCAGTCTTCACGATATTCTTTGTTTCCACAACCTCAGTCAGATTGTTCTGCTCGTCCATCTTGCAAATACCACGAGTCACACCACCGTTATCGGACAGCGTGTTCTTCAGCACAAAGCCAGCCATACAAGACTTGCCGCCATTCACTAGATACTCATGGACTGCTTTGAAACCTTCTTTGCCATAGTAATCATCCGCATTGATGACGATGAACGGAGTATTAATCACATTTTTAGCTGCAAGCACGGCCTGTCCCGTTCCCCACGGCTTTGTACGGCCTGCCGGAAGTTCTCCCGGAATATCATTGATATCCTGGAAAGCATAGTCTACAGTTACGTCATTAGAAGAGCAAATGGAGGCGATTCGGTCACCGATAACCTCTTTGAACTCTTTCTCGATATCCTTGCGGATGATAAATACTATATGATTGAATCCGACTTCGATTGCATCATGAATCGAGTAATCCATGATGATATGGTTAGAAGCATCCACCGGCTCCAGCTGTTTAATTCCCGTTCCGAAACGGCTACCGATACCGGCTGCCATGATAAGTAATGTAGTCTTCACGTTTTCTCCTTCCTATGTTTCTCTTATCCAGTTCGGCATAATCTTGTATGCACTCGTTCACACACTTATAATACATTAATTGTTTCATGCTTCTATATAGACGACTTGCACTGTTTTTTTACTTGTATCATTTTCTGAATGTAACTCACACCATATGCTGTAATGAAAATACAAAGCAAAATCACTAGCCACTCAACAATTCTATATTGATCACCGAATACTTTATCCCAAACAATTCGCATATATGTAATAACAGGGAGATGTGTCAAAAAAATCACCTCGCTAGTATTTCCCAACTTCACCAACAGTGGATTCTCAAATATATACTTTGAAATACTTCCACTGCCCATTACAATAGTCCAAACTAGCAATGCTTCTATAATGTGATAAATCGAATACGTAACTTTCTTATTAAACACAATCATCATTATCACGTAGACAGCCAATAACAAGACCAACATCCCGTCAAAATTCTTCTTTTCTTTACACTTACTTAAAACTCCAAGGCTAACACCGATTCCAAAATCTAGAGCTCGATATATGGGAAAAATATATGTTAAAAATGCAGTCTGATTTTGAAAGCAGTTCAGTACCAAGAATTCCCATGCGAATTCAATTAAAAACAGCATTACAAGTGTCGACTTAGACCCCATTCTTCTTATAATCCAAAAGAAAATAAATATCGTCAGATAACAAAACAACAAATCTGACAAGAACCATGTGACACCATTTAAAGCCCAATAATAATCTTCCGATGGAATCCAACTTTGTAGATATAATAAATTTGTTCCTATAATTGACGCAAATTTGGCAGTTCCAATTTCATGTGCTTTCCAATTTTTCAAAAGGAAAAGTAGCATGGGTATAATTGTCAAACAATATAGTGGGTAAGTTTTTCTTCCTTTTTCAACAGCATATTTTAATGTTTGTCCTATATTCTTCATCCTATCCAGATCATAATATTTCATTCCTATTAATAAGCCAGAAAGAAGAAAAAAGAATTCTACCCCCCTGTCACCAAATGCAGGCAAGCAGTTTGGAAAAACTGAATTTAAATGCCACAGGACAATCAAGGAGATTGCCACCCCACGAATGCCTTGAATACATTTCATTTTTTGCATACCATTACCCCTCCTCTTCCACAACAAAACAACTCTTTAATTTACAGTACATATACTATTCAAATCAAAATTAGTACTCAAAAACACTTAAGTATAAATCAGCCATCTTCTCCTGATATTCTGGCTAGAAAATAAGACACTCAACTTATTGGCATTGCGCTATAAATCACATCTCTTCAAGCTGTTGAATACCTTTTATTGACTTTTTCCTACCCATCCTATCTCCGCCCTTCATGTTATCTTTTATCTATAGAATCCTTTATCAGAAATCTTTTTTGCCGGAACTCCTGCTAATGTGCATCCTTCATGTTCAACTGAATGTGTTACCACACAATTACTTCCAACAATCACATGATCAGCAATTGTTAGATTTTCGTTGATTTTTGCTCCCGGTGCCAAATATACATAATTGCCTCCGTGGACATTAGCCGACACATTAACGCCCGCTTGAATCACACAATAATCTCCAAATCTTGCACTTCCATTAACAATAATAGTTCCATAATGTGGCAATGCAAGACCTTTGCCAAACGTGTTTATTGGTATAAAGATTCCCGTTTTAATACTCAACGCATTAAGCCGAAACTGATACCATTTTTTCAGTACCCCCCCCCGTATTTGTATAGTATTCCGCCTTACGCAGTAAAATCAAGTATCTCCAACACACCTGATGCAAGGAAGGTTTTTTACGAGTGGTGTTCAGAATCCGTTTATCTTCATTCAAATATTCTATCAGGTCACTTTTGTTTTTTATCATTTCTGTTCTCGCTCTCTTATGCTATTTTAAATTTGTCTATTGCCTTTATGAACCATCCCTGCATAACAAGCCAAGTCGTTCCGACAATAACTAATACTGTAATAATTTCTTGATGTCTGGTTGTCTGAAAAAGAATCATCTGAAGAAACGAAAATACACATGCAACAAACGGAGAATACAGATATAAATGTAAACTATGTTTGTTTCCAATCATCGAGAGAATGTTATCTTTAAGATAAATAGATTTTCCTAATGCAAGCATCCCATACACCATAAGTAAGTTACCAAAATAAAACTCCGCCCTTCCGCAGATACTGTATTCAACAATCGTCATGACGCTTCCAACTACCAACATCACATAAGAAAACCTTCGATTGCACTCCTGCCCAATCATCCATTTTCCCATATAATAAAATCCAATTCCCTCAATCATCCAATTTCGATACAAAAATGGTTGAACACTTTTTCCAAGTATAAGTAATGTTCCCTCACTCATAATCCAATTAAGCAATATCAGAAATGGAAAGCACCGATAAATTACTTTATTCAATTGAAATTTGTCCACAAAATATACAGTGATATAAATCATTCCAATAGCGTGAAGATACCACAGATACTCGTTTCCAAAAGCACTTCCAAACAATAAACATTCCAATACATTCTTAGGATTTACTGCGAGTTTTGCCCACATCGCGAGCTCTCTATATGGGCTATAGGAAATCAATGTGTAAATTACAAACCATATCAGATTCATTACAAAAAATATTCTCAAAAAATTTAAACCTTTTTTTAAATACTTTTTCCCCACTCTTTTGCTGAAATAGCCGGATATGGCGATATATGCGGGAACAGCACTGCGGGCAATCGCCGTCAATGCCCCACCTATATTTCCAGGTAGCGGATTATGTATTAAAACCACCAATATAAATAACAGATATTTCAACAAATCAAAATAATGATTTCGCTGTTTTTCTGTATCAACCATCATACTCTAATACCTCCAGCTCATCTCTATTCTCTCTCCAAGTTTGAAGGATTAGCAGTAAGAACGGAATAACATCAATTCTAGCCAAATCAAAACAACTAAGACTTATACCCGTAGTCAGTAAATAAATAAGTATTGCATATAGCATCTCTATATTGTTTTTTGCGAAATTTCGAATGGACGTATACAGATAGCCAGCAATCAGTAGTACAATCATTGGAACACAATACCACCCCATTGTGTACCAATTTCCAAGATATCCAAGGTCATCATTCGAACCAACAAGAAAGAATCTTTTAAATGCAGCAGTACCAAAAAAAGCAAATCCCATTGGTTTTCCATTCCAATTTTTTTCAAGAGATGCAAGCGAATAAAGTCTAACAGACATAGAATTTCCGTCATATATATCATTAGCAGATGACGAAGCCCCTTGTATTGTCTGTAACAAATCATCATAAAATGGTGTCTGCATAAATATCACAATTGCCATCACACCAATTGAAAAAGCAATCATTTTTCTTGCGCCTCGCTCTTGCTTCCCATACCATAAAATGGCCATAGAAGCAATTAACGACACTATCATAATTCTTGAACCAACAAATCGGATTGAATACACTAATCCGATAATCACATAAATCAGATATTTAATTTTTGTTTTTGTTAAGCCCTTCCCACATTTTAATAGCAAATAAAAAGAGTAAATCAAGAATACATTATCAATTGCACCACAATTACTTGTACTATGTCCGCCTCTCACCTGTGCTGCGATAAGAGTCGGAAAAAATGCAACTCCGGCCGCATCATAAACTATACAATTTAGCATTCGAAAACACGATGATAATGCAGCAATCGGTAGCCAGCTTTCCATAAAAGATTTTTCAGATCCATACCTTTTCTCAAGATACAGAAAAGGGTATACTAAAAATGCCGAAAAATAATATTGAGCATACATAATAGTATTGTTGACGCTTGCTACTCCCTCACGCACCGTAAAGTAACTGATGCCGATCAAACAACATATATATATTATAATATATATATTTAGCAATCTATATCTCGACAATGTTCCATTTTTACTTAAAGAAAGCACTGCAAGTATGCTGTCAAACAAAACCAGCAGCATCTCTATCTTCCATGCAAATGAATCGCTAAAAAATGGAATAATTCCTCCAAGAATATCCAACTGAAGCAGCAGGACAATCCACGTCACACACCATATTATATTTTTGCGAATTTTCATTGTTTGTCCTCCCACTATCGGCTCTTATTACCTCGCAAATTTTTTACTTATTTTAAGCAGTACAGATTTTGTCTCATTTTTGAAGAAAAAGTAATTGAGTACAACATCTATCAAGCAAACCCCCGCAAAAACAACCGCTGCCCAAATAAAAAAGGATATAAAACCAGTTATATGTGCATTTACAATGTTTCCAAACAAACATGTAGCTAGAACACCAGCCACCAGATTTGCCAAATATACCTTAATAATCCAACCGAGTGACATATCAAAAATATATTTTTTCATATAAATAATATTGGCCACTGTGTTAAATGTAAATGCAATCAATGTTCCCAGTGCCACACCAATAATACCAATCCATTTCACGAGTACTAAAGAAAGGACAATATTGATAATCGCCTCTGTTACAGAGATCCACTGGGTCTGTTTGATGTGCCCAGCAGCCATAATCATATTATTATAGGTCAAACTAGTACAATAAACATATTCTGCAAAGCAAAGTAGTGTTGCAAAAAGAGGCTGGTAGTAATCTATATCACTAATTCCACCTGTATAAAGACTTACAAATGGCGTAATTAAGATGATACATGTGAAGAAGAATACCGTAGACAGCATCTTTGACATGAGGTCATACATGGGAACGTCACGCTTAATTGCATCCTGCTCATCTCTTGCAATCATCTGACCAAAAAGAGCTTCCGTATTGCCTAGAATAGCTGCAACAAGATTCGATATGCTGCTGACAACATACCGATGTACCGAATACACTGACACCCACATTACGTTCAGGCAAGCTGTGATCACAAGGTTATCAGTGCTACTATGAACGTAAAACGCAATACTCTTCGCAAGCGCAGCGTTACTTTGTGAAAGGACACTCTTATCTTTTTCTACACTTGTATCAATTGCATAATGTCTGCGCACATACACATTCAAGATGATTGGTCTTAGGATAAAAATCAATGCTGCTACAAATTTGACAACAAGCAATGAACAGCCTAGTTTGATTAAAATGACACTGACAAAAGCATTTCCAATGGTACAAAAAATCTGAAGGAATGTATTGAAATATGCCTTTTGATCTGCAAACATTAACAACTGACTGGGAATTCCAAACATGCTTTCAAAGATTGCATTCATTCCCAAAACTAAAACTAGCAAAAGAGCGTCTATGTAACCGAACGGCGTTTCCACGAACTTCGGATATACCACAGCCAAAACTGCAACATAGCCAGTGAGCGCTAATGCAAACTTTGTATAAAACGATTGACTCGTTTTATATACTACACTGGCCTTTTTCATATCACCCGTTGCTATCGGTCCATAGAAAGCAACTCTTGTTGCGCCAGTTACACCACCCTGAATCAAGGATGTAATGCTGATAAACTGACTAATCGACGCCACCGTTCCATTTGCAGCAGAGCCAAAGGTAGATAATATTAAACGCGGTACAATCAGACCGCAAATAAGAGCAACTATCTGCTGAAGCAGAGAAGCCACACTATTCAATGCTAACGCTTTATTTCGATTCATTTCTACCAGTAACATCCTCCCTCAACTTTTTCAGCATTTTTAGGCCGTTCATCGATACCAGGACGAGTCCAATACTCATTAATATACTTTTTAAATTCTGGTTGATCTTCAATCCAACGATTTCCATAAATACCAAAAAGCATCTGTGTCCAACCAGCCATATGAACTGCAATTTTTCCCTGTCTCTTTGCATGTGCAGCTAATGACATTCCATATGCACCGCAGCCAATCAATGCAATTTCATAATCTGACTGATCCATCTGATTTTTCATAAAATCAAGAGCTTCAAACCAATTCTTGAACCCTGTTTCACTACTATTTCCAGCAATACTTTGAACTGCTTTAATCACTGTCAATTTTTTAAATTCAGGCAAGATATCTGGATTTTCAAACAAGAGTTCTCTTTTCTCGTACTGTTTTTTTATTGTCTCAGCAAAGGGGTGAATCACCAATACCTTTTTTCCTTCAAGCTCTTTTGTCCATGGATTCTTCCAAAGAAACGGTGCATAATAACCATTCAAATTGATTTTTTTTGCTTTTTCTGTATAGCTCTGAACGTAATATTCATGCTGTACATAAGAACCAAGGATATCTATTTCACTTGCATCCTCAAGTGCCAGATGTGCAAATCTTTTACCCTCTGGAAGTGAGTTTGGAAAAAAGCCGGCATTGTTGGTAAGCCACATTAGGCTACCCTCTCTATCGTAGTTCACCTTTCCTTCGCAAATATCCTTTAAAGGAATGTGCAGTTCATTTGATAGTAATGAGCAAACATTTCCAAGTTCTATTGTTCCCCATTTAGAAACCATCAAACCACTTTTCGCTTGATGAATGCGCTCTCTTACATAATCATTTGCCTGTTGATCTCTCAGTTCGACAAACTCTTCTGTATATTCATTGTACGGTTTTCTAAATAGTTTAGTTAATACTTTTAGAGCAAATTTTCTGGTACTTTCTCTTACATCTCCCATTTTCCCATAGTCCCTTTCAGATAATCTCGATATGCACATCTGACTGGAGCAAACTGTTTTCTTCCTCGAATAACATCTTTTATGGTTTGATAAGTAAATCTTGCATTAACCTTATGATAATCTGTTCTATATTTTTTTGTTAAATACAATATATTTCTCACCATATAATATTGAGTCATTGCACTGGTTGCTCCGGTAGATGCACTTACTTTATGATAGATCAAGGTATTTTCGCAAAACCAGAGTTTATATCCTGCTTCAAGCACTTTATAGCAAAAATCCGTATCTTCTGCATAAAGAAAATACTCTTCTGAAAGCAATCCGACTTTTTTCACTACCTCGGTTGGAATCAGCATCAGACATCCAGTAATAAATGTCACCTCTCGAATTTCACCTGTATCTTCTGGATTCAGGTCATTCCATCTTTCATGCGCGCCGCCACCAAGCTTTTCATCCATATGTCCACCGCCGTACCACAAATGGCTTGGCTTGCTATAAAAAGCTATTTTTCCACTCACAATGCCAGCATTATCCTTTTTAGTAGCCACATCAATAAGAATACTCAAGAAATCAGGTTCAACTGTTGTGTCATTGTTCAGCAACAGCACATAGTCGAACTCATTTTCTATTGCCTTTTTGATTCCAATATTATTTCCACCCGAAAATCCTAAGTTTTCATCTGACTCAATATATGCAGCATGTCCTTTCAAATAATCCAACTGATCTTTCGTAGGCTTTTTGCTAGAACCATTTTCTACTACAAATATTCTATAATTATTATAATTTATATTATTCAGGCTCTTTACACACTCTATCGTATCCTCAGTCCCGTTATAATTAACAATGATAATTGCAACACTTGGCTGCTTATCTCCAATCCGTTCCTTCATCAGCACTCACCGAAAAACTTATCTTCCAGCATCAAGCACAAGCAGTGATACACTGGAAGATGAAGTTCCTGAATCATATAAGTTTCTGTCTGCGGTACTTTGATACAAACGTCACTCATCAGTTCCAATTTGCTGCTCTTTGCACCAGTCAAACCAAGGACCTTCATACCTTTGGCATGGGCAGTCGTTGCCGCATACAAAACATTTTTACTGTTTCCACTTGTAGAAATGCCAAGAAACACATCCCCCGCTTTACCGTAACCATTAACCTGCTGTGCAAAACAAAGCAACGGCTCGCAGTCGTTCATATATGCCGTAGATAATGCCGGGTGTCCATCCAAAGCAATTGCCGGAAGTGCTCCTTGCAAATTCTCTGCCAGGACAGTTCCTAATTCCTGATTTTCTGCCATAAGCTTTTCCGCAAAATCAGCTCTGGGCTTTCTCGGCATTTTAAAGCCTTTCATTAGTTCACCGACAATATGCTCTGCATCTGCTGCCGAACCTCCATTACCTGCCACAAGCAGCTTTCCACCATTTACATAGCACTCTTCCAAAAGCAGATATGCAGATATAATACTGTTCTTTTCTGATTCAAGTGAAGGGTAACGTTCCACTAATAAATCAATATGCTTCATCAATCTTTTTTCCAACTCACTCATTTCGATACCCTTTCTTTTATTTCAGACACTGTTCTACAAACTCTTTTAATGTCGATATTGTCACTGTCTGACCATAAGATTCACGACCAATCAAAGCTGTTCTGCATCCTGCATTGTAGCCGGCTTTGATATCGTTTTCTCCATCACCAACCATCCACGACTGTGAAAAATCGATATTGAAATCTTCTGCCGCCTTCAACAGCATACCAGGCTTCGGTTTGCGACAAGTACAATCAATCTTTAGCTCTGGTCTCTCCCCTTCGTATCCCTTATGAGGATGATGAGGGCAATAGTAAATGGCATCCAAATATGCTCCTTCTTTTCCAAGAAGTGTCTCCATCTTATTGTGAATTTCTTCCAGCTCTTCAAAAGACACTTCACCTCGAGCAATTACTGGCTGATTCGTTACTACAATTGCAAGATAGCCAGATTCATTGATTTTACGAACTGCCTCAGCTACGCCACCAATCAGCTCAAAATCATCTATATTTCGAAGAAAGCCAACATATTTATTAATAGTTCCATCTCTATCAAGAAATACTGCTTTTTGCTTATTTTTTAGATTTTTCCCGGATACTCTTCCTTCTTTATAATCCGCGCATACGGAATAATATCGTTCCGGAGTGCCCATATCCTTTACATATTCTGGGCTGTCATAACAGAACATCTTTCCTGTTCCGGCTAATGGTTTTAATAACTGGCGATCCAAATCAACTTTTACCGGTTTACCGTTTGCACCGATCTTACCTATTGAATCTGCATCAATATCAACCAGTTCCAACACTTTCGGGCTGATAACATGCAATCCTGCGTTCACTCGGTTTCTGTAATACTGCGGCCGCTCATCTTCTTTTGCAAGCCATTTTTCTACCGCTCCATTTTTATCCGCAATAATTAAACCACTATCATATGGATGACTATTCGGATGGGTAAAAAGTGTAACCATTCCGCCATGTTTCTGATGGAACCCAACAAAGCGATTAAAATCAACATCAAATACAGCATCCGCATTTAAAAGTAGAAAATCAGATGTCAGTTTATCTTTAATTTTGAACAAGGCACCTGCGTTGCCTAGCGGTTCTTTTTCAAAATAATACTCAATATGTACGCCAAACGGTTTTCCCGTCACAGGGGATGTACCAGATCCATCCCCAAAGTAGTCCATAATAATATTGCCAAGATGACTCACCGTAATAATAATGTCAGTAAACCCCTGGTCACGCAGACACTCCAGTTCATGTTCCAGTACTGGTTTCCCTTCAATTTTAATCATAGGCTTCGGGATATCACTGGCAACTGAAGAAATACGCGTTCCCTTACCTCCTGCCATTATTACTACTTTCATCTCTTTATTCCTCACTCAAAATTAGTTCTTTGGTTCATAGGTTTCCGGTGTATAATGAATCACCCTCGTACCGCCATCTTCAAACGCAAACGGAATATGCATCAAATCGCGCATCGCCCATCGCACTGCATCCTGTCGCTCTGGCTGAACATAAAATACAAGGAATCCTCCGCCACCGGCACCCAGCAATTTTCCGCCCAGTGCGCCAGCAGCCATGCCCTTATCATAGAGTTCATCAATACTATTCGTGGACACTGCTGAGCCAGTTTGGCGTTTAAGTTTCCAAGTGTGATCCAGCATTCTACCAAAATCATCCAGATCTGCATGCTTGTCTGTCAGAACACGCTCTGCATCATCAACTAGAGCCAGCATTTCCTTCAGCTGAGCAATCTTATCTCGTTTTCCTGTATCATTTGCTTTCTGCACATCAGAAGAGAATCGAGTAAATCCTGTAAAAAACATCATTAAATTCCGATTGAGCTGCTTCTTTCGCTCCGGCGAAATAATAACCGGCAGGACTTCATATCCATCTGCATTAAAATTGATACGGTTGAATCCACCAAAAGAAGCAGCGATTTGGTCTTGCCATCCACCAGCTTCTTGGCAAAGATTTCGTTCCAGATAAATTGCTTCATCCGCCAGTTTCTTCTTGTCAGCATACTTACCTTTCAAAGCATAAAAGGCATTTAACATTCCAACTGCAAAGGAACTTGAAGTACCTAAACCAGAGCGTGCCGGAAGATCCGCCTCATAGGTGAGACGAATCTCATGCATATCCAACATTTTCATTGCATTACGAATTGCAGGATGCTGAATATCATCTATATTCGATACTCGCTCTGATTTTGAGTATGTAAGTTCAGTACTGTAATCGAAAAAGCGTGGCAAATGACGCACATTTACATAACAGTATTTATCAAAGGTTGTAGAGATGACTGCGCCACCATACTCTTTAAAAAAACTTTCCATATCTGTTCCGCCGCCAAAAAAAGACATACGGAACGGTGTTTTTGTAATAATCATCTACTGTCTCCTTACAGGGTTTTGCGCCAATATTCCAGCATATCTGCAATTGTCTGTTCCATGCTAATTTTCTGGCTCCATCCGGTATCACGTTTCAGTTTTTCAACATTACCAATGATAATTCTTTCATCAGTAGGACGAAGCAATTTCGGATCGACCTTAATCTCAAATTTATGTCCAATCTGCTTTTCAATCATTGCTACAATATCCTTCATCTGGTAGCAATGTTCCGAAGACAGATTATAAACTTCTCCTGGAATACCTTTTTCTGCAAGAAGCATCAAACCATTTACAAGATCTCTCTGATCCATAATGGCACGTCTTGTTTCCAGATTACCTACACGCAGTTCATAAACGCCAGAACGTTCTGCCAAAATAGCGCGCTTGGTAAAATCAGATGTAACATCATTCACTTTTCTCGTTCCGGTAGAATTGAAAATTCTAACACGAATACAACGAATATGGTCGTTCATAAAATACTGAAAAGACAACAAATCCTGGCCAACCTTGCTCACACCGTAAGGATGCAGAGGCTTTAATTCCGCCGTTTCTTTCACATACGGATCTTCAAGCTCATTTAAGGTCTGGCCATACTCTGCACTAGAACATGCAACAACAACCATTGGATCATAATCAGGCCTAGTTTGACGGACAAACTTGACTGCTTCATAAACGTTAATCGTACCATTTACGTTCGTTTCCATTGTTGCCTGCGGATGAGTCCAAGAAACTGTTGGATAACTTTGCGCTGCAAGATGGTAAATTTGATCCGGTTGAAATTCTGAAATCACACGCTGAACTGCCTGATAATAGCGCACATCGCATTCTTCCATGCGAATATCCGGGTCAAGCTCTGTAATATCAGTTGTCGGTTTGTAGTACGTACCCAATACTTCATGACCCTGATCATGCAACAGCTCTACCATGTGAGAGCCAACCATTCCACCTGCACCCGTAACTAATACTTTCATAATAATTATTCCTCCATTATAGCTTTCATCTTATCTCTAACGACATCATAAGAGAACTTTGCCTTGAAAAGTTCAAAGACATCTTCATTAAATTTGTGAATGTCATCATTTGCCAGATTGTTAATGGTCTGAATCCATTCTTCTGGCGTGTTACACTGATAGCAAGTTTTTCCTCTAATATCACTATTCATTTCTTCCCAGAATCCAAACAAGCTTTCTTCAGTTCCAACAAATATTTTTCCAAACGAAAGAGCTTCTACTGTTTTAGACTTCATTCCACCGCCATCAAATAGTGGTGCAATCACGATATCTGCATTTTCATAATATGGATTAAGACTTTCTACTCCACCAATTACATTAATACGTGAATCTGAATACTCGTTCCTAAGTTCCTCCAAACCTCTGCCCACAACATCTACCTGAATATTATCAGTAAGACTCGGAAGGACATTATCGACAAACCATTTAAATCCAACCAAATTCGGATAATATTTCTTTCCAACAAACAGAATGTGTTTCTTATCATCTTTCGCAGCGATAGAATCCATGATATTGTCCGAAATAGCTGGAACCGGTGCAGGTAGAGGGATAATTACATCTGGACGTTTTCCATAGTATGCCTGGAATTTTTTTGCATCTCTCTCGTTAAAAACAATATTTATATCCGCATATTTTTGATTTATATTCTCTTGTTTAATCCCTATCGTATATTCTATTTTGCTTTTTAACGTCCGCTCATTGTCCATCCATTGTTTATATAAATCAGCCTTTACGTCATGGTAAAAAGAAAACACCTTACACTCTTTACAGCTTTTTTTGATTTTCTTTACTAAGTTTCCAAATACAGAATCCTCAATAAAAACAGTTTTAATTGCATTGCTATTTATTAGTTCACAAATCTCACTGATTATATCATTGCTGATAAACATCATGTTTCCCTGCATCCATCGATGCACTCTATCAAGAACCGATTTGTATTTTCCATATGAAATATAGTTCTGCAACCTGCATTCTTTTTCTGTGGGACTCAAATTGATAAAGAAAATATTTTCTCGCCCAAAAATATCACAGAGTGCTTTGTAATGCATATCAGCTCCAATATTTCCTTTCTCAAGTTTAGTTATATATAAAATCATTTTCTTTCCCTCATAATTCAACGCTAAAAATCTATGCGAAATTTATTCTCCTAACAATTTATAATACTGTGCAACTTCTCTCTCATTTCCATACTCATGCTTATCAAGATAACTCTGAATGGAATTATACAATTGATAATTCTCTCTAAGTTTAGCTATTCCTTCTGCTATTGCGTTAGGACTTATGTCAGTAATCAGTCCCTCTTTCTTATCCTTCAACTGATCCTTAATTGTAGAATAATTAGTTGCAAGTATTGGTTTTGCCAATATTTTTGCTTCATCCAAAACAACTGATTTTCCTTCCCATCTGGAAGGCTGTACTAACAAATCGCAACTCCTGATATACGGATATGGATTAGCTTTTAAGCCTAAAAATGTAATGTATTCTTCTAATTCATTATCTTTTACTTGTTTTTTGAGTTGTTCTTCAAGCTCTCCTGCGCCAATAATCCACCAATGAATATCTGAATATTTTTTTTTCAGAATTTTCATTGCATCAATTGCAAAATCATAACCCTTTTGTCTTGTTAAACGACCTATTGACAAGATATTAAATTTATTTTTTTCATATTCCGGCACTTCAAATTCTTCCGACAATTTTTTCAACAAAGAACCCGATGTTAAATTAGGCAAACAATAAAATTTATTTGTCAACTCCGGATAATTCTGTTTTAATATCTGCACGCATTTATCAGAAATACTTACAACACTGTCTGCCTTTTGAAAATAATTCTCATAAATCTTTGCATCTTCATTCTTTTTTATTTCATTGAAATCGTTATGAATCCAAAGTATTTTTTTCTTTGCATTAACCTTATCTATAACATAATATGATGCTTCTCCCTCCAAGAATCCAACAGCAATATCATAATTTCCTTCCAGATTTGGTAAGCAGTGTTTATAACATTTCACCCATCTTTGCTGTCCTGCCTTTTCCTTATAAAGCACTTTACATACCACTGTACCCATCAGCCTAAGCATTCCTGTTTTAAACCCCGAAAGAGAACCAAACATGCCCATATCAATTTTATAGGCATACCGTAGTGAGGCCGTAAGCGGTAACAATCGTACCTCCTTGGGAATTTGAGTCAAAAACAGACCTTCTTGTTTAAATAACAACAGATCAACAGCATACTTTTTATAATCAATAAGATTTAATAAATTCACAAGACTTTTTTCCGCTCCACCACCGTACAGTGCTGGCATAACAAATAGTATCTTTTTCATAGCTGGTCTCCACATATAATATCTAATTGAGCTTCTTTAACACCTTTTCTAAAATCCACACTTTCACAAAAATCCAGCACATCCTTTACAATTGCCGAATTTGCTTTTTGACACAATTTTTCCTATAATTTGAATCGCCTAAATTTCACATGTATTCCTATCCGGCTGCCATCTCCAGTTTTCATGTGTCGTAATCTGCATCAATTATTTTATATGGATTTATATATTCATAATGATCTAGCCTTCATAAGTATTTTATTTGGATACAGGAAGAACTCTAACCACTTCGTTTTCTTCATAATCCAAGCCGCGATAATGGGGCCTGCAAAACTGATGCCCAATCCCAGTACTACATGAATCACAGCATTTTCAATGCCGATCTTCATCAGGATAGATCTCAGCGGTGCTGCAAATAAGGTATGCATCAGGAAAATCGGCATCGTATATTTTGCAAGAAAATCCACGCCTCTGCCAAGTCCTCCTTCAAACCCCGCTGCCATCAGGATAACGGCTACACAAGCCAGCAATCCCATTGCAAAAGAAATCACACCTCCACTAATTTCCGCCTTATACGCCGCCACACTCAAAATCATAAACAACAATCCGCATATCGTTCCATGTACTTTTCTGCCCTTTAACCGCACATTAAATGCACAAATACTCATACCGAGCACAAACCAGATTTCGTTTGAGAGAACTGTTGATACTGCGTAAACGCCGTACCCCCCCCCACACTCAATGCAATGGTTTTCATAGCTATTGCTACAACTAAGCCTCCTACAGCCATCTTTACACTCTTAAAAGTTGGTGTGAGAAGGAAAATAAAGAACAATGCGTACAGATACCAGTATGGCGAAGCAGGATGAAATATCAGGGTGTCTCCCAATCCACCAATTTGATTGTTAACGCTGCTCGAAAATACCTTTTTCAGCACCCATGTAGCAGTCGTAAAAGTGGCATAGGGTACGCCGAGTGCTAAAGCTTTTTTCGTCACATTCTTGCACCAGCTACCAACACTGTTCACCTTGCTGTACTTCTGATACAGGTATCCGCTACAAATAAAGAACAGCGGCACATGAAAGTAGTAAATAGTTGTGTTGAACCACTTGTACAGATCACTTGCAGGCAGAATACTCGCCTTCGTCATACTCTGAAAGAAATGGCCTAGCACAACCAATATACAGGCAATGACTTTCACATCATCAACCCATTTTTCTCTTGTTCTTACCGCTGTCTTTTCACTCATTACTTCGTCTCCATCTGCTGTGCGATATCGGCATCCACGATTTCCTCGCCAGTCTTATGCTTCAGCTGTTCCTTGGATGCTTCACTCAGACCGTTGTTGATCACGCAGTTCATGTCGCAGGTGCTGCACTTATCCAGATCCTCTTTGGTAACTTTGCCATCACGATAATCGCGGCAGATTTTCAGCTCGTACATGCTGTACGGATGCTTAGTGAACAGAGCCTTAAACTTGTGAACCAGAACCCAGGTAGCCGGCTTCCAGATATACTTGTGCATCGCAGGACTTACGCTGCCGATCATCCAGCAGTCACGGTCGCAGCAACGAACCTTTGCACGAACTTTCTCTGCTTCCGGGCTATTCCACAGCTCGTCCCAAGTCTGGTTGTTCAGGTTGCCCATGACCTCTTTGTCCTTGGTGCCATTGCAAGGCATAACATCGCCATACGGATCGATGAAGAAGGTATCGAAACTCATGTCGCAAGGCAGCAGACGCTTCTGGCCGTAGATGTAGTTGATCAGACCGTGATTAAAGTATGCACGGAACCACTTCTTCGGGCTGTTGCTACGGAGCAGTTCGTTGACCAGATTTTCAAAGTTCTTTGCGACCATCGGACGGTCGTGGATGATGTTCTTGGCCTCAACGAAATAGAAGCTGTTGTGCAGGGAAGCGGTTGCAAACTCCATGCCCATCTCGTTGGAAATCTTGTACAGCGGAACCAGGTCAGGAGCATTCTTATCCTGAACGGTCATACCAAAACCAACATCCTTCATGCCCATTTCACGCAACTTCTTCAGTGTGCCGTAACCACGCTGGTAGCCGTTCTGCAGGCCACGAATCTCATTGTTGGTCTGCTCCAGACCCTCGATAGAGATACGAATACCGATCTGCGGGAACTCCTTACACAAATCAACGATACGATCTGTGAAGAAACCGTTCGTGGAAATAACGATACGGTCAGACTTCTTGTACAGTTCACGCACGATATCCTTCAGGTCGGTACGGATGAACGGCTCACCACCGGTGATGTTGGTAAAGTACATCTTCGGCAGCTTCTTGATGGTTTCAATGCTGATTTCTTCTTCCGGCTTGGAAGGTGCCTTATAACGGTTGCACATGGAGCAACGAGCATTGCAGCGGTAAGTGACGATAACCGTACCATTCAGTTTCTTTTCGTTATTGTTAGCCATTTTTCTAATACCTCTATCTCTCTTTTTATCTATAAACCTTCATAATTTTCTCGTAATACTCATCAATGGTATCGAAGCTGATGTTCTTGCAGTTCTTGCTATATGCTTCACACAGCTTCTTATCACCCCAGAGCTTCTCAATCTTTCTCTTCAGATCTTCGGCATTGCCACTCTCGAACAACTCACCGGTCTTGCCAACCTGAATCAGTTCCGGGATGCCACCAATATTCGCTCCCAGCACCGGCGTACCGTACATCTGGGATTCCATTACGGAGAACGGGCAGTTTTCATACCACTCAGAAGGGTAAATGGAAAACCGTGCCTCACGGATCAGCTTCTCCAGTGCCTCGCCTTTCTGGAAGCCAACGTTTTTGATGTTCTTAATACCATTTACTGTCTCTTCCAGCGGGCCAGTACCGGCGAAGATGAACTGCACATCCGGCAGTTCTTTACAGACCTTGATGAGCGTGCCGATACCCTTCTCCTCCGAGAAGCGGCCGAAGTAGAGGACGTAATCCTTCTTCGGAGTCTCTTTCCACTCCACCTTATCGATGAAGTTGTGCATTGCCACGGTCTTCGTCGCAAACAGAGGATTGCTGTCCATCTTGCTCTTCATGAACTCCGAGCAGCAGATCATGGTGTCAATGTACTCGTAGGTACCCTTCCACTTCCAGAACTCAGCCTCCATCATGCCGATGGCAGATTTTGCCGTGGAACCGTGGATGCACTTGCCTTTCATGCAGTTCACGAAATGAACACCGAGGCACTTCTCACAGTTCTGGTGAGTATTCGGATTGTTCAGCATATGGTTCGGGCAGACCAGCTGGTAGTCATGTGCCGTGAAGATAATTTTACAATCTCTTCCGATCTCCTTACGCCACTTCACGATTTCCAGAATGATGGAAGGTGTCAGCTGGTAGTTAAAATTGTTCAGGTGACAGACATCCGGCTTGAAGTCGTCCAGAACTTTTCTCAGCTGTACTCTTGCTTCCTTGCTGTAGATGGTCTTGATCGGGTAGGTCAGCTTGCTCAGTTTGCTGCCGCCGTGGAAGTCCATGTCACTTGTGTAAGCATTGACCCGGTTTCCAACGCAACGACCCTCATGTTCCATTCCGAAGTACTGAACCTCGTGTCCATGCTGCTGCAATGCTTCGCCCAGCTTAAATATGTACGTTTCTGATCCACCGTTTCGGTACAGAAATTTATTGATAATTAACGTTCTCATGTGATTTTTCCTTGTACACCATTATTCTTACTGTATTCCAACTCATATAATATATTGAAAGAATTACTATGTATTTCTCCAATAAAGCTGCATCGTTTTATCCACAACTCCGTCCCAGTCATATTTCTGACAGATAAATTCTCTTGCCTGATTTTTCATATTCTGAACAATGTCTTTGTTAACACATGCATTCTGAAGTTTTTCTTTCAAGTCCTTTACATCTGATTTTTTGAAGGCCAGAGCCTTATCTTCTACAACTTCTGTACATTCTGCTATATCTGATGTTAAACAACAATTTCCATAACTCATTGCTTCCAGCAGACTCAAAGGCATTCCCTCTAAATCTGACGGCAACGTATATATGTATGCATTGCTGTATAATTCTTCTAACATACGACCCTGAACAAATCCTGTAAAAATAATTCTCGGATCATCTTCTGCCAATTTTTTCAGTTCTTGTGAAAACTCATCTGTATCACTGGATCCTCCTGCAATCACCAGTTTTTTATCCGTGTCAACATTTTGGAAAGCTTCTATTAAATATCTGATGCCTTTTTCAGGAACAAGCCTTCCTAAAAATAAAATGTAGGAATCCTTTGTAAGCCCATATTTTTCTGTAATTAGTTCTGCTTCTCTAATTTCCGGTTTATTTACTCCATTAGGGATAAAACGTGTATTTCTGCCATAAGTTTCTTGAAAATATTCTTTAACACCTTTGCTTAATACAATAATTTCATCTGCATATTTCACAGCATTACGTTCACCCTGATGAATAAATTTCGCTCCAAATCCAGACTTCCATTTTTCACGCTGCCAATCAAGTCCATGGACAGTAACAACAACTTTTTTTCCACATATTTTCGGAATCCAGGAAAAAAAAGCCGGACCTTCCGCATGAATATGTACCACATCATACTTTCCAAATGCACAGCATAACGCAGCAAAAAAAGATGAACTGACTGCAGCTAATCCTTTTTTTTCAATAGTAGGAACTTGTTTAAGCCGTATTCCCCTATAGTTATTTTGTTTTCCAACATCATATTGTGATCCACTCACATGATGTCCTGATCTGTTATAACAGGTAACTTGGTTTCCTTTCTGTACCATTCTGGTACACAGTTCTTCTATTACAATCTCTATGCCACCTTCTCGACTTGGTACACGTTTCTGTCCCATCATGGCAATCTTTAATTGCTTTTTCATCTAAAAAATTTCCTCGTACTCTTTATTCCATTCTTTCAATCTTTCGAAGCTTTCTATTTATCACACAGATCCTTCCTTCTTCAGCACCGTCTTCACCGTCTGCAGAAGTATCTTTATATCCAACCCGAAATTCCAATTGGATATATATTCCGTATCCAATCTAACTACTTCCTCGAAATCCGTAATGTCACTCCGTCCACTAACCTGCCACATCCCGGTGATTCCCGGTTTGATAGCAATTCGTGCTCTATGATGAAGTTCATACTGTTCCAGTTCATCCTGGAGAATTGGTCTGGTTCCTACCAGGCTCATGTCACCTTTCAGGACGTTCCAGAACTGGGGGAATTCATCCAGGGAGGTTTTTCGGATGAATTCCCCTACGCCGGTTTTGTGTCGGCCGTCGGGCAGGATCTTGTTTCCGATGACGCGGGGGTCGAAGTCGAGTTTGAACATTCGGCTGTCGCTCATTTTGTTCTGGGCCATGAGTTCGGCTTTGCGTTCTTCGGCGTCCATGTACATGCTTCGGAATTTGTACATTTTGAATGGTTTGCCGTTCTGGCCGATTCTTATCTGGGAGAAGAAGATCGGGCCTGGGGAACTTATGTAGATGACCGGGCCTACGAAAATGCAGATGATCCCGGTCAGGATGCAGCCTACCAGACCGCCCAGGATATCCAGGGCTCTTTTTGCTAAAGCCTGACTGTCTGTGGCGTAGTTCATGGTAGTAGTCAGCACCGTGTATCCGCCTACTGTTTCCACCAACTGTTTCTGTCCTGGTGTGCTCTTCACTTTCGCCAGATTCAGATGAACGACCATTCCCATTTCCAGAAGTTCGTCCATGAGTTTCTGGGGATATGGATATTCCTCATCAATATTGATAAGAACCTCATCTACCCACTGCTGACAGATATAGTTGGATGCATTTGGCATGTCTGCTACTACAGGAATGCCACTGATGCTCTGTCCGGTCATATTTTCGTCGATGATCACCAGACCATTGATGTTGTAACGGTTGTAATTGTTTTTTCTTACATTTCCGATCACATCTGCCGCTATATCTTTGGTAGTGATAATGTACAGGGAATGTTCTCCACCCTCTGCCATTTTTTTGATCAGATGTTTTTTCCAGAGGATTGTCATTAAATAGGTAAAACCCATATAAAGGATTCCCATCAGATAAAGTACAATTCTGGAGAAGTTATGCCCGCCATCTACAGAAAACAGGTACAGACCTGCTGCCAGTTCAATGATGAACATATGCTTCAGACATACCAGAAACTCCTGATAATATCCTCTCCTCAGTACTCCCTTATAGAGTTCAAACAGAACGGACACACCCAGATCCATGAGCAGGATGAAAATTGCGGTGTTCCGATAGACTTTATTTTCATAGATGTTGCTGATAGTTCCGCAGCGGATCCAGTCAGCCAGCAGGAAAGCCAGGGCAATACAGCAAAGATCCAGAAAAATGAAATCTTTGTGCTTATACCAGCCTTTCGTTTTCTTTCTGTACATACGTGATTCTCCTTCTTCCTTTTTACCCCTCCCCCCGATTGAAACGGGGCTTTTAACTTTTTGATGTAATTTCCAGTCCGGCGCGGATTTCCCGGAATTTATCTCCTATGGGGATTTCCAGTCTGGCCAGACGTTTGTGCCGGTCGATCTTTCGGATCATTTTTTCTTTTCCCTGAAGGGGACCCTGTGTAATAAATGCGGTGCCGTCTTTGATGTATCCGGCGGACATTTTCATATGGTTTTCTTTTCCCAGAAAGCTCTGCAGGAGTTTCTCCTGTTCAGGTAACAGCTGAGTAGACGTCTCGGCAATGCTGCTGCAAAAGGCTTCTGTATACGGCCATTGGGCAAATGCATTCCGCAGGGTTTCTTTCTGGCTTTCTTTTATAAGGAAGTATTCCGGAAATACGGTCTTTTCCTCAATATGCCAGGAGCCCTGATATTTCTTCATGCTGTCGTATGTGGGCATGCAGATTCCTGTCCGGATGTCTTCCGGGAGGTTATCTCTGCAGAAATTCAATAGTTCTGTGGTATTCTGTCCCTGGCAGTCACACAGCAGCCACATGAAAATCCCCTCTTTCGTTTCATATTTTTTCGTAGAGTATGTTACTCTACGAAAAAAAGCTGTTAAATACTGTTTTTTATTACAGTTTCTAACAGCTTTGACGGCTTATCTGACGGCGAATAGATTTGTTAAACGGTTCATGTTTTCACGTTTTAATTCCAGGGACGGATGAACATAGCGGTTCATGGTAATGTTTACATTTGCATGTCCCAGGATCTCACTGAGACTTTTAATATCAAATCCTGCCTCTATGCAGCGGGTGGCGAAGGTATGACGCAGACAGTGGAAATTTACATTTTTTATTTCGCAGAGTTCTGTTACTTTTCGGAAACGGTTCTGCATATTCCGGGGTTCTATGTATTGAAAAGCAGTTCCTGTCAATAAATATGCATCTGCCGGCTTTTGCTGAAGCAGCAAATATTCACATAATTCCTGTGGCAGTGGAATGATGCGGATAGAGCATTGACTCTTTGGAGTGGAGATCAGGATTTTTGTTTTCTTTTCTTCATTTTCGTCTGTCTGAAGTCGCTGCATGGTCTGATGCACAAACAGAGTCTTTTCTGAGAAAGAGATGTCCTGCCATTTCAGGGCGCAAATTTCTCCGATACGCAGTCCTGTAAACATACTGATCAATATTCCTACATCTCTGCGGTCTTCGGAAGAATATAGAAAAGTATAGAGTTTTTTTTGTTCTGTCGGAGAAAGAATCCGCAGATCCTTGGGTTCCTGGCGGATTGAAAGGGATTTTCCGTTATATCCTGCAGGATTTCCTTTTTCGCTGGCATACTGCAGGATACAGCGGATCAGAGACAAGATATCGGAAACGGTCTTTGGGGATAACCCGGAATTATTTTTGCCTCCGGATGTAAGCATTCGATGGCAGAAGGTATCCATCTGCTCATAATTTAGCAACAGTATTTTCTCATTTCCCATTTCCGGGAAGATATAAGTATTTAAAAGGTTTCGGTATTTTACAATGGAAGATTCTTTTAGATGTGGCTGTCTGGATGTGATCCATTCTTCAGCTACGGTCTGAAATGTTGGAGAGGATGACAGATGTGGTTTGTTTTTAAGCCGCTCCTGACAGAGCATTTTTTCTTTCAGATCCCGGTAAGTACGGGCATATAAATATCCATATACTGTTTTTCCGGATGGCAGATGTGTTTTAATATAGCGGCCCTCCCAGCGGCCGTCCTTACGTTTGTAAATATTTTCTCCTGTTCTTGGCATGAGTGTGCTCCTCCTTATATTTGACTAGAATTTTGACGGCGATTAAATTCGATTTGTGTCGATTTTCACGTCATAAGCAAATAATAAGGCATAAAAAAAGAAGCACATATGGCTCCTTTTTAAGCATAATGCCAGAAAATCATAAAATTTTCACAGTTTTTGGGCGTAGTACTTGAATAATTTTGGCGTTTGAGGTATAATTCTCATAAATTTTGAGGCTTTAATTTTCGTAGAGTAACATACTCTGCGATATTTTTTTGCAATTTTTATGCAATTTTTCTTCCCTGTATATTTCCCCCCTCTCTGGCAAAAAAAGGAACCATCCTCCCCCAGATCACTTTCTGATCTTCCCCCGGGAATATGGTTCCTTCTTATTTATTTAATAATATTTATTTCGCAACAAAGTTCACAATCTTATTCGGTACATAGATCTCTTTTACGAGATTCTTTCCTTCCAGGAAGGATGCAACTCTTTCGTCTGCTTTGGCGATCTCGAATGCTTTTTCTTTCTCGCAGTCTGTCGGGATGACGATGGTTCCTCTTACTTTACCGTTTACCTGTACACCGATCTCTACAGTCTTGGCTACTGTTTTGCCTTCGTCGTATTCCGGCCATGGGGATACTGCCAGGAAGCCTTCTCCACCGATGAACTCCCAGATTTCCTCACAGATATGAGGTGCGAACGGGCTGAGCAGTTTGATAAAAATTGTCAGGTCATCTTTGCTTAAGTGTCCTTCTGCTGTGATCTCGTTGAGCAGTGCCATCAGGCTGGCGATGGCTGTGTTGAATTTCAGGTTTTCGATATCAGAAGAAACTTTCTTGATAGTACGGTGAAGTTTCATTTCCAGTTCATCGGAAACAGATTCTTCAGACAGAAGATCTGTGAGACCTGCAACACGGTCAAGGAATTTCTTGCAGCCTTTTACAGAGCTGTCGCTCCATGGAGTAGCTGCACCGTAGTCACCCATGAACAGTACATAGGTACGGAGGGTATCTGCACCGTATTCTTCTACGATATCCAGAGGATCTACTACGTTGCCTTTGGATTTACTCATCTTATCTCCGTCCGGTCCAAGGATCAGGCCCTGGATAGAACGTTTCGCATATGGTTCCGGTGTGTTTACTACACCCAGGTCATACAGGAAATGATGCCAGAATCTGGAGTAAATCATATGTCTGGTAACATGCTCCATACCACCGTTATACCAGTCAACAGGCATCCAGTATTTCAGTTTATCCATATCTGCCAGTGCGTTTGCATTGTGCGGATCTGTATATCTCAGGAAATACCAGGAAGATCCTGCCCACTGAGGCATGGTATCTGTCTCACGTTTCGCTGCAGCACCACATTTCGGGCATGTGCAGTTTACGAAGGAATCAATCTTCGCAAGCGGGGACTGTCCGTCTTCACCTGGTTCGAAATCTTTCACATCCGGCAGACGCAGTGGAAGCTCGTTCTCCGGAACTGCTACAACACCGCAATTCGGGCAGTGGATCAGCGGGATCGGCTCGCCCCAGTATCTCTGACGGTTGAATGCCCAGTCTTTCATCTTATACTGAACACCCGCTTTACCGATACCTTTCTTCTCCAGTTCTTCCAGCATACGCTCGATAGAGTCTGCTTTCTTTGTATATCCGTTCAGGAAATCAGAGTTTACCATCTCACCGTCACCTGTATAGGCTTCTTTGGAAATGTCTCCGCCTTTGATAACTTCGATGATATCAATGCCGAATTTCTTAGCGAAATCATAGTCACGCTGGTCATGTGCAGGCACTGCCATGATGGCACCTGTACCATAGCCCATCATTACATAGTCAGCAATATAGATCGGGATCTTCTTACCGTTAACCGGGTTGATTCCCTCAAGTCCCTGGATCTTCACACCTGTTTTATCTTTCACAAGCTGTGTTCTCTCGAACTCTGTTTTCTTCGCACATTCGTTACGGTATGCGACGATCTCGTCCATGTTTGTAACTTTATCTGCATATTTGTCAATGATCGGATGCTCCGGTGCGATTACCATGAAAGTTACACCAAAGAGGGTATCCGGTCTGGTTGTATAGATTTCAAGCTTCTCGTCGATTCCGTCAACGTCGAAGTTTACGAAAGCACCTTTGGATTTACCGATCCAGTGGATCTGCTGCTGTTTTACGTTCTCCGGATAGTCTACATCCTTCAGGCCTTCCAGAAGTTTATCTGCATACTGAGTGATTCTTAAGTACCATACATCTTTGGACTTCTGAACAACTTCGCTGTGGCAGATATCACATTTGCCGCCCTGGCTGTCCTCATTGGAAAGGACTACTTTACAGTGCGGGCAGTAGTTTACCAGAGTTCTGTCCCTGAATACGAGACCTTTCTCAAACATTTTCAGGAAGATCCACTGGGTCCATTTGTAATAGTCTTCGTCTGTTGTATCGATCACACGATTCCAGTCAAAAGAGAATCCTACTTTCTTCAGCTGGTTGGAGAATTTCTTAATATTCTCATCTGTGATGATACGTGGATGTGTTCCTGTCTTTACTGCGTAGTTCTCTGTAGGAAGGCCGAATGCATCAAATCCGATTGGGAAAAGTACATTGTATCCCTCCATACGACGTTTTCTGGAAATAACTTCCAAACTGGAATATGCTTTGATATGTCCTACGTGCATTCCTGCACCGCTTGGATATGGAAACTCTACAAGGCCATAGAATTTAGGTTTATCACTGTTGTCTTTGGCTTCGAAGATTTTACTTTCTTCCCATTTCGCCTGCCACTTAGGCTCGATCTTTTTAAACAAGTATTTCATTTCTATGCTTCCTCCAACATTTGTTGTATCTAAGGATTCATTTTAATTCAATGGCCGTGGTTTGTCAATGTAACCTTTCGCAGTATTGGCTGTTTTTGCGGTAAAAAGGGCACTTTTTTCGGATTTTCCAGGAAAATCCCTGCTTTTGGGCACTCTCCTGCATGACAGGACAAAGAGACAGGACATTCCACATTTCTGCAAAATGTCCTGTCCTTCCTGCTTCATGATATATTATTTCTTAATTCATAGCGCTGACATAAATTACTGCTCTATCAGTAATTTTCTGTAATTATTCTTCCACATTATCCACCTTGCTTGCTCTTGCTTCGATCTCTTTCGCCTGGATGTCGTTCGGAGCCTGCTCATAGCGTGCGAATTCATAGGAGAAATCTCCGCTTCCGCCTGTCATGGAGCGCAGGTCTGTGGAATATCCGTAAATCTCAAGCTGAGGTACATCTGCTTCGATAATGGTATTGCCCTGATGATCCGGAGTCATGCCAAGAACACGACCACGACGCTTGTTCAGGTCACCCATAACATCACCGGTGTATTTATCCGGGACTGTTACTTTCATGGATACGATCGGCTCTAAGAGTACAGGGGATGCATCCATGAAACCTTTCTTAAATGCAAGGATGGTTGCCATCTTAAATGCCATTTCTGAGGAGTCTACCGGATGATAGGATCCATCATACAGAGTTGCTTTCACGCCGACTACAGGATATGCAGCCAGAGGTCCTTTTAATACGCATTCCTGCAGACCTTTCTCAACTGCCGGGAAGTAGTTCTTCGGAACTGCACCGCCTACTACAACCTGCTCGAATACATAAGGTGTCTCCAGATCACCGGATGGCTCGAAGCGCATCTTAACATGTCCGTACTGTCCATGTCCACCGGACTGTTTCTTATGTTTACCTTCCACATCTGAGTTCTTACGGATGGTCTCACGGAACGGAACCTTCGGCTTGCTCAGTTCTACGTCTACTTTATAGCGTTCTTTTAATTTATTCACGACAATATCCAGATGCTGGTCGCCGATACCATAGATAAGGCTCTGACGGTTGGCACTGTCATTTACTACGCGGAGTGTCTTATCTTCACTCATCATCTTGGCCAGTGCCTGGGAAATCTTATCTTCATCACCTTTCTTTACTGCTTTGAATCTCTTGCAGGTATAAGGTGTGGAAATTACAGATTTCGCATAAACGATCGGGTTTGCCTTTGTTGCAAGGCTGTCACCTGTCTGTACACTGTTTAATTTCGCAATGGCACCGATATCACCGGCATGAAGTTCAGGAACTTCGATTGGTTTGGAGCCTTCCAGTACATATAATTTATTCAGACGTTCTTCTTCGCCTTTCTCTACATTTAATAAAGCATCGTCGGATTTGATAACACCGGAGCATACTTTAATGAGAGAATATTTGCCCAGGAACGGGTCTGCGATGGTTTTCCATACATATGCGGATTTTACTTTCGTGAAGTCATAGTTTGCTTCGAAGATCTCGTTGGTCTTCTGAGCGATTCCGTTACATGCACGTTTGTCCGGGCTTGGAAAATATCCGCAGATATCATCCAGTAAATTGGATACACCGCGAAGATTGATCGGTGAACCCATGCATACAGGTACGATAGATGCTTCCTGTACGTTCATGGCAAGTGCTGCGGAAACCTCTGTTACGGAGAAAGTATCTCCCTCGAAATAACGGTCCATGAATTCCTCGCTGGTCTCTGCTACAGATTCCATCAGGATATCATGATATTTCTCCAGATATTCATCCAGGTATTCAGGAATCTCGCATTCCTCTTTCTTACCTTTATCTATGTATTTACGTCCAGCCTGTTTTACAACGTTTACATATCCTACAAATTTACCGTCTTCACGGATCGGGAAGTGAAGCGGTGCGATCCTCTTGCCATAGAGTTCTGTGAGCTGTTCTACAACTTTACGGTAGCTGACATCATCTACGTCCATATCTGTAACGAAGATCATTCTCGGAAGTTTATATTTCTCACATAAATTCCATGCTTTCTGTGTTCCAACCTGAACGCCTGCTTTACCGGAAACTACAATGATCGCTGCATCTGCTGCGCTTACTGCTTCTTCTACTTCGCCTACGAAATCGAAATATCCGGGAGTATCCAGCACATTGATCTTCATCTTATCCCATGGTACCGGGATCAATGTGGTAGAAATGGAAAAATGTCTCTTAATCTCTTCTTTGTCATAATCGCTGACTGTATTTCCGTCCTCTACTCTTCCGAGACGGTTAGTCATTCCTGATAAGTAAGCCATTGCCTCTGCCAGTGTAGTCTTGCCAGCGCCCCCATGACCTAAAAGGACTACATTTCTGATTCGGTCAGTTCTAAATACATCCATGTTGCGTACCTCCCTGTTTGTCTGTTAATTGCTACTGTTCACTTCGTTCACAGTAACTTATTATGCTGCCTGTAACGTCCGCAGCAACGATATGGTTATATATTACTAAATTTTTTTATATTTTTCAAGTATTTTATGAAATTTTAACATCTTTTTTTGTGAACTTCTTGTAATTTCATGAGCATTTTATATATTTTCAGTATTTTCCTTTGTTTTTAACTATGTATTTTATCTTATTTTACAAAAAATCCTTTCAGTGGGATTTCGCTTTTCCGCTTTAAATTATTTATGTACAAAAGTATTCCTATGAATTGACTTTTCATATCATATCCTTTAAAATAGTAAATTATGAAATTACAGTAACTGAAAGGATGCAAAAACCACTATGAAAACTATCGGTTTTATCGGTCTCGGACTGATTGGCGGATCAATTGCCAGGGCCATCCGGAAATACCACGAAGATTACCATATCCTTGCCTATGACAGGGACAGGGAAACACTTGCCACAGCAGTCAGCAGCAATATGATCGACGCAGTGTGTGAAGAACAGGATGAACGGTTTAAGAAATGTGATTATATTTTCCTGTGCGCACCGGTTGAATTTAATGTGAAATATCTGGAATATTTCAAGGAGAATATCGGTCCTGACACCATCATCACAGATGTCGGCAGTGTGAAGGGCATTATCCATAAAGAAGTGGAGCGTCTGGGAATGGAGTCATGTTTCATCGGCGGTCATCCCATGGCAGGTTCTGAGAAGACCGGTTTCGAATCTTCCAGTGACCGTCTGATCGAGAATGCCTACTATATCATCACTCCCGGCGGCGAGGTGCCTCTGGAGAAGCTGACAGATTTCACAGAGATGATTTCTTCCCTGGGTGCTATCCCTATGGTTCTTACCAGCGAAGAACACGACTTCATCACTGCCGGAGTCAGTCATCTGCCTCATATCATCGCTTCTGCGCTGGTAAATCTGGTCAACATGTTAGACAGTGACCAGGAATATATGAAAACTATTGCAGCGGGAGGTTTCCGCGATATTACGCGTATTGCCTCTTCTTCTCCTGTTATGTGGGAGCAGATCTGTGTGGAAAATAATCAGAATATTTCCAATGTACTGGACGATTATATCCGCCTCCTGATCCAGATCCGCTGCTTCGTGGATAACAAGGATTCCAAGAGCCTGTATCAGATGTTTGCAAGTTCCAGGGATTACCGTGATTCTATCGATGTAGTAGACAACGGACTTCTGAAGAAAGCTTATGTCCTGTATCTGGACATTGCCGATGAGGCCGGTGGTATCGCTACTATCGCAACGATCCTGGCCATGGAGAAGATCAGTATCAAGAATATCGGTATCATTCACAACCGTGAATTCGAGGAAGGTGTTCTGAAGATTGAATTCTATGATGGCACCTCTATGGAAAAGGGTGCCGCACTTCTCAGAAAGAGAAATTATATCGTTTACGAGCGTTAAATAACTTTAAGAACAGGCAGGAATCAAACATGGAAATAAAAAAGCAGACACATCTGTCAGGAGAGCTGACTGTACCGGGGGACAAGTCCATTTCCCACCGTGCAGTTATGTTTGGCTCTCTTGCACAGGGTACTACCAGGATCACACATTTTCTGGAGGGAGCAGACTGTCTCTCTACCATCTCCTGTTTCCGGAAAATGGGAATTGATATTGAAAGAAATGCTTCAGAAATTCTGGTTCATGGCAAGGGACTTCACGGACTGAGCACTCCGTCCGGAGTTCTGGATGTGGGAAACAGTGGAACTACCACAAGACTGATCTCCGGAATCCTGGCCGGGCAGTCTTTTACCAGTGAATTAAACGGTGATGCTTCTATCCAGTCCCGTCCTATGAAGAGAATCATGACTCCTCTTCTCTCTATGGGTGCTGATATCGTAAGTCTGAAAGACAACAGCTGTGCACCTTTACGTATTACAGGGAAACCTTTACATGCCACACATTATCAGTCACCGGTGGCTTCTGCACAGGTAAAATCCTGTGTACTTCTGGCAGGTATGTATGCAGATGGTGTCACCAAAGTCACAGAGCCGGTGCTTTCCAGAAATCATACGGAGATCATGCTGAATTATTTCGGTGCAAATGTAACTTCTCAGGGTACAACCGCTTCCATCGAACCGGAGCCTGTACTGAACGGCCGGGAGATCAAAGTTCCGGGAGATATTTCTTCTGCTGCTTATTTTATTGCAGCGGGACTTCTTACACCCGGAAGTGAGATCCTTCTTAAGAATGTAGGCATCAACCCTACCAGGGATGGAATGCTTCGTGTATGCAGGGCTATGGGAGCTGATATCACTTTACTTAACGCCAGCGCAGAAGGGGAGCCTACTGCAGATCTGCTGATCCGCACAAGCAGCCTCCACGGAACTACTGTTGAGGGCGAGATTATCCCCACACTGATCGATGAGATCCCGATGATTGCAGTGATGGCGGCTTTCGCAGAAGGAACTACTGTGATCAAAGACGCGCAGGAACTGAAGGTAAAAGAATCCGACCGTATCGCTGTGGTAACAGAAGGGCTGAAACGTATGGGTGCCGATATCCAGCCAACAGATGACGGAATGATCATCCATGGCGGCAGACCCCTTCATGGTGCAGAGATCAATTCTTATCTGGATCATCGTATCGCCATGTCTTTCGCTGTGGCAGGAACCATCTGTGACGGAACACTTACTATCAAAGACGGAGACTGCGTAAAGATCTCCTATCCTGAATTTTATGAAGACCTGTATTCTCTTGATAAATAAAACATTACCGACCAGAAATGCTGCAGGATGATTCTCTCCTGTAGCATAAAATCCCCCATAAGACAGTTATATTCTATACTATCTTACGGGGGATTTCTGTTGTTTCTATTATTCTATACAGACAACTTCCAGATAATCGCTCTCTCCTGCTGCCTCTTCCATCACCTCAACCATATGTTCCATAGCATCCAGAAGATCATCATCTGCCACCTGTGACATATCTATGGTGATCTTCGTATCATCACTTAATTCTGTAAGCGCATCATAAAGGCCACCGACATCTCCTGCTTCCAGTCCAAGTTCTTCCTTCAGATACTCCCAGACATCCTCTGCTTTATCAAATTCTTCACCGTTCACATATACTTCCTGCATATTTTTCTCCTCCTTCGCACACAATATACTTATGATTCATGCAGTTTGTTTTTTTTGAGATACTTGAGAATTTTTATCCACTATCCTCTTTTCATCTTATCTCAAATAGTATATAATTTATAACTGTAATTTTCACGGTGAGTATATCATACTGATATGCAATTTACCAGAGAGGAGCTATTATTTTATGAAAATTTTATTTTACGGCACAAAAAACTACGACGAGGAATTTTTCGAAAAGCTTCTTCCCTCTTATCCGGGTATAGAGATCAAATTTACAGAAGCCAACATTCACGAAGAGACCGCTTCCCTTGCCAGAGGCTATGAGGCAATCTGTGCGTTCGTTAATGCAGATCTGGGTACTCAGGTAATCAAAGAGCTGAATGAACAGGGTGTCAAACTGATCCTTATGCGCTGCGCAGGTTATAACAATGTAGACCTGAAAACAGCTCACAAATACGGCATGAAGGTTCTCCGTGTTCCGGGATATTCTCCGGAAGCAGTTGCGGAACATGCAATGGCTCTTGCACTTACAGCCAACCGCCATACTCATAAAGCTTATATCAAATGCCGCGAGAATAACTTCGCATTAAGCGGTCTGATGGGCGTAAACTTCTACCAGAAAACTGCAGGTATCATCGGAACCGGTAAGATTGGCCAGGCTATGGCAAAGATCTGCAAAGGCTTCGGTATGAGAGTGATCGCCTATGACCTTTTCCCAAATAAAAGCCTGGATTATCTGGAATATGTTTCCCTGGATGAGCTTCTGGCAACCAGTGATCTCATCAGTCTTCACTGCCCGCTGACAGAGGAAACCCAGCACATCATCAATGAAGAAACTATCGCCAAAATGAAAGATGGAGTAATCCTTGTAAATACTTCCCGCGGCGGCCTGATCAAGACAGATGATCTGATCTCCGGTATCCGTGACCACAAATTCTTCGCAGTTGGCCTGGATGTTTATGAAGAGGAAACTGACTTCGTATTCGAGGATATGTCTGAACGTATCCTGCAAAGCTCCATTACCCAGCGTCTTCTGTCTTTCCCGAATGTTGTCATGACTTCCCACCAGGGATTCTTCACCAGAGAGGCTCTCACAAATATCGCAGAGACTACCATGGAGAATGCGAAAGCATTCATGAACGGCGAGCAACTGGTAAATGAAGTACTTTCATAATTTTTAAACGGATAAAATCATCTGTTTCGCTGCTTACTCATAAACAGAGAACTACTCGCAGTCTGGTTAAATAAGCAAACGGAAGACCACGGTGCATCAGTATGTGCCGTGTCTTCCGTTTTTATTATGCTGTTCTTTCTCTATATACGTTATTTGCTGCTGTTTTTCGTTGTGCTCTTATTTACATTTTTATTTGTAGTATTTTTACCTTCAGTATTTTTATCTGTGTTCTTCTTATTATCCTGCGCACTATCCTGTGTATCTTCCTGTGCATCATCTTCTGACGGTTCGTCAATGGCTTCCATATCATCATCTGAAGTGTCTGCATCCATAGCATCCAGTTCTTCCTCTGTGAGAGGCTCCAGATCATCGGAAAATACTTCTTTGTTATTAATATCATCTTCTGCCATCTTGCCGCATCCTGCGAAGGCTGTAGCTCCCAGAATCATGCCTGTAAGCAGTAAAATTCTGAATTTTTTCATATTCTGATTCTCCTTTTTTAGTTCTCCTTATAACCATTTCTGAGAAGAGCGATTTCTCTCGCCCATCCCTCATCGTCATTGGGCGTTTCCAGAATAAACGGGATTCCCCTGACTGCCGGATGATTGATCACGCGAAGCAGGGCTTCCAGACCAATCTCTCCCTCTCCGATCCGCGCATGACGGTCTTTATGACTGCCAAGACCGTTCATACTATCATTTAGATGGATAGCCTTTAACCGTTCCAGGCCGATCACCTGGTCAAATTCTTTCAGCACGCCATCCAGATCATTCACAATATCATAGCCGCCATCCCACACATGACAGGTATCCAGACAGATTCCCAGCTTCTCCTTACATTCTACCCGGTCAATGATCTGCCTCAGTTCCTGGAAATTCCGTCCTACCTCAGAGCCCTTTCCTGACATGGTTTCCAGCAGTACCGTTGTGCTCTGTTCTCTCGTCAGAACTTCGTTCAGGATCTCTGAGATCTTCTTAATGCCGGTTTCTGCTCCCTGACCTACATGACTGCCGGGATGAAAATTGTAATAGTTTCCCGGTGTATATTCCATGCGTTTCAGATCATCTGACATGGTCTCCCTGGCAAAATCTCTCAGATTCTCTTTGGCTGCACAGCAATTCATGGTATACGGTGCATGTGCTACCAGTTTTCCAAACTCATTCTCCCTGGCAAGCTCCAGAAACTTCTCTACATCAGATGGATCAATCTCTTTCGCTTTCCCACCTCTGGGATTCCGGGTAAAAAAAGCAAAGGTATTTCCGCCGTTTTTCAGCATCTGCCACCCCATGGCTGCATAACCCTTGGATGAACTTGTATGATTCCCTATATATAACATATTCTTTTCCTCTATTTGTAATATTTATGTAACCTTTTGAAATATTATTATAACAAAAATCTTATTTTATGAAAAGAGTTATTTGTTGACGATTCTGTGAATTCTCTTTATACTTGTTAGTGTGTGTACAATATTTTCTGCATTGATCCGCAAATCGGAAAGATCATCCGGGATTTCTGCAGAGAATGAACATTTCATACTATAAAGAAAGTGAGTACTTTATGGCAATACATAAGAAAGATCCCCGCAACCGTTCTGCAGCAACGCGTAAGCGGGAATTGTATAAGAAATCACGGTATTACCAGGAATCACGGCAGAAGCTGTATATTGCAGGCGGGATCGGCGCCTTTATCCTGGTGTTTATTCTGATCCTGGCGGGTATCCGCGGATGCAGTAATTACAGAAATTCCAAAGCAGCCGAAAAGGCCGCTGCTCAGGACGCGGTATCTATGAATGTAAACAGCGAAACTTCTTCCGAATCTGCAGATGCTGTTGTCACGGATCCGGTTTCTCTAACTTTAAGTGTGGTAGGAGACTGTACTCTGGGTACAGATGAGACTTTTGACTATGATACCAGCCTGAATGCTTATTATGAAAACTACGGCTCCGCTTATTTCCTTCAGAATGTAAAAAGCATTTTTTCACAGGATGATCTGACCATTGCCAATTTCGAGGGAACTTTGACCGAATCCGACGCAAGGGAGGATAAAACTTTTGCATTTAAGGGACCTGCTTCTTTTACCTCCATCCTTACAGATGGTTCTGTGGAAGCGGTAAATACAGCCAATAACCACAGTCATGATTACGGAGATCAGAGCTACGAAGATACCATGACCGCGCTGGATGCGGCAGGGATCGTACATTTCGGTTATGATAAGACCGCTGTTATGGATGTGAAAGGGATTAAAGTAGGGATGGTCGGCATTTACGAGCTGAAAGATCATCTGGAGCGAGAACAGCAGTTAAAGGATAATATCGCGAAAGTAAAAGCCGATGGTGCCCAGCTGATCGTGGTGATCTTCCACTGGGGAAATGAAACAGAGACCGTTCCGGACAGTAATCAGACTACTCTGGGACGTCTGGCAATCGATGAAGGTGCAGATCTGGTATGTGGACATCATCCTCATGTTCTGCAGGGAATCGAGACCTACAAAGGCAAAAATATCATCTACAGTCTGGGAAATTTCTGTTTCGGCGGAAACAGTTCTCCAAGTGATATGGACACTATGATCTACCAGCAGACGTTTACCATTACTTCAGAGGGAGTACAGGCAGATAATGTGACCAATGTGATCCCCTGTTCCATTTCTTCGGCTGCTTACGAAGGATATAATAATTATCAGCCAACTCCGGCTGAGGGAGACGAAGCAGCCCGAATCCTGGCGAAGATCAATGAAAGAAGTGCGGATATTCAGACTGCAGAGGGAACTACTTTTACAGCAGTTTATAATAATGCTACCAGTTCTTCAGACAGTAGTTCCGCAGATACTGCAGATATTGATACCGGAAGCGAAACTTCGGATGACAGTTCCAATATTGACACCGGAGATGATTCAGAAGAATAAAGAAGCCTTCAACGACATAAAAAATCCCGGATAAACCTGAAACATTTGCAAAATGTTCCAGCAGCTTATCCGGGTATTTTTATTTCATCAGATAATGATCATGGCATCGCCGAAAGAGAAAAATCTGTACTTCTCCTGTACAGCAGTCTCATAGGCATGCATGATGTTTTCTTTGCCAGCCAGTGCGGACACCAGCATAAGAAGTGTAGATTCCGGCAGATGGAAATTAGTGATCAGTCCATCGATCATTTTGAAATGATATCCCGGATAAATAAAGATCTCTGTCCATCCGCTTCCTGCGCGAAGGATTCCATCTTCTCCTGTGGCAGATTCCAGTGTCCTGCAGCTTGTGGTTCCTACAGAGATCACACGTTTTCCAGCTTTCTTTGTATCATTGATCAGCTTCGCCTGGTCCTCTTCTACGATATAGAATTCAGAATGCATATGGTGGCTTTCCACGTCGTCCACCTTGACAGGCCGGAAAGTTCCAAGACCTACATGAAGTGTCACATGGGCGATATTGACACCTTTTTCTTTGACTTTCTCCAGAAGTTCCTTTGTGAAATGAAGTCCTGCAGTAGGTGCTGCTGCGGAACCTTCGTTTTTCGCATAAACAGTCTGGTATCTGTTTTTATCTTTCAGTTTATGAGTGATATACGGAGGCAATGGCATCTCGCCCAGCTGATCCAGGATTTCTTCGAAGATTCCTTCATAATGGAACTGAATCAGGCGGTTTCCTTCGTCTACCACATCTATGATCTCACCTTTCAGAATACCGTTTCCAAATGTGATCTTCGCACCTGGACGGGCCTTTTTGCCAGGTTTCACCAGACATTCCCAGATATCGTTCTCTCTTCGCTTCAGAAGCAGGATCTCGATCAATGCTCCTGTTTCTTCTTTATGTCCGTATAAACGGGCAGGAATTACCTTCGTATCATTGATAACCAGGCAATCCCCTTCTTCCAGATAGTCCAGGATATCTGTAAAATGACGATGTTCAATGCTTCCGTCTGTCAGTGACAGGTGCATTAATCTGGATGAACTTCTGTCCTCAAGAGGATCCTGGGCGATGAGCTCCTGGGGAAGATCATAATAAAAATCTGCTGTTTTCATTTTGTCTGCTCCTCTTCTTCTTTCCATTGTTTCTTTAACTGGCGTACATAGTTCCATTCCTTGTTGGTAAGGTCTGCCTTTTTCAGCAGATCCGGGCGTCTTTTCGCTGTACGGTAAATGGACTGTTCTCTGCGCCATTTCTCTATATTTGCATGGTGACCGGACATCAATACTTCCGGTACCTTCTTATTGTGCCATTCTTCCGGTCTGCTGTACTGGGGATATTCCAACAGGTTCCCGGCAAAGGATTCTGTTTCTCCTGATTCCTGATTATTCAGCACTCCCGGCACCATTCTGGAAATGGAATCCATCATGACCATGGCGGGAAGTTCACCGCCTGTCAGTACATAATCTCCGATGGACACATAATCTGTGACAATTTCCTCCAGAACACGTTCATCAATTCCTTCGTAGTGGCCGCAGAGAAATACCAAATCTTCCTCTTGAGCCATATCTCTTGCCATAGACTGATTGAACACCTGCCCCTGGGGAGTAAGATAGACTACTCTGGGCTTCTTTGCCGTACGGCTGGCAATGGATTCATATGCAAGATATACAGGTTCTGCCTGCATCAGCATGCCGGCACCGCCGCCATAGGTGTAATCGTCTACCTTCTGGTGTTTATTGAAAGCGAAATCACGGATGTTCACAGCTTCCAGGGTAAGAAGTCCTTTGGCAATGGCTCTTCCTGTGATGCTGGTGTTCATGCCATTTTCGATCATTTCCGGAAACAGAGTCAATACATGAAAATTCATTTAGATTAATCCTTTCATCAGATGTATGGTCATACTGTTTTTCTCAACATCCACGTCCAGAATGCATTCTTTGATCGCAGGAAGCAGTACTTCTTTGCCATTTTCATCCTCTACTACATATACATCGTTTGCACCTGTTTCCATCACGTCTTTCAGCGTTCCGAAATGACTGCCATCTTCTAGTACCACATCCATTCCGATCAGATCTGCAATATAATACTCGTCCTCATCAAGCTCCTGTGCCTCTTCTCTTGGAACCCAAAGTTCTCTCTGTTTGTACATTTCAATATCATTGATATTATCAATACCCTTGAATTTCAGGATTACCAGGTTCTTGAAATATTTCACATTCTGGATCTCCAGTTTTCTTTTTTCTCTGCCAGTGTCCAGCAGAACGTATTCCAGATCCAGAAAACGGTCTGCATCTGTTGTAGGATAAACCTTTACTTCTCCCCGTACACCGTGCGTGGTGGTGATCACGCCAACTTTTAATACATCCTCCATCTGCCGACTCCTTTTATCTTTAATTCCTAAAAATCAATGTAAAACCCAAATCAGGAGCCATGGGGATAACCACAGCTCCTGACCCTATTTTCATTGCAGAATATCTACAATCACTTTTTTGCTGCTTTTTGAAGATGCCGCTTTTACTACAGTGCGGATTGCCTTGGCTATTCGTCCCTGGCGTCCGATGACCTTACCCATGTCAGCAGGTCCGACTTTCAGTTCTACAATAATGGCGTCTTCCTTTTCTGTTTCTGTTACGACTACTTCATCCGGATTTTCAACAAGAGATTTTGCAATTACTTCCACTAATTCTTTCATTACATACCTCCCTGACCCGTCCCATCTGGACGCTGCAGAAATACCTTACTGGTAGATCTGATTATTTTTCGATTCCGGCATTTTTAAGGATTTTAGCAACAACGTCTGTTGGCTGAGCGCCTGCTGCAAGCCATTTCTTAGCAGCTTCTTCATCTACTGTTACAGCGCTTGGCTCAAGGTTTGGATCATATGTTCCGATTTCTTCGATACATCTTCCATCACGTTTGCTGCGGGAATCTGCAACTACGATTCTATAAAAAGGTGCTTTCTTCTGTCCCATTCTTCTTAATCTGATTTTAACTGCCATTGTTTCTTTTCCTCCATTTAAATGATATTATTTTCTTAAGTTATTATTATGTCAAAGCGTGTTTCGCTTCGCTACCTCGTAGTTTCTTCTGGCCTACAGTCCGAAAGGAAGTTTGAATCCTCCACCCCGTTTGCCTGTCTTGCCGCCCATAAGACCCGGCATCTGTTTCATCATTTTCTTACTCTGTTCAAACTGTTTCACCAGACGGTTGACTTCGGAGATATCTACTCCTGCGCCTCTGGCAATTCGGTTCTTTCTGGAAATGTTTAAGACTGACGGATTGGATCTCTCCTGAGGTGTCATGGAAAGAATGATGGATTTCGTTCTGTCCAGTGCTTTCTCATCGATCATACCTTCGATGTCCTTCATCTTGCTGCCCATACCCGGGAGCATGTTCAGGACACTTCCGATACCGCCCATCTTGTTCATTTGTTCCATGCTGGTAAGATAATCGTTGAAGTCAAAGTCCATTTTCTTTAACTTCTTCTGCATGTCCTGTGCCTGTTCTTTATCAATGGATGCTTCCACTTTCTCGATCAGACTCATGACGTCGCCCATTCCCAGGATTCTGGATGCCATACGATCCGGATAGAACTGTTCCAGATCGGAGAGCTTCTCTCCCATACCTACGTAAAGAATCGGCTTGCCGGTTACTGCCTTAATGGAAAGGGCTGCACCGCCTCGGGTGTCACCATCCATCTTGGTCAGGATCACACCGTCGATTCCTACTTTATCTGCAAATGTCTTCGCAACATTTACAGCATCCTGTCCTGTCATGGCATCTACCACAAGGACTGTGGCATCTACCTGAATGTTTGCTTTTATATCTGCAAGTTCCTGCATCATGTCCTCATCTACATGAAGACGTCCTGCTGTATCGATCAGGACTACATTCTGCTGGTTGGCTTTTGCATGCTCGATCGCTGCTTTCGCAATGTCTACCGGCTTCTGTTTGTCACCCATGGAAAAGACTTCTACGCCCTGTTTCTCGCCGTTGACCTGCAGCTGTGTGATAGCTGCCGGACGGTAAACGTCACAGGCCACCAGAAGTGGTTTCTTTCCTTTGGATTTCAGCTTGCCTGCAAGCTTGGCAACTGTGGTGGTCTTACCTGCCCCCTGCAGACCGGCCATCATATATACTGTGATCTCATTTCCAGGATGCATGGGCAGCTCTGTTGTCTCGCTTCCCATCAGGTTCACAAGTTCGTCATTTACGATTTTGATCACCATCTGGCCCGGATTCAGTCCGTTCATCACGTCCTGTCCGATTGCCTGCTCCTGTACGGATTTGGTAAACTGCTTTACGACCTTGAAGTTAACATCGGCTTCCAGAAGAGCCATCTTTACTTCTTTCAGGGCAAGCTTTACATCTTCTTCTGTGAGGCGTCCCTTACTACGTAACTTCTTGAATACATTCTGCAGTTTATCTGTCAAGCTCTCAAATGCCATATGTCATAACTCCTCTAAAATCTCACTGGAAATATTTGCAATTTCCTCGGAATGATATTCCCGGGCAAGTACACCGATCCGCTGCACCTGAGCCCGTATGTTCAGGAATTTCTCTACAAGATGGAGCTTCTGTTCATACTCCTCCAGTGTCTTATTGCATCTCTTCACCATATCATGCACACCCTGCCGGCTGATGCCCAGATCCTCTGCAACCTCGCTCAGTGAATAATCCTCCAGCACCACGCTCTCATAAACCTGCTGCTGCCGCTCGGTCAGAAGTTCTCCATAAAAATCATATAAATAACCTTGTTCTACAAACTTCTCCATCTGTAATCACCTTGACTATCTTAACCTATTTCGGGCGGGGTGTCAAGCATTTTCTCTTGACAAAGTAAATTTAATTACCAGATTTAAAAACCCAAACAAAAAAGCCCTGACATCCAATCACTGGACACCAGAGCTTTCCATTTTTACCTATATAATAACCAATCAGATTTTACAGACTAGGACGAATAACTTTCGGTCTGCATCCTGCATCTTCGAGGGCTTTGACGATCTCATTCTTGTGATCTGTGCCAAATGCCTCCAGTGTGATCTTAAGTTCCACTGCCGCATTTCTGTTGGTACTTACAAACTGGTTATGATCCAGTTTGATAACATTACCCTGAGCCTTCGCGATCACGCTTGCCACACGTACCAGTTCACCCGGCTTGTCCGGGATGAGGACGGATACTGTGAAGATTCTGTCTCTCTGGATCAGGCCGTGCTGAACAACAGAAGACATGGTGATCACGTCCATATTTCCACCACTTAAGATAGAAACAACTTTCTTACCTTTTACATCCAGATGACGAAGGGCTGCCACTGTCAGAAGACCTGAGTTCTCTACGATCATCTTGTGATTCTCAACCATATCAAGGAAAGCAACGATCAGCTCATCATCCTCGATTGTAATGATATCGTCCAGATTCTTCTGGATATATGGGAAGATCTTCTTACCAGGTGTCTGTACAGCAGTACCGTCTGCAATTGTATTTACATGAGGAAGAGTCACAACCTCACCTTTCTTCAGAGAAGCTTTCATACAAGCTGCTCCTGCCGGTTCCACACCGATTACTTTAATATGTGGATTCAGCAGTTTCGCAAGTGTGGAAACACCTGTTGCAAGTCCACCTCCACCGATGGGGACCAGGATATAATCAACAAGCGGAAGTTCCTGAACGATCTCCATTGCGATGGTACCCTGTCCTGTAGCAACTGCAAGATCATCAAACGGATGGATAAAAGTATATCCTTCTTTCTCTGCCAGCTCCAGTGCATATGCACATGCCTCATCATATACATCACCGTGCAGGATAACTTCTGCGCCATAGCTCTTGGTTCTCTCAACTTTGATCAACGGAGTAGTAGTCGGCATAACGATCACTGCCTTCACTCCGTATTTATGTGCCGCATATGCAACACCCTGTGCATGATTTCCTGCGGATGCTGTGATCAGACCTTTGTTTCTCTCCTCATCGGAAAGA
The DNA here is from genome assembly GCF_033096465.1 of Blautia luti. Taxonomy (NCBI): domain Bacteria; kingdom Bacillati; phylum Bacillota; class Clostridia; order Lachnospirales; family Lachnospiraceae; genus Blautia; species Blautia luti. The sequence continues at coordinate 1,362,724 of NZ_AP028156.1, read as the reverse complement.
GTGCTGATCTTATAATAAGCTCCACGAACCTTGTATGCACCTGTACGCTGCATATTCTCAGGTTTTAAATAAACCTTGTTTCCTGTAAGATCGCTGAAATAGCTGCTCTTGATCAGCTTTGTTTCCTGTGTGACCTGCTTTACGATCTCTGATGCCTGTTCAAAACTCTCTAATGTAAGCATTGTTCTTCCTCCATTTTTGTCTAATCTTAAGCGTCCGGGTTTTCTTTATGGTCTACATCAAACAACGCATTTACAAAAGCATCTGCATCGAATTTCTGAAGATCGTCAATACTCTCTCCTACGCCAATGTACTTCACCGGTATATCCAGTTCAGACTGGATCGCAACGGCGATACCGCCCTTTGCAGTTCCGTCTAATTTCGTAAGGATAATACCGTTGACATTTGCGACCTCCGCAAACTGTCTCGCCTGTGCGAGGGCATTTTGTCCGGTAGTTCCGTCCAGAACAACCAGTGTCTCCAGATATGCATCCGGATACTCCCGCTCCAGGATTCTGTAGATCTTGCGAAGTTCTTCCATAAGGTTCTTTTTATTATGAAGACGTCCTGCTGTATCGCAGAGAAGTACGTCCGCATTTCTCGCTTTGGCTGCTGCCACTGCATCATAAATCACTGACGCAGGATCAGCTCCTGCCTGTCCGCCGATGATCTCAACACCTGCACGGTGTGCCCATTCAGTCAGCTGTTCGCCGGCTGCCGCACGGAATGTATCCGCTGCCGCAAGGACCACTTTCTTACCCTGATCCTTTAACTTGCCTGCAAGCTTTCCTACTGAAGTAGTCTTTCCAACGCCATTGACACCGATCACAAGAACTACGGATTTACGGTTCTCAAACTCGTACTCTGTGCTGTCCACACGCATCTGATCCTTGATCTCTTCGATCAGAAGCTGCTTACATTCCATCGGCTGCTTGATATGGCGCTCGGAAACTTCTTTCTTTAAATTCTCAATAATAGAAGTGGTTGCATTGATCCCGATATCACCCATGATCAGAATCTCTTCCAGCTCTTCATAAAAGTCTTCATCAATGCTGGAAAATCCACTGAAAATACTGTCAAATCCGGCTACGATATTATCTCTGGTCTTTGTCAGTCCACTGACTAATCGCTTAAAAAAACCTTTCTTTTCTTCTGCCATGTGAAACTCCTCCTGTTACTGGGTAAGCTGGTTCTCTACTAAGTCAACAGAAACCAGTGTAGATACCCCTTTTTCCTGCATGGTAATACCATAAAGCCGGTCTGCGGCGTTCATAGTTCCACGTCTATGAGTTATTATAATAAATTGTGTGTTTTTCGTCAACTTCTGTAAATATCCGGCGAAACGTCCAACATTGGAGTCATCCAGCGCTGCCTCGATCTCGTCTAATAGACAGAATGGTGACGGTTTCAGGTTCTGGATCGCGAAAAGAAGTGCAATAGCTGTCAGTGCTTTCTCACCACCGGAAAGCTGCATCATATTCTGGAGCTTTTTGCCCGGAGGCTGAGAAATGATCTTGATCCCTGCTTCCAGGATATCTGCTTCCTCGTCAAGTTCCAGAGTTCCTTTACCCCCTCCGAAAAGTTCTTTGAAAGCCTTGTCAAATTCCCTCTGGATCTCTGTAAACTTCTCTGTAAACTGCCGCCTCATTCCCTCGTCAAGCTCCTGTATGATCTGCTCCAGGGTCTTCTCCGCTGTAACCAGGTCGTTATACTGGCCGGACAGGAATTCATGACGCTCCAGAAGCTCTTTGTAATCCTCGATGGCATTTACATTGACAGAACCTAATTTACGGATCTCGTCTTTGATCTGCGCTACCTGCTTCTTCATCTGCGGCAGATCTGTAAGTTCTTCTTTTCTGTAGGAAAGAGCATTGTTCGGAGTGATCTCGTATTCCTCCCACATATAGGAAATACGTTCTTCCCTGCTCTCTTCCAGTTTCTCCATCTGGCTCTTCAGACGGAAGCATTCTTTGTCCAGAAGTCCGATCTGGCCGGAGAGCTGATCCCTTTTTTCAAAAAACTCTTTATGTGAAGAATTTCGTTTCTCCCTTTCTTTCTGGAGATTTTCCAGCTGTACATGGTCAGTCTCTTCCTGACTACCGCAGGTTTCTGCTTCTTTTCTCAGATCCTCAATAGACTGTTTCTTTTTCTCCATTTCCTGACTGCTCTGAATCAGGGATTCATATATGTCTTCTTTCTCTGATTCCAGAGTTCTGGTCTCAGAAAGAAGTCGGCTTAAGTTCTCCTGATCGAAACGATCTTTCTGTTCCAGAGAAGAAGCCTGAAGACGGATTTCCTCCAACGCCTTGGTTACCTGGCTTTCCTCTTCCTTCCATTCATCCAGCTCGCTTTGTTTCTCCTGGATAAAACTTTCCAGTTCCTGCTCATCCTGTTTGGAACTCTCCAGTTCCTGTGCAATACGGTCATGATCCAGACGGATCTCCTGAACCTGCCGCTTGATTTCAGCCTGGTCTCTGTTGATCTGGTCATAGCCGCTGCGGATCTCTTCTGCCTTTTTCTCCTGCTGGGCAATGTTCATCTTCGCAGTGTTCTGATCTATGTAATGCTGGCGGAGCTTTTCCTGGAATTCTGCAATGGTTTCACGGATCATATTCCTGCGCTTCCTGCTCTCTTCCATGGATTTCTGCATGGTCTCCAGCCTGGATTTCTGTTCCCCGACACGGGTTTCCAGTTCTTCGATCTCTCTTCTTCTTCCCAGAAGGTTACTGCTGTTCTTAAATGCACCACCTGTCATAGAACCACCCGGGCTCAAAGATTCCCCCTCTATGGTAACCATTCGCAGGCTGTGCCTGTACTTTCTTCCAATGGCAATGGCATGATCAATATGATCTACTACCAGCACACGTCCCAGCAGAAATTTCGCAATCTGCTGATACTGAGGTGCAGTGGTCACCAGTTCACTGGCCACACCGATCACTCCCGGCTCCTTCAGCGCCTCCCTCGGGGAAAAATCTCCTCTCGGGCTGATGCTGCTCATAGGCAGAAAAGTAGCACGGCCGTACCGGTTTTTCTTCAGAAATTCAATCAGTGTCTTCGCAGTCTGATCATTGTCCGTTACAATATTCTGAATGCTGCCTCCAAGTGCCGTTTCAATGGCTACTTCATAATCCTTATTTACCTGGATCAGATCTGCCACAACACCCTGGATTCCCGGAACCCGTTCTTTCTGTTCCATTACCCGGCGGATACTGTTACCGTAGCCGTCATAACGCTCTGTAATATTACGCAGGGATTCCAGCCTGGAAGCTTCTCTGTGATAAGCAGTCTGGTATGCTTCCAGCTGAGTGTTCTGCTCCTTGAGTTTCTTCTGGATCCTGTCAGTTTCCTGACTCAGGCGATTACACTCTTCATTGGATGTACGGATGATCTCCGTGATGGCATCGAACTGCTCCTGCGCTTTCTTCAGCACAGTCTGCTGCTCTTCTTCCTCACTCTTTAATCTGAGGATTCTCTGGCTGATCTCCGCCTTACGAATCTCAGTCTGCTCCATCATAGCATCGAATCTCTGCGCTCTTCCCTTGGTATTGGCACGGCTGTTCAGGATCTCAATGATCTCATTCTTGCCATCTTCCACTGCCAGCGTGCAGGTCTGGATATTTTCCTGGAGCTCTTCCAGATGTTTCTCCTCTGACTGCAGTCTGTCCTTTACATCTTTTAAACGGCTTCTCAGATCAGCCTTTTCTTCTTCCAGTTTCTCCCTGGATTCTTTACGTCCTGCAAGTTCTTCCTCTATGGTCTGCAGACGGCCTTTATAATGTTCCTCATTCTGCACACCTGCAAGGATCTGTTCATTCAGGACACTGATCTGGCCTTCCAGCTGCTGCTTGCGCAGAGCTTTTTCCTGACTCTCGATCCGCAGGTGATCGATCCTGCTGCCAAGTTCCTCCAGTTCCTTTTCCAGACGGTCATATTCCACCCTGGTCTGATCATAGGATTTCCGGGTGTCCTCCAGCTGATCCTGTGCCAGTTTATGCTTGCCTTCCAGCTCTGTCAGATTTCTGGCAGTTTCTGCATATTCCAGAAGGAACATGTTTACATCCAGTTCCTTGAGAGTCTCTCTTTTCGCCAGATAGATCTTTGCAGTCTCTGACTGTTTCTCCAAAGGTCCCAGCTGTCTGGTAAGCTCGGAGAGGATGTCTGTCACACGCACCAGGTTCTGGCGTTCATCTTCCAGTTTCTTTATGGTAGCATTCTTTCTTCGTTTAAACTTGACAATCCCTGCTGCCTCATCGAAAAGCTCTCTTCTCTCCTCCGGCTTGCCGCTTAAGATCCTGTCGATCTGTCCCTGTCCGATAATGGAATATCCCTCTTTACCAATACCTGTATCATAAAACATCTCATTGATGTCCTTTAACCTGCAGGCACTTCCATTGATCAGATATTCACTTTCACCGGAACGGTACAGTCTTCTGGTTACTGTAACTTCATTGAAATCTACCGGCAACTTATGGTCGGAATTATCCAGGGTAATGGCTACGGATGCGAAACTTAACGGCTTACGCAGTTCTGTCCCGGAAAAAATAACATCCTGCATATTTCCCCCTCGAAGGGATTTGGCACTCTGCTCTCCCAGAACCCAGCGTACTGCATCGCCTACATTACTCTTTCCACTTCCGTTAGGGCCTACAATCCCGGTAATTCCATTATGAAATTCGAAATTGATCTTCTGGGCAAAAGATTTAAAGCCCTGTACCTCAATGTTCTTTAAATACATAATTCACCTGTCTATTTTTTGATAGTACGGATGGCCTGATATGCTGCCGCCTGTTCCGCGGCTTTCTTGGTATGGCCGCTTCCCTGACCCATGATCTTTCCGTTAACTCTTGCCTCTACTGTAAAGTTCTTGTTATGATCCGGTCCTTCTTCTCCGATCAGAACATACTCTACAGGCTGTGTACCATTTTCCTGCACAATCTCCTGCAAGATGGTCTTGCTATCATAAAAGAGCTGTTTGTGCTCCATATCATTCAGGATAAAATTCAGCACAAACTCCTTTGCACTAGCAAAACCACCATCCAGATAAATGGCTCCAAGCAATGCCTCTGTTGCATCTGAAACAATAGAATCCCTGTTTCTTCCGCCTGTCATATCTTCCCCTCTGCCAAGGAGCAGAAACTGCGGAAGCCCGAATTCTCTGGCACAGTAAGCAAGGCTTGGCTCGCATACCAGGCTGGCTCTCTTTTTCGTCAGTTCTCCTTCCGGCACCTGTGAAAACCTCGCGTACAGAAAATCGCTGCTGATCAGCTCCAGCACTGCATCTCCCAGAAACTCCAGTCTCTCGTTGCTTCCAAGTTTGCCCAGCTTTTTCTCATTTGCATAGGAACTGTGTGTCAGTGCCTGTGTAAGATAATGTTTATTTTTAAAATGATATCCTATGATTTCTTCTAATTCTTCTGTCTTTCTATTCATTCCTCTAACCCTCTCCATATGCGCAGGGCTGTCATCTGACAACCCTGCGACATCATTTTTTGCAACTGCTCAGTGCGCCTGTATTATGCTCCTGTCAAATTTCAGACTGCCGGACAGCTACATTTTTATTTAATTGTCCGAATTGCTTCAACAGCATCACCGACTGTCTGAATCTGTTCGACAGATTCATTATCCAGCTCAATGTCATACTCCTCTTCAATCCCCATAATAATCTGAAAAATATCAAGAGAGTCTGCACCAAGATCATCTACAAATGTAGTGTCTTCTGTGATCGAATCTGCATCAATATTCAGAACCTCTGCTATGATAGCTCTTATTTTCTCCAGTTCCATCTTCAACCCTCCTTCCTGTTTCTGTTCCTGTCCTGCTCTATTCTGCTCCGGACTTCAGTACTTCCTGATCCTCCAGGATACGCTCTGCGATCTTCTCGTTGATCTTCTCCTGTTTAAACTGTACACACTGGAAAATACCATGTTTGATTTCAATGGCTTTGGCACTTCCATGCGTCTTTACCACAAGTCCTTTAAGCCCCAGAAGCGGTGCTCCGCCATATTCCGTTGCATCAAAGGATTTCAGAGTTTCTTTCAGTGCAGGCTTTACCAGAAGTGCACCGATCTTACTTCTTGTGCTGGTCATCATTCCTTCTTTGATCTTCTGAACCAGGGCAGAACCAACTCCCTCATATAATTTAAGAATCACATTTCCCACAAATGCTTCGCATACGACCACATCCGCATATCCTGCCGGGATATCTCTGGCTTCTATACTTCCGATGAAATTAATGCTTTTGCATTCTTTCAGAAGGGGGAAAGTTTCTTTTACAAGTGCATTTCCCTTCTCCTCTTCCGCCCCGTTATTTACAATGGCAACTCTTGGATTCTTAATGCCGACTACATTCTCCATATAAATAGAACCCATCTTCGCAAACTGTACCAGATGTGATGGACGTGCATCCACATTGGCACCACAGTCGATCAGAAGGGAAACACCCTTCGTGGTAGGGATCAACGGTGCAAGAGGCGGCCTCTCCACACCTTTACTTCTGCCTACCAGTACCTGTCCGCCAACAAGAACAGCTCCTGTACTTCCTGATGAAACAAAGGCATCTGCCTCCTGTTTCTTAACCATATTCAAACCTACTACGATTGATGAATCTTTTTTCTTACGGATCGCAAAAACAGGGGGTTCTGCTGTCTCGATCACCTGGGATGCATTGACAACCTGGATCTGGTTCTTCGGATATCCGGAGTATTTCGCCAGTTCCTTATCTATCACTTCCTGTTTTCCTGTAAGAATTACTTTTATGTCCTGTCTCTCTGTTACAGCTTCCACTGCAGCCTTGACAGGTTCTGCCGGGGCATTATCCCCGCCCATTGCGTCCACTACAACTCTGACCTGTTCTGCCATATCTTCATATCTCCTGTTCACTTACTGTTCACTCACAGATGTCAGAATCAAAAGATATTTTCTATCACTGACCCGGCATCCGCAAATTGCCCTGCTGCAAAGCAGCTCCTGCAATCTTCCATAATCTGTATCATACTAAAGAACCATCTGCAAAGTCAATAGCATCTGAAAAAAATCACTTTTCACTTTTTTGTGCCTCAATTCTCTCTGCCAGATCATTCAGATAAACCCACCTGTCCATCTTCTCATCCAGATCTGCCCGTGCCTTCTCCTTCTGCTCCATGATCTCACGAAGCTTCACAGAATTGGTGGCATTGGTCTCCATATCCTTATCCAGCTTCTCCAGCAGTTCCTCCAGCGCTGCAATATCATCATCGATAGTTTCAAATTCCCTCTGCTCTTTATAGGTAAATTTTAGCTTCTGGGGACGGTTCTGTTTCCAGTCTGCCTGGGCCGACTTCTTCTTTTCTCCACCGGTAACAGTAGTCTGTCCTTCCGATACTGCCCCGCCTTTTCTCGCCAGCGCCTCTGTATAATCCGTATATCCGCCTTCATACTGAGTCAGATGTCCATTCCCTTCAAAAGCAAAAATCCGGTCCACAATATTATCCAGAAAATACCTGTCATGAGACACTGCAATCACAATTCCCGCAAAAGAATCCAGATAATCCTCCAGAATGGTCAGTGTAGGAATATCCAGATCATTACTTGGCTCATCCAAAAGCAGCACATTCGGTGCCTCCATCAGAACCTTCAACAGATACAGACGCCTCTTTTCTCCACCAGATAACTTGGCAATGGGTGCATACTGCATAGCAGAGTCAAACAAAAAACGTTCCAACATCATGCTGGCAGAAATCTTTCCATCCCTGGTAGGAATATACTCCGCCACATCACGGATATAGTCGATCACACGCTGATTCGTATCCATATCCGGCACTTCCTGTGCAAAATATCCAATGCGGATCGTCTCACCGATTTCTACCTCACCGGCATCCGGCTGCACCATTCCATCGATGATCCTGATCAGAGTTGACTTTCCGCATCCATTCGGGCCAATGATCCCAAGTCTCTGATTTCTCAGCACAATATAATTAAAGTCATCCAGGATTACCTTATCTCCAAAGTTCTTGCTGATATGATGAAGTTCAATTGTCTTCTTTCCCATACGTGTCTCAACAGAATCCAGTTCCACATTCACATCCCGTACCGGAGCCTTTCCATTCTTCAGCTCCTCCAGACGTTCCAGACGTGCCCGTTGCTTGGTACTTCTTGCCCTGCATCCACGCTTTGCCCATTCCAGTTCCATACGAAGCACACTTTGCCGCTTCCTCTCACTGGCAAGCTCCATCTCCTCACGCTCTGCCTTCAGCTCCAGAAACTTCGAGTAATTGGCCTCATAAGCATAAAGACTGCCATGGGAGATCTCCAGAATCTTATTGGTAACCCTGTCAAGGAAATATCTGTCATGGGTAACCATGATCACAACACCTTTAAAACTTCTCAGAAAATCCTCCAGCCAGGTCACCATCTCATTGTCCAGATGGTTGGTAGGCTCGTCCAGAAGCAGCACATCACAGGGATTCACCAATGTCCTGGCCAGTGCCACCCTCTTCTTCTGCCCTCCGGACAAATGATCAATCTTCTCCTCGTGATCCATAATTCCAAGCTTATTCAGTACATTCCTGGCCTCACTCTCTGTGCTCCAGTCCTTCTGCCACTTACCCTCAGCCACATAATCCAGGATAGAAGCCCCCTGCGGAAACTCCGGCATCTGCGGCAGATACGTAATCCTGAGACCATTCTGTGTGATTACCTGCCCTTCATCCGGATCCTCCAGACCACCGATGATCTTCAGAATTGTAGACTTCCCGGTTCCGTTAATCCCGATAATCCCAATCTTATCCCCCTGATGCACCCCATAGGAAACATCATCCAGAACCACCTTTTCACCAAACACCTTGGAAACATGCTCTATATTCAGAATATTCATAAACTTAAACCTCTCTCGTAATTTTCGCTCCCATTATACCATCTCATCAGGTATTCTAAAACCCCCATCTGCTTTTTAATTATTACTTATCCCCATTCCCGGAAGCACGAAAAAACTCCTCCCCGGGCATCACCCGGAAAGGAGCATTCTCATCCCTGTTTTTATAAAAAAGGATTCATCAGTTCATCTCAGTTCCATTCTCAACTGCATACTTCAGTCCCTGCACAGCAACCGCCAGCGTAGCTTCCTCTACAGTAGCGCTTCCAAGATCACCCATATCCAGTGTCAGTGTATCATCATCATTCACTGCCACGCCAAAAGTAAGTGCCATCTCAGAAACTTCATCAGTAATCGTCACAGTACCATTCTCTTCATCAAAAGTACCTTCACCAACAAAGCTTACATAGTTATCATCCTGATCGATCACAAGTACTGAGCAGAAAGTTCCATCCTCATTAGCTGCATAAATAAAAGTCTCACCCGCTTCTGTTTCGCCGGAATAACACTCTGTCAGGATATCACCCATATCCTGATAAGTCTGATTGTAATCCGACTCATCACCGTCTGCCTCATAAGGCTCCAAGGTTGCAGTCAGGTCCAGGCTGTCCGGATCATAAAGTTCCAGAAGATTCTCTTCCTCATTTGCCTGCACCAGATAAGTTACCATATTTTCATCATCATACGTGCCGTCGTCATTTGCGAACTGCATTACCAGAGCTGTATATTCTCCGTCTGAACTCAGAGCATATACACCAAGAACATCCTGTTCTTCATCCTTCCACTGGCCAAAAAACGAATTATCTTTATAGAATCCGTAAATATCTCCCGCACTGTCCTTCCACAGACCCAACATTGCTTCTGATACATCCGCAACATCTCCGTCTGCCTCTTCTTCTGCTGCGTCATCTGCTGCCCATACCGGAGCAACCACAGAACCTAACATAGCCGCCACACAGAAACCTGCCATTAATTTTTTCCAGTTCTTCATAGTTGTTACCATCCCTTCTTTAAAATGTAAGTCTTTTTTACTGAATTTCCATGATCTTACTATATGAAATTCTGACATCATTTTCAATATACATGGGATTAAATGACATTTTCCATGAAATATGGTTACAGTAATCCTTGAATAATCTTTCCAAATAGTCTAAAATACAAACTATATTGCAAGGCGGACATTCGCAATCCGCTTTGTCACTCAGCTCTACACCAAATAACTGCTTCGCAGTTTATCAGGAGGTACTCTTTTTGAATATTGCAATCCTTGATGATTCAAAAGAAGATCTGCGGCAGATAAAATCTGTTGTCTCTTCTTACTATGAATCCCGGAACACATCCGCAGACATCTGTCTGTATTCCAGTGCAGAGTCCTTTTTCGCAAAATATTCTCCAGGCTTTTATGACCTGATCATTATGGACATTTACATGGACACCATGACCGGTATGGATGCAGCCAGAAAATTGCGCGATGCAAAAGACACTGCCGCTCTGATCTTCATTACAAGCAGTGATGCCTATGCTGTGGAAAGCTACGATGTCCAGGCATCCTACTATCTGCTGAAACCCTTTAATCCGGAAAAATTGTGCCGTATCCTTTCCACAATCCAGCTCAGACAGTCACAGAATTCCAGATACATCGAACTGATTTCTGACCGAACTCCTGTAAAGATTCCTGTACGCAGCATTCTCTATGTAGATACTTACCGCAATGCCATTCAGGTACATACAACAGATGCCGGTATCATACGCTCTTACATGACTTTCCAGAAATTTGAGGAGATTCTTGACGGTATGAAATGCTTTCTTTCCTGCTACAGGGGCTGTATCGTAAATATGGATCATATCGAGGAGGTCACCGAGGAAGGATTTCTCATGGACAGCCGGGAACTTGTCACTGTACGCAAACGCGGCTCCAATGCCATAAAAAAAGCATATCTGGAATACTTATTTTCATCAGATTCCGATAAATAATCATCTTACAATAAGTATTCCTGATATACCCCTTATACTTCTGCTGCTGTTTTTACAGGCAGGAAAATATTAACTTTAAATACACCATCTTCTGTACAGAAGGTCACATAACCCCCTGCTTTCTGTACCACCTCTGACACAGATGCAGTCCCAATCCCAAAGCCTTCATGTTTTGTCGAATAAAATCTGTCTTCTTTTCTCTGTATTTTATTTGTGTACGTATTGGAAATTTCTATCAGCAGTTTTTTATTCTTAATCTTTGTAAGGATCTTTACATAAGGATTCTTTTCCCGCGACTGTTCTGCCACTGCATCCACAGCATTCTCCAGAAGATTCCCGTAAATCTTGCATAAATCAGTATCTGAAATGCTGATATTTTTCGGAAGCATCATATCATGTTCAAGCAAAATCCCTCTCTGCTTCAGTTCACCGGCATAGAAATGGATGACCGCATCTACTGCCATATTTCTGCAATAACAGACTGTTTTTTCCTCTTTTGTCATAACAGAAGCATACTCCTGCAGATACTTCATCAGTTCTTCATATTTTTCCTGCTGTGCATAAGCCATGACTGTGCGGAGATGATGACGCATATCATGGCGCATTTTGCTGATCTCATCCATCTTCTGTGTAAGCTCTTCGTAATGCTGTTTCTGCATCAGAATCTTCTGCTCCATCTGACGGCTGTATTCCCCATAGGTTAACTGGAATCTGTAGGCATTGGCAAGCTCTATCCACAAAGTCAGACCCACACAGAAAACAAGCACTGCAGATCCAAATTCCGTAAACCATCCTCCTACGATCGGCTCATAGGCTTTCCATATTCTGTCTGCTGCCAGAGATGAAGCATAGGCAGTAATTCCCACCAGAAGAACACTGTTGTATTTCTGCTGTATATCCTTCACACTTCTGAACATCAGATAAGCTGCCGAAAACCATTTCATAATTTCCGTAATCCCTGAAATCAGATAAAGACCGCCTGCAGACTGAATCCCGGAACAGAACAATTCTGCCGTAAAAATCAAAACACCTGCCGCCGCAAGGATAACTGCCAGAATTTCCGGAAAACGTCCTTCATCACAAAGGATTTTCTGCTGCACAGCCACAACACATGCAAACATCAGATAATAAAATAAAGTTTCCAGTCCATAACTGGGCTGCACTTTTACAGGGACAAATGCGTGAAGGACAGGATAGAAACTATATCCTATAACACAGACGCAAAGCAGGGCAAAAAAGCAAAGCTCCGTCTTTTTTGTACGCACAAACATATAAACTGCAAAAAGAAAAACAAAAAATGTAAGCGCCAGATATACTGCATCACCCACAATCGACAGACCTCTGATCAGATTCACCTGCAAAGGAGAGCCAAATACCGGTACAAACTGAATGCCGGAGGATACTGAATGCCAGTCTGTCACAGAGATCATCATCTCCACAGTTCCTTTTCCCTCAAATGTAAAAACTCTGTTCTGTATCTGTTCCTTATAATTCTCCGGATCCGGATTTCCCACCTGTCCGATCAGATTTCCGTTTACATACAGATTATAAGAAGAAAATACTTCAACAAGACCTATTGCATATCGTTTTTCCTTCTCAGGAAGCACCAGTGTCAGCCGATATGTTCCGCTTCCAAAAGGAGATTTATCCTCATCTCCAAGATCCATGCCACCATATTCTCCTATGGAAATATAACGGCTGTAGTACTCTTCTTTATGTTCCTCAAGCTCCCGGGGTGTCAGCAGCAGATCAGGATAATATTCCCATTCTCCTGTCAGATAATGTACAGAATCCTCCTGTATATAAAGAATCCCCTGTATTGCACGGTCACCTTTTGCCGTATACTTATTGTCAAAGCAGTAAAGCAAAAAGAACACACCCATGGACAAGGCAAACACAGCTGCTACAAGTATCAATGAATATTTCCGGTTTTTCTTCATTGCTGCCACCTCCTTTTTGTCCACAGGTGTATTCTTATTCTATCTGTTTCTTATGTTATTTCGCTTTTTTCTCAGAATCAGGAGCAAAATCAGTCCGACTGCTACAACGCTCAACAATCCACAGATTTTTCCGGTTTCTATTTTCTGTTTTTCTGATAATCCTTCTGCATTTACCTCTTTTGCCATAGTGCTGTCCGCTTCCCCATCAGAAATCACTTCTGCGCTTTCAACGGTATCTGCGTCTGATACTGAAGCTTCTGTCAAATCTGTCTCTGTTTTATCTGCCTGCCCACTGACAGAAGCTTCTGAGATGAAATAATCTCCTGTCTTCTCTATCTCAACCCGCAGAATCTTCTGTTTTTCCTGCCAGGTTACCGCACACAAATTTCCCTGTGCATCCGCAACTGTCACAGTCTCCGGAGATGAAATTTCTCCAAATACAGAAGTCTGAAATTCCGCTGTACTTCCCGGAATTTCCGTTACTTCCTCTCCTCTTACAAAAATTCTCAGGGAAAAAGCAGATTCTGCAGTTTTCTCTATTCTCATCTGGATTTCATCATTCGCTGCCACTTTCCAGGTATTTATCGTCTCAGGCAGAATCGTCACAGAAATTCCCTGCTTTTCAAATCTGACGATTCCATTTTGCTGTAACATCAGAAGCAGTCTCTGACCGCTGATTGCCGTGATAGTATCTGTACTCAGCTCAGTTACCGTACTATCTGCAGCATCAAAATCCGATGTTGTTCCGGAATCGGTTGCTTTTATCTCTCCTGCTGAAGTTTTCTGCCCGGAGCTTCTGCTATTATCCGAAGTTTCGTCGGAACTTTCTTCATAATAATTCTCTTTAGTATCCGGAGATTCCATTCCTTCTACGGAAGGCACCGACGTAACCGTCTGCCCCGGGGCCTTCTGCACAATAGCCGGAAGATTTTTCTCATCTCTGTCTGAAAAGTTTCTCTCATGCCAGTATTCGTTCACAATAAAATCATCATTATACAGAAAAGAATAAATCCCTGTACTCCCTGTTTCATAAACCGCACAGATATCGTAATTATTTCCTTTTTTCAGTACTTCCCGGCAGTAAAGCTGTATCCCTCCGGATGTTACTTCCGCCAGTTCTCTGTCCAGCTTCTGATAACTCCCTTTATTCTCACGTATATAAACCTGCACATTCTGAAGTTCTTCTGCTGAAAAATCTGCCATAAGCATCGGAAACTCTACCAGATCCACTACAGGCATACTGTAAGTATCAATCTGCGGATTTCCCCTTTTCTGTACGGAAAGATAGGCATATGCCTTTGGCAGTGCCAGATTCTCAGCTAACTGATATCCTTTCGGCACCACAAATGTACCGATGAGTTTACAAACGCCCTGTTTCGTAAGATCAGCCTGACTCATATCCCAGGAAGACTCCAGAATAATCTCAGGGTTTTCTGCTGTATTCTCGAATTTCTCAGCAGTGCTGACGCGAAGTCTGACACTTTCTTTCAGATCTTCTTCTATTTTTTCCAGACTGCTGCCGGTTTCTACTGCATAGGCAGCACATCTGCTCAGATATTTCTCATCTTTTGCATTATAAGAACGAATACGTTTTGCAGGGCTTCCCGTATTTCCAAGTTGACTGTACTGGTAACTGTATACTTTAAGACTGCCATCCTTTTGATACCGAAAGCGCAGAGTACCGGTCTGTCTCTGTCCATCGCCATAAACTACCATCAACGAATACGTATTTCCCACAACCATGCTCTGATTGGAGACATACAGACCATCCTCGCTGCAAAGGGCAAACCCTTCCTCTGTAAGATTCATCCACTGCCCGTTATCCTTTTTCAGATAAGCTTCCATAGAATCTGCATCTTCTCTTTCCAGCCATGGAAAAATATAGAGTCCGGCTGCTGTCAGCCTGTAATAAGTATTGATCTCCGGCCTTCCCGGATACTGAATCGAAACTGTAGTCTGCACCTGCGGACTATTGATTTCCCCGAGATCATATCCCCGGAGCAGTTTCAATGTTCCCTTTACAGTATAAACACCCGGAAGCTCCATATTGACAGCAGAAACATCCCACAGAACCGGAATATGCAGGGTATCTGAATCTGTATAAACAGTATAGGTTATCTCTGACAGCTTATCACAAATGACTTCACTACTTTTATTTATCTCCACTGCCACAGCAGGAATATCTTTGGGCGCAGTCACGTGGCTGACCGTATTTTCCTGCCCGCTGATGACCGTCGTTTTTTTTATGATAAGCATCCCGGACAGACAGATACCTATCATCAAGATCAAAAATATACGCTTTTCTTTTCTCATAGTATTCTCCATCACTATGACACCAGGAATCGTCACCTGTCTGTCACCTGTCTGACATCTGTCTTTAGCTTACCTTATTTTCCTGATTCCATCAACAGACATAGGATAAACTGCATTTTTTCATGAAAAATGGCGTTACTGTTTCTGTCTCCGGAAGTGCTCTGCCTTTTCCTTTCCAGGGAATTTCATGAAATAGTATACAACAAACAGCACCGCCGTAATACTCCATGAAACCGGATAACTGAGCATGATCGTATTGATTCCCGGATACATCTGTCCGGCTGTAAAAAGCCACAGGATTCTCAAAGAACACACACCGCCACAGGTAAGGAGCATAGGCACCAGAACCTTTCCGGTACCCCTCAGTGCCCCGGACAAAATTCCTATGATTACATAAATGAAATAGGACGGCAGCAAAAAACGACTCATATGAACACCATGGACGATCACTGCGCTATCTGTGGTAAACAGACGATAAATCCAGGGAGCAAATGAATACATCAAAATGATCATCACCGCAGAACTGACCATACTCATGACCATGCAGACACTCACACTCTTTCGCATACGGTGATATTTGCCGGCTCCGAAATTCTGTCCCACAAAGGTAGTAATGGAAATTGCAAACGCATTGATCACCATCCAGAAAAGAGCATCGATTTTCCCAAGAGTTCCCCATGCCGCCACTGTGTCAGTTCCCAGATTATTTACAAATACCTGTATCACAATATTGGAAATATTATACATTACAGATTCCAGACCTGCCGGAATACCGATTCTCAGAACTGAAAACAGCATTCTTCTGTCAAAACGGATCTGATTGATCTTCAGCACATATATCTCTCTGGTTTTCAGAAGCATTACTGTTACGATCAGCGCACTGATCACCTGAGAAGTAACTGTAGCAACAGCTACTCCTGTCACACCCATGCCAAACGCAACCACAAACAGCAGATCAAGAATAATGTTCAGCACACAGGTAATGATCAGAACATACAGTGGTCTTTTGGAGTCTCCTACTGCACGCAGGATGGCTGCTCCCATATTATAAACCAGATTAAAAACCATTCCGCCAAAATAAATATGAAGATACACTGCAGAGTCCTCTACTACATCTGCAGGTGTCTTCATAAGCAGCAATGCAGGTCTGGTCAGAAAAATCCCCACTACAGTAAGAACAATTCCCGCTGCAATGGAGAATGCAAATGCTGTATGCAGTGCCTTACTCAGATTCTTCTTATCTTTTGCCCCATAAAACTGCGAGATCACAACTGCCGCCCCTGAGGAAAGCCCTACAAAAAAGCCAACGATCAGATTGGCGATCTGACTGGCAGAACCTCCAACTGCTGCAAGTGCCTGTTTTCCTACGAAACGGCCTACAACGATGGTATCTGCTGTGTTATAGATCTGCTGAAAAAACGTTCCGAATACGATCGGAAAGAAAAATAACAGCAACTGTTTCCAGATCACACCTTCTGTGATCTGGTTGATCTTCTCCTTTTTCCTCATTTTCTCTATTCCTCATCCATTTTATATTCAGACGGACATATTCGTCCGTTTCACACTTGTTTTTACTCAGATATCTGCTGTCTGATCTGCCACACATTTCAGACATACAAAAAGCAGGCTCCCCACGCTAATGGGACAACCTGCTATGCTTTGCAACCATTAAGAATTAGTCTTCAACTTTAATGATTTCCTTTTTGTTGTAGCTTCCGCAAGCTTTGCATACTCTGTGCGGCATCATAAGAGCTCCACATTTGCTGCATTTTACAAGGTTCGGAGCGCTCATTTTCCAGTTTGCTCTTCTCTTATCGCGTCTTGCTTTGGAAGATTTATTCTTCGGACAGATGGACATTATGTTACACCTCCTTAAATTTACTAAATATATCACTGATAGCTGCCATACGGGGATCCTTAGGTTCCTCGACGCATCCACAAGGACCGTCATTGAGGTTTTTCCCACACTGGCTACAGATTCCTTTGCAGTCTTCTCTACATAAAACCTTCAAGGGCCAGCTCATCAGTACCTCAAGATAGACCAGCTGGTCCACATCCAGGTCCATACCTGTGAGATAAGAACTCTCATCCAGATCATTCACACGGTCTTCATCCGTAAGCTTCATATCAAGTTTTCGCTCGATTTCTAAAGGAATCTCAACGGAAACCTCTTCCAGGCATCTGTCGCAGGGAATACCAACGGTAATTTTACCTGTTCCTGTAACCTCAAGATTTCTGTCACCTGTATTTACAATAGTAAGCTCTATCGGCTCCTTCGCAATTACCGGAAAAGTTCCTGACTGAAAGGTGATTGCATCCATTCCAAACTCTACAGTTTTCTGAATACGCATCCCTTCACTGGATGAAATATCTGATAAATGTATCTGCATACTTTTCTCCTATCCACACTTGTTTTATTATACATACCGCTTCTGCTTTTGTCAACGATAAATTAGAAAAATTTCACATTTTGTCAAGTAATATTCCTTTACGGGATATTTTCTCATCTGACAGCAATATTACTGCGTAATTTCAATGTGCCCTATGGGCGCAAAGAAGGGTGCTCCTGACAGATGCACCCTTCTCTTCTTATTATAAATATAGTTTTATCCAACTATATTTCTCTCGTTCGGACATAATACAGACACTCTGTTGTCTGCTGATTTCAATTACCTCTAAAACCTATACGAATTACAGCAATTACTGTTTCATTCAATTTCAGTAATACTACAGACTATCTTGGTTTTTTCAGATTAAACCAGAGCTACAGTCTCTCTGCAGATTGCAAGTTCTTCGTTTGTAGGAATTACAGCAACTTTCACTTTGGAATCCGGTGTAGAGATTACGATTTCTTCTCCACGAACTCCGTTCGCTTCTTTGTCAAGTGTAACTCCAAGATAGCCAAGATAGCTTACAACTTTCTCACGTACAGGAATAGCGTTCTCACCGATACCTGCTGTAAATACGATGGCATCTACACCGTTCATAGCTGCAACATATCCGCCAACGAATTTAGCGATACCATAGCAGAGAACATCGATCGCATTAGCTGCATCTTCGTTTCCGCTCTGAGCTGCATCGTTCAGGTCACGGAAGTCACTGGATAATCCGCCGGATAATCCAAGAAGACCGGATTTCTTGTTGAGAACATTCATCATACCAGCGATGTCAAGGTTCTCTTTCTTAGCGATGAACTCCATGATAGCCGGGTCAATGTTACCGGAACGTGTTCCCATAACAACACCTTCAAGTGGAGTAAGACCCATTGTTGTATCTACACATTTGCCGTTTACAACAGCACTGATGGAAGAACCGTTTCCAAGGTGGCAGACGATAACTTTGGAGTTATCTTTGTCAAGGCCAAGAAATTCAACAGCGCGTTTGGAAACGAAGCTGTGGGATGTTCCGTGGAAACCATATCTTCTTACTTTGTAGTTCTTGTAATATTCGATCGGAAGGCCATAGAGATATGCTTTTGCAGGCATTGTCTGATGGAAAGCTGTATCGAATACTGCTACCTGAGGTACACCTGGCATAAGTTCGGAGCATACACGGATACCGATCAGGTTTGCAGGGTTGTGAAGTGGTGCAAGGTCATTGCACTCTTCTACTGCTGCGATCACTTCATCTGTGATCACTACAGATTTTGCAAATTTCTCACCACCATGTACAACACGATGTCCAACAGCGTTTACTTCTTTCAGGCTTCCGATTGCGCCTGTTTTATCATTTGTGAGGGCATCCAGTACCATCTGGATTGCTTCTTTATGTGTAGGCATAGCTGCTTCTGTGATTTCTTTGTCGCAGCCAGCTTTCTGGTATACTAATCTTCCGTCAATACCGATTCTCTCGCAGAGACCTTTTGCAAGAACTGCTTCTGAATCAGAGTTGATCAGCTGATATTTCAGGGATGAACTTCCACAGTTGATTACTAATACGTTCATTTTCATATTCTGCCGACAATAAATTTCGAATATCGTCCACAATTCCGGCACAAATCTTCAAAAATTTCTGTCAGCTTTTCCTTTCATATTATAATATTAATATTTTCTCATTATTTCTCATGAAATATGAGTAATGATATCAAAGGCATCAGAATCAGAAACCTCTCCTCCGATGCCCTTAATTATGTAATCAATCAAATATCTTTAATCCGATTCGGATTCACTATGTGACAAAATCTTATTTGTCGCTGGCCTGGCACTGTACTGCTGTGATAGCTACTACACCAACGATATCGTCTGCAGAGCATCCACGGGACAGGTCGTTTACAGGTTTCGCAATACCCTGAGTTACAGGTCCGTAAGCTTCTGCTTTTGCAAGACGCTGTACAAGTTTGTATCCGATGTTACCTGCATCAAGGTCTGGGAATACAAGTACGTTAGCTTTACCAGCTACTTCGCTTCCCGGAGCTTTGGATGCGCCTACGCTTGGAACGATAGCTGCATCAAGCTGGAATTCTCCGTCAAGTGCAAGATCTGGATTCTGCTCTTTCGCGATCTTTGTAGCTTCTACGACTTTATCTACGTCAGCATGTTTTGCGCTGCCTTTCGTGGAGTGTGAAAGCATAGCTACAACTGGTTTCTCCTGAACGAGAAGCTCGAAAGATTCTGCAGAAGATGCTGCGATTGCTGCAAGTTCTTCCGGATTCGGGTTCTGGTTCAGACCGGAATCAGCAAATACAAATGCTCCGTTTGCACCATATTCGCAGTTCGGAACTACCATTAAGAAGAATGCAGATACAAGTTTAGTACCTGGTTTGGTCTTCAGAATCTGAAGGCATGGTCTTAATGTATCAGCTGTGGAATGACATGCACCGGATACCATACCGTCTGCATCGCCCATTTTTACCATCATTACACCATAGTACAGATACTGGTTAAGAAGAATATCTTTAGCCTGCTCTGGTGTCATGCCTTTTTTCTGTCTTAATTCTACTAACTTGTCAATGTATCCCTGAGTTTTCTCTGATGTAGCAGGATCTACGATCTGTGCGCCGGAAATATCATATCCGTCTTCAGCTGCACTCTTTTTAACAGCTTCTTCGTTACCAACAAGGATAACCTTTGCAATTCCTTCTTTTAAGATTTTCTCTGTAGCTGCCAGAGTTCTTTTATCTTCTGTCTCCGGAAGTACGATTGTTTTTACGTTTGCTTTTGCTCTTTCTTTGAGTGTGTCAATAAATCCCATGATTAAAATGGCTCCTTTCATATAACAGCTCTGACACAGTATTCACGACTGCATCAGCTTTCTGCACTGTGTTTATTATAACTCGTGAAGCCTTGTATTTCAAGCATCTGAATGGTAGAATATGACATAAAAAAGTTTTTTTTGAGATGCAATATAGTAAAAATAAGACAGTCATATGAGATTTCAGAAAGGAGTATCCGTCAGAATATATGAGAACAGCCGGAATTATCGCAGAATATAATCCATTTCACAGAGGACACGAATATCAGATCCAATATACGAAAGAAAAACTTGGGGCAGACTATGTCATTATTGCTATGAGCGGGGATTACGTGCAGAGAGGTACCCCTGCACTTCTCGCCAAACATGCCCGGGCAGACATGGCACTTCGCTGTGGGGCAGACCTTGTGCTGGAACTGCCTGTTTCTGTATGTACGGCAAGCGCAGAAGCTTTTGCCATGGGTGGGGTTTCCCTGCTGGATGGACTTGGGGTTGTGGATCTGCTCTGCTTCGGAAGTGAATCCGGGGAGATCAGCGCCTTGAAAGAACTAGCAGAAATTCTTGTGGAAGAACCTGAAAAATATAAAACTCTGCTGAGAAATTTTTTATCCCAGGGACTCTCCTTTCCTGCTGCCAGAAGTCAGGCACTTACGGAATATTTCAAAAATCCCCGCAATTTCAGCGGAGACGATTTTGACGGAGTCCTGACACCTCTTTTTAATGAAGTTACCCGGATTCTGAATACCCCTAATAATATTCTTGGCATTGAGTACTGTAAGGCTCTGCTGCGTCTGGGCAGTAGCATCCGGCCAGTCACTGTCCGCCGAGAGGGAATGGGCTATCATGATACTCTGGCATCTAATAATCTGTCAGATCTGAGATTTGATCCAGCTTCTGATACAGACCCAGATTCTGATTTCCCATCTGCCTGTGCAATCCGCAAACTTATCTGCGGTACAGATAAAAACGGCGGCAAATACTCTGACCATACTGGTTATGACATTCTTGCATCCCAGATTCCTTCTGACGCTTTTGATATTTTCAAAAAAGTTCTGAGTTCCGGAGAATTTCTTACAGAAGATGCCCTGAACTCTATCCTTTCTTATTGTCTGCTGCAGAAAAATGTTTCTGAACTTGCCTCTTTTCTGGATGTCTCAGAAAATCTTGCACAGAGAATTGTAAATCAAAAGAATCTCCTGCAGGGATTTTTGCAATCTGCATCTGTACTTAAAACAAAAGAACTTACCCAGACCCGGATCCAGCGCGCACTGCTTCATATTATCCTCGGCATCCACCAGGTACCTGATAATGTTCCCTATGCCCGTGTCCTGGGATTTCGCAGAGAAAGCAGTTCCCTGTTAAAAGAAATCAAAACAAACAGCTGCATTCCCGTTATCACCAAACTTGCTAATGCTCCGTCTCTGCTCGACTGCCAGGCTCAGGAGCTGCTGAAAGAAACGACTTTTGCCTCCAATCTGTATGGATCCCTTATTGCGCAGAAAAGCGGCAGAAAATTTATTCATGAATATGAGAAACAAATTGTCATCATCTAAGAAGGCACAGTAACGGCCACAGTAGTCGACATTTCACTGCATGCGATCGAATAGCTGCCTGATTCAAAAAAAGAACCATATGTATCCGTTCCCAGCTTCTGCTGTTTTCTTCACATATGGTTCTTTTTCTTTTTATTTTTTCTCTCCCGAAAGAAGAATACGGTCATTGTCAAGCATCTTGCCTGCACCTGTTTTGAACTTGTCAAGAAGTCCCTCTACTGTCAGGCCTTTTTTCTCTTCTTCATGGATATCCAGCACAATGTTTCCGGAATCCATCATCAGAATACGGTTTCCCAGATCCAGCGCTGACTGCATATTGTGAGTGATCATCAGGCAGGTAAGCTGATGTTCTTCCACAATCCGTTTCGTAAGGTTCAGCACTTTCTCTGCTGTTCCCGGGTCAAGGGCTGCTGTATGCTCATCCAGAAGCAAAAGCTTCGGCGGGTTCATTGTTGCCATCAAAAGTGTCAGCGCTTGTCTCTGTCCGCCGGAAAGAAGTCCCACCGGATGACTCATACGTTTCTCAAGTCCGATATCCAGAAGCTTCAGTTCTTCATAAAAATGCTCTTTCTCCTGTCTGGACACATGGGAGAGCCATCCTCCCTTTCCTGCTGCAAGTGCCAGGTTCTCTTCAATGGTCATTCCAGGTGCAGTTCCTCTCATAGGATCCTGATACAGACGGCCGATGGTTTTTGCACGTACATGCTGTGGCATAAATGTAATGTCCTGTCCATCCAGCATGATCACACCGGAATCTGTAAGAAAATCTCCGCAGATTGCATTGAACAGAGTAGATTTACCTGCACCGTTAGAACCGATGATCGTTGCAAAATCACCCTTCTCCAGATTCAGGGATAAGTCCTTGATCGCCTGCTTCTCGTTTACCGTACCCGGATTAAAAGTCTTGGAAATATGTTCAATCTTCAGCATAAATCAATGTACTCCCTTCCTGTGAGTCATTCTTCTCTTAATCTGCGGCCACTGTTTCTTCAGGTACGGACCTGAAATAGCCAGTACAACGATCACAGAAGATACCAATTTCAGCATAAATGCCGGCATGTTAAATCTCAGCGCAACGGTATATACCAGACGGAAAATAAAAGATCCAAGTACCATACCTACTGCTCTTACGAAAATTCCGCCTCTGCCAAGAATCGTACCTCCGATCAGCAGGGAAGCAAGTGCGATAGTAACCATTCCCTGTCCGATATTAATATCTACAGATTTCTGTGACTGGGATAACAGACATCCGGAAAGTGCTGTAAAGGAGTTTGCCACGCAGAGACCTACGATCGTAGTAAATACCGGGTTAATAGATGAAGATTTTACCATATCTGCATTATTTCCGGTTGCTCTGATTGCCAGACCAAGTCTGGTCCTTAAGAAAAATACGAGAAAAGCAATTACAATGGCCACTGCGATAAAGGCAACGACAATGTCTCCTCTTCCTTTCAGCGGTGTATTTTTCAATGTTTCTTTCATCATGGAAAATACAGTCTCTGTTCTGTTCATGTTGATCAGGGAAGATCCTCCCATTACTGCAATGTTCACGGAATAAAGACCGGTATTCACGATAATTCCGGCAAGAAGACTGTCAACACCAAGCTTCGTCTGAAGTATAGCTGTCACAAAGCCCGAGCATACACCCGCAGCCATAGCTGCAAAAATTGATAAAAAAGGATGTCCGCTGACTGCCACTGCCGCTCCCACTGCCGCTCCCAGTGTGAAACAGCCATCAGTGGAAAGGTCACAGACATTCAGCATGGAATAACTGAGAAACAGGGCAAGAACTGTCAGCGAACAGATCAGGCCAAGCTTCAGTGCGGTCTCTCCAAGAGAGAGTATAGTCGCAATAGTCACGATAATTTCCTCCAGTTTGTATTTATTTTATTACATTCAATGAACAGCAACAGAAAATATCTGCTGCTGTTCGTTATACTCATAAAATATTTTATTCAGTCCCTGTCCGATATTCATTGCTTTTTACAACCAAGACGGAAAGGGAGTTGAATCTGAACAATATTATTTTTCTACCTCGTCAAAGCTCTCTGCTGTAACGATCTCATTTACCTGTGTGCATAATGGTTCGAAGTCTTTCTTAACAGTTTCGAAGTCAAGTCCAAGTCCTTCGCAGGTTTCTGTGTTTACGGTTGCAGTACCGTTGTCAAAAGTTTCAACAGGTGTTGTTGCAGGATCTGCATCATTCATAAGGATGTCTGCGATCATGTCTGCCGTCTTCTGTCCAAGGTTTGCATAATCAACACCGTATCCAACGAATGCACCGTTTAATGCAAAGGAGTCAGCTCCTGTGTACTGCGGGATACCTGCATCAATAAATTTCTCATAGATGGAAAGCTCTGCTGTCATGATTGTGTTGTCAGTTGGTGTGAATACCGCATCTACGCCATCTGCTACCAGTGCATCTGCTGCAAGCTGTACCTCATCTGTTGTGGTACCGGTACGCTCTACATATTCGATTCCTTCTTTATCCAGATAATCTTTCGCTTCCTGGATCGCTGTTGTGGAAGAATCCTGTCCGATGTCATATAAAAGTCCGATCTTCTTTACGTCCGGGTTTACTGCCTGAATCAGTTTCATGATAGAAGAAGTATCCAGATAATCACTTGTACCTGTGATATTTGCTCCAGGTGCCTCTAAGTCCTCTACAAGACCGCTTCCTACAGGGTCAGATACTGCGGAGAATACAACCGGTGTATCGGTTCCCTCTGTTGCGGACTGCATACGCATTGCTACAGGTGTTGCAACACCTACCATTAAATCTACATTATCAGCCTGAAAATCAGAAATGATCTGTTCCATAACGTTGGCATCTGCATTACAGTTATCATAGGATACGTCGAAATTTACATCCTTCTCTTCACCGATCTCTTTCAGACGGGACTGGATATTGTCTACGATCTGGTTCAGGGAAGCGTCATCTACATAGTTGCAGATTCCGATCTTGAAATCCTGTGCCATTACCGGTGATGCCATCATCATAGTTGCCATTGCTGTTGCTGCGATTGTTAACATTCTTTTTTTCATAGTCTTTATTCCTCTCTCTACATCTTATTTAGCAGTTCATGATTTTTTAACTGCTATAGTCTCAGGGATGTTTGCCAATCCCTTGTTACTGTCTGTGAGAAAGAACTCCCCGGATTCCTCTTTTTCCCGGATGTGCCAACTCCTGCGATACACTCCTGCGATCAGCAGATTTTTCTGCTTTGCAGTTTTTATATAACAGATTCTCTTTATATATAAAAAATCCGCCACAAGCTATCTGCTGCTTGAGACGGTAATAAGAATCTTATTATCGCGGTACCACTCAAATTGACGAATCGTCCACTTTCTCATGTACAAACATACACTCCTGATTTATAACGGGTTCGGTTCCCGTCGGTGCCTACTCTCACGGTTATTAAGATTTCGGACCGCCCTCGAAAGGCCATTCAACAATCAGTTTCATACGGCTTCCCACCAGCTGCCGCTCTCTGGAATGATCCTTAACTGCTTACTCTTCTTTCTCTTCGGTTTCGATGTGTTTACTTTATCACGGTAACGTGCATATGTCAAGACATTTATTTTTCTTTTTCAGACTTTTTTAGAATCTTAGTTACTGTTCAAAGGTGTGTATAAGTCATTGTAAAAAGTGACGAAATTATTTTTTCTATTTTGTGGATAATTATCTTCAGCAGAAAAAACTGTGTTTATAGTTTTTTCTGCTGTTCTTTTTCACAAAAGTTATACACCGAATCTTATCCATTCTTTCAGACAGAGGCCTTATATCTGCTCATTTTTAATCTTATAATGGAGATTTATCCACAGTCAGATTGCCCAATGGGTCATTTCCGGGAATTCGCTTTTTTCTGCATTTCTGCTATACTTTTTTCAAGAAAGAGAGGTTGTTTTTATGGAGATTGATTTTATACAGGAACTAAAAAAACGTGATGAACTTCTTGACGGCTATCTCAGGCAGATCGAGATCCAGGAGGAATTCATCCAGAAACAGAAAGAGCTGATCGAATATCTCGAGGATCATATCTCAAAGATCACAGATATCGTCAGCAGTGTTTAGCAGGACTGTACCGGAGGAAAACGTATGCCTGATACTTATGATCATATCACTCTCATGTGTCGGCTGAAAGCTGCACAACGCAGAAACAAAGAACTGGAATCTGGCGAAAGATATATCCAGTTAGAAGAACTTCATCAGAAAGAGTACAACGTTTATGAACATAAGATTGAGAAGCTGAAAAAAGAACTTGCAGATGCGCACAAAGAAACGATCCGTGTGCGCAATTACTGGCTTCAGGTACTGGAGGATATGCTCCGAGAGTTTGAAAAGGCACAAAAAAGGTCCGCGCAGGAACTCCGAAAAATGGAGATCCGTGCACTGAATGCAGAAAAGCAAAGAGATGATGCACTGGATAAAGCAGCCGTTTTCAGACATCAGTTTTATGAAGCGGCATCCAGACTGGAAGAAGAACAGGGAAAGAATCTGAAACTACGGGCACAGATCAACCGCGATTATGAAAACTCTTCTATTCCTTCTTCAAAAGCAGTACGACGTAAAAAGATCACAAACAACAGGGAAAAAACAGGCAGAAAACCAGGCGGGCAGCCTGGCCACAAAGGGCACTGCCGGAAAAGGCAGGAGCCTACGCAGCCAGTTATCCTCCTTCCTCCACCTGAAGAAGTGCTCGAAGACTGTGCTTTTAAAAAGACTGCCAGGACCATCATAAAGCAGATGGTAAGTATCCGTATGGTCCTGAATGTAATGGAATATCATGCAGATGTTTATTATAACAGTCATACGGGAGAACGTGCACATGCAGCATTTCCAGATGGAGTTATCGATGATGTGAATTATGATGGCAGCATACGGGCTTTTCTGTTCCTTCTGAACAATGACTGCTGTACATCCATTGATAAGAGCAGAGCTTTTCTGTCCGACCTGACGGGTGGAAAACTGAATATTTCCAAAGGCATGATAAGCAGACTAAACCGGGAGTTTGCTTTAAAAACTGAGCCTGAACGCAGGTCTGCCTATGCAGATATGCTGCTTTCCCCTGTTATGCATACGGATTGTACAAATGCCAGGGAAAACGGAAAGAGCTGCCAGGTATATGTCTGTGCAACCCCGGACGGAAAAGCCCTGTACTTTGCCCGCGAGAAAAAGGGACACGAAGGAGTAAAGGGTACGGTTACAGAAGACTATCAGGGGATCCTTGTCCATGACCATGATATTACCTTTTATAATTATGGAGCAGATCATCAGGAATGCCTTGCCCATGTACTGCGGTATCTGAAAGCCAGCATGGAGAATGAACCAGACCGTACCTGGAATAAAAAAATGCATGCACTGGTGCAGGAAATGGTCCACTTCCGAAATGGATGCCGGCAGCCACACGGGCCAGATCCGGAAATAGTCTCCGGATTCGAAAAACGATACCGTGAGATACTGGAAACTGCCCGGAAAGAATATGAAGACATTCCGGCAAATGATTATTATAAAGACGGGTACAATTTATTCCTGAGAATGGAGAAATACATGCACAACCATCTGTTGTTCCTGCATGATATCCGGGTACCTGCCACGAATAATGAAGCCGAAAGGCTTCTAAGGAATTATAAGCGGAAACAGGCGCAGGCCGTGACATTCAGAAGTTTCGAAAGCATCGATTATCTCTGCCAATGCATGAGCATGCTTGTTTTGATGCGCCTTGAAGATCCGGCAAATATATATGACAGAGTGTCCAGAATATTTGGATAAAGAAAACCGATGGCTTTGACTGTTATCAGTCTACACCATCGGTTTTCTCAAGTCCAGCTAACCCTTGAACAGTAACGAATCTTAAGTATCTTTTCTTTCCCTTGCTGGTTATTAATCCTATGTTGTGTTAAAATACCAGATAGAAAATACTTACTGCTAATAAACAGCAGAAATATTATACAGAAACGAGGAATGTCATATGCCAACTACCAAAATGGTCTTTCACGGAAGCGATATTGAAAAAATATGCGAAGTCTATCATCTGGATCCCAAAAACATCATAAAATTCGGTGCCAACGTAAATCCACTGGGACTTTCTGAAAATGTAAAACAACAGCTTGCCAGCCGTCTGGACATCCTGTCCTCCTATCCTGACAGAGATTATACAACACTCCGCAATACGATCTCAGAGTACTGTAATGTCCCTGCAGAATTTATTCTCCCGGGAAATGGCTCCAGCGAACTGATTGCACTCCTGATCCAGGAACGAAACCCGAAACACACCCTGATCCTCGGACCAACCTATTCCGAATACTCCCGAGAACTCTCCTTCTCCGGCAGCACCCAGGAATACTATCATCTCCGAGAAGAAGATAATTTCGTTCTCAATGTAGACGATCTCTGCCAGACTCTGGAAGGAAACTATGACTTCCTGATCATCTGCAACCCAAACAATCCGACTTCTTCCGCCATCACCAGAGAAGACCTGCAAAAACTCCTCACATTCTGTGCAGAAAAGAACATCTTCGTAATGATCGACGAAACTTATGTAGAATTCGCCCCTGACATCAGCGAGATC
Source organism: Blautia luti (assembly GCF_033096465.1). Classification (NCBI taxonomy): domain Bacteria; kingdom Bacillati; phylum Bacillota; class Clostridia; order Lachnospirales; family Lachnospiraceae; genus Blautia; species Blautia luti. Next base: position 1,334,334 of record NZ_AP028156.1, on the reverse strand, counting down.
ACCGCCGTAACCCTCACCAAAGAATTTACCAACCTTATGGTTCTCCGTGGTGTATCCAAATTCTACGCTGCTCCAGGCATGCGCCTCGGCTACGGAATCACAGGAAACCTCGACTTTCTCAAAAAAATGAAAGAAAAACAGGTCCCATGGTCCTTAAACAGCCTCGGAGCCCTCGCCGGCGAACTCATGCTCCAGGACAAAGACTACATCCACCGCACCAGAGAACTCATCCTCTCCGAACGCACCCGACTGCTCCAGGCATTAGTGGAAATTCCAACCTACAAAACCTATCCGGCCTACGCCAACTTTATTCTCCTGAAGATCCAGAAGCCAGTTCTCACCTCCTACGACGTCTTCGACGCCTGCATCCGACAGGGGCTCATGATCCGTGACTGTTCCTCCTTTGAATGCCTCGACGGAGAATACATCCGCTTCTGCATCATGAACCTGGAGGACAACACCAGGCTTCTGAACATACTGTCATCTTTATAAATCAAGCGGATATTCGCAATCCGCTTCGCTACTTGCTCATAACCGAATAACTGCTCCGCAGTTTATCAGAAGGAGTTTGCTCTCCTCCTGATACAAGCAAGTCCCCACCCACTGCTTATTGCTTTTCGCAATTGAAGCAGGGGACTTACTTGATTCGGTTAAATTCCCCCGCCTTGCTGCGAATCCCAGCGGAGCGGAAAATATTTTCCGCTCCGCGTCCCTCCTGAACAAAACAAAAGCCAGAAACTCCAAATTTCCGAAGTTTCTGGCTCTTCTTTTAATTCTTAAAGCTATGGATCGGCGCCGGAATTCTGCCTCCACGCTGGACAAACGCATCACAGGAGAACTGATTCACCGGCATGATCGGTGCATAACCTAAAAGTCCACCAAACTCAACCACTTCACCAACACCCTTACCAATTACCGGGATCAGACGAACCGCTGTAGTCTTCTGGTTCACCATACCAATGGCAGATTCATCTGCAATAATACCGGCAATTGTAGAAGCCTTTGTATCTCCAGGAATGGCGATCATATCAAGACCTACAGAGCATACACAGGTCATCGCTTCTAGTTTCTCAATGGTAAGCGCCCCTGCATTCACCGCATCGATCATACCCTGATCCTCACTGACCGGAATAAATGCGCCGCTTAAACCGCCAACTGCAGCAGAAGCCATAACTCCACCCTTCTTAACCTGGTCATTTAACAGAGCAAGGGCTGCTGTTGTTCCCGGTGCACCTGCATGTTCCAGACCAATTTCCTCAAGGATCTCTGCAACACTATCACCGATCGCAGGTGTAGGTGCAAGAGACAGATCCACGATACCAAACTTAACCCCAAGACGTCTGGAAGCCTCCTGGGCAACCAGCTGACCAACACGTGTAACCTTGAAAGCAGTGCGCTTGATCATCTCGCAGAGAGTCTCAAAATCTTTTCCTCTTACCTGTTCCAGAGCAGTCTTAACAACACCCGGTCCGCTGACACCTACGTTAATGATGGTATCCGCTTCTGTCACACCATGGAACGCACCTGCCATAAACGGGTTATCGTCCGGTGCATTACAGAATACAACCAGCTTCGCGCAGCCAAGGGAATCCTGATCCTTGGTCGCTTCGGCTGTTTCCAGAACGATCTCGCCCATGAGCTTCACCGCATCCATGTTGATGCCAGTACGTGTAGAACCAACATTTACAGAACTGCAGACACGTTCTGTCTTCGCCATAGCCTGTGGAATCGATTCGATCAGAAGTTTCTCTGCCGGGGTCATACCCTTACTTACCAGTGCAGAATAACCTCCGATAAAGTTCACACCGACAGTCTTGGCAGCTCTGTCCAGTGTCTCAGCGATTGTTACAAAATCTTCCGTAGTCTTACATGCAGCACCGCCGATCAGTGCGATCGGAGTGACTGAAATTCTCTTATTTACGATTGGAATCCCATACTCAGCGGAAATCGCTTCACCTGTAGATACCAGATCTTTGGCACAGGTTGTGATCTTATCATAAACTTTTTTATTTAATGTCTCAAGGTCACTGTCGATGCAGTCCAGAAGACTGATTCCCATTGTAATAGTACGCACGTCCAGGTTCTCGTGCTCGATCATTTTATTTGTCTCATTTACCTCAAAAATATTGATCATTTTAAATTTCTCCCTTGTATGTTTTCTCAGCCTTACGAAACAATTGAAATCCGCAATCCGTTTTGCGGCTTACTTCATTCTGTCAGATTCTATGCATTACATTGAAGATGTCTTCATGCTGGCATCGAATCACTACGCCGATCTCATCACCAAGGGCTTCCAGCTCTTTTGCAAGAACTCCATTGTCTTTCTCACATTTGGTGGCATCTGTGATCATCATCATGTTAAAGTATCCCTGTACGATGGTCTGAGAGATATCAAGAATGTTTACATTGTTGTCTGCAAGATAAGTACAAACCTTTGCAATAATACCTACGGTGTCGTTTCCTACTACTGTGATGATTGTCTTTTTCATAAGTTCTTTGTCCTTTCTACACTGTAATTACTTCTGATATGCAATCCCTTTTAGCCACCTGGATCTTAAAGTCCCGGGACTTGTAAGGGTTGTCACCTAAGGTTACTTCTGAGCAGACCGTTTCATAAGCCAGCTCCTCGTAGTTATTCTCCCGGCTTAAATGCCCCAGGAAAATAGCTTTCATATTATCATGCAGAAGCCTGCACAAAAGCCTGCCTGCATTTTCATTGGAAAGATGCCCTCTGTCTCCCAGAATCCTCTGTTTCAGATAATAGGGATATTTGCCTACCTGAAGCATACGGATATCATGATTTGCTTCCAGAAGCAGTGCATCCAGATTCTGCAGATTGCTGATTATGTACTCATTATATTTGCCAAGGTCTGTTGCAATCCCTACAGACTGTTCTCCGCATTCCACACGATACCCTACCGGCTGTGCCGCATCATGGGAAATAGTAAAAGGATTGATCGTCAGATCCTTGATCTCAAATGGTTCATCTTCCCGTATCTCATGAAAGACCCCTTCCGGCATTTTTCCCAGGTTCATCCGGGATAACGCATCTACGGTTCCACCTGTTGTATAAATGGGAATCTGATATTTCCGTGCCACTACCCCCAGACCCTTGATATGATCCGAATGCTCGTGGGTGATCAGAATTCCGTCAATATCCTTTCCTGTCAGTTCCAGTTCATTCAGCCCCTGTTCCATACGTTTCCCGCTGATGCCCACATCTACCAGAAGATGGGTGTCATCAGAACCTACGTAAATACAGTTTCCACTGCTGCCGCTGGCAATGCTACAAAGTCTCATATTTTCTGATTCCTTCCTCTATCTGCTGCCAGGTTTCTTTCAGATCGGTATTATTTACCACCACATAATCTGCATTTGCCCGGAAAAATTCTTCCGGTGCCTGACTGGCAATGATACTTATGGATTTCTCCCTGGTATATCCCCGGTTCTCCATCAGTCTTCTGATCCTGATCTCCTGATCTGTGTGGATATACCATATGGTATCGCAGAATTCCTGATAATGATCTTCCAGAAGAAGTGCAGCCTCCACTACACAGATCTTCTGTCCCTGCTGTCTTTTTAATTCCAGCTGCCTGCGGATATACCTTTTTACAGCAGGATGTATGATCTCATTTAGTCTTTCCAGCATATCCGGATGTGAAAATACTACATCCGAAACCTGCCTGCGGTCAATAGTTTTATCATCTTTTATGATCTGTTTTCCAAATAACGCGATAACCGGTTCATAACACTCCTGCCCCGGTTCCATTACCAGATGACCGATCTCATCCGCTTTCATCACATATGCCTGATATTTTTCTGCAAGGAAATCAAGCACTGTACTTTTTCCGGCACCTACTCCACCGGTAATTCCTATTGTAATCATTTATTTCGCCTCATACCAGTTATTTCCCTGATGCATATCTACTTCCAGTTCTACGGAAAGATGCGCTGCACCTTTCATCTCTTCTTCCAAGATACGGGAAACTTCTTCTGTTTCTTCTTTGTATGTTTCAATGAGAAGTTCATCGTGAACCTGAAGTACCAGACGGGATTTCAGTCCTTCCTCTTTCAGCCTTCTGTATACCCGGTTCATGGCAATCTTGATGATATCCGCTGCGGTTCCCTGGATGGGCGAATTCATGGCCACTCTTTCTCCGAAAGAGCGCTGCATAAAATTACTGGATTTCAGTTCCGGTACAGGTCTGCGTCTGCCAGCCATGGTGGAAACATACCCGTGTTCTTTGGCCTGTTCTACCAGTCCATCCAGAAATCCCTTGATCTTCGGATAGGTTTCAAAATATTTCTCAATATAATCAGCTGCTTCTTTTCGGGTAATGCTTAAATCCTGGCTCAGTCCGAAAGAGCTGATCCCGTATACGATCCCGAAGTTCACTGCCTTGGCATTTCTTCTCTGCAGCGCTGTCACTTCATCAAATGGAACATGGAATACCTGAGATGCAGTCAGTCTGTGAATATCCTGTGCTTCCCTGTATGCCTGGATCAGTTTCTCATCTCCTGACATATGTGCCAGCACGCGAAGTTCAATCTGGGAATAATCCGCATCCAGGAAAACGTACCCCTCTTCCGGTACAAATACTTTACGGATCAGGCGTCCAAGTTCCATTCTTACGGGAATGTTCTGAAGATTGGGGTCTGTACTGCTGATTCTTCCTGTGGCTGTGATCGTCTGGTTGAAGGTGGAATGGATCCTTCCGTCTTCTGCAATCACATTTGCCAGACCATCTGCATAAGTGGATTTCAGTTTGGCAAGCTGTCTGTACTCCAGAATATCCCGGATGATAGGATACTCCGGTGCCAGTTTCTCCAGAATATCCGCTGCTGTGGAATATCCTGTCTTGGTCTTCTTTCCGCCTTTGATCCCCATTTTTTCAAAAAGGATCACTCCCATCTGCTTGGGAGAATTAATATTAAATTCTTCTCCAGCCTGCTGCCAGATCAGCTTCTCCAATTCTGCGATACGGACATTGAGCTTCTCTCCATAACTCTTCAGTTCCTCACCTTTTACACAGATTCCCCATTTTTCCATGGAATCCAGCGTGAAGATAAGGGGGAGTTCGATCTGGGTATATACCTTCCACATATCCGCATTTTTCAGTGCCTCACACATTGGTTCACAACATGCCAGAGCCGTGTATGCCATATAACATGCAGCTGCTGACAATCCTTCGGCACCTTCCTGCCATGCTTTCTCCCAGGTCATTTTCCCCAGAAGCTCTTCTCTGGCCGGAAGAAGCCTGCCGTTTAGATATTCTTTGGCCATATCCTCATAAGTATAGGAAGATTTCAGCGGATTTAAAAGATAAGCTGCTACTCCTGCATCAAAAATATCGGCTGAGTCCTCAACCTTCACATACTTAAGAATTGCCTTGATATCCAAAGCACAGACTCTGGTTTTCTTAAAAAGTTCTCCTGCCTTTGTGCAAAGATATGCCTGGGTGATCAGTCCCTCCACCGGAATATAATAAATTTCTTCCGTGTTCAATGCCAGACCTGCTCCAAAAACCTGTCCGTTCTCTGTGATCAGAGAAAATCCTGCACTCTCCTGTGTTTCTGCTTTCTGAAATAAGGCTTCACAGCCGGCCAAATCCCCACAGGCAAAGAATTCCCGGATCTCCTGTTCCTCCTGTACTGCTTCTGTATCAAACCGTGACAGAAGATTTTTAAATTCCAGCTGTCTGCACAGAGCAAGTGCTTCCTTTGTGTAAAAATCTTTAAGTTCAGCCTGCTCATAAGAAAATTCTACCGGACTGTCCGTGTTAATGGTTGCCAGTGTTTTACTCAGCTGCGCCATATCATAGTGATCGCGGAGAGATTCTTTCGCTCTGTTAGGTTTGATCTCCTCCAGATGATCATGGGCATTCTCGATGGTTCCGAACTGTCCGATGATCTTCGTGGCAGTTTTCTCTCCTACGCCAGGGATTCCCGGAATATTATCTGAACTATCTCCCATCAGTGCTTTCAGATCTATGATCTGAGGCGGAGTCATCTGGTATTTCTCAATGACCTGTTCTGTGTGAAAATCTTCAATGGTTGTCTTTCCTCTTACCGTTCTCGGAAGACGTATCATGACTTTATCTGTGGCAAGCTGCAGCAAATCCCTGTCTCCCGAAAGAATCGTGACATCCATTCCTTTCTCTTCACTTCTTCTGGCCAGGGTTCCCAGAATATCATCCGCCTCATACCCTTCCAGCGTAACAATATTTACATTCATGGCACCAAGCATTTCTTTTATCAGCGGCACCTGCTCTCGCAGTTCCTCCGGCATGGGTTTACGTGTTCCCTTATATGCATCGTAAATCTTATGTCTGAATGTAGGTGCATGAAGGTCAAATGCTACTGTCAGATACTGTGGCTTCTCTTCCTCCAGAATCCTGAAAAGAATGTTCAGAAATCCATAAACAGCTCCTGTATGCTTTCCTTCGGAATTAGTCAGATCCGGTAAGCCATAAAACGCCCTGTTCAGTATGCTGTGTCCATCGATCAGTAATAATTTTTCGCTCATAATATCCTCCAGTATCTTTCTATATTTCTGCCTGCTGATTGCTTATCTCACAGAACATGCACCGTCTGCATCATTACATAAACCAGGAAAGCGGCCAGTGCCACGATCAGAAGACATATCATCGCACCGATACAGAATCTGTACAGCTTTTTCTTACAGATATAACGTCTGGATTTCCTGATATCCTGCTTCAGAAGATCTTTGAAATCCAAAACGGACTCTCCGCTGTCCTCGTTGAGCTGCTGCATTGCTTCATGTACAATAAAATAGGTTTCCAGTTCATCATAGCAGGAAGAACAGTTCTGGATGTGATCCAGAAACTCTTCCATCTCATCTACCGGAAGATCGTGACTGATATATCTGTTCACCATTCCCTCTGCAGTACGGCAATTCATATCATCCCTTCTTTCCCAATATCTCTCATATTCCCACAAACTTACAGGGTACTGTTCTCTTTTCGTTTCCAGTAACCCGGTACCCTTCAATGTTCCCATTATAACCGAAGAAGAGTTTTTTTACAACAGACAAAAGCAGCAGAGGTCATTTTCCCCTGCTGCTTATCTTTCGTAAATAATGAATCTCTATGAAATTTATTCTTCTGCAGTTACCGTTTCCTGTACCTCTGCACCCGGAAGAGGTGCTTCCAGGATCTTCATGAATTCCTCACCTGTAATTGTTTCATGTTCATAGAGGAACTTGGCAAGTTCATGAAGTTTTCCGATGTTGTCCTGAAGGATCTGTAATGCCTTCTGGTGCTCACTCTTTACCAGTTCCACAACCTTCTTATCCAGAAGTGTCTGTGTTTCGAAAGAGCAGCTTAAGCTGGAATCTCCACCCAGGTACTGATTCGTCACATTCTCCATGGCAACCATATCAAAATCTTCACTCATACCATATCTGGTGATCATAGCTCTGGCAAGCTTGGTAGCCTGCTCGATATCATTGGATGCACCTGTAGTTATAGAGTGAAAGATCAGTTCCTCTGCTGCACGTCCGCCTGTAAAAGTAGCAATCTTATTCTGAAGCTCATCTTTTGTCATCAGGTAATGATCCCCGTCATCTACCTGCATAGTGTATCCCAGTGCACCGGAAGTACGTGGGATAATCGTGATCTTATGGACAGGTGCTGACTCTGTCTGCTTGGCAGCAACCAGTGCATGTCCGATCTCATGATAAGCTACGATCAGTTTCTCCTTGTTAGAAAGAACACGGTTCTTCTTCTGATATCCTGCGATTACTACTTCGATGCTCTCTTCAAAGTCTGCCTGTGTGGCAAATTTTCTGCCGTCACGTACTGCACGAAGAGCAGCTTCATTTACGATATTGGCAAGTTCCGCACCGGAAGCTCCTGCTGCTGCCTTTGCAATATCATCAAATCTTACAGAATCTGCGATCTTAATCTTCTTTGCATGAACCTTCAGGATTTCTTCTCGTCCCTTCATATCCGGGAGTTCAACAGGAATTCTTCTGTCAAAACGACCCGGTCGCAAAAGAGCAGGATCCAGAGAATCCGGTCTGTTTGTAGCTGCCAGGATCACAACACCCTTGGAACCATCGAAACCGTCCATTTCTGTAAGCAGCTGATTCAGTGTCTGCTCACGTTCATCATTACCACCGGAGAATCCGGCACCATCACGTTTCTTACCGATCGTATCGATCTCATCGATAAATACGATACACGGTGCTTTCTCATTGGCCTGTTTAAACAAATCTCTTACCTTGGCAGCACCCATACCAACAAACATTTCCACAAATTCTGAACCTGAGATGGAGAAGAATGGCACTTCTGCTTCACCTGCTACTGCTTTCGCCAGAAGAGTTTTACCTGTACCTGGAGGGCCTACAAGAAGGGCACCTTTCGGCATGGAAGCACCGATTTCTCTGTACTTCTGGGGATTATGAAGATAATCCACGATCTCTTTCAGAAGATCCTTCGCTTCGTCTTCACCTGCCACATCTGCAAATTTAATTCCCGTAGATGATTTTACATATACTTTCGCATTGCTCTTGCCAAAGGACATTGCTCCGCCAGGGCCGCCGCCCATGGAACTCATCATCTTCTTACTCAGCCAGCGGCCAAGAAGGACGAAGATCACGATTGGGAACACATATCCTGCCAGAAGACTTACCCAGATAGATGTCTGCTGTGGCGCTGCTGCACCGAATTTCACTCCTGCATCATGGAGACGGTCTACCAGATCCGGATCATCCATCTTTACAGTTCTGCAGTAGAGTTCTTTTCCATCACTCTCTGCTACATAATAGATATAATCCTCCTGGATCTCTACTGTTTTTACATAATCTTTCTCCACCCCTGTCAGAAATGTACTGTAGTCCGTTGTCTGGACCTTTCTTCCTTCAAGTGCAGGAAGAAGGAGTACATTCAGAAGGATGATGATCATTGCTACGATGATATAATATACATAAAGTGGTTTTCTGCCCGGCTTTTTATTATCAAGATTCATCAGCAATTCCTCCATTCGTTGTTGTTAGAATGTACCATAACACTAATCTGTCTGTTTTTCAAGAATAGGCTTGCAAATTTCACAAACATTTAAGAATTATCGGAATTTTTTTAGGTTTTCATGATTCGGCAAAAAAACGGTCATACCAGAGCAGAAATGTAAATACTGTCCATATCCTGCGGCTGTCATCTGTTTTCGGATTAAAAGATTCTCTCTTTTTATAATTTTCCAGCATTTTCAGAAGTTTCTCTGTATGGAAAAAACGGTCTGCATTTTCAGAACAAAACTGTTCCTTTATGATACTGTAATAAGGCTCCTGACGGATCCATGTACGGATTGGAACAGGAAATCCCAGTTTTTTCTTCTGTGCTGTGTCTTTTCGTACTTTTTTCTGTGCAGCTTCACGGAAAAGCACTTTTGTCTTTGGAGGAGAAACTTTCTCATTTAAGGGCAGTGTCGAAGCAAAATCCCATACATTTTTATCCAGAAACGGAACTCTGACTTCTACGGAATGAGCCATTCCCATTTTATCCCCTTTCATGAGAATATCATGAACAAGCCATAAATGGAGATCCGTATACTGCATTTTTGTCACAGGATCCTGACTTTTTACCTGTGCATACAAAGGAGCTGTAACATCCCTGATCCGAAGTCCGTTTTTCCGTTTCAACAGTTTATCTGCCTGACGCTCGGAAAACACGTTTGTCGCATTGCAATGGTATCTCTCTTCCAGAGTTTTACCATGGCGAATCAGAAAACCTCTCCCCGGCAGTCCCTGAGGAAGAAAGTTTTCTGCAATCTGTCCAAGTCTGCGGCGCAGCACCAGAGGAATCTTATCAAATCCAGTATACTGTAATGGCTCACAGTAAATATTATACCCACCGAACAACTCGTCACTGCCCTCTCCTGAAAACACAACTTTTACATCTCTGGCAGCTTCTCTGCTCAGAAAATACAGTCCTGCAACTGACGGATCTGCTACCGGTTCATCCATATAATACTGTATATCAGACAATGCTCCCCAGTATTCTTCTGCTGAAATCTTTTTTCCTCTGTTCTGAATTTCTGCTTCTTCTGCAAAGCTGTGTGCTTCGTCCAGTTCTGAGCTTCCTTCTCCTTCAAATCCCACAGTATAGGTATGTTTTACCTTACCTTCTACCGCCAGATAGCTGGAATCTACACCGCTGGATAAATAAGAACCTATCTCCACATCACCTGTCTGATGCGCCTGCACAGATTCCTCCAGTATTTTTTCCATTTTATCCAGCATATGCTGATGGCTTCCGGACCCATCCGGGCAGAAATCAAACGGATGATAGCAGACTTTTCTGACATTTTCCCCATCAAAGATAAAATAATGTGCAGGTGGGAGACAATATACATTCTTAAAAAAAGTTTCATCTGTAGGCACAAACTGAAAAGTAAGATATAGGCGTAAAACTTCTTCATTTAATTCCTTATGAAACGCAGGGTGTTCCAGCATAGCTTTTATTTCAGATGCAAAAAGAACAGTGTCCCCCATTTTACTGTAATAAAAAGGTTTGATTCCAAACATATCCCTTGCACCAAAAAGCTGTTTCTTTTTTCTGTCCCAGATTATAAATGCAAACATACCTCTTAATTTCTCCGGCAGTTTCTCTCCCCATTCTTCATAACCATGAAGAAGCACTTCCGAATCTGTGTGAGATTTAAACCTGTGTCCTGCTGCAATCAGTTCCGGCATCAGTTCCCTATAATTATAAATTTCACCATTGTATACCAGTACCAGGCTTCTGTTCTCATTAAACATAGGCTGATTTCCATGTTCACTCAAATCCACAATACTCAGTCTTCGAAATCCCAGCGCAATATCCTCGTCCAGATACTTTCCCTCACTATCAGGCCCCCGATGCACAATTGTTCTGAGCATATTCTGCAAAATTTCTTCTTTTTCCTTTTCCTGCCCGTAAAATCCAGCAAACCCACACATGTGTTTTCCTCCTATGTAACCACATTCTCTTTTTGATTAAAGGCATAATAACAGGCCTCTCTCTTTTATCTGTAATCTATATATCACAATTATTTCACAGTTTTGTACCATTTTCCTGCAGTAGACAGATCAGATGTCTTAAAATTACCGGTACGCGTACTGCTGCTTTTTAACAGCGAACAGCTTTCCGCTTTATTACTCAGGCTCCAGCAGACATAGCTTATCTTATTTTTTCTTAGAAACGAGATCCATTTATCAGCTTCTGTTTTATCGATATGTCCATTACCTGAACTTTCAGAAACACCAAATTCGCTTACGAAGACGGGAAGTCCCCTGTCAATTGCAGCCTGTACCTTTTTTCTATACTCTGAACCATGGGTTGCGGCATAAAAATGGAAAGTATACATAATATTAGAATAACCTTTAACAGGACTTTTGGCTGCAGTGTCCACATCCTGAGACCATGTCGGCGTTCCTACAAGAATAATATTCTTTTTATCATAGGTTCTGATTGTTTTGATCACCGCAGCAGCATAACTTTTTACTGTGGACCAGGAAGTTCCGCCATTAGGTTCATTGCAGATCTCATAAAAAATATTTTTCTGATTTTTATATTTTTTTGCCATATATTTAAAAAATGAGATAGCTTCTTTCTGATGTTTCTTCGGGGTCCGGTCATTTAAAACGTGCCAGTCTATGATCACATACATTCCCAGTTCTGTGGCATAGCGAACGCCTTTATCGATCAGCTTTTTCAGTTCCGCCTGATTTCCGCCCGAACAGTAACCATTATATTCCTCAGTATACATAGCAAGCCGGATGCAGTTTACACCCCAGTCATCTCTTAATGACTTAAACGCTGATTTATTTACATACTGTGAAAACCAGTTGATTCCATGCGTACTGACACCTTTCAGGATCACTGTTTTTCCATTGGAATTCACCAGCCTAGTCCCCCTTACACTAAGACGCCCATTCCTCTGCAATGGTGTAGATGCTGCTGAGGTCACATTTACCTGCGCCATACACAGCAGACAACACAACACTACACAAATCCTCTGAAAAATTCTTTTTCTTTTCATATCTTTTTTTCTCCTTTTTCAAAAATAAAAAAACTCTTGCCATTTTCTGTAATCCATGCTATCATAATATATGTTTCGTGCCGGCATGTCGGAATTGGCAGACGAGGCAGACTCAAAATCTGTTGTGGGCAACTACGTGCGGGTTCAAGTCCCGCTGCCGGCAGTCAATTTTCTAAAAAGGAGAGCAGGAAAAATCCGGCTCTCCTTTCATTTATTTTATCATAAAAATATCAGATATCCTACTTTTTCACAAGATAATTTTCAAAAATAATAAAATCCAGGCCCCAGCGTTTATACAAATTATCTATATTAGCATCTTTAAACAACCAGCCAGTTACAGCTATACCTTTTTTATGTGCATTTCTGATATCCTGTAAACTAATAATTTTCTTCATAAGCACTCCGTTCTTATCGTTCATCCCTCATATGCCATTCCTGATCTGCTGGCTTCACTTCCGGGAGATTTTTAAACACCTCACAGTCTGCATCACATCCATCCTTGATACATGGACAGACCATTTTCACTTTTTTCAGATGTCCCGGAACCCCTTCATACTGAACACTCCACAGACCATTGTAATGAAGCTGTTTACATAATCCAGGTTCATACTCATATTTTACCATTGTTTCTTCCTCTCCTGAAAAAATGCCGGTCTGTCATTTGCCAGACCAGCATTTTCCTGCAACTTATTTATTTCATATCTTCCAGCAATTTTTCATAAACAGGAAAACAGTCAAATGTCGCAAAATAATCCTTCGGAGTCTCTGCTCTTCGAATCATCTCGAAACTTCCATCTTCATGAAGAAGAATTTCTGCTGATTTCAGCTTTCCATTGTAATTGTATCCCATTGCAAATCCATGTGCACCTGTATCATGGATTACAAGAAGATCTCCCATATCTACTTTTGGTAAATAACGGTCAATGGCAAATTTATCATTATTCTCACAGAGAGAACCTGTTACATCATACATATGATCACATGGCTGATCTTCTTTTCCCATAACTGTAATATGATGATAAGCTCCATACATTGCCGGGCGCATAAGATTTACTGCGCAGGCATCTACTCCGATATATTCTTTATGTGTATGTTTCTCATGAATCGCCTTTGTAACCAGACAGCCATACGGTCCCATCATAAAACGGCCCATCTCTGTGTAGATTGCCACATCTCCCATTCCTGCCGGAACAAGAACTTCTTCATAAACCTTACGCACACCTTCGCCAATCTCACGGATATCATTCGGTGTCTGCTCCGGTCTGTAAGGAATTCCCACACCACCGGAAAGATTGATAAATTTCACATGAGCACCTGTTTCTTTCTGAAGTTTCACGGCCAGTTCAAACAGTTCTTTTGCGAGCATCGGATAATAATCATTTGTCACTGTATTACTTGCAAGAAAAGAATGGATACCAAATTCTTCAGCACCTTTTGCTTTAAGAGTCTTAAATGCTTCAAAAATCTGTTCTGTTGTCATACCATATTTGGCATCTCCCGGATTATCCATGATATCATTGCTGATTTTGAATACCCCGCCCGGATTGTAACGGCAGCTGATCACTTTCGGAATATATCCTACAGCCTTCTCCAGACTTTTAATATGAGTAATATCATCCAGATTGATGATACCGCCGATCTCATTGGCATATTTAAATTCTTCTTCCGGTGTATCATTGGAGGAAAACATGATATCTCCCTCTTTGCAACCGATAGCCTTTGACATCATCAGCTCTGTCATGGATGAACAGTCGCAGCCGCAGCCATACTCCTGAAGGATCTGGATCAGATATGGATTGGGAGTTGCCTTTACTGCAAAAAATTCCTTAAATCCTTTATTCCATGCGAATGCTTCCTTTACTGCCTTTGCATTTTCGCGGATTCCTTTTTCATCATAAAGATGAAAAGGTGTAGGAAACTGTGCAGTAATTTCCTGAAGCTTTTCCAGTGTGACAAATGGTACTTTCTTCATAATAACGTGTTCTCCTCCTGATAAAGTATTCTCCTCTTATTTCTTGTGTATATGTGTATATAAATGATCCTGGCAGTACTCGTAGTTTCCGTTGCATTTGGAACAGAAACGAAATTCCAGGTTCGGATCATCCTTCTCCGTACGTCCGCAGACAGCACATTTATGCTTGGTGATACCCTCACTGCCATTACGGAACGGAACCGTCTTGCTTCCCGGATTTACCGCTTTCTTAAACTTATTTCTTCTGTGGATCTCTTTCGGATTATACCGGTTCATATTTCGGGTTCCAAAGAAAAAGATAATAAAGTTCAACAGTGATGCGATCACCGGAAGTGCCATAAACCATGCACCATTCATAAAATATCTGACAATCTCATAAGCTACAATCAATACATACACAACAGCCATCCATTTCATCCTGATCGGGATCACGAAATAAAGCATTACCTGCATATCCGGATAGGTCAGGGCATATGCAAGGAAAATGGAAAGACTGATATAATAGGTAGAGAACTGTGCACCATTTAAATAGGCATCCAGCACTCCACCTGTGAGAAAATATAAAATAAATGCGGAAATCACTGTAAATACGATTCCCGATAAAATATACAGTGTAAATCGGAATGAGCCCCATGTCCGCTCCAGTGATGCACTGATAGGATAATAAAAAAACAGGATCGCGATCACAAACCAGATAGTAGATGACGTGCTCGGTGGATAAATAACCCAGGTGATCAGTCTCCAGATCTGTCCGTGCAGGATCTTCGTTACATTCAGGCTGAGCATGGACAGCACACTGGGATTCAGGATCATCAACGCATATCCCAGTACATAACTGACTATGATATAGATCGTCAGGTTTTCAATTCCATATTTTCCAAATTTTCGTTCCAGTTTGTCAATAAATTTCATAATTCTCCTTTGCCATAAACAGATTAGAAAAATTTCTTCTTGGAAAGAAATATCGCTGCAATGATACTTACCACAATGGACAGGATGATAATGATCAGAAATCCCCAGGGCGTCCCGGAAAACGGCATTCCCGCAGCACTTACGTTCATTCCATAGGCACTGAATACGATCGTCGGGATACTCATTACAATGGTGATGACAGCCAGGACCTTCATAACGATATTCAAGTTATTGGAAATAACCGAAGCAAAGGTTCCCATCATGCTGCTTAAGATTCCACTGTAAATATTCGCCATCTCGATAGCCTGCTTGTTCTCGATGATTACATCCTCCAGAAGTTCTGTATCCTCTGGATATTTCTTGATACTCTCAACCTTCATCAGCTTCTCCAGAACCATTTCATTGGACCGAAGAGAGGTTGTAAAGTAAACCAGTGACTTCTCCAGTTCCAGCAGCTCCATCAGCTCCTGATTCCTGGTGGATAAATGAAGTTTCTCCTCTATCTGTTCACTTTTCTTATCTATGATACGCAGATACCGCAGATACATACTGGCATTCCTGTACAGGATCTGCAGGATAAAACGTGTTTTCATATAAGTAAAGAAGTTCCTTACCCTGCCTTCCATGAACCTGGTCAGAACCTGAGTATCTTCCAGACAAACGGTAAAGATCATCTTCTGGGTGACAATGATACCAAGAGGAATGGTCACATACCAGTCCTTTTCATTTCGTTCTTCTATCGCAGGTACATCTGCAAGGATCAACGTATAATTATCTTCCACTTCTATACGGGAACGTTCTTCTTCATCCAAAGGTGCGCGTAAATCGTCTACCTCTATCCCGAACTGCTCTGAAATTTCAAAAATCTCTGTTGCTGTAGGATTGGTCAATGCGATCCAGCAGCCCTCCTGTGGTTCCTGTATCTCATGGATAGAGCTGTCAATTGTCTTAAAAATCCTTACCACGATCCACACTTCCCTTCTACTCCTGATTTCCCCTCATCGGGCATTCTTCTGTAAAGATGCCCAAAGACACAACATTCATTATAATTTGTACATGAATTTTTGTCAATTCCAATGGTTCCGGTTTACAAAACTTTTACACTTAGATATAATAAAGCTATACTATGACAAAGTGAAAGAAAGGAACAGACCAGAACCTATGAATCAGTCATCATTTGGAAATAAATTTACAGTCACCACCTGGGGGGAATCCCACGGCAAGGCACTTGGAGCTGTTGTGGACGGATGTCCTGCAGGCCTTCCTCTCTGCGAGGAAGATATCCAGATTTTTCTTGACAGAAGAAAACCCGGCCAGAGCCGTTATACCACGGCCCGTAAAGAGGGTGATCTCGTAGAAATCCTTTCCGGAGTCTTCGAGGGGAAAACTACCGGCACTCCCATCTCCCTGATGGTAAAAAATACAGACCAGCGTTCCAGGGATTATGGAAATATCGCATATTCCTACCGCCCGGGGCATGCAGATTATACTTTTGACCAGAAATACGGATTCCGCGATTACCGTGGAGGTGGCAGATCTTCCGGGCGCGAAACCATCGGCCGTGTAGCTGCCGGTGCCATTGCTGCCCGGATCCTGAAGGAACTAAATATTTCTTTCTGCACCTATACCAGGTCTATCGGACCTGTGGAGATCTCTTCTTTTGACCAGGAACAGATCAGCCGGAATGCCTTTTATATGCCGGATGCAGATGCAGCAGCCCGTGCAGGCGAATATCTGGAGAAATGTATGAAAGAACAGGACAGCGCAGGCGGTGTGGTAGAATGCCGTATCACCGGTGTCCCGGCGGGTCTGGGAGATCCTGTTTTCGGAAAGCTGGACGCTATGCTTTCACAGGCTCTAATGTCCATAGGTGCTGTGAAGGCTGTAGAAATCGGCGACGGAATCGCAGTTTCATCCTCCAGAGGTTCACAGGACAACGATGGATTCACAGCAAAAGACGGTGCAGTAGCCAAAACCTCCAACCATGCCGGGGGAATCATGGGCGGCATCAGTGATGGCAGTGAGATCATTCTCCGTGCCCACATTAAGCCTACCCCATCCATCAGTCAGCCACAGCAGACCATAACCAAAGACAGAGAATCTATCTCGCTGGAGATCCACGGCCGCCACGATCCGGTCATTGTCCCAAGAGCAGTTGTTGTGGTAGAATCCATGGCAGCCATCACACTGACAGATGCCCTCTTCTCCAACATGAGTGCACGGATGGACAGAGTACGGGACTTTTATCTCTCTGACAAATAAACACCGCCAGGCAGATTCCCGCTTCAAAAAATACACAGGTGCATATGCCTGTACGCAAAAACCTCCATCAGGACTTTCTTTTTGTCCTGACGGAGGTTTTTATTCTGCGCTTATTATTCTTCCGGAACTTCCCAGATCCTGATGCTGTTCGGTTCTGTGATCTTGATCGGTCTGTCATTCATGACAATAATGTTTTTCTCATAATCCACTGTAAATGTAGTAAGTGTATTACTTGCATGATTGGCCAGTACAAGATGCTTATCGTCCGGTAAAAGTACCAGATCCTTCGGATATTCACCACTGATCGGAAGTGTGAACTTTCTTGTCAGCATACCAGTCTCTTCATCACGCTCAAACATAGAAACTGTATCCTCACCTGCTGTTGTACAGAAAAGATGTTTGCCGTCATTTGCAAGAGAAAGTCCGGATGCAGCGTTATGTGTATCATGTACATCCTTCTTCGCAGTTGTCTCAATGGTCTGGATCAGTTCAAACTCCGGAGTCTTACCGGTTCCATCATACTTATATGACTTGATCTCATTGCTGAGTTCAAAAAGAATATAAGCAAACTTACCGTCATCGCTGAAACGGATAATACGCGGACCACTTTCTCTCGGACATCTCAGAATATCCACAAGTTCCAGCTTATCACGCTGCTTATTAATACGGTAAATCTTCACCTGGTCAATCCCGTTATCTACTGCACAGAGATACTTGTTATCCGGTGTGGGACGGACACAGTTTACATGTGGACGGAAGTTACGCTCTGCAACACTTCCCAGTCCTGTATGGAACACGCCATCCATCAAACTTCCAAGTCTGCCGTCCTTATGAGTATGTACAACGGTCACCTTACCGTCATGGTATCCGGCAACATAAAGATACTTACCATCAACATCTGTAGAAAGGAAACAGCCTCTCATTCCATCAATATTCACACTGTTGATACGTGACAGATCACCATTCTTATCACGCTCAAACACTGCAACACCTTCATCCTCGATAGAATAAAGATACTTACCATTCTTTGAAACAGCCATGTGGGATGCATTGCTTACTTCAACACTGCTGCGTTCTGTAAGAACGCCCTTCTCCACATCAACATCATAAACATGAATACCCTGTCTGGAAGAGCCATGTGTATAACAACCCACATAGGCTACATATTTTTTCTTACTCATAATGCTTCTTGCCTCCTGCTGTCCTTTGCGTCTTACTGCCCGTTTAATCTGGCCGGCACTGCCATATGATGTCGATATTATAGCACATTTTGCCAATCCTCACAATACAACACATACCACTTTTATGTATTTTTCCAAAACCAAAGTTACCTATTTCTAACACCCCATCTTTTTTCACTCCCCCAAATACGTCCCACTTCTCTGACTTCCAGCTCACGAAACCCGGCCTGGAAGAAAAACAGGTTGTTTCAGGCGTCCCTTTTACCAAAAAAGCTGCCGTTCCATCTCTGAAACAGCAGCTTTCTCTCACTCTTATTTGAAACAATTCCCAACAGCCTCAAGCGTCCTGTCAATCACCTCATCCGTATGTGCAGCAGAAAGGAACATCGCCTCAAACTGAGACGGCGCCAGATGGATTCCCTGTGCCAGCATCCCCTTAAAGTACTCAGAAAACGCCTTAATATCCGCACTCTTCGCAGAAGTATAATCCACAACCTCCTGCTCCGTAAAGAACAGACTTCCCAGAGAAGCCGCATGGTTCACATGATAAGGAAGACCTTTCTCGACCATGATCTTCTCCATACCGCCGTAAAGTCTCTCCCCTTTCTTCTCCAGATCTTTATAAATCTCCTGATGCTCATACAGATACTTCAACTGAGTAAATCCTGCAGCCATCGCAATCGGATTACCACTTAAAGTACCAGCCTGGTAAACCTTGCCAACCGGTGAAACCAGCTCCATGATCTCTCTTCTTCCACCATAAGCACCAACCGGCATACCTGCACCAATGATCTTGCCGTAAGTAACCAGATCCGGTGTCACTCCGAAATATTCAGCAGCACCACCGAAAGCCAGACGAAAACCGGTGATAACTTCATCAAAGATTAGAAGCGCCCCATACTCATCGCAAAGCTTTCTCAGCCCTTCAAGGAATCCCTTCTTCGGTGGTACCACACCCATATTCGCGCCCACAGCCTCAACGATCACTGCTGCAGTCTGGCCATCTGCCTGCTCCAGCAATGCACGCACACTGTCCAGATCATTATAAACAGCTGTCATAGTATCCTCTGTGCATCCTCTCGGCACACCTGCACTGTCAGGCACACCACTTGTCATTACACCGGAACCTGCACTTACCAGCATAGCATCACTGTGTCCATGATAACATCCTGCAAATTTAATGATCTTATTCTTTCCTGTAAATCCTCTGGCAACACGAACTGCACTCATAACAGCCTCTGTACCGGAATTTACCATACGCACCATGTCCACATGGGGAATATGGTCGCAGATAAACTCAGCCATCTCCACTTCAATCGCAGTAGCACAGCCAAAACTCAGACCCTTTTCACATGCCTTCAGTACGCTTTTCTTTACTTCCGGGAAATTATGTCCCAGGATCATCGGTCCCCAGGAATCAATATAATCTACATATTCATTTCCTTCAACATCATAAATATAACATCCATCTGCGTGGTCAATAAATCTCGGTGCCATACCGATCGGGCCATAGGCACGTACCGGGCTGTTTACACCGCCCGGGATCACTTTCACTGCTCTGTCAAATAATTCCTCTGATAATCCCATCAGCCGATTCTCCCTTCATCCATACATTTCGCAAGTTCTTTCGCATAATAGGTCAGATAAATCTGTGCACCTGCACGGTAAGCGCTGACTGCCATCTCACACATGATACGTTCTTCCTCGATCCAGCCCATCTTTGCAGCAGCTTTTACCATTGCATACTCACCGCTTACACTGTAGGTGGCAACCGGTACATTTACAGCCTTGGAAACTTCGGAAACCATATCCAGATAAGACATGGCAGGTTTTACCATGATGATATCCGCTCCTTCTTCCACATCTGTGAGAGCCTCTTTCATGCCCTCTCTTCTGTTGTGGAAATCCATCTGATAGCTCTTTCTGTCGCCAAAAGACGGCGCAGAACCTGCAGCATCACGGAATGGGCCATAGAATGCCGACGCATATTTTACAGCATAAGACATGATTGGCGCTTCATAATGTCCGTTTGCATCCAGTGCTTCACGGATCGCACGTACACGTCCGTCCATCATATCAGACGGAGCAACCATATCCGCACCTGCCTCTACATGGGAAACAGCTGTCTTGGCCAGTAATTCCAGTGTGGCATCGTTATTTACATCATGACCGCAGAGAACTCCGCAGTGACCATGAGAAGTGTATTCGCACATGCATACATCAGTAATATAGTACATATCCGGGAACTGCTTCTTTGCTTCTCTTAAAGCTTTCTGCACGATTCCGTTGGGATCGTATGCTCCACTTCCTACTTCATCCTTATGATCCGGGATACCGAACAGCATAATGTTATTTACACCTGCATTCTGCAGACGTTCCAGTTCAAATGGAAGGCGGTCTACACTGTAGCGGTACTGCCCTTCCATGGACGGGATTTCTTCTTCGATCCCTGTTCCCTCTTTTACAAATAACGGATAGATAAGGGAAGACTTGTCCATTCTTGTCTCTCTTACCATTTTTCTTAACTTTTCGCTGCCTCTTAATCTTCTTGGTCTCTGAATTAAGTCCATGTTTCTTTCGCTCCTTTTACTGCTATTGCCCGATTCCATAAATTCTGTTTGTATTTATAAATATCGCTTCAAAACGCCAGACAAAATCTCATTTCAGGCAATAAATATAAAATATATTTTATCAACAATTTTCCTGTTTCATTTCTTCTACTAATTCGATCAGACTCTCAATAGTTGCTTTTTTCGCCATCCGGGTCTGCATTCCGTATGCATCTGCAGCAGCTTTCGTCTGCTTTCCGATACATGCCGCCTTTACAGATGTATAATCAAGCCCCGGAGTTCCCTCCACAAAACCCCTTACAGTAGAAGCACTGGTAAATACCACGCAGTCCACACTGCCTGTCTCGAATTCTTTCTTCTCATCGATCAGTCTGCTCTTTTCATAGCAGGTTGTGTAAGTAGCAATATCATCTACTTTGGCTCCTGTCTGTTCCAGCAGTTCTGTCAGCTTCTTATTTCCGGCTTCTGCCCTGGGAATCAGGATCTTCTCATCTCCCTGCAGTTCTTTTGCAAGTTCTGTTCCCAGAGTCTCTCCGTCATACACACTCGGCATAAAATCTGCCAGAAGATGATGTTCTTTCAGTTTCTTCTTCGTACCCTCGCCGATCACTGCGATCTTTGCCTGTCCCAGACTGCGCACATCCATCTCTTTTCTGTCCATCTCGTCAAAAAAGATCTCCACACCTACCGGGCTGGTAAAAATGATCCACTGATAGGCAGCCAGCTTCTCAAATGCCTCATACAGTCTGCTGTTATCCTCTACAGGCACAGTGCAGATAGACGGCAGTTCCAGCACCTCTGCGCCTTTTTTGCGGAGCAGATCTGCTGTCTTGGAAATATGCTGTCTTGGTCTTGTCACCAGTACTTTCCAGCCTGCCAGCGGAAGTTTCTCATACCAGGCAAATCTATCTGCCAGTGAGCACACCTTTCCCACAACAATAATCGCAGGTGTCTCAATTCCCTGTCTGTCCACTTCTGCATTCAGAGTACTTACCGTTGCAACCACACGCTTCTGTCCTGCAGTCGTTCCTTTCTGAAGCACTGCTGCCGGCATCTCCGGATCCATGCCTCCATTGAGAAGTCCCTTACAGATATCTTCCAGCGCAGCGATTCCCATCAGAAACACCAACGTTCCTTTTGTCTGGGTCAGTGCCCTGAAATCAATGTCATATGTTTGTCCTGCACGTTTATGTCCTGTAATAATATGCAGGGAAGAACAGAAATCTCTGTGTGTCACCGGAATTCCATTATAAGCAGGAACAGAGATCGGAGATGTGACTCCTGGTACGATCTCATACGAAATCCCATTCTCGGAAAGAAGTTCCAGTTCCTCGCCGCCTCTGCCAAAGAGGAACGGATCACCGCCTTTAAGTCTCACGACTTTGTTTCCTTTCTGCGCTTCCTCCAGAAGGACTTTATTGATATCCTCCTGCACCATGGTATGATGACTTGCTCTCTTTCCTACATTAATC
The DNA here is from genome assembly GCF_033096465.1 of Blautia luti. Classification (NCBI taxonomy): domain Bacteria; kingdom Bacillati; phylum Bacillota; class Clostridia; order Lachnospirales; family Lachnospiraceae; genus Blautia; species Blautia luti. Next base: position 1,311,923 of record NZ_AP028156.1, on the reverse strand, counting down.
AGTCTGGCATGCTCCGGAATCCTTGCAAGTACTCCCTCACCCACCAGGCTGTCATATACCACTACATCTGCCTGCTGCAAAACTGCCTCGCCCTTTAATGTAAAGAGCCCGATATCTCCCGGTCCTGCACCAACCAGCCAAACTTTACCTGCTGCCATTTTTATTCTCCCCTCTCACAGTCATCTTTGAGCTGCTTCGCAAGCGTGACACCAAGTTCTGCCCCATTATCAGCAGCGCCTTTTATCTGTCCTGTGATCCATTTACCTGTTGCTTCACTGTAATATAACCCGCGGATAAAGATCTCATCCCCGTTCACCTCAGCAAATGCCGCTACAGGAGAGGAACATCCTCCATCCAGATATTTCACATAAGAACGCTCTGCACTTCCTGCGATCCATGCATCCCTGTCACAGTATCCATCCAGATAAGAGTAATCCTGATTCTTACGTCCCTGCACTGCCAGGATTCCCTGCCCTGCTGCCGGGATCATCTCATCCGGTGTAAAATACCGGTTGATCCTCTTCTCAAGTCCCAGACGTTTCAGCCCTGCTGCAGCCAGGATCAGTCCGGAATATTCTCCGTCATCCAGCTTACGCAGTCTTGTCTGCAGATTTCCGCGAATACTCTTTACTTCCATATCAGGATATAATTTCTTTAACTGCAGGATTCTTCTTAAGCTGGAACATCCCAGCGGTTTCGCCGGATCCAGTTCAGTCATCCCTTCAGGAAATACCAGAACATCTCTCGGATCCTCTCTCTTCGAAAAAGCCAGCAGCGGAAGTTCTTCCGGCACTTCCATCGGCATGTCTTTCAGACTGTGTACAGAAAGATTGCTTCTTCCATCCATCAAAGCCCTGTCCAATTCTTTTACAAAAAGGCCCTTGCCCCCTACCTTGTCCAGAGTACGGTCCAGAATGATATCCCCGGTAGTCTTCATGGTCAGAATCTCTATTTCCATTCCCGGATTCTGCTGTTCTATGTAGGCTTTTACCATCTCACTCTGTAAAACAGCAAGCTGGCTCTCCCTGCTGCCAATGATTGCTTTAGTCGTCATCTTCCTCGTCATCCTCCTGTGCCACTTTTTCCAGGGCTTTCTGGATCTCTTCCCTGATCCTTCTGGCTTTCTTATGGTTCAGTCCGCTGGCTGTGATCCCCACTACCAGCTCATCCTGCATATAAATGCCCGGAAAATAGAAATCACACTGATCCCTGTCGCTAGCTACGTTTACGTAAATCCCTTCCTGCTTGCAGATCCTGTGGATCTCATCATTTAATTTCCTATCATTGGTAGCCGCGATCACCATATATGCCATGGCAAAATCTGACCGTTTCACAGGGCGGGCGGTAAGTTTCACATAACCCGCTTTCGCCATTTCCATCATTTCCGTGGTAACCTTCGGTGCCACCACCTTAATATTTCTGGTAAATGCCAGCAATGTTTTTACTCTGCGTGTGGCAATGCTTCCGCCTCCTACCACAACAATATTTTTATCTGATAAGTCTATAAACATGGGAAAAAAAGGCTTATTCTTCATATATTTTCTCCAGTCCTGCCACGCATTCAAGGAACGCTTCCTGATTCAGGCTGTCACGCAGGCCAAAGATCAGTTTATTTACCACCTTACCCGCCGCTGTATCCACAGCCTGTACCAGATTTACTCTGTCCTCTTCATCCATTTGGGTTTTTTTCAGTATTTTCGCAATTCTGAGATTCAGGTCATTCACTGCCTCTTCTTTAATCTCCTGGATCCTCGGGATCAGATCCCTGCCATCCAGCCACTGAAAAAATTCATCCATCTGCTCTCTGACAATGGCTCCTGCTGCTTCCAGATTCTCCTGAAGCTCTGCCGGAATCTCCTCAATACGAAAACTGTCCATATCATAAAGGGTAATTCCCTCCAGGCTTCCTATGGACGGTTCAATATCCCTGGGCACTGCCAGATCGATCAGGATCAGTTCTCCTGAAAGCTCCAGCTCCTCAAACAGTTCTCTTCGTAATGTGAAATTCGGGCTTGCCGTAGCACTTACTACCAGATCACATTCCGGAATATATTCCATTCGTTCTCCGTAATTGATTCTCTTGCAGCCTGCCGGAATGCTTACAATTCCGCTTCTGTACTGGCGGATGGTCACTGTCACATCTGCACCTGCTTCCCGCAGTGCCTGGGCAGCCACTTTCCCCATCTCACCATTTCCGATGACCATACAGGTCTTATCCTGCATGGAATATCCCTTCTGTCCCAGAAACTGGATTGCCTGGTGGATCACAGAAGGATTTCCATGGGAAAAAGGCACCTCTGTCTTGATCTTCTTTCCTGCTGTGACCGCCATACGGAACAGCACCTCCAGAACTCCGTCCACCGCGAAATTCTCCCGTGCCAGATTCAGAGCATCTTTTACCTGTGTGAGAATCTGATCTTCTCCTATGATCTGAGATTTCAGACCACTTGTAAGATAGAACAGATGCTCTACCGCCTCCTCATCTTTCCTCTCCACAAAATAATTACGATAAGAATCATCACTGATTCCTTTCAGCTGACAGACGCAGTCATAAAGACACACATCCTCTTCCTCGTCCACACTGGCCCATACTTCCAGACGGTTGCATGTAGACAGGATCACACATCCGTAGATTCCTTTGTAACTTTTTATTTTTTCCATGGCTTCCCCTGCACTTTTCTTTGTAAACGCAAAAAGAGCGCGTATGTCTACAGGCGCCATGTTATGATCGATTCCAATCATGGAAATACCCATAATCCGTTTCTCCTTCGTATCTCCTGTGTATATACACGAATTTTCCTTAACTAATCATAAACATTTCCGCTTCAGATGTCAATGAAAAACCTTGCCACAGATACATACCAAAAAAAACGAACCACCGACAGAATCTTATCCTGTCGGTGGTTCACCCATTCTTTTGTCAGTCCCGGATTATGCGAAGATCACGGTGAATACTTTCTCACTCTCAGCGGAATCCCGTTTTTCTCAGCCAGAACTTTACTCTGTTCCACTTTCTCTTCTCCGATCACATCTACCACTGTGAACCGCACATCGGAGATATATTTTCTGCAGTCCCTGGCAAATTTCAGCATGGCTTCGAAAGATTTTTCCCCATATGTAGGACGTACTATTTCGTTGTAAGATGCAGCATCCGGCATATTCAGGCTGATGGAAATGCTGTCCACTGCCTTACAGATCTCTTCTGCTGTGGAACGATTATGGATCAGGTCAGAAAGACCGTTTGTGTTCAGTCTGATCCTGAAAGGATATCTTTCCCTGACATATTTGCTTACTGCGATCAGGTTCTCAAGGGCCATCGTCGGCTCTCCGTATCCACAGAAAACCACTTCATTACAATCTGTGAAATCAAACTCATCAATGGCTTTATAAATTTCTTCCAGTTTCGGTTCATGATCAAACCAGAGATTGGACGCCTCACCGATGGCATCCTCTGTATTCCTGATGCAGAACGTGCATCTGCATGGACATTTGTTGGTAATATTAAAATATACCTGATTTTTATATCTGTATATGATATCTGTTGTCATTTTCTGTTCCTCTTTTATTTCGCAATATTGGTCTTAAATCCGATCTTGTCCAGTGCAGTACCGATGATCACAAACATAATGGCACTTCCACCTGACTGTACGATACTTCCGCTGACAGATGTAAAGAAAGAAGCAGTAAATCCAAACATGATTCCCTCTGCTACATAATATCCTGTTGCTGAGATCATAAATGCAAGAAACAATGCGATCACATTTCTCTTAGTCACCAGTTTCTTTCCTTTGGAAGAAAACGGAAGACAGATCAGCATTTTGATAATAATAGTTGCCGGAGCCCATACCGGTGCTGTCAGAAGGTCAGCCAGTCCTCCTCCGATGGCTCCCGCCGCACAGGCATAAGGCAGAGGCAGAAATGCTGCTGCAAGATAGATCATGGTATCGCCCAGATGAACATAGCCGCCATTTACTCCCACCGGAATATGGAAAATATAGGCTGTCATCAAAGTAGTCAGGGCAGCCATAACTGCTGTGGCCGTGATCTTCTTTACAGTACTTGTGCTCTGCGCATTTTCTTTTGCTGATGTTATTTCGGACATAATAAATCCCTCCTCTTTTTATTTCCCAATCTTACAGATCGGTTAGCATACCAAGATATTTCTCAAAGCAGATCCCATCATTGCGGTCTGTTCCTTCCACCACCGCATCGTGGATCCCGCCGGAAAGAAATGCAATAGCTTTCTCCACACATACCTTCATGGAAATTCCCTTTACCATTCCCGCACTCAGGACAGATGCGAACAAATCTCCTGTTCCGGAATAACTACCTCCTTCTTTAATGGAAAAGAACCACCGGGTTTCCCCGTTTTCCACCACAAGATTTCCCATTTTCAGGATACCGTCTTCCTCTTCCACATCCACACCTGTGATCACAAGGGAATTCAGATCAAATTCTCCTGCCAGTGTTTTACCAATCTGCCGGATTTCTTCAAGCATCTGTTCCCGCTTCATTCCGGCATAGCTTTTCATTCTTTTTTTCATCTCCTCTTCTCCGTATAAAAGAAGAAGAGCTTCTGTCAGATTGGGAGTGATCACATCTGCTTTTCTCACAAGAGTACGCATTTTTTCACATAAGGCTGATGAGTAAGTTTTATAAACTGCTCCCTGGTCTCCCATAACCGGATCGATCAGGATCTGCGTTTCCTCTGTACAGAAAAGTTCTGTAAATTTCAGGATCACTTCCACCTGTTCATCCCCGGCCAGAAATCCTGTATAAAGCCCATCAGGCCGAAAATCCATTTTTTTCCATTCTTTCATGATCTGTTCCATGCGGTCTGTATAATCATCCCAGAAAAAAGAGCCGTATCCTGTCTGATTACTCAGCACTGCAGTAGGCAGCGGACAGGCCTGTACGCCCATGGCGGAAATTACAGGAATCGCTGCTGTCAGAGAACATTTTCCCAGCCCGGACAGGTCATGAATGACTGCGATCTTTTTCAAATCAATGTTACCTCTTGCTTTCTTTTTTATCGTGTAATAATATATCACCAGAGTGTGTATATGAATATATCCAGTTTTTATATTTTTTCAGAGGACAGTTTTAGTATACTGCTCTGGTAAAGCCTGAAACTCATGATAATACAAGGAGGCATCTTATGGAACTTCTGTTAAATAAAGAACATAAAAAAGAACATTTATATCTGGAAGTTTATCATTATTACCGGGAACTGATCACCGCTCAGAAGCTGCCTGCCGGAAGCAAAATGCCTTCTCTGCGCAAATGTTCCCAGGAACTGAAACTCAGCCGCACTACCATCGAAAGCGCCTATCTTCAGCTTGCAGCAGACGGCTACATCATCTCCAGAGCTCAAAGCGGCTATTATGTAACAGACATTGCTTCCAGACAGCATCCCCCTGTTTCTGACACCCCCCGCCAAGACTTTTCCTATCGCTATGACTTCGCATCCTCTGGTGTGGACCGGGAAAGCTTTCGGTTCGATCTGTGGAGGCGTTATATAAAAAGTGCACTGCGCCAGGATGACCGTCTTCTTTCTTATGGCGAGCCGCAGGGGGAAGAGGATCTGCGTCAGGTTCTGGCCGACTATGTCAGGGAACGGAGAAATGTTCTGTGCAGTGCTGACGATATTGTCATCGGAGCAGGAATCCAGAGTCTTCTCCACATCCTCTGCCCCCTTCTAAAAAGCTGTCGGACTGTTTCCTTTCCCAATTCCTCTTTCATCCAGGGAAGTTCTGTTTTCGATGACTATGGATTCCAGATCCACTACCGTGACAAAAACTGTCATGTGATCTATGTCTCACCGGCACATATGACCAGATGGGGTGAGATCATGCCCGTATCCCGGCGTCTGGAACTGGTTCACTACGCCTCTTCCCATGGCAGCCTGATCATTGAAGATGATTTCGAAAATGAATTCGTATATCTTCAGAAACCTACTCCTTCCCTTTTCGGTCTGGCAGGCGGGCAGAATGTGGTATATCTGGGAACATTTTCCAGGCTTCTTCTTCCTTCTATCCGCATCAGTTTTATGGTACTGCCCACTGATCTGGCAAAGCTCTACAGGCAGAAAGCTTCCCGTTATAACCAGACCGCTTCCAAAGCCGAGCAGATCGCTCTGTGCCAGTTTATCCGCGACGGACATCTGGCAGCTCAGACCCGCAGACTGAAAAGACTTTACGCATTAAAACTGAAATCCCTGAAACAGGAAGTTCAGAAAGTTTTCGGACAGGATGTTCCTCTTCAGATCGGAGCCGCCGGTACCAGTCTGGCCCTGACCCTCTCCACCTCCCTCACCTGGAAAGAATTAGAAAAAAAAGCACAGACTCGTGGTCTGCGCCTTCAGCTTCTGCAGGAATCACCTGGAAAAGTCACTCTGATCCTCTCCTGTTCTTCCATGCCGGTTCAGGATTTCCCACCTGCCTGTAGTCTTCTGAAAGAGATCACAGACAGTTCCGGGACCTGAATTACACATTTCGTTCTTTTTAATAACCTCTGTTATTATCGATCATATAAAGCAGTGCATTGCAGATACATGCTGCAATGTTGCTGCCGCCTTTTCTTCCTCTGGCTACAATATAGGGCACATCCGCACTCATGATCAGTTCCTTGGACTGCACTACATTTACGAACCCTACCGGCACACCGATGATCAGTTCCGGATCCAGTTTTTTATCTTCAATAAGTTCATAGAGACGTACCAGAGCTGTAGGAGCATTTCCGATGGCAAAGATCAGCTTCTTTCCCATGGCTGCCGCCTTGTCCATGCTGGCAGTAGCTCTTGTCGTTCCATTTGCTTTGGCTGTAGCTGCTACATCTTCGTCAGAAATAAAGCAGAATACTTCTCCACCATAGCGTGAAAGTACTCTCTTGTTGATCCCGGATTCTGCCATATGGGTATCTGTCACAATGCAGGCACCATTTTTGATGGCTGCTATGGCTTTCTGTACCGCATCTTCGGAAAAACAGAGGTTCTTCGCATAATCAAAGTCTGCACTGGTGTGAATGCATCTCTTCACGATCAGCTCTGTTCCCGGAATCAGCTTCGTATCACCAAGCTCTTCGGTGATGATCTCAAAACTGCGTTTCTCTATATCCATTGGTTTTACATTTTCAAGTTCTACTTTCATTTTTTCTCTCCCAAACTCCCTGATTTCTCGTATGGTCACACAACAATTATGTGCATTTGTCTATCCTGTCGTATCAGATCCCCTGTTCTAATATGTCATAAATTTTCTTCATATCCAGATGTTTTCGAAGTTCCGCTGCCAGAATATCATACTGCGTTTCTTTAAATGCCGCGAAATCAACTCCCGTCATCTCAGACACATCAAGACCTTTCTTCTCTCCCAGCGCGCGGACAATGGCTTCTGCCACATCCTCTCTGTCAAAAACTCCATGCACATAAGTTCCGCAGACATTTTTACAATATGCACCATCCTCTTTCACAGCTCCTGACACATGGTCTTCAATGGATACACAATGACCTGCATTCTCTTTCAGTACCGTCTCTCCCATATGGATTTCATATCCTTCCAGCTCTGCACCGGAAAGTGCTGCCAGTTCTCCATCCAGATCCAGGAATTTCCCGGATACTCTGGTCCTTGTCTTATTCTCTGCAAAGACTGTATCCATAGGCAGCAATCCCATTCCTTTGATGGTTCCGCCTGCTTCTACATGGTGGGGATCGCTTAAAGTTTCTCCCAGCATCTGATAACCTCCGCAGATTCCGAAGATGATCTTTCCTCTTGCTGCTTCCTTAAGTACTGTCGCTTCCAGGCCATTGACCCTCATCCAGAGAAGATCTTCCATCGTATTCTTCGTTCCGGGCAGAATGATCATATCCGGATTTTTCAATTCACTGACATGCTGTACATAGCGTAAAGATACACCTGGAATGCTTTCAAACGGGTTAAAATCTGTGAAATTGGAAATCCTTGGCACACGGATCACCGCGATATCGATCAGATCCACTTCCTGTTTCCTGTCAAAACGTTCAGTTAGGCTGTCCTCATCTTCCACCTGGATATCCAGATAAGGAGCTACTCCCACTACCGGAATATGGCCTCTCTCCTCCAGCATCTCCACACCTGGATCAAGGATTGTCTTATCCCCGCGGAATTTGTTGATGATCAGTCCTTTCACCATCTGACGTTCATCTTCCTCCAGAAGCTCCACCGTACCGATGAGCTGTGCGAAGACGCCGCCTCTGTCAATATCTCCCACCAAAAGTACCGGAGCTTTCGCCATCTTTGCCATTCCCATGTTTACAATATCTTCTGTCTTCAGGTTGATCTCTGCAGGGCTTCCCGCGCCTTCAATAACGATAATGTCATTCTCTGCTGCCAGTGCATTATATGCTTTCATAATGTCCGGCACCAGTTTCTTTTTATACTTAAAATAGTCTCTGGCACTCATGGTTCCAAGAACTTCTCCATTTACGATCACCTGAGAACCCACATCATTAGTAGGTTTCAAAAGGATCGGGTTCATCAGTACAGACGGCTTGATTCCTGCCGCTTCTGCCTGCATGACCTGCGCCCTGCCCATCTCCAGGCCTTCCTCTGTGATAAAAGAGTTCAGCGCCATGTTCTGTGACTTAAAAGGTGCCACTCTGTAGCCATCCTGTTTAAAAATCCTGCACAGGCCGGCTGCCAGAAGGCTTTTTCCTGCATTGGACATTGTGCCCTGCACCATAATCGCTTTTGCCATCTCTTTGTTTCCTCTCTTTTCCTGTATCACAGGTTACTGTACGCTTAACCAAGCACTTCATTCAGTACCTGTATCAGTTTCTCATTCTGCTCATGCAGTTTCACTGCAACACGGAAATATCCCTTTTCCAGTCCCGGATAATTACTGCAGTCCCGGATCAGGATTCCCTTTGGCACACATCTTTCAAACAGATCTGCCGGACCATGAAAAAAGATGTAATTGGTCTCCGACGGATATACCTTCAGTCCAAGCTGTGCCATCTTCTCTTTCATCCATACAGACTCCCGGAAAATAAGCAGCCTGCCTTTTTCCACATATTCTGTTTCCTTAAGTGCTGCAAGTCCTGCCTGCTGTGCCACTGTAGACACATTCCACGGCTGGGTCACAGCCTCCATCCGTTCCAGCACCTTACTGTCCGAGCAGAAACCATATCCCAGACGCACACCCGGGATCGCGTAACGTTTGGTAAAGGCCTTCAGCAGAAAAAGATTGGGATATTCTGCCAGCTTTCCTTTAAGTGTATGTTTCTCCGGTTCTTTCACAAAATCCAGAAAACATTCATCTACCACCATAAAGATCCCGGATTCTGCACAGCTTCTCAGGATTCCTTCCAGAAGTTCCCGGTGCATGGTAATTCCCGTTGGATTATTGGGATTGCACAGGAAAATAATATCCGGTTTTTCCTTTTGCAGAACCTGCAGATAATTTTCTTTCACGCAGAAGTCCACCGGTTCCTCCAGATAATATCTGGCGATCTCACATCCCATACTGACCAGTGCCTGTTCATATTCCGCAAAGGTCGGCGCCAGTAAAAGTGCTTTCTTCGGGTTCTGCGCTCTGCAAAGGGAAAAAATAAGGTCTGCTGCTCCGTTTCCGCAGATCAGATATTCCTTCCTAGTATGTTCATAGGATGCGATCGCCTCCCGTAGCGGGCCGCATCCTACACGTGGATAATCACCGAGATCATCCACGCAGTCTATGATCGCCTGTTTCACACTCTGCGGCGTTCCCAGCGGATTACAGTTCGCCGAGAAATCCAGGCAATGATTATATTTGTAAACATCGCCGCCATGTATATGCTTCGTCATTGTTATCTCCCTGTCTTAAAAGCCAAAAAATACTGCCCGTCTGCGAAATAATTCCATTTCCTATAAAACAAGAAAACGTACACCTATACCAATCAACAGAAATACTACAACGCCAAGAATTGCTGTTGCATAGAGCAGACGGTTGGAACGTCTGATATCTTCCACCTCTACCGGGCGGATCGCATCCCCGATGGTCGGCTTCTCATAAAGCTTTCCGAAATAATAAGCATTCCCGGCAAGCTGTACATCCAGCGCGCCTGCCATCGCCGCCTCTGTCTGTGCAGAATTTGGGCTTGCATGGTTTCTTCTGTCTCTAAGGTAGATCTTAGCAGCATTCTTTGTATCCATTTTTACAAATACCGTTGCCGCAACCATCAGCCATCCGGAAATTCTGGCAGGAATAAAATTCGCCACATCATCCAGCTTCGCAGCACAGCGTCCGAAATAGAGATATTTATCATTCTTGTAACCCAACATGGAATCCATGGTATTGATCCCTTTGTAAAGGAACATCAGCCATACGCCACCGATAGCCATATAGAACATCGGCGCTATGATCCCATCAGAGGAATTCTCCGCTACTGTCTCTACTGCAGCTTTAGTCACTCCCTCTTCTGTCAGTGACTGTGTGTCACGGCCAACGATCATGGATACTGCATAACGTGCCTCATCCAGAGTACCGTTCTTCAGTCTGTCATAAACTTTCATACTCTCTGTTTTCAGAGATTTGGTTGCCAGAAGCTGATAGCACCAGAAAGTTTCCAGCACAAGTCCCGCCCATACAGAAACTCCGTACAGAAAATGCAGGATCAGATATGGAATCCCGCCGCTGAACAGGCAGACAAGGATTACTTCTACAATACCTGCTGCCAGTTCGCCTTTATTGGTTTTCGGAAAAATCTTCCGAAGTATTTTCTCCAGAAATGCTATCAGATTTCCGATCAGGCAGACCGGATGATAGAGCCACCTGGGATCTCCTATGATGAGATCAAGGATAAAGCCTGCCCCAAGGGCGGCCATACTGTAATAAATCATACTTAAACAAAACTCCCTCTTCTCATGTACTTTTCATACATGCTGTTATAAAATCTTTGTCACTGTTCACTCTCTGCTGCCTGCACAGAATGAACAATAACAAATTTTTTATATTCTGCCGGTTTTATGATATTCCATACATTTAAGCAGAAATGCTCTCGGAATCCCAGGATTTCCATAATAATATAAATGCGGATATCCTGCCAGAAGACTGTCGGTACTGTGAATGCAGTCCCAGCCCCGTTTACTGAGGGGTTTCGCTGCATGGAAATCATTACCACAGTTTTCTGAATCAAAATAGTGAAATTCATGTGCCGGAATCTCTCCGATTTCTTCTGCTTTCTGTCCAAATACCGACTGTCCGGCTGTCAGAGTTATATATCCAAATCTTGTCAGTTTCGGAGTTCGGAAACACTTTCCGGGAATTACTCCGCAGGTCTTGCGGCTGATTCCGTCCATGTCTTCCATCTGTTCATGGAGGTACATGAAGCCGCCACACTCTGCCATACATGGCATACCACTGTTTATCGCCTGTGCAATTTCTGTTTTCATGGATTCATTTCGTTCCAGTGCTTCTCCGTTTAATTCCGGATATCCTCCGTAGAGCAGTATTCCGTCCAGATCTTTTGGAAGATGCGCATCATGAACAGGTGAGAATTCTACCAGTTCTGCCCCCATCTCCTGAAGTAAGCGAAAATTATCTTCATAATAGAAACAAAATGCCTCATCCTTCGCCATTCCGATCCGTAATTTCTGCGGCAGGCAAAAATCAAATGCAGGATTCTTCTGTGACAGAGATCCCGGTACATTCAGATCCGGTGCATTCTCCGCAAGTGCGAGAATTCTGTCGATCTCCAGTGTATCTTCCAGCACTCCGGCCAGTTTCTGCAGCCGTTCTTTCAGATCCACAATCTCCTCCGGAAGCACAAGCCCCAGATGACGGCTCTCAATCACACAGTCCTCTACTTTCGGCACATATCCCAGGACTTCGACGCCAAGCTGCTCTTCCACCAGTTTCTTCATTCGTGGATAAAGCATTGGAGACATCTGGTTAAAGATCACACCCTTGATATGGCTGTTCTTTTTGTACTCCAGAAAGCCTTTGATATAAGCTGCCAGAGAAATGCTCATGCCTCTGCTGTTTACGATCAGGATCACTGGCGTGTCCGTAGTGTCTGCCAGATCATAAGCGCTTGCTCTGGTGGAGATTCCACCCACACCATCGTAGAAGCCCATGACGCCTTCCATCACTGCAGTATCACAGTCTGCTGCGTTTCGACCCAGAAGATATCTGGTTGTATCCCCATCTGTAAAAAAAGTGTCCAGATTTCGTGATTTCGTTCCGATCACTCTGGAGTGAAACATCGGATCTATGTAGTCCGGGCCACATTTAAAAGAAGCCACTTTCATTTTTCTGTTGACCAGCGCCTGCAGAAGGCCGCAGGTAATCAATGTCTTCCCGCTGCCGCTGGCTCCTGCTGCAAGCAATATTCTTGGAATCTTCATTCTGATTCTCCTTAAGTTATTTCTGAGGATTCTGCAATGTAATAATATAGATCGGATTCTCGCCCATCATCATATGATAACGTCCAATTGCCTTTGAACGTGCTGCACTTAACTGAACGATCTCGTTTTCTTCAAATCCGAACTCTTTCGCTGTTTCCAGTGCTTCGGATACGGTTTCCAGTGTAATACAATTGATCACAATACGGATCTGCGGATTCTTTTCGATCAGAAGTCTTACGATTTCTTTCAGATTTCCGGAAGAACCGCCGATAAATGCATGGGTTGGTGCCGGGAGGTCTGTGAGTGCTTCCGGTGCAAGTCCCTCGATAATTTCCAGATTGTCGGCTGCAAATTTCACCTTGTTCTGGCGGATCAGTTCTACTGCATCCTCTTTCTTCTCAATGGCCCAGACTTTACCCTGATGCGCACGGAGTGCCATTTCTATGGAAAGAGAACCGGTTCCTGCTCCTACATCATAGCAGATGGAATCTTCTGTCAGGCGAAGTTTGAAAAGAGACACGGTACGCACCTCTTCCTTTGTCATCGGTGCTTTGCCTCTGATAAATTCTTCGTCCCTGATCCCATGAGTTTCCAGACGTTTTTCGCAAGTTTCATTGACCGCACAGATGACAGACAACGGATCTCCGGTGTATTCTGTCAGTTCATCTGCTTTCTTTACAAAAATCTTCTCATTGTCATAGGACAGATTCTCTCCTACATAGAGAAGCACATTACCCATACCATATTCCACCAGTTTCTTCGCCAGAACAGCCACGCCGTCTGAAGTCCCGAGAATGGCAAATACTTTCTTCTCATTACGAATATACGAAATAAGATTACATCCCCTGCCATGGGCACTGACAATCTTTGCATCATCCCAGGAGAGTCCGATCCTTGACATGAAATACACTACAGAAGAAATCCCGCACTGAACCTGAATTTCCGGTTGCGTTGTACCCTGTGCCAATCTGTTCTGCTGCAATACATCCAGAAGTTTCTTAGCTCCACTATAGAAACCTACATCTCCGGACAATACGATCACGATATTGTTATATTCCGGGTGCGAATCAATATAATCTTTGATCTCCTGGCTTCTGTATTCTATAAATGCATCCTGCCCAGGACGCCTCACAGAATCTACCATTCTTCTGGCCCCGATCAGAAGATCTGCCTGATCCAGGCTGTTCTTTCCCTGTACAGTGAGCATTTCAGGGCTTCCCATTCCGATTCCCAGAAGTGTGATATGTGGCTGATGGATCAGTAAGAACTGTTCTGTCAGAAATCTCTTACATTCTTTCACTGACATCCCCTCTTCTTTCAGAGGACGTCCGATGATCACAGGAACTGCATCACATTCCAGAGCAGCATCAATCTTATCCTGAAAACCGCCTGCCTTTCCTGTATCCTTTGTCACCAGATATTTACAGTGATACTGCCTCAGCATTGCCGCATTTAATTCTCTGGAAAAAGGTCCCTGCATTCCGATGAGATGTTTTCCCTCAAATCCAAGCTCTGCGCAGGCCTGCATTACATTCGGCAAAGAAAGGACTCTGGCATAGAGGCGTTCCTGATAATCTTTCATCCCAGTAAAACCTGCCAGTTCCTTACTTCCTGTTGTAAGCAGCACATTTCCCTGTGTCTGATCCAGATATTGAGCTGCCGCCTGAACACTCTCCACATAAACAGCTTTCTCCTCATGGCTGCCGGATTCACGCAGCACTCTTCTGTAAGGTGTCTGTGTTTTCTCGCAGGCTGTGCGGATATTTCCTGTTACTTCCGCTGCATAAGGGTGAGTGGCATCCAGCACCATCTCCGGCTTCTCCTGAGCGAAAACCTGCTCCATGGCTGCTTCGTCCAGTCTTCCGGTCTGTACGGTGAGATATTCATTTTCTGTAAGGGACTTACCACCGTATTCTGTAGCAGCAAATCCCATGGTCTGTACCTGATGATCTGCCAGGAACCGGCAGATTTCATACCCTTCTGTGGTTCCTGCAAAAACAAGAACTTTATACATTCTTATATCCTCTCGGTGTTACCATCTTGTGGTTCAGTTCTTTTGTCTGAGAATTTCCGATAAATACGGTGGTAAACATGTCTACCTGTGTATCTCTCAGCTCTTTTAAAGTCATTACATGAGCTTCCTCACCTTCTCTTGCGATATTGGAAACTGTACCGCAGATGGTATCCGGTGATTTGTATTTCATCATCAGATCACAGGCTTTCTGCAGATAGTCATGACGTTTCTTGCTTGACGGGTTATACAGACATACTACGAAATCCGCCTGTGCTGCCGCCAGAAGTCTTGTCTCGATCTTTTCCCAAGGGGTAAGAAGATCGCTTAAACTGATCAGGCAGAAATCATGGATCAACGGTGCCCCAAGAACTGCTGCTCCACCTGTCGCTGCAGTTACACCCGGGATGATCTCAAGTTCTGTTTCCGGATAATTGACCCCCACCTCATACATCAGGCCTGCCATACCGTAAACTCCGGCATCACCACTGCAGATCATGGAAACTGTTTTGCCTTTCTTTGCTTCCTCGAAAGCAAGGACACAGCGGTCTACTTCTTTCTTCATCGGTGTAGTCATAAATTCTTTTCCCGGGAAGTATTCTTTTACCAGGTCAACATATACGGTATATCCGATGATCGCATCACTTTCGTTCATTGCACGGATCGCTTTGCCTGTCATCTGGTCATAAGCTCCCGGGCCGATTCCGATTACATATATTTTACTCAAAATGTATCCTCCATTCTCTGGCTGCTACTGCTGTAGTCACACCATTTTCTCCATGTTTCTTCTGAAGCAGACTGCCATTGCCGCTGGCAAGGACTGCGCTTCTCTCACAGACATTGTCCACACCTGTGATCTTCTTTACAAAAGGTGAAGGGGTAAATTCTCCCGGCACCTGTTTCAGTTCATTTTCTGTATATGTGACAAACGGGATCTGCCAGTTTTCTGATAATGACAAAATCCCCTGTTCATCCTTCTTCAGATCAATGCTGGCGATCTGTTCAAATGCTTCTTTATATAATCCGGATCTGTCCAAAACTTTCTGTGCAGCTTCTGCAATTCCCTCTGCGTCCTTGCCCTTGCGGCATCCCATGCCCAGTGTCAGACATTTGGGAACTACCTGGGTGGTAGATGGAAAAGGTCTGCATGACGTATGCACAGTAACTGCTACCCCGCAGTCTGTCTTTGCTTCATCTGCCATGATGCTGCCTGTATTTCTGCATAAATCGCCACAGCCTCCAAAGCTCTCTTCATCCTTCAGAATATCGTCCTGCGCATGCCTGACAGGTTTTCCATATTCATCACATAAAACCAGACCTTCCGGTAACTTTCCCTCTACAGGAAATTCGCTGTAAAATCCTACATTCTTCCCTGCCAGAAGTGCTGCTGAGACTTCTTTTGCAGCTTTCATATTAAAAATACTGCAGTAATTCTTTTTTGCAAAAACATCTACTGCAAAGCGTTGATGCAGATCTGTAGCTGTTGTTACTACTGGAACTGCATGCAGGATCTCTGCCGCTTTCAGGGCCAGTTCATTGGCACCTCCCAGATGTCCGGATAAAAGCGAGATCACGAATCGTCCGCACTCATCGATCACCAGTACCGCAGGATCTGATTTCTTCGACGCCACATACGGTGCAATACTGCGGACTGCGATCCCGGTGGCACCGATGAAGATCAGTGCATCAGAATCAAGAAATTTTTTCCCTGCCCAGGCAGAAGTGCTGACCTTTATAGAATCCGGCAGATATTTACTTTTTTTAGCAAGTACAGCCGTTATACCTGCTTTCTCCAGGCCACAACATAATTTCTCTCCGGTTTCCTGTCCGGTAAGGCTGAAACAAATAAGTGCGATTTTCATTTTCTCTCTCCACAGCAAAATTCTGTCCAGACTGATTTATGAATGATGAGTTTTGGACTTTGTTGCCTCACGGAATTCTGTTGTAAATTCCGGATCATACAGTTTTGAGCGGTCGTAATGTCCGGCTGCCACGGTATCTCCAATGATCATCAGGGCTGTCTTTGTAATATTGTTCTCTGCTGCTGTCTTTGCAAGGGTTCCTACTGTGCAGACAAAAGTCTTCTGCTCCGGCCAGGTTGCTTTATATACGATGGCTGCAGGTGTATTCTCTGTGTAACCGCCCTCGATCAGTCGTCTGCTCAGTTCTTCCAGCATTCCTGTACTTAAGAATACCACCATGGTTGCCTGATGTGCAGCAAAGGACTGGATGCTCTCTTTGGAAGGAACCGGAGTTCTGCCTTCCATACGGGTGATGATCACACTCTGGGAAATATCCGGCAGCGTATATTCCAGGTTCAGGGCACTTGCAGCACCGCAGAATGCACTGACTCCCGGACAGTAATCATAGGCAATGTTCTTCTCATCCAGAATGTCCATCTGCTCACGGATCGCACCATAGATACATGGATCTCCAGTGTGGAGACGAACTGTCGTTTTCCCCTCTGCTTCTGCTTTCTCAATTACATGGATCACTTCTTCCAAGGTCATCTTGGCACTGTTATGAATGGTGCAGATATCCTTTGTATATTCAAGAAGTTTGGGATTTACCAGAGATCCGGCGTAAATGACCACATCGGCTTCTTCCAGATATTTTTTACCTCTTACTGTGATAAGATCCGGTGCTCCCGGACCTGCTCCTACAAAATGTACCATACTCTTTTCCTCCTTTGGTGAGTTGATTTCCTGTGAATTATATTTGTTGTCTGCCTGATATTTTTTCATTCTGTGCGCCGATCTTCTCTATCAGTTCTGCGGCATCTGCAGTCTGTCCAAGATATCCGCAAGTATTGTTAAAGATCACTGCGCCCAGAAGAATCTGCTCATAAGATCTATGGTTTAAATAAAACTGAATCCTGTCAAGGATTTCTTTCATTGTCCCCTGCCGCATCTGGTATCTCTCCAGAATATCCAGTGCTTCATCTGTGGTAGATGCATCCAGAATTTCCTTTGCACACTCCAGGGGAGCGCCTGCGCGGATGGCATTGGATGCCAGAATTTCCATCCTGCCGTCGGCACTGTGTGAATGGGTATTCATAATTCCGGCAGCTACCTTTACAAATTTCCCGATATGGGCGATAAAAAGAATTCCCTTAATTCCCATATCGACGGCCATATCTATGGTTTCCCCTACATAGTTGCTGCATTTAATGTTCTTCTCATAAGGAAGATCCATGTGTTCTCTCAGGTAATCCGCACCATAGTTTCCAGGTGTGACCAGAATATATTCCTCTCCCTGCAAAAAATGCTGCTTCATTTCCACATGAATGCTCTGGACAAGAGCCGCCTCACTCATCGGTTCCACGATTCCGGATGTTCCCAGGATTGAAATCCCCCCTACGATTCCCAGACGGGGGTTAAATGTTTTCTTTCCAATCTCTACACCTTCAGGAACAGAAATGATAATCTCCAGACCGCCCTCATAATCATATTTCTCAGCTGTCTCCGAAGCTTCCCGCAGGATCATCGCCTTGGGCACAGGGTTGATGGCTGCCTCTCCGATCTTCTGGGAAAGTCCCGCTTTGGTGACTCTTCCCACGCCGATACCTCTGTCAAGGATAATACCTGGCTCTTTTTTCTTATGTACAGATGCATAAACCAAGATTCCATTGGTCGTATCCGGGTCATCTCCGGCATCTTTCTGAATGGCACAAGTTACTTTATCCGGTTCTATCTGAATATCTTTCAGTTCCAGCGTGAGCAGGATCCCTTTCGGGGTCATCAGCTGTACAGTTTCCCGGCGTTTTCCGCTTAAGAGTATTTCTGCTGCGCCCCTGCATGCAGCTGCTGCGCAGGAACCTGTTGTATAGCCGAATCGCATTTTTTTGTTTCCACGGATCACATAGTAATCTTCCAGTCCGTTCTTCATGGTAGCTCCTTTATCACTTGTTATAACATAAAATGTCATTACACAAAAGGAGGGATTCTGTGTACAACAAAATCCCTCCTGAAAGTTCATACAATGCTTTTCTGGGGTTATTTTCCGAGAATTATTATATAATCTTGATGTAGAAAAGTCAATGTATTTAGATCCCGTCAGACTACTTTATGGTCAAGCCATTTCCTGCTGTGGAAGCGGATTCCAAAAATAATCCCTCTTATGGCCCAGTCAGTAAACATTCCGATCCAGACTGCCATTGGACCGAACCCCTGGAAACGGATAAGATATACACAAAGGCAAAATCTGAACGCCCACATAGTGATACAGGATGTGATCATGGAAAACTTTACATCTCCGGCAGCTCTCAAACCATATGCCGGAACAAATCCCATTACCCATACGATTGGCTTGACAATTGTGATCCAGGTCACCATATGGAAGCACATTTGGGCACTTTCCGGTTCCATTCCACCCAGTTTTGTTATTGGAATGGCCAAGGCAAATACAAGAAGGCAGCTTGCAATAATAACGATCTCTGCAAGAACACTGAGTTTCTTGATATAATAAACAGCCTCATCCTTCCTGCCTGCTCCAAGGCACTGGCCTACCACAGTCATCAGTCCGATCCCCACGCCAATAGCAGCCACACCATTAAGGTTCTCCAGGATATTGGTCATGGCCTGGGCTGCGATCGCCACCGTTCCCAGGGTAGATACAGAAGACTGGATGGCAAGTTTTCCCAGCTGAAACATGCTGTTCTCTACTCCTGATGGGATTCCCAGAGAAAGGATCCTGGTGATCATTTTTCCATCCGGACGTATCTGATAATAATCTCTTACCACGATCGGCTGTCTGTCCATTCTCAGCTGCCACAGTACAACCACTGCACAGAAGATCCTGGATGCCAGAGTCGCAATGGCAGCTCCTGCCACTCCCATATGAAATACCCAGATCAGGACAGCGTTTCCGCTGATATTGAGTACATTGGATATCACCGAAACTACCATCGGTCCTCTGGTATTCCCCTGGGACCGGAATATAGATGCCCCTGCATCATAAAGAGCAATAAACGGAAAAGACAATGCTGTATAGAAAAAGTAAATCCTGGATGCATTCATAACATCAGCTTCTACTTTTCCGAAAACAAACTGCAGAAGGGGCATACGGAAAGCCAGGCATAACGCAGTTACTGCAACAGATATGGCAGTAATGATAAACAGTACCTGTCTGGCTGATTTATTTGCCATTTCGTGGTTCTTCTGTCCTATGTACTGTGAACAGATGATGGCGCCTCCTGCTGCCAGTGCCGAAAACGCCTGGATCACCAGCACATTGATAGAATCCACCAGAGATACGGCAGAAATTGCCGCAGATCCTACATTGCTGACCATCATGGTATCAACTGTTCCCATCAAAGAATTCAATACCTGTTCAAAGATCACGGGAACCAGCAGATTCCGGAGCATTTTGTTTGTAAAAATATGTTGCTGTTCTTTCATTTTCCCTCACCAGTATTTTATTTCTTTTTTTGATTATACGCCTAATTTCATGAGATGCAAGTGAATAATCTGTATTTTTTCTTGTGATATTCCGGGAAATCTGCTACATTAATCTGCAGAAAAACAAAGAAAGTGTATAGATCAACATGCAGAGAATTATTGAATATTTTATTTCCGAAAATACAGGTGCTGTTACAATCCTGGATTTTCTGAAACGAGAGGGATTTTCCCGTCATATACTAAGTTCCATGAAAAATGTTCCCAATACCATCATTCTTAATGGAGTCCGCGGCTTCGGACGTTCTGTTCTTAAACCCGGGGATCATCTGATGGTCACAGTTCCCGAAACAGAATCAGGGAAAAATATCATCCGCACAGAAATGGAGCTGTCCATCCTCTATGAAGATGAAGATATCCTTGTGATCAATAAGCCTGCCGGAATGCCGGTCCACCCTTCCGCCGGAAATTATGAAAATACCCTTGCCAATGGGATTGCCTGGTATTTCGCAGAAAAAGGAGAAGATTTCGTGTACCGCTGTATCAACCGGCTGGACCGGGATACCACCGGAGCATTGATCCTTGCGAAAAACCCTCTCAGTGCTGCCATTCTCTCTGTGCAGATGAAAAAGCGACAGATCCGCAGAACATATCTTGCACTTGTAGACGGTGTTCCTGACGTATCCGGAACCATAGATGCTCCCATTGCGCGAATGGAAGGTTCTGTGATCACCAGGGAAGTGAATTACCTGACAGGAGAAACTGCTATCACTCATTACGAGCGGCTTGCCACAGGTACCCGCTATTCACTTATGGAACTTCATCTAGAAACAGGGCGTACCCACCAGATTCGTGTTCACATGAAGTATATCGGCCATCCCCTTCCCGGGGACTATCTGTATAACCAGGATTACAGCCGGATCCAGAGACAGCCCCTGCACTCTTTTCAGCTGGAATTCATCCATCCGGTCACAAAAAAACCGATGCTTTTCACAGCACCGGTTCCTGATGATTTTCGCTTTGCTTTCTAGTACATCGTTTTCGAAATAACTATACCACTCACTTGTCTGCGAATCCGATTGCACAGGTCTAAAAGCCTCAGCGTAGCCCGCTACGCCTGCGTTTTTAGACCTGCACACTCGAATCCGCATCCTACGCGATTGGTATAGTTATTTACGAAACGATGTACTAGTTCAGACTTCTTCCTCTTCTTTTCCCGCAGCAAGGGCTTCCTGTGCAAGCTCCTCCTCAGATATTTCCACCGGATGCTCCAGATCCAGCACGGAAGTAAGTTCTCTGGCCCTGTCCAGGTCTGCTGGAGACACATAAATGTCTGTACCATAGAGGGAGCTTGCCGCATAAAGTCTCATATATCCCCCTGTGGCATGATCCTGCATAAAGCACGGGATCTGGTGTTCCTCCAGAATGCTTTTTACAAGTCCCAGCTCATAATTGCCGGCCACATTCATAAGGATCACAGGTTCACTGGCATCTTTTTCTTTTTTGTGTCCAAACATATCAGTACCTCCTGCTTTTATTATTTGTTCTTTTCGTAAATGACCCTCAGGCCTTTCAGAAGAAGATCCTCATCCAGAATGATCTCCCGCTTACAGTGGGATACGATCTTCTTAGCCAGACCGCCGGTAGCTATGACAGTCGTTCTCTGCCCCAGTTCCTCTTCAATCCGTTCCACGATTCCATCCAGGGCTGCTGCATTGCTGTAGAGTACACCGCTCTTCATACATTCGATGGTATTCTTGCCGATAATATGTTTCGGTGCATCAATGCTGATCCCGCTGAGCTGTGATGCTCTGGAAGTAAGCGCATCCAGAGACACTCCCACACCTGGAAGGATCATTCCCCCTATATACTGTTTCTTATCATTTACCACAGATACTGTAGTGGCAGTTCCCATATCGATCACGATAAAAGGAACCGGGTAACTGGCAAGACCTGCAACCGCATCAGCTACCATATCTGCACCAAGCTGACCCGGATTATCCATCATGATGTTCAGTCCTGTTTTCACTCCCGGACCCAGCACCATAACCTCCTTCTTCAGGATCTTTTCAGCAGCAAGTCTGGCAATATCTGTAATCTGGGGAACAACAGAAGAGATAATACACCCTTCAATATCCGTTTTCTTAATATGGTAAATATCCAGTACTGTTTTAAGATCCACCGCATATTCCAGTTCTGTTTTCGTGCGCACTGTGGAAAGACGCTCTATAAAATATGTTTTCTCATCATCAATACATCCAACTACAATGTTGGTATTTCCAATGTCGATTGCTAATATCATTCCTTTTATCTCCAAATCCGTCTGAAAATTTTAGAAACAGCCGTACACAAAAGACCACTGGCTTTTTGTGTACGGCCATCTATTTAAACCGCTTTTACTGCTTTACTGCTGTCTGTTTTCTGTGCTGCTGGAATCAGATGCGCTTTGGAAAGTGCCGCTCCCACTGCACCAGTGATCACTGTAGAAGAGATCATCTCGCATACAGCATTGATTCCTACCATCATGCAGCAGCCGATGATCACATTTCTTCCACCCATCAGTCCCTGTACATATTCTGTATTTCCGAACAGTCCTACCAGGGCTGCCATAAAGAATAATGTATTCAGAAACGCGGAAAAGAATCCGGTCACTGCACAGGATACATACATATTTGTCTTCTTACGTATAGCCTTATAAATAAGTCCAAGGCAGATACCATCAAGAAGACGAGGCACAAATCTCTGAAGAAAGGCAAGAACCGGATTGATGCTAAAGAGCATGGCACCCATTGCACTGGTTCCGCCGATTCCGATACACTGTCCGAAACTGGTCAGTCCGAAGATCGCGCCTGCCACTGCTCCTCCTACAGGTCCGAGAACTACTGCACTGATCGCAACAGGGATCACATTAAAAGAGATTGCCAGAGGTCCGATGTTCAGATAGCCCAGTGGTGTGTAGGCCATAAGCATCAGGATTGCTGCCATTAATCCAAGCATGGTAAGTTGTGTGGTTGTAAATTTTTTTGTTTTCATTTTTTCCTCCTTGTTACTGTTCCGTATGAGGGACCCCATCCCTTCTTCGGATACAATACGGTGTTGGTTATTTGGGGTATAACATAAAAATTTTATCCAGGATCTTCGCGGCTGCATCCTCCTTGCTCATAAGCGGGAGTGACACTTCCTCGTCCTGTGTAATCAGAGTCAGCACATTGGTATCTCCCTGGAATCCGGCACCTTTTGTCTTTACATTATTAGCTGCCACCATATCCAGGTTCTTCTTTGTAAGCTTGGCTCTGGAATTACTGAGCATATTCTGGGTCTCCATGGAAAATCCGCACAAAAACTGTCCAGGTCTTTTATGTTCTCCCAGGTATTTCAGGATATCATCGGTTCTCTCCAGTTCCATGGACATCTGACCATCGCTCTTTTTTACTTTCTCAGAGCTTACGCAGGCAGGTCTGTAATCAGCTACTGCTGCTGCCTTGATGATAACGTCCTGTTCATCACTGACAGAAGTAACTGCCTCATACATATCCCTGGCAGTCACTACGGGTACTGTTTTTACGAAAAGAGGCGGTTCGATAGCAGTACGTCCGCTGACCAGCGTAACATCTGCTCCACGAAGCATGGCCACCTTCGCAATGGCATAGCCCATTTTTCCCGAAGAATGGTTGGTGATATAACGCACAGGATCAATTGCTTCCTGTGTAGGTCCTGCTGTAACCAGGATCTTTTTGCCTGCCAGATCCTTCTCCCAGGCGATCTCTCTCTCAATATAAGCAAGCAGAGTTTCCGGTTCCGGCATCTTACCGGCTCCTGTATCTCCGCATGCCAGATATCCGCTGGCAGGAGCGATCACTTCATATCCGTAATGCTCCAGGATCTTCAGATTATCCTGTACAACAGGGTTTTCAAACATATTGGTATTCATGGCTGGAGAAATGAATTTCTTACATTTACATGCCATGATGGTGGTAGTGAGCATATCATCAGCAATGCCATGCGCCAGCTTGCCGATCACATTTGCACTGGCAGGGGCGATCATCACCACGTCTGCTTTCTTCGCAATAGATACATGCTCCACCTGAAACTGAAAATTCCGGTCAAAGGTATCCACCAAACACTTGTTTCCGGTCAGACTCTCAAATGTAATGGGATTAATAAAATTGGTGGCATTTCTGGTCATCAGTACATGAACATCTGCATGACGTTTCTTCAGTGCACTTGCCAGATATGCAATCTTATATGCGGCAATACTGCCTGTTACTCCCAGTAATACTGTCTTTCCTTCCAGCATCTTTCTCTCCTCTTTTCCAGAAAATTCATATCGCTTTATTATAACCTGCCATGCATTATAATTGCAAGATGGGATTTGTTTTTATTTACAAACATATTTATAGTTGAGTGTTGCGTCCAAAAGCATTAAACTATAGATGTCATATCCAATATTTTTATCCAGGAGAATTTATCATGAAAAATTATCAGATCACACAATGGTGTTCCAGATTTATAGAAGAACAGGTAAAAGAAGGAGACATCTGTATCGATGCCACGATGGGAAATGGCAATGATACCCTGCTTCTCTCCCGCCTGGCAGGCCCGGACGGTCAGGTATTGGCCTTCGATATTCAGGAACAGGCATTGCAGGCTGCCCGTCAGAAGCTTCTCCGTGAAAATGCCCCTGCCAATTACACCCTGTTTCTGGAATCCCACACCCATATGGCTGATCACGTAAAGCCTGACAGTGTAAGCTGTATTGTTTTTAACTTCGGGTATCTTCCAGGCGGGGATCATTCCCTGGCTACCCGTTCTGAAACCAGCATCCAGGCACTGGAACAGTCTCTCACTCTTCTGAAAAAGGGAGGTCTTCTTTCTCTGTGTATTTACAGTGGCGGAGACTCCGGATTTGAAGAACGGGATGCTCTTTTGACCTGGCTGAAAAAACTGGATTCCCACAACTATCTGGTGATCCGCAGCGACTACTACAACCGTCCCAACAATCCGCCCATCCCGGTTCTGGTCATCCGGCTTCACTGAGTCTGCAACAGTTTTTTTGCTGCACAAAAAAAGTCTGTACTGAAAACCTTCTCCTTGATTTTCAGTACAGACTTCTTATTTATTCCCAAATGTTCCTGTATTGTATGCCCCTGTCAGTCAATGATCTTAATGGATTCGATCACAGGCTGCTGATCTTTTGCAATAGATCCGTTATTATCTGTAGGTTTGGCATCCTGGCTGATCTTATCTACCACATCCATACCGTCTGTTACATGTCCGAATCCTGCATAATCTCCGTCCAGATATGTACTGTCTGCCTGAACGATAAAGAACTGTGAACTTCCGCTGTCAGGATCCGTTGCCCTTGCCATGGAGATGGTTCCTCTTGTATGGGAAATATTATTCTCTACACCATTGCTGCTGAATTCTCCCTTGATGTTCTCATCGGATCCGCCTGTTCCATCACCGTTAGGATCTCCACCCTGGATCATAAATCCATCAATAATGCGGTGGAAAGTCAGTCCGTCATAAAATCCTTCCTGTGCAAGCTTCACGAAGTTGGTCACTGTAACCGGGGCTTCATCTGCATCCAGTTCCACATCAATGGTTCCATAATCCCTCACTTCGATTTCTGCATGATGAGTGCCTGTCAGTTCCCTGGATGTGTCAAGGAGAACACTGGAAGTATTCTCTTTCTCATCCTCTGTAGTCTTCGCATCTGTATCCTCTGTACTGTCCTCACCGTCAGAGAAACCGGCTTCTTTTGCTTCTTCTTCAGTAGCTACATTATCTGATGATGTGTCTGTATCCTCTGTACTTCCACTTTCCTGATCTGCGGTATCTTTATCCTCAGTCACATCTTCTGTCTTAGTTGTATCCTCTGCCTTTTCATTGCTTCCACAGCCTGCGAGCAGACTTGCTGAAACAGCAGTTACGCAAAGTGCTGCCAGAACTTTTCTTTTCATTAAATCTTACCTCCACATTTTTACTGGTACATAGTTATTTCGAAAACGATGTACCAGCTTCTTTTAATTATAAACTGTAATCATAAAAAAACAATCCTTTTCACAGAATGTTCAGAGTTATCCTCAAATCTACCATTCTATTGAAATAAAGTCAAATACCTGTTAAAATAACAGGCAGATACTTAAGAAAGTGAGGAATCCCAATTGGAAAAAATTACAAGTTTTACCATAGACCACATCAAATTACAGCCAGGGGTTTATGTATCCCGTAAGGACAAAGCCGGAGACAGCGTGATCACAACTTTTGATATCCGCATGACCTCCCCTAATGAAGAACCTGTGATGAATACAGCAGAACTTCACACCATTGAACATCTGGCAGCTACTTTTCTGAGAAACCATAAAGAATTCGGCCCGAAAATGATTTACTGGGGACCTATGGGATGCCGGACCGGAAACTATCTTCTTTTAAATGGAGATTATGAATCTAAAGACATCGTTTCTCTTATGATCGAGACCTTTGAATTTATCCGTGATTTCGAAGGAGAGGTTCCGGGGGCTTCTGCGAAAGACTGCGGAAATTATCTGGATATGAACCTGAACATGGCCAAATATCTGGCCGATAAATACCTGAAGGAAGTTCTCTACGATATCAAACCGGACAGACTGGTATATCCTCAGTAATCCCTGTCCTGTCAATATACCTGTATCACAAAACCCCATCTGCAGCTGTTTTCCAGCTTGCCAGACGGGGTTTCCTTTTTCTTTACAATTATTCAGCTGTTTCCTCTGCAGAGGTATCTGCTTCTGCTGAAGCATCTCCTGCCGGAGCGGATGTTGTCACATAGTCACCGCTTGCATAGCAGGTCTGTCCGTTATAATCCACACGGATCCATCCATTGTCACATACACCTGTACTCTTTAATTCAGTTCCGGATGCCACACTTGCAACCAGATCTGCATCTGCACTTGCATCAGAACGAAGATTCAGCTCGGATGCTGCATAGTAAGTTCCCTCTTTTACTTCTACATTGACTCCACTGGCTGTCTGTTCTGTGGTAACCTCCGGTGTTGGAGTTGCTTCCGGTGTTGGGGTAACCTCCGGCGTTGGAGTTGCCTCCGGTGTTGGGGTAACTTTTACGATCATAACGCTGGAATCTATGGTCGGGTCAAATCCACATCCCTGAACTGCAAATGCAAGACCCAGCACCAGAAACATCCAAAGTGATTTTTTCATAAGTAAGAATCCTCCTTTTTCAGAACAGAAGGAATTTTATTCTGTTTTCCATTCTGCTTTTACATTCGCTTAACCTTTAATATACACGATTCTACCTCAATATGCAAGTTTTATCTTACAGCACACAAATTACACACACTCAAATAAGATTTCTACCTGACCTCCGCAGATCATTCCCAGATTTGCTCCTCCCTGATTGGAAAGATTATATCTGACCACCTCTGTGCTGGCAGCCTCAGGTGCGTGCTTTAATGCCTGAAATTCCACATTTCCGCCGCCAACGCTTCCGTATGACCTGCCTTCCTGATCCAGAAACATCTTACTTCCGGTTCCTCTCGGTGAAGAACCTGATTTGGAAATAATAGTCATCATCACGCCCTGTTTTTTCTCCCTGACAGCCTGCTCCACAGTTTCATCTACATAAGAGATCTTATATTTATTTTTTTCCCTGACGATCTCTGCTGCAATGCTTACTGCGATCTCAGCAGGCATCTGGCCTCCCAGAGGGATTCCTATAGGTGCATGGACCGTATTCAGCTGGTTTTCTGTGTATCCTTCTTTCAGCAGCTTGTCACGGGTAAGTTTGACTTTATTTTTGCTGCCGATCATCCCCAGATAAGAATACGGACGTTTTAAGATCTGTCTGGCACAGGTACTGTCTCCCAGGTGTCCTCTGGTCACGATCACATAATACGCATTTTCATATTCCGGGATCCTCTCTGATAATTCTTCGAAACTGCCTGTGATGAGACAGTCTGCCTCCGGAAATCTCTCCCTCGTTGCAAATTCCTCTCTGTCATCCATAACTGTAATATGAAATCCAAGCATTTTACAGATCTGGGCTACAGGCTGGGAAACATGGCCTCCTCCCAGGATGATCAGCCGAGGATTTTTGGCATAGATTTCTACAAATATGTCTTCTTTGCCATGCAGAACCATTGTGTCCTGACAGTTCATAAGCTCTGCCTCATATTCTGTCCAGAAATCCTCCGACTCTGTTCCATCAAAAGAGCGGCAGCCATCCTGTCCGATCAGACATTTTCTGCCTTTATGTGTGCCACTTATGACCATAGCAGTTTTCACACGTCCTGTTTTTTCTAATAAGTGATAAATCTTTTCGTACATTTGCCAAACTCCTTGTCTATCAGCAATATTTCATTGAGGTTTTCTCTGATTTATATTATAATCGTCATAAAAGGGGGAATTATTATGAAAAAAAACAAATTTTTCCACAGTCTGCCATTTAAGCTTCTGGTAGGCGTTGCGCTTGGTATCGGATTCGGTCTCCTTCTGAATCTCTCAAACGAGACTGCCATTACCACAGCCGCTTTGAATATTGTTGTCACTTTGAAATATATTCTCGGACAGCTGATCAATTTCTGTGTGCCGCTGATCATCATTGGCTTTATTGCACCATCCATCACCAAACTTGGAAGCCATGCTTCCCGCATGCTTGGCGTGGCAGTCTGTATTGCCTATGCTTCCTCACTAGGAGCTGCTTTATTCTCTGCACTGTCCGGATATGTGCTGATCCCGCATCTGTCCATCAGCTCCACTGCTGACAAGCTGAAAACTTTGCCGGATGTGGTTTTCGAACTTTCCATTCCGCAGATCATGCCTGTTATGAGTGCCCTGGTGCTTTCTGTCATGCTGGGTCTTGCTGCTGCCTGGACCAGCGCCAAACTCACTGCATCCCTTCTGGAAGAATTCCAGAAGATCGTGCTTTCCATTGTATCAAGAGCGATCATTCCGATCCTTCCACTGTTTATCGGACTGACCTTCTGCTCCCTGGCCTATGAAGGAACCATTACCAGACAGCTTCCTGTCTTTTTGAAGGTTATCCTGATCGTACTGGCAGGACATTTTATCTGGATGACCCTTCTGTATGTGATCGCAGGCGTTTATTCCGGTGTGAATCCTATGGAAGTCATCAGACATTACGGACCTGCCTATCTGACAGCTGTAGGAACCATGTCTTCAGCTGCTACCCTGGCAGTTGCACTGCAGTGTGCAGGCAAAGCCAAACCGCTTCGTAAGGATATGGTACAGTTCGGAATCCCATTGTTCGCCAATATTCATCTGTGTGGTTCTGTTCTGACAGAAGTTTTCTTCTGCATGACGATCTCCAAGATTCTTTACGGAGCTGTCCCTGCACCTGGAACTATGGTTTTATTCTGTGTTCTTCTTGGTGTTTTTGCCATCGGTGCTCCCGGTGTTCCAGGAGGAACCGTCATGGCTTCCCTGGGTATTATCACAGGAATCCTGAAATTCGGAGATTCCGGTACTGCCCTTATGCTGACAATCTTCGCACTTCAGGACAGCTTCGGCACAGCCTGCAACGTAACAGGAGATGGTGCCCTGACCATGATCCTGACCGGCTATGCAAAGAAACACAATATCAAAGAACAAAATATCAGTATTGACCTGTAAAATTGTAGGGACCTTGTTATCAGGTCCCTCTTTTTGCCCTCTCATCATTCCACACTGGTATCAGATTTACTACGGGCGGATAATCTTGTCTGCCCCCATCATCCGTTCTGCAATGGTATACATATCCGTAACTTTTCCCACCTGGAGCTTATCCATAAGTCCATAATGTTTCAGACAGGTTCCGCAGGTAAGGATTTCCACTCCTTCTTCTTCCATCTTCTTCAGATCTTCTAAGCTGGCTGATCCTTCTGTAGTAAGTTTCGCCCCTCCATTATAAAAGAGGATGGTATCTGGATGAGTCTCCATCTGGGAAAGAGCATACAGGAATCCTTTAATAAGAATGCCCCCCAGCTCGTCATCTCCGTTTCCCATGACATTGGAAGAGATCACTGCAACTGTAACTTTCTTATGAGTGTCACATACGAATTCCTCTTCTTCTACAGGTTCTCCCTTCTGTTGGGTCTGTACTTCCAGTTTTACCTGATATTTCTTTTCTTCCAGTTTCTCTGATACAAAGGAACAGCCCGTTTTATTCGCCAGTCTGCTGAGATTCTTAACAGCAGTTTCATTATCTACAAGCACTGTAATCTCGTCACCGATAGCTGCACCGTCAATTACTTTCTTTGTCATTACGACCGGGATCGGGCATTGCTTGCCCAATGCATTTACCTCATGTTTCATAGTTATTCCTCTCTTTTATAAATTTATTATTTTACTGTTTTCTAGTATAACTGATTTTTTCCGCGTTTGATATAGGTTCCTGTTTTTTCCCGGATTACTTTGCCATCCTGCACTACCTGCTGTCCACGGAGAAATACCTGTTCTATATCTCCATGAAGTGCAAATCCCTCATACGGATTATTGTCTGTGTTGTACAGATGGGTTTTCGCAGAGATCACACTCTCTTTCTCCGGGTCAAAGACTACAATATCTGCATCGCTACCCTGACGGATCACACCTTTTCTGGGATATACTCCATAGAGTCTGGCTGCATTTTCACTCAGAAGTCCGCACATCTGCTCTTTCGTGATCTTTCCTGTTCGAACACCGTAAGTATAAAGCAGGGTACCTCTTGTCTGAACTCCCGGCAGACCTCCCGGAATCTTGGTGAAATCATCCTTTCCCAGTCTCTTCTGCTCCATGGTAAAACTGCACTGGTCTGTGGCAACCGTCTGGATCTCTCCGTTTGCCAAAGCCTTCCACAGGCAATCCTGGTCTTCTTTCTTACGGATCGGAGGTGCACAGACATATTTCGCCCCTTCGAAATCCGGTCTGGAGTAAACACTGTCATCCAGAAGCAGATACTGAGGACAGGTTTCCGCATATACCTTCTGTCCGTTCATCCGCGCTCTCATTACTTCTTCAAACGCTTTTCTGTTTGTCAGATGAACGATCATAACCGGTGCTTTCGCTTCCCCTGCAATTGCCAGAAGTCTGTGTACAGCTTCCGCTTCCATGGTATCCGGTCTTACCAGCGGATGATTTTCCGGGCCGGTTCTTCCTTCCTTCTTCGCTTCCGCGATCAGCGCATCGATCACTCCTGCATTCTCACAGTGCACTCCTGCAAAGCACCCACATTCGTTAAGCTTTTTTATGATCTTATACAGATCAGAATCATTTACGATCATGGCCGGATAAGTCATATACAGTTTAAAACTGGTGATTCCTTCACGGATCATATCTTCGATTTCTTTTTCTGTTTCTTCATTCCATTCTACTACAGACATATGAAAAGAATAATCACAGGAGCATTTGCCATCTGCCTTTCTGTGCCATTTCTCCAGACCTTCCTTCAATGTATGTCCGCCTTTGTCCTGAGACGCATAATCGATCACCAGTGTGGTTCCTCCCGCAATAGCAGCCCTGGTTCCTGTTTCGAAATCATCCGCAGTAACAGTTCCTGCCACTTCCAGGTCAAAATGTGTATGACCGTCTATAAATCCCGGGAAAAGAAGTTTGCCGCTGACATCGATCACTTCCGCACCATTTTCATCAAGACCCTTTCCTACACCTATGATCTTCTCTCCCTCGATCAGAACATCTGCCTGTACAGACTGTTCTGCCGATACAACTGTGCCATTTTTTAATAAATATCTCACAGCCCGACACTCCTTTCTTTTGGCATCTTATGTATGTAAAAAATATACCACCTTTCCTGCTGCCATTCAATTATTTCACACAGAAACCATAATTTTTTAGGTTATCATATTAATTTTTGTTTTCCCGTCTTTCTATTTTTTTCTTTTTATGTTAAGATAAAAAAAAGTTCTATTTTAAGACGTATATTATGAGAGGAGGAATTTTATGGGACGTCTTACTGTCTTAAAGCAGATTGCTGCTGATATTGCTTCCCAGTTCGGGCCAGACTGTGAAGTAGTGATCCATGACCTGAAAACTGCAGAACCGGAACATTCTATTGTATATATTATTAATGGCCATGTTACAAGCCGTGATATAGGAGATGGCCCTTCCAACGCCGTTTTCGATGCCATCCGTAACCAGAAAGTGGATGGTCCACAGGACCACACCGGATACCTGATGAAAACCTCAGATGGCAAAATTCTCAAATGCAGTACCTCTTACATAAGAGATGACGATGGTTCTCTGCACTATGTATTCGGAATCAACTACGATATCACGAAACTTACCATGATCGATTCTGCCCTGCATGCCCTCATCACTCCGGAAAACAAAGAAGAAAAACCGAAAGAGATCACACACAGTGTCAATGACCTTCTGGATCACCTGATCGAGGAATCTGTAGCTTTGGTGGGCAAACCAGTTCCCCTTATGAATAAAGAGGATAAAGTAACTGCGATCCAGTTTCTCAATGACGCAGGTGCTTTTCTTATTACCAAATCCGG
Organism: Blautia luti; assembly: GCF_033096465.1. Classification (NCBI taxonomy): domain Bacteria; kingdom Bacillati; phylum Bacillota; class Clostridia; order Lachnospirales; family Lachnospiraceae; genus Blautia; species Blautia luti. The sequence goes on along the minus strand of NZ_AP028156.1, from coordinate 1,279,663 downwards.
AGATAAGGTGGCAAACTACTTCGGAATTTCCAAATATACGCTTTACAGCTATATTGATGTCAACAAATAATATCTCTTATACGCAGTCCGTAAATGATTTCTGCACGGTTATACTCTCTCCTGTGCAGTCACTTCCGGGCTGTTTATTAATCCCGCCTGTTAGTCCTGTTTTTCATTGGCTTCCCTGAATATCTCACAGCTGACTGTATTTACACATCTTTCATGTGCACAGTCCATAAATGTCAGTTTCCACTCCCCTGCTTCATTTTTCTCATATTCACAGCAGACGGTCTGTCCTCCGTTGCAGGTTCTGCAAAATCCAGAGATAAATTCTTCTCTTATTTCCATTTTATCCTTCCTTTCTGTTTTCGGTTATCAAAATTTTATCTGTTTTTCACAAATATATTATCTATATTCCCACTTTTTATTGCATTTTGCAATATAGAGTTTTATAATTATGTTTACAAAGATGCCAGGTGATTACTGACATCACAATCGTGCGGAATCACAAAATAAGAAAAAGAGGGAAAACATTATGAACAAAGAACTTTATGACGAAGCGGTGCGCTCTAATGTTCTGTCTAAGAATCTGATTTCAGAGCTGATGGAGAGCATGAACTATGAAAGTATTTCTTTTATCAACTGGACTGTAGAAGTACTGACGATCATCAAAACACGTCTGGAACGTGGAGATAAGATCACGGATGAGGTTTCCAAGATCACTTACAATATGAAATCTTTCCGCGAATTCGTAGAGACCAACTTCTCTTCCTATATCACCAGCCAGGTTTTCGATGCACCTGAGAAAGCGGAGAAAGTGTACTTCTCCCTGGAAGCAACTGAAGATGGAAAAGCCTATAACATGATCATGACAGATTCCTCCGGAAACAAAACCTACAAATGGATCTCCAGTCTCAGTGAGCGTTTCTCATTAGTTGAGATGATCGCTACCGGTATCGTTTATCTGAAAGATAACAGAACCGATACCTATCAGCCGTTTATTTCAGAAAATGGCAAACACTGTAAATACGATGTGGAAAAAGGACAGCTTATCGAATTATAACTGATCGTCTTTTTTGTTTTCCAGTTTCTTTCAGGACGGAATCTTCAAAAAAAATCCCCCGCCATCAGCGGGGGATTTTAATTTAATCCTGTTCAGATTAGTTGTTGATAAGTTTGTCTTCGCCATTCCAGCTGTAAAGTTTACGGATTTCTTCGCCAACTTTTTCAGACTGATGTTCAGCAGCTTTCTTTCTCATAGCTTTGAAGTGAACCTGTGCACCTGCATCAGACATATCAAGTAAGAAGTCTTTCGCAAATGTACCATCCTGGATATCAGAAAGGATCTTCTTCATAGCTTTCTTTGTATCTTCTGTGATGATCTTAGGTCCTGTGATGTAATCGCCGTATTCAGCTGTGTTGGAGATAGAATATCTCATTCCGGCAAATCCTGACTGATAGATCAGGTCTACGATCAGTTTCATTTCATGGATGCACTCGAAGTATGCGTTTCTTGGGTCATAACCAGCTTCAACAAGTGTTTCGAAACCAGCCTGCATAAGAGCACAAACACCACCGCAAAGTACAGCCTGCTCACCGAAGAGGTCTGTCTCTGTTTCTACACGGAATGTAGTTTCAAGAAGACCAGCTCTTGCTCCGCCGATTCCAAGACCATATGCAAGTGCAAGATCCTGAGCTTTTCCTGTGTAATCCTGCTCTACAGCGATCAGGCAAGGTGTTCCTTTTCCCGCCTGATATTCACTTCTTACTGTGTGACCAGGTGCTTTAGGAGCGATCATTGTAACGTCAACATTCTTTGGTGGTTTGATGCATCCGAAGTGAATATTGAAACCATGAGCGAACATTAACATGTTGCCTTCTTCAAGGTTTGGTTCGATGGATTCTTTATAAAGTTTAGCCTGTAATTCATCGTTGATAAGAATCATGATGATATCAGCCTGTTTAGCTGCTTCTGCTGCTGTATATACCTTAAAGCCCTGTTCTTCAGCTCTCTTCCAGGATTTGCTGCCTTCGTACAGACCGATAATGACATCACATCCGGAATCCTTTAAGTTCAGAGCATGCGCATGTCCCTGGCTTCCGTATCCAATAATTGCAATTTTCTTGCCATCCAGTAAGCTTAAATTGCAATCTTCCTGATAAAAAATCTTGTTAGCCATTTTATTTTCCTCCTACTAATCGTAAAAAAATTTATCGTTAAGGGATGCCCCCTAGCAAACTGTATAATATAAATATGTAATAATTCTTCCCTGCTGTAACATTCTTATAAGAACGTTACATCATCGGATCCTCTGGAAAGTCCGGTCACACCTGTTCTGGCCATCTCCAGGATCTCATAGCCTCTCATAAGATCAATAAATGCCTCCAGCTTATTGTGATTTCCTGTCATCTCCAGGATCAGTGAACCCTTGCTCACATCTGCCACCTTCGCATGGAATACATCTGCTATGGAAATGATTCCCTGTCTCTGCTCCGGTCTGGCTGCGACCTTGATCATCAGCAGCTCATGGCAGACACTGTTGTCCGGTTCAAGAATCTTAATATCCCTTACATCTACAAGCTTGGCAAGCTGATGAGTGATCTGCTCCAGAATCAGTTCATCCCCGCTGCACACAACGGTAATTCTGGAAAAGCGTTCATCTGCTGTCACACCTCCGGTAATGCTGTCGATGTTATAACCACGACGGCTGAACAATCCAGACACACGTGTGGTCACGCCTGCAGTGTTATCTACCAACAGGGATAATACTCTCTTCTGCATAATCCACCTGCTTCCAACGTGCTTTCTTTCAACACGTTAATATAATAAATAGCTCGTATGGTTACCATTATATCAATAATCCCGATTTTGTCAATGTTATTTTTGGTCAAACCAATTATGTTTTTCAATGAATATTTATACATTTTTTCAGATCAGATATTTATCTTTCAGTTCGCTAATCATCTTTGGCTTCAGGTACAGTCCATTGCGGAAAAAACGCTCCTGGGTTCCATATTCTTTTTTTATGGTCATAAACGCTGTTTCCAGATATTCTTCTTTCACCTGATACAGGGCAGCCAGTTTTCTGTCAGCTCCTCTGGGGATATCTTCCCAGGTCTGTGCCAGACGCTGCATATATTGAAGTTCTCCTGCCAGATATTCGTTAGTACGCATATAATCCTGCATGATTGTTTCCTCTTCTGCTCCCAGCAGCAGGAGAAGGAGGGCAGTCCCCAGGCCTGTACGGTCTTTTCCTGATCCGCAGTGCCATAAAACAGCTCCAGCCTCATTGCGATAGATCACATCTATGAATCTGGCATACTGTTTGACCACGAATTGATCTTTGCACGCCTCTTCATATTTCTTCTTTATGTATTTCTCAGGATCATCCGGCAGTCTTTTCAGAAGACTCTTAATATCCTCCGGCAGTGCAAAACCCGGAACTGCTTCGTCCATAACAGAGATGTGATAATATTCCACCCCTGCCATGATCATATCCGGTTTTTTCCTGCGTTCCAGATCTGACCTCAGATCGATTACTTTTTTCAGATTATAAGATTCCTCCAGTACCTCTTTATCGAATCTGGAGATATGATAGAGTTCTCCGCTTCGCAGCAGACGCCTTGGAAGGATATGCCGTCCGTCCCTGGTAATAATCGCTCCCAGATCCCTGGTATTAGGAAGACTCTGCAGAACGATCCTGCTTCCTTTTGGAAATCCTGTAGCCATATCAGGATTAAGTGCCCGCAGAAGTTTTATGCACTCATGAACCTCCCGTTCTGTCATGTCAAATTTGTATCTTTTCTTTCTTCTTGTAATGATCACCAGATAGTTCACACTCACCTGTTTGATATCGCTGTCCTCCGCTCCTTCTCTTCGCAGATATGCCCACACGATATCCTTACAGGGAAGACTGTTGAGCATCATATGTCTGGTAAAAACAAGATATCCGTCTTCTATTCGTATTTTCCCATATTTCATGACATCCTCCGGAAACCTGCTGCCAGCCTCTTTGCGGTACAGCAGCAAAAAATTTAATATATTTTAGAATATCACAGAAATCCCTGTTTGACAATTACAGGCAAAGGATTATAATTATTGTGCTACTTTATATTAATTAAAGGAGGATTTTTTTATTATGGAAAATCTGGTTTTCTGTCTGAATGCCACTATTCCCATTTTTCTCACCCTTCTTCTTGGACTGTTTTTCCGGAAGATCGGGCTTTTTGATGATGAGTTTGTCAGCAGGCTGAATAAATTTGTATTTAATGCTGCACTTCCTGCTCTTCTATTTCTTGATATTGCCAAATCTGACTTTTCCAGCGTCTGGAACACAAAATTCGTATTATTCTGTTTCTTCGTAACATTGATCAGTATCGGTATTTCCACAGGTTTATCCTATTTACTGAAACCACGCAATATCCAGGGTGAATTTATCCAGGCATCCTACCGCAGCAGTGCCGCGATCCTTGGCATTGCGATCATCCAGAATCTTTATGGAAACGCAGGAATGGCGCCGCTTATGATCATCGGAAGTGTGCCTCTTTATAATGTGATGGCAGTTACAACTCTGTCTCTGTTCGCACCAGGAGACGGCAAACTCGATACCGCAAAACTGATCAAAACTCTGAAAGGTATTGCGACCAATCCTATCATCCTGGGTATTCTCACCGGCACCATATGGTCACTGCTTCATCTGCCCATGCCGACGATATTGGATACCGCAGTAAACAATCTTGGAAAAACCGCTACTCCTCTTGGCCTGATGGCTATGGGCGGTGCACTGAAATTCGACAAGGCATTCGCAAGGCCGAAGCCACTGATCGCATGTACCTTTCTGAAGCTTGTGGGATATGAAGCTGTATTTCTTCCACTGGCTGTGCTTCTGGGATTTTCCCATGATATGCTGGTTGCGATCATTATCATGCTTGGTTCTGCCACTACTGTAAGCTGTTATATCATGGCCAAAAACATGAAGTATGACGGCGATTTTACTTCCGGTGTGGTTATGACTACCACTCTGTTAAGCTCCTTTACCATGACAATCTGGCTCTATATATGCAAAAGCCTGGGACTGATCTGAGCCCAGGCTTTTTATGTTTATATCAGCTTCAGATATTCCAGTCCGTTTCTGATTCCATAATGGAACATATCCTGTGTAATATGATCAGCCAGAGCTTTTATTTTCTCCGAACCATTTCCCATGGCAACCTTCACCGCCGCATATTCAAACATGGCGAGATCATTATTGCTGTCTCCAAACACGATCGTATCCTCCCATGGAATATCAAAGAGTCTGCACACTGCCGAGATCCCCACTGCCTTGTTAAAGCCCTTTGGGACAAGTTCAATGGTGGTTCCCGCAATCCCTGAACCACTCTCATGACGGATAATGTCATAATACTCACTCAGTTCCCTGCAGGCAGCTTCTGCATCACAGCCTTTTATCATCTTTGCACTAATCTTATTAATGCGCATACAGTCTTCATTTCCCCTGATGGGACGCCATTTAGGTCCTAAAGATTCTGTAATCAGATCCGTATACCAGTTCACATCTGTATTATATTCATCCTTATCATAATACATGAAATCTGCACCTTCCATAACCGGGACCAGACCATATCTGCGCAGGATTTCCACTGACTTTTTTGCAACTTCCGGGGGCATCTCTTTATTAAAAAGACGTTCTCCATCCTTTTCAATGGTAGCCCCGCAGGCACTGATCATACCGGTAAACGGAAGCTCTTCCAGATACCAGGAAACAAAGGCCCTGCTCCTGCCTGTGCAAAGCCATGCGTCATGACCGTTTTCTCTTAATTTCTTCAATGCCTCCTTTGTGCTCTGGGGTACACCCTTTTCCATATCGCAGAGTGTTCCGTCTGCATCAAAAAACACTGCTTTTCTGTTCACTTTCTTATCTCCTGATTTTTATATTTACGTTTATCTTCCAGTGTGCCGACAAGCTATGCAAAAAATACTGTCGCTGCCTTAACCAGGCTCTCTGTATCTTTCGCACCTGTTGTTTCATATACAGAATGCATGGCAAGCTGTGCCAGACCAATATCCACTGTTTTCACAGGAACCTGATTATTAGAAATATTTCCCAGCGTTGAGCCACCTGCCATATCTGAACGGTTTACAAAGGTCTGGTACGGCACCTTTGCTCTGTCACAGATATCCTTGAAAATTGCAGCGGACACTCCGTCTGTACAATATTTCTGGTTTGCATTGTACTTGATCACGATTCCCCCGTTCAGCACCGGACGGTTTACCGGATCTGTCTTATCCGTATAGTTTGGATGGAGAGCATGGGCATTATCTGCAGAAATCATAAAACTGTCTGCAAGTGCCATATAATATTCCTCCTGAGTGCGTCCCAGTCCCATATTGATCCGCATCAGAGTATCCTTAAGGAATGTGGAGGCAGCCCCCTGTCTTGTACTGCTTCCCACTTCTTCATTATCCAGCACACAATGTACAGAAATGCTTTCTTCACGATTTCCCTGCAGGAATCCCTCCATAGAAGAGAATGCACACTGCAGATCATCCAGTCTGGGTGCAGAGACAAATTCCTCATTTACTCCCCACAGAGTACCCGGAGTTCTGTCATAAAGAAACAGATCATGTCCCAGAATATCTTCCGTCTTTACATCTGCGGCCTCAGCCACAGTTTCCATAAATCTGCCCTTTCCTTCCTTATCGCTGAAAAGAGGCAGCATATCCTTCTGCACATTATATTTATATCCGTCATTTACTTCCCTGTTCATATGAATGGCAAGATTAGGAATAACCAGCAGATCTCTGTCCACAGTCACCATCTTCTCTCTGATTTTTCCATCCTGACGGACGATCAGCCTTCCTGCCACTGACAGAGGTCTGTCAAACCACGGAGACAGAATCATTCCACCGTAACGCTCCACATTCAGTTTGATATAAGCATTCTCCACCTCTATCTCAGGATTCTCCTTAATCTTAAGGGAAGGGGAATCACTGTGGCTTGCCATAATATGAAACTTCCACACAAGCTTCTGCGGAATGGAAAAAGCTATGATCGCAGAATGATTTCTGGTCACATAATAATTTCCGCCTTTTTTAAGCTTCCAGTGATCCTCCTCTTTCAATTCTTCAAAGCCTTCTTTGTCAAGCCTTTTGGTCATCTCCGTCACTGCCTGAAATGCAGTGGGGCTTTTCTCTATGAATTTCAGTAACTTCTTTGCTGTTTTTCTGTACATAGTTTGATTCTCCATTTGAATGATTGTGAAAATGATACCTGATTTATACTGTTTCTTATTATAATCATTCTATCCTGATAATAAAAACAGCAGTCATTATTTCCATAAGAAATATGTGCTGCTGCTTTTATATCAGTCTTTAATGATCAGAGCCATAAAAACCAGATCTGTATTTCCTGTATTTGCAAGTGCATGTCCATGATTATCCGGTGTGAATGTAATATCTCCGGCTTTTACCGGACGATAGGTACCGTTGTCATTGTATTCACCCTGTCCCTGTAAAATATAGTAGGTTTCACTTTCTCCATGATGTTCATGATATCCCAGTGAACATCCCGGCTCCAGGGTTACCTGTGCATACAGTCCACATTTACCATTCAACTGTTCTGCATCAAGGATTTCTTTGATGATTACGTGACCATTTCCACCTGCCATGTGTTCTTCGCGTCTGATTTTCATAATTTTTTGCCCTCCTGTAGGTGTTTTCTCTTTTATAGAATTTCCATTGAATATATCATAGCACTGTTTGTAAAAAATGGCAAAGTAAATATCAATGGAACATTCAACAAAATATCGTTACTGGTTACTGTTCACTTTATTTTGCAGTATTTTCAGATTTGTTCAGAAGGCTGTCCAGAAGCTGCGAAATGGTCTGATTTAACACAGGATGTCGCAGATACGGAGCAATCTGATTCATTGGTACAAGAACAAAATCGCGGTTGTGCAGATCAATATGAGGAATATGAAGATCTGGCATATCAATAATTTCCTGATCATAAAACAGGATATCCAGATCCAGTGTCCTTGGTCCCCAGTGGATGATACGTTCCCTGTTTGCCGCCTGTTCTAACTGATGCAGTCGCACAAGCAATTCTCCAGGAGTAAGAAGTGTCCGCATTTTCAGAACTCCATTTAAAAATTCATCCTGATCAGTAACTCCGTAAGGTTCTGTAATAAGATAATCGGAAATTGCCTCTATACGGCATCCTTTTGTCTCTGCCAGACCACGGATCCCATTATCTATATACATCTTTTTATCACCCATATTAGAGCCAAAAGCAATGTAAGCAGTATGCCATTTCCGTGTAATTTCCACAGATACGGTTTTCAGAGGAAGACCAACCGGTGCCCAGGGCTTTTCGATCTTCAGAGTGATTTTTTCAAGTCCGGAAAGAGAGCAAAGAAGCATTTCTGCAAGATTCTCTGCAAGAGATTCCAGAAGTTTATAAGTATGTTTTCTGGTAAAATCAGTGATCATATGGCTGACTTCGCCATAGTTTATGGAGGCAGACAACTCATCGGTTAATCCCGCCAGACGTGTTCTGGTAAAAAGAGTGGCAGAAATAACAAATTTCTGTCCCAGAACATTTTCCTCGGGATATACACCATGGTTTGCAAAAACCTCCAACTCTTTAATTTCTATTTTGTCTAATCTGGTCTCATCCATAACAGCAAATCCTTTCTGTATGTTATTTATATTTACCATCTGTTTTGTGCCAGTAATTTATCTGCGTCCCAGGATTGCTTCTGTCATCTGGATCACACGCTTATTTTCTTTAACATCGTGGACACGGACAAAAGAGCATCCCTTCATTACGCCAATTACACTGGTAGCCAAAGTCCCCTCCATGCGCTGATCTACAGGAAGATCCAGTGCCAGTCCAATCATGGATTTGCGGGATGTACCAAGGAGAACCGGAAATCCCAGATTCTGAAAAAGCTCCAGGTGATTCATTGCTTCCAGATTCATTTCAAATGTTTTTCCAAAACCAATTCCCGGATCAAGCATAATTTTTTCATCTTTAATGCCAGCCTGTCTTGCAAGATTGACACATTCCTGTGTTTCGGCGAGCATATCAATGAGAAAGTTTTGATATTCTGTATTAGATTTGTTGTGCATCAGACAACAGGCCACATCATATTTTGCGATCACAGCTGCCATTTTCGGATCATATTTTAATCCCCAGATATCGTTAACCAGGTCAGCTCCTGCCTGGATAGAGCTTTCAGCAACACTGCTCTTAAAAGTATCTACAGAAACAGGAATGTCAAAATGGTTTTTGACCGCTTCAATAACAGGAAGAACTCTCTGTGCTTCCTTATCAGCACTGACAGGAGTATGACCGGGACGTGTAGATTCGCCTCCGATATCAATAATATCTGCACCATCAGCAATCATTGCCTCTGTATGTTTCAAAGCTTCATCCATATGATTCCATTTGCCGCCGTCAGAAAAGGAATCAGGGGTAACATTTAGAATTCCCATTATGTAAGTATGATTCTTAGTATCAAAAAAACGGTTTCCAATTTTCATGAGCAGAGCCCATCCTTTCTTTTGTGCTTATGAAGAAGATCAGTATTCAATTTTCATATTTTTTTTATCATCAGACCAATAGCATTCAGAGGCAGCAAAACATAAAAAACAATTTCTGGACTGCTTATCCGCTTTATAAAGAAGTGCTGCCAGCGTACTGCAGGAATCTCCTTTTCGGTGATGTCCAATGGAAGACAGAATCAGTTCTTTTTCCTGTTCTGTAAAGTGCAGATCTGTCAGGATTTCCCGTGCGATTTCTACTCCTGCAATATCATGGGGAATGTTGTACTGATATTGCTGTGCACGTCCGATATCATGAAGAAGTGCTGCTGCATAGATAAGCTCTTTAGGCAGCTCCAGATGTTCCTCCAGTGCATAAATGTACATCAGCCGTGCAACATCCAGAAAATGTTCAGGAGTATGACGGCAGAAGATCCGTTCACTTTCAAGTTCCTGTATTTTTTTATAATGTTCCTGATAAACCGGGTGTCTCCAGATCTGATTGACACGATCCATATCTGAAAAATTGTTATTCATCCTTTTACCATAGAAAGGAACATTTTCTGCAGTTCCTTATCTTCTGTAAACGCACCACGGGTTACAGTAGTGATTGTTTTGCTGCCTGGTTTTTTTATTCCGCGCATGGTCATACAGGTATGTTCCGCTTCCAGCATTACCATAATTCCTTTTGGATCCAGAGTACGCTCCAAAGCATCTGCAATCTGAACAGTAAGCCGTTCCTGGATCTGTGGTCTTCTGGAATAAACCTCTACTGTACGTGCCAGTTTGCTTAAACCGGTAACTTTGCCGTTGGGGATGTATGCAAGATGAGCTTTTCCATAAAAAGGCATCAGATGATGCTCACACATGGAGTAAAAGGTGATGTCTTTTTCCAGCACGATTTCATTATTTTCTACCGGAAACTGCTTTAACAGGTGCTGGTCCGCTTCATGGCCAAGACCTCCGTAAATTTCTTCACACATGCGGGCAATCCTGTCAGGAGTATCGATCAGACCTTCCCGTGTGATATCTTCACCGATACCTTCCAGAAGCAGACGGACTGCCTGCTCAATTTTCACTTTGTCAACCATTAAAAAATAACCTCCTTTGTATTTTTGAAATGGAGATTATCCTTTTGACCAAATTAAAAAGGATATCTCCAATTGTGATAGAATGTATGTCGAAAACATTCCCTAACACAATATGAGATATCCTCTTATATTGTTTGCAACGGGTGCGGATAATATACCGTAAGACGCACTTTTCGTTTCAGTGACAACTCCCCATTCACCGAACACTTGACGCATAAAATCCTATTTTGCATATCATTCATTTCGGTATTCAGTATACCATGTAATACGATAATAGAAAAGGTTTTTTCTGACCTTTCAGAATAATTTTTTTCCTGCTGCCAGAACTAATAGTTTCGAAGCACACTTTGCAGATATTCTTTATAATGTTGCTTTACATCTTCCGGTCCGTACTGATACCATATTCTCGGTCCAGAATCGTACATAATTCCGTAACACATCTATTTCCATGTTATATAATCTTTCCGGACAAATGATTAATTTCAGCTAACAGATCTGTACCGTCCATCCTGACAATTTCTGGCGCTGTTTTTTCCAGTTAAAATCATAATACTCCACTTCTATTTCCTGGTATCTAGACTCACGAGCAAACTTAGCCATATACCAGATTATCCACATAGTGATTCCTTCCTGATGATAATGTGCCTGTGCTTCAACTTTACTGTATCTTCCAATATCGCTATATCGCGCCAGTATCTGCATATCTGTTTCTGTGTCTTCTCTTTTCCTTCGGGATTGTAATATATGTCTTTTCCTCTACTTCTGAAACTCAGAATCTTTCCGTCTCGGAGATACAATAAAGCAATCTTGTCTATTAGCATATAATCCTTTAATCTATAAAAGCCACTGTCTCTTAACCTCTACAAATTCATTGTTTGACAATCTTCCAATACATATTTCCTTCCATTTTTCAATGCCTTTCAATACCGGTGCATCTGGTTTTTCCGAAATACACTTATCTATTTGAAAAGCAGTTCTTGCACATGCGGAACGAAGATTTATTGTAGATTTTATCTCTTTTTCTGTACATTCCTTTATTTTTTCATAAGCCGTATGCTCTGCACACTCTAATAAAGCCTTATCTAATGGCATAAGAATTTCATCTGATAAATCAAGCACCCCCATATATGCCAAATTATGTATAGAAATATAAAACATCTGTAATCCAGGCTGTTTCCCATATCTTATAAGTCTTATTTGCTCGATCAACAATTCTTTTGCTGTATCTAATTCCGGCCACTTCAAAATAATATGTTCAGCAGCATTCGTCGCATCTGCTATTTTATTCTTATCATCACTATAGAATTGATCAATAATGTTTTCTCCTAATTCAGCTTCTATTCTTTCTTTGCTAAATAAAAGAGCTCTTGATTCTAAAGTATTTATCCCATATTCGCTCATTTCATCAAGTATTTTCAGCAACTTCACTACTAAATCAGAATCCATCCGATCTATTTCAAATGAAAAGCTACCGATTACACGCTCCAGTGCTTGATACCTATCATAAAACTCATCATAATAAAAATCCCTATGCTCATTATTATCAAATCCGCTCCTACCGATTTCCCAGTACTCAATAAATCTGTTAAGGATGATTTCGATATCCGCAATTTCCAATAAATCAGGGCACAAATAATTCATACACTGAAGTTCTGCAAATATTCTTGCCTCGCCCATCGTAACTGATTCAAGTCCTCTGGATTTCAGATTATCATAAAACTTATTATCCATAATATAGTTTCGTACAAGAGTCTTAACATCTCTTCCTTCTGGACTTGGCCACTTCAAAAAGGCGGCGGCGTAGTATTCCTTAAAATTCGGAAGTCCTGTGTCTTCATTTACATTTTTCCAAATTAATTCTCGTAAATCCGCCAATTGTTCAGCTGATAATAGAGACCATTCTCTTAATTTGTTTAAACGCGGAATAATCGCCCAATAATCTTCTTCCGATTCACTAGCACATTTTATCAAATCATCTATAATGGTCGAATCTATATTTGCTTTTTCATAGTATTTTTTTGCAAGGGTACTGGCAGAAATCACATCAAAAGGATCGGTTGATCTATCCTCACCTATATGTGTTCTGTTTTTTGTTGAAGATAATAATATTTCGTTTAAATACTGTGATTTAATATTTTCATCTATGATACAAAGAATCTGATAAATCCATTTATCCATTACACGGTATTCACGCACAATATCTGTATCAATTAACTTGCACATCAGTGTCAATAATTTTTTTTGCTGAACTAAAGAAGCTACCGAAACTAATCTTCTAAGTATTTCCAATCCATTATTCAGCAAATGAGTATACGCATTACCTCTTGCAGTATTTACGCTAATACTTTCGATATTTTGTTCGATACATTTAAATGCATAATCAAATAATTTTCTACAAATATCAAAACCGGCACTGATACAATTTTTACGTGAAATAATAGATTTAACTACTTTGTCATTTCCTGATCTCATACACATGAAAAATCCCAATGACGGAGTATTGATAAATAGTGCGTTAATAAATTCTATTTCCTGATGTGGAAGAAGTCTTGTCATACCAAGATGCAGCGGCATTGCAATCCTTGCCAATACTCTATAGAAACTATAGATTTCTCCAAATCCATTGCTCCCCCATGTGATTGTTCTTATTTCTCGATTTATCTCAAAAGGTTCTTCCTTGTGCTTACAGTAGTAATTATACAAATAATTATTCCATTGTTTTTTTTCCTTCTCGAAATCAAAAAATCGAGAATAATCTTCTATTCCATTCCATGCTACATGAAGCTCCTCATTTTTATCAAATGGATGAAGTCCTTGAATTACAAATGCTAAAAGTTCGTATGCACCAGATAAAATAGATCCGCATTGTACAAAATCCTTATTTTTTTCTTTTGGCATGCTATCAATGGATTCTTCTAATTCAGCAATGAGTGTTTTCAATTCTAAATATGCACTTTCAAGCAGACCACATTCTGCCATTAAACCAACCTTATTCAAACGCAATGCATATCTATTATCTTCACAGGAAAACTGTTGTATTTTATCTCGAACATCAGATATTTGCATTTTATAAAAGAGATGAACTATGAATTCCATTTCAAGTTCTTCATTTCCGGTTTCCATTATTGCAGCACTTTTTTTCATCACATCGAATACTTTTTGCCACGAATTCCAATTCATGTCTTCTCTATATTCACGCAATAGTGATTGACCAATGTAAAACCATTTTTCGTTCTTATCCTGAGCTGACCAGTCGCCTTTATCTTTATACTCTTTCCACAGTTCAAAAATATGGTTCTGCAGTATTTGTGAAAACACAATAAATCCTGTTTCATGTCTCCATACTAATTCAAATGCAAAATCTATTTTTTCTTGCATAGACAGGTCAGCTGTCTTCCACAATAATGATTCATCTCTGGTATATGACGCTAATATTTCTCTTTTAGTTACTGGGGCAATATACCATCCCGGATATAACTCACGTTCTTCCTTCCAATGTTTTGTTAATCCTATAACTTCGGCTTTCCGTTTTTCATTGCTACCAAACAATCCATCCGTCTGATAAAATTTTAAGTTCCAAGTGAACAAATCCTTGTCATCACCAATCACTGTTCCATTTTCTATATGAACACGTTCATAATCTGATTTTCTTAACCCATAAGAAACTCCAGATATAGAACTCAATTCATTTTTAATTTCCGATAGTCCAGTAGTTAGTAGAGTCTTTAATTCTTCTTGCTTACGTGAAAGCCTATTAAAAAATAATCTTCCTTCCAATTCAGGATTATTCATTGCTGTAAGTTCAAAAAACATTTGCACCAATGAATCAATTATCTTATCAGCATTATCAACATAATATGCCTCACATAAATCATTTAATTTTTGTCTCAATGCTTCTTCCATATCAAAAGCATCATCTTTTCGGATTTCTTTTAAAATCTTCTGCAGATTGTCTTTAGAAAATGCCGCTTGCAAATCGTTCAAAAATAATGTGTTATCTTTACATTTCAATCCTGTTAAACAAGAAGCAACCTCATTAATTTTAGAGTCAACATTTCTATTTTTCAAATAATCACGTGATGTACTTGCCGCTTTCCCAATAATACTATCCGAATAATTATCACATAAATTTTCTAAAATTCCTTTTAAACCACCAATTACAAGTGAAACATCCATTGTCATCTATTACTCCTTATCAGCAGGATTTTGCATATCATTCATTTCGGCATTTTTATGTCACGTAATACGATAATAAAAAGCTTTTTGCTGACTTTTCAGAATAATTTTTCCCAGTCTACCAATTTCATGATTGTTTTTACCGCATTCACTATTCTTGGAGCAAAATACGCCTTTGTAAGCCTTTTCTTTGAATATGCCCATATAAAATTCTTACTGGTACTTTCTATCAATAAATCTGTAAAATATCGTTCCCAACTGACATACTCTTTACTGTCTATATATTCTTCCGGATTCTGAAGTATTGTTTCTACATTTACTTCCGGTATTTCCTTTGTTGAAAGTAACAACCACTCAAAAGATTCTGGTGCATAGAGTACAATGTTTCCCTGTGTTTTAATGCATTCACTGATATCTTTCATCTCTGAACCAAATGCAGCTCCATCTACGATGACCAAAATTGTACCCTCTTCATTCGGTCTCTGTTCCAACTGTCTGATGATATTTGACTTCCCACCAGCAGAAAAACAATTCACACCCTTCTGTCTGGACATTTCTTTAAAAAATTCAAATCCAGAATTGGAATCCTCTGTTATTACAAGTTTCGGATTGATATTCTTTTCCTCTGATATTTCACCGTACAAATGATAAATCTCATTATATTTCTGTTTCGCATCATGAAATTTTCCAGATTTGCGAAATCCATATATTTCACTTACACTATATGGCAATGCCGGAAGCTTTTCTCTTGTAGCCAGTACAAAGTAATTATCAGATCCCTGCACAAGCTGTGCAAACTTCTTTGAAACCAGGAAGCGATTTCCTTCATCAATAAAAATAATGCTTCCTGTTGTTTCTTCTATCTTTCTTTCCCAATCCTCACTATCAATCACTTTACAGGGGCAGTCGCAGGAAAGAAATACACCGCTGTCCGCACCATATCTTCCATAATCATGTATAAGATCAATTAAAACAGTCTTACCTGATCCACTGTCACCAGTAATGATTGTAATATTCCTATGAATTACAAAATCATATTTCACTTTTCTGGATTCTACAATGATTCTATGTGAACCTTTCATAATCACTACTCCTGTTTCATTTCATTTAAATACTTATTTGCTATAGGAACAAGTTCCTTCATTGAATGGACCGTTTCTCCTCCATTTTGGACTTTTATCTCAAATTTTGTGTCTTTTCCAAAACTCATCATATGTCTGAGATTAATGGTAACATCTTTAATCCTGCCAATTTCCAATATCCATTTTGCACAGTTATCGCCACAGGTCGAGGCATTAAAAATCCGATCCGGTTCATTTAAAATCAGCAACAATGTTTTCACTCCTCCTGACAGTCTTTCAGGAGGAATCTGTCCCAACACCGGACTGTTAATGCATTCACCACTCAATACTTCTGAATCATCAATATCTTTAATCATCTTTTTCGCCAGTTCTGCATCAAGCCATTCTGGTTCATAACTGTTTTTAAAATAAACATTTGTATTATAAATACTGTTTTTCACATCTCCATAAATAATGTTCAACATTTATAAAAGCCTCCTCTCAAAATACAATTCTTCTTATAACATGGTTTCGTTCCGCCAAAAAATCCCGGTCCGACAATCCTCATCCCGGATCCGACACCGGTAAGCCAGCCAAAAAACTGTGAGCTTACCGATACAAGCTTTTTGAAGGACTCTTCCCCCTTACGATCAGACTCCAGAATCTCAGTATCCCGCATTTTATCTACACGATAATGCTTGATGATTCCGGCCGATGCATCATAGGCTACCAAATAGTAATTTTCATCATCCCATGTCAACGCCCAAAGACTGATAACGTAGAAGGCACCATTCTTTTTCAATTTCAGCTTCTTCTTAACTGTCCATTCCGCATAATGAAATTTAATCTGTTTATTTTCATAAATAGCTGTGTGAATATAATCTACGTTATAATACACTGTTTCATTCTCTGTCTTCGGCCGGTTACATATCTGGAAAGCATTTCAGTATCTGTTTTTACATTTACCACTCTTCACATTTAATATCACTTATCTGTTCGATTGGAATTATTCAGATTTTCAATATCATAACCAACCGTCAACACAATCTGGTCTGTTACAAGCTTCTTATCCACCAAATCCAAAACCATCTGGTCCGTCATCTCTTTGACGACTAATTTTGCTTTTTCAAAGTCATAAGGACAATGAAGTACTTGCCCGGAACAAACACTGTTCGCTTCCGGTTTGTAAGCCTTGACCATTTTCATGGTACAGGGTTCATATCCCCAGGCATGATCGATCAGCAGCTCTGCATTAACGCCAAACAGTTTATATAGCAGATCTTTGATATTTAATTCTGTACTGTCATCAGAAGAACCAATAAATGTTCTGTTCGGTGCTTTCCACCTGCGGGCACTGTTGGCTTCTTTTACTTTTGAACAACCTCAAATAAACGAGCCCTTCCGGGTATCCCATAACACTTTAATGCTGGAGATACCGCAAGACAGATAGTTTTTTCTGTTCTGCTTTTATCCGCAACCACAAGATTAGTCGTCAAAGGATCTCTATTTCGCTCTTTACATTCCACAGATGCATAGAATGACTTAAGATCGATTGCAATATAGGTTCTTTTCTTTTTCATCATTCTACGCCTCCTTCTCCTGTGTTTCGTTTGTAATTATTTCTCCTTATCCATCGCCATATGTATCATTTTTTCAAAAGATTCTCTGAAACGCTCATCATCTTCTGCTATTCGTTTTCTTGGTCCTTTTAAATGATTCTTTCCGGATGCCCTTCGTGCTTTCTTATTCAGATGCCGCTCCATAAGCATCTGATCAATATTCTCATTGGTATACCATTTCCCTGATTGATGAATCGCATATGCGCTCTTTCCAAGTGCCATTGCAGCCACTCCATAATCCTGTGATACAACAATATCTCCTTTATGACAAATACTGATCAGTTTATAATCCACTGCATCTGCTCCGGCTCCAACTACGATCACTTCACTGTAATCAGAAGACAACACATGATTTGTATCACACAATAACGTTACCGGAATACTGTGCTCTTTTGCTACTTTTTCAACAATACCAACTACCGGACAGGCATCTGCATCAACAAAAATCTGCATATTTTCTCCTACTTTAATTGCACCTGAACGGAGTGCGAACCTCAATAAGATTGCCACTGGGATCATACAGTCTTACAAGCTTCTGCCCACCTGCAAGTTCTGTCAGTTCGGTAGCATATCGGACGAAATACTTACCAGATTCATATTTCGCAAGCAATCCATCTATATCAAAATCCTCGAAATACAATTCCATCATGTTATTGAACGGCGTAGAAGTTTCATTCAATGTTTTCCCCCATATGTCGGCATCCTGCAAAACAAGTCCCTCCGATAAGATCACATTACCTTCATTCTTAAGAATCACTTGCAGTCCAAATAAGTCCCTATAAAACTCTATGGATTTTTCTATATCATCCACCACAATCAGTACATTCTTTAACATACCGGCCACGTCGCAATCCGCATTCGATTATATGATCTTCCCAGACAAATGATCAATTTCATGTTGACAGATCTGTGCCGTCCATCCGGACAGCTTCTGCCGCTGTTTTTTTCAGTTGAAGTCATAATATTCTACTTCAATTTCCTGATATCTGGTCGTCTTACGAACACCATCCAGAGACAGACAGCCTTCTTCCGTCTCATACATGTCATGCTTTGAAACAATCACAGGGTTAAACATAACAACATCTATAAATCCCATGTTCACAATGATAATATTCTTCCTTACACCAATCATATTTGCAGCCATACCAACGCACCGTTCCCGGTTCGCCTGCAGTGTGTCCTGCAGATCCTTCCCAATCTGGATATCTGCTTTTGTGGCTGGCTTGGATGGCTGGCCTAAAAAGAAAATGTCTCTTACGATTTGCTTTACCATTTATTTTCTCCTGTATTTAATTTCTAATTCTTATTTATCCTGACCGGAAATCTTTCTCATCGGCTCAAGATTAATTTTACAGCATCAATCAAGTCCTCACTAAATCCTTTAATACCAACTCAAGTATAACATAGATATAACCCCTGTAGTGCATAAACTCGAAATATTCCTGTTCACTGGCAAATAAAATGTATTTGCCTTCTACGTATCCCATGTATCCGTTGCTTGTGTTATAACCTTTCATCTGCCAGTTCCCCCTTGATTTCTTTTTCTAATATTATCAGTTTACACCAAATGGCTGTGCAAAAATCCCGACAACCAAAAGGCTAAACTTCCTAAATCATTTTTGTATTCAACAGCTAAAGATAGAGAATAGCAAGGACAGGAAGTAGTTACCCACCTTCCGGACATTTGTCTCAAAACAGGAATCCTACTGGAATACTTGCAGATAGATAACGAAAGCAGCTTATCTTCCTTTGTCACAGTAAACCCTGTGTCATAAAGCTGATAAGCTGCCATTTTGTTCTGCAGGTATTCTATTTGTTCTCGCTCAATCTTTTCTTTAACTCAAAGATATTCTCCTCAATCCGCTGTATCACAGCCTTAAAATCATCGTCTGATTTCCCCGTTGGATCATCAATTCCCCAGTTATCATCAAATGCCCTTCCAATAAAAGGACATCCCACATTACAGCCCATTGATATTGCGATATCAACATCTGGGATATCAGTAATCAGCTTACTATACTGACCATTTGCTTCCATGTCTATTCCATAAATCTCTTTCATGACACGAACGGCATCCTGATTAATCTGAGGCTTTGTCTCTGTTCCGGCCGAATAGCTTTCAAATATATCTGATGCCAGATGTTTTCCCAATGCCTCTGCTATCTGACTACGGCATGAGTTATGAACACAGATAAATGCGACTTTTTTCTTATTCATGAAATGGACACCTCTCCTTAATACATTGGTTGTTCTTATCAAAATGAATACACTTTATAACTGACTTTTCCATTTGTACATTGAAATTTTCCGCTACATAGTCTATCGCTGAAATTATGGCTATATAGGAATCTCTTTTACAACATCTTGGTCCACCAATGCTCCCGATTGCGTCAAGTGCCTTGGAAGTCATTTTATTAGCAAGCCCCCAAGGTTCATTT
This sequence comes from Blautia luti, assembly GCF_033096465.1. NCBI lineage: Bacteria > Bacillati > Bacillota > Clostridia > Lachnospirales > Lachnospiraceae > Blautia > Blautia luti. Next base: position 1,259,731 of record NZ_AP028156.1, on the reverse strand, counting down.
TTAAGTGGAGTCGCTCCTGAGATTATTGATATAAACATTCCTGTACTAATTCCAGCACCACAAGCACCCCAGAATCCACATACGCCACCCGGAACAGCTTTTCCTCGATTCATCATTTCAAGTAGCGCTTCCGGCAAATCAATCTCACCACCTGCATTTTTATATGCAGCAAGGAGCGCTGAACCAACCATAACATGATGCTCTGGTCCATGCATATGACAGAATGGCTGTTCCATCATTTTTCTTATAATTTCTATCGGATTCTTAGATATTTCACTAAGACATATGTCTATAATTACATCCATTCCTTTTGTATGGCATTCATTACATACATAATGGCCCTGCTCACATCGGGTTTTGCTTACTTCCTTTTTATGGCATAACACGCACTCCATCATTTCATCTTTTTCAAGATATATAAGTGGTGCTTTACATATAATACATTCTTCTTTCATTTCCATTTCCTACCTTCCCAAAGCTTCAATAAATGAACTTGCCTCTCTTATTACTTTTTTATTCAGAGAATAATGATGCCACTTACCTTCCTTACGATCATTTACAAGCTCACAGTCGACCAATATTTTCATATGATGTGATAAAGTAGGCTGCGTGATATTGAATTTATCCAAAATCTTACATCCGCATTTTTCTCCGTCTGACAGCATCTGAACAATCTCCAGCCTATTTGTATCCGATAATGCTTTACATATCAGTATCATATCTCTTGTTTCCATTTTCGCCACCTCGCATAGACATTTGTCTATGTGTCAATTTATCATACGCATAGATACTTGTCAATGTATATTTATTAAATAAGAGTTATATAGTATTCTTTCCCCATTTTATCTCTCGCTTTTGATTTCTTTTTCTAATGTTATCAGTTTACACCAAATGGCTGTACAAAAATTCCAACAACCATTACTGTTCAGGAATTAACAGAACTAAAAAAAACAATGATGCAGACTGATAACAGTCAAAGCCATTGGTTTTCTTTATCCAAATATATTCTCTGGTTCTTCTACAATTTTTATTTTACTTTTTCCAACTTGTTATTTGCATCAAGGCAAACCTTGTCCCCTTCATTGATGTTACATTCATAGAGCATGGCATCCTCTGCTTTTATCCTTATTTCTTCTCCTGAAGAATTCATAAGCGTCACTCTTGCCATGACTGGCACGCCTTTCGGTCGCTCTTCACAACCGAAGTCCAGGTCTTCCTCAATTCGTTTTACTGTGTATATCATAGCTATTCCGTTACTGAAAACTTATAAAAAGTTATAAACTTCTATGTTCCATTCCTACTTCAACGAGTATGCTTTTGATGATATAAATATCAATCTACTCACAAGTTCTTGTACTCTCCATAGGCGTAAATTCCGGACTAACGTATCCGTACATATTTGCATTAACGTTTCAATGTCAGCCTGCAAATTTTTCTCCATAAATCTTGAGATTTATAGATGCCTGGAAATCTCTGTCAATCATATTCCCACACGCACATCTATAAACTCTGTCAGATAACTTCAGATCTTTTTTGATGTTTCCACAACAGCTACAAAGCTTTGATGATGGATAAAACCGATCAGCCACAATAAGCTGGATTCCTTTATCGCTGCACTTATATTCAAGCTGTTTTCTAAACCCAAAAAATCCCTGTGCCTGAACTGCTTTGGATAAATGTCTGTTTTTCATCATTCCGCTGACATTCAGATCTTCAATACATATAAATCTTGGTTTTCGATCTACGATCTCCGATATGGTCTGATTTAAATAATTTTTACGGATGTTTGTTAATCTGTGATTTCGTTTTAATAAAAGTTTTTCCTTTTTGATCACATTATTTGTTTTACAGTAACTTTCCCCTTTCTTATTTTTCTCGTAAGAACGAGAGCTACTACGCTGTAATCTGCGTTTCTGTTTTTCTGATTTCTTTACTTTCTGACTCTTATTGATGTTCTTATACTTAGCCCCATCAGAGCAGACAGCCAGATCTTTGATTCCCAGGTCTATGCCGACTCCGTCATCATTAAGTGTTTCCCTGCAGTCAGGAAATTCTACACATACGCTGATCCACCAGTTCAATCCGTCAAAGGATATTCTCGGGTTCATATATTTAGCATTTGTCGGAATACGTCCATGTTCTGCAAGTCTTACCCAATTCATTTTTTGTTTATTTGCTTTCCTGCTGGAAGAAAAGCCTTCAAATTTAACGTGTGTATTGCTGAAGCGTATCTTAACGTTGTCCTGATAGAACTTCGGCATTGATCTCTTTTTTGACTTGAATCTTAGGAACTTTTGCAAACCCCTGAAAAAGTTCTTATAAGCAGTACAGGCATCTTTAACTGCCTGTTTGGTTACATTATTTGAGATATTCAGTAACCATGCATATTCATCAGAATGTCTAAGCTTCGTAAATTCTTTTCTGAGTCCTGCATCTGAAATGAATCCGCCGCCTTTTTCATAGTTCTCTATTTCCCTGGCCAAAGCCCAGTTATAAGCAAATCTTGAAGCACCAGCGTACTGAAACATCTTAGTTTTCTGTACATTGTTTGGTATCAACATTACTTTTATGGCTTTTACCATCTGTTTCCTCCTGTAGCAGTTCACGGATAAGTTTCTTAGCTTTATCCGCTCGTTTTCCCTGTAATTTACAACTGAATACTGTGATTATCTGAACCAGATCTTCAACAAGTTCCTGCTGTTCGGATTTTTCAGTATTATCAATAATCTCAATCTCACAATTATAAAGTGAAGCGATATATTCTATCAGCTCAAAACCAAATCGTAATAGCCGGTCTTTATATAAAACAACAACCTTTTCAACCTGATTTTGAGATATTCGCCTGATCAATTCCTGAAGTCCTTTTTTCTTATAATTAATCCCGGAACCGATATCACTTATTATCTCAAATGGGTGTCCTTTTGCCAGAAGATATGTCTTAACATTATCAATCTGTCGTTCCAGATCATCTTTCTGTTTATGGCTGGAAACGCGACAATATCCAATTGTAATGCGTTTTTTAGGCTTTACATTTATTACCTGGTTGAGTTGCTCATCAGAATAATATCTATAGCCACTTACTGTAGTATGATGCGGATGAAGTTTTCCATTGGCATCCCAATTTCGTAATGTCTGGGCAGATACGCCTATAATTTTTGAAAATTCATGTATAGAATAATATTTACTCAAAGTATCAACTCCTTTCAATGATATTCTACCCTAATATCTTATAAAACTCAACATGTGCTTATATATTTTTATAATTTATATTCAACTGCTAATAACCCCTCAAACCAAACCCTCAAGAACTTCGATTATCTGGAAATACTCCACCACTGACGCCTTACAAATACTATTGATTTTTCTCTTATTATTATTTATTAATAACTTTACTTATAATGTCGGACATATGACCAAGACTGGATTGTCTATCAGCTAATGCATCCTCAAAGCTACTGTCACCATACACATCATTTACTTGCGCTTCCGTCCAAACATCACCTACTTCTTCCATTTTTTCAATAAATTCGTTGATTTCCTGTCTGTTCATACTGTTCTTTCCTTTTCATTTAATATGTGCTTAGTTAAATCTTGATAGTTCACATTACTAACAGCAAAATTAACATCCTCATTTGTGACTTTACTTTTTCTTGGACTTGAATTTAGCACTATATGCTCTAACCTCTGGATCATCAATCAGCCAACCATATCTCTGAAGAAATTCAAGTTTTCGATCATCTGTATCATAACGTTCTTCATTTCTCTTTCCTGGTATTCTTTCATTTTCTTTGCCATTAAAGAAACGGGTAGCCTCACCTTCACGATAAGACACCGGCTCTCCATTTTTGATGTATTTTCCACAATATACATCTTTATATCCATGGTATACCTTCTCGTCACCTACCATCCCATCCAAAATACCGCTTTCTAGTTTGGTTAACAGTCTCTTCTCTTCGTTTGATCTTCTCATGCCACTGCACCGCCTTTCATATAATCAGTAACCCATGTCTGGTTTTGCAGAAGATGTATTCCATTCTCAGCAGCTGTCTCAACCTTTACACTGGAAGGTTTCCACCCTTTTTGAAGTTTACGAATGTGCTTACTGACCTCAAAAGATATCTGATTGATATTGCTAGAATCAACTACCATAAGCTTCATAGGCTCAATTACATCAACAATAGTTTCAGATGCTTCGATTATCTCCTCTGCTACAACGGGCTCACTCTCTGGTATTTTTGCTATAGTAGCCTGCAATGTAACCCATAACGTCGTCAGATATTTTTTGTTTCTGTATCCAAAAATGATTGCTATTATCGCTGTGATACTTACCCCAGTGATAATCAGTTTCTTCTTGTGGACCTTAACCCACGCTAATAATTTGTTCTGCTCTTTCATGAGAAAATCTCCTTTCAATAATGATACCTTTATTTTAGGAGTATCGATTCTCATTGTTCAGAACAAAAACAGCTGTTTTTATATTTTGCCGTTATGCAGTTTGTAATCGAAGGTCATATCTTTATATGCAGTTTTCGCATAACGAATCTTTTTATTGGACCAAATCTTGTCTGGTACATACTCTTGAGAAATGTCATAAAAAGCACAAACAGATGCCCAATCCTCTAAGTCCGTTTCTTTACAAAACCATTCTTGGAGTGACTTGTCCTTATATATAAGCGCAGCACGGAAATATACTATGAGATATAGCGCCTCTAAATAAGATGCCTGAATAATTTCGTATTCTTGTCCGGGCTCCATAGTTGCCACATCATCCACAAACTTATTTCTAATAAGAACTGCTCGGCTTGTGACTGTAATTTCCTTTAGAAATGCCCATTCTCTATAATGATTTAAAGCCGGATTAATTGTCGGTTGATAACAAAATGCTGTTAGCCGATTCCATAAATCAGGTATCTCTCTAATACTGTTCTTTTCCATGGCACTCGTAATCTTATACATAAAATCAATATAATACTGCCATTCTAAAGTAAACACGGTAAATGTGTTCAAAACCATCTTTTCATTATTTTCTTCCCTTCCAACTAATAACTTCTGGACTGCTCTGTCATATTCATCAGCACATACCCTAAAATCATCATTATAGAATTTCGGGGAAAGAAACTTTCGATTTAGAATAACCTTCAACAGGCTGATTTCGTCTAACTGTAATAGTTCTAATAGTTCAGCATTATCTATGATGTATGGTTTTTTATTACGATTAACACTTTGATTCTGTTCATAGGCAGGAGTCTTTATATCAAAACCATAATGTTCCTTCACATAATGGCTTAGAGTTACATTCTTCGCATTCATATCAGCTGCCGCTCTTTGAAGTCGTCCTTTCATTGCATCTCCACCTAAAATCTCCTCATCAGACTGCTTCCTATGGCGCCTTAAGGATGTCTTTTTCGATTTTTGATGATATGCATACTCGCAACAATCAAGAAATATCTGTACGATAATATCGCGAAGTTTAATCTTCCCTCCAAACATGAACATCTGATATTCTGTTGGCAGCACGTGTATTAAAGTACTCTCAATTGTTGAGAATGCTTCCCACATTTTTTCATTTAACACTTTCATTCCTCCAAAAGAATTAATATACAGATTTTTAACTTATGATTTCCAATAATATTTGAATCATTCTCTCAAATGACTCCTTAAATTTTAAATTCTACCCTATCACACTCGCACCAAATGGCATGAAAGAGAGTCTTGCCATCTTGAAAAACTGTTTTCCAAATGGAATTCCAACTATCGTAATGCACCAAATACAACCAACTATCAGGTTTCCAAGTGCCATTTCCCATCCAAAAAATATAATCCATATAAGATTTACTAAAAACGAAAACATGCCATTTCCATACACGATTTCTTTTCCAAACGGCCAGAATGCCAGGGTCGCAAATTTAAAACATTGCAGACCTACCGGAATTCCAATAATTGTAATACACCATATGCATCCTGCCAAAATCCAAGCCAGGCCGCCCAGTAATCCTCCAAATATAAACCAAAGGATATTACCTATAGTTCTCATGACAACACCTCTCCTTATCCAATGTCTAATATTCTTTTGCAATTTTCTCTGTTATCTCATATATTTCTTTGAATTTTTCTAAGTCCTCCGGCGATCTAATCAGCATGATTTCTTCTATTTTTCCAGTCCGTATATCTTTGAATCCTGCTACTTCTTCTCCGGTACAAATGCTTGCACGAATAACAGGTTTCATATGTTCTCGGTCATATGTTTTTTTCACGATTTTCTTTTTGAATAATCCCATTCTACCTCCCCATCTCCGAATATCTTTGACAACAAAATCAACTATTTAATTCCTGGAACATTTTTCTGCATCAATCGCAAGTACAAACATCAGAGCATCCAACGCATTTCCTGTATCCGGCACATCAATAACATATGTATCAGTCATATGAAACAATTCTTTACTAACCCGTGCAATTGAATAACCGCTTCTATCAAGAATGCTATAATCCCATTCCATAATGGTTCCATCAATATGCCATCCATTATAATCAATATTATAATGTGGTGTCAGGAATGAGAATTCTTTGCTTAGGCATCCGATATAACTGCCGTTTTTATAAATTTCAAATTTAGGAAGGAAGGTAAGAACTTTCTGAACAACCATTCCTACTTCATTTCCATAAGCATCATAAATTGCAAGTTTATGTCCCCAGGACAACTGGCCCTTTACTACATAAACAGTGTTGCCTGCTTCATCATAGATATCATAGCTGTCAAACCATGAAAACAGCCTTTGTGTGACATGCTCTCGCCACTTAAATCTTACAGATTTTGAAGTGGGAGCTTCCTGCTCAATTGCCCTTCAGGGCAAAGCTAAAACAGGCTATCCCCGCGTGTCCCGCGGTTCTTTTTTTATCCGGTTACGGATCTTTTCTGTGCTATTATGCACATTTTTTATATATTCTTTTTCCTTCTTTCAGAATATTGATCGCCGCATTCACATCCCGGTCCATCCGGTTTCCACATTCGCATAGGTATATCCGTTCTGATAATGCCAGCTCTTTCTTCTTATGTCCGCATACGCTGCATATCTTACTGGATGCAAAATATCTGTCTACTTTTATCAGATATTTTCCACGTTCTTCCAGCTTATATCCAAGCAGGGAAAGGAACTGACCGTATCCGTTATCCTGTATCCCTTTTCCGAAATGCAGGCCTCCGGCTATCCCCTTCAGGTTCAGATCCTCCACACATACTGCGTCATAGTCTTCTGCAAGGCTGTGGCTGAGCTTATGCTGGAAATCCTTCCTCTGGTTCTTTATCTTTTCATGATATAAAGCAACCTTTTTCTTCTGTTTCTGATAGTTACGGCTGCCCTTTTCACATCTGGAAAGTTTTCTCTGTTCCCGGGCAAGTTTTTTCTCTGCATTCCGGTAGAACATGGGATATCCGGCTCTTTCACCCGTAGAAAATACACACATCCCATGCATGGCAAAATCCATCCCCAGGAATTTTTCCGCCTGTCTTTTCTCCGCTGTTTGGTTTTCACAGTCGAACAGCAGGCTGGCAAAATATTTTCCGGACGGTTCCCTACTCACAGTCACTGATTTCAGCTTCCATCCCTCCGGGATCATACGGTGGAGTTTTATTTTTACCGGCTGCATCTTTGGCAGTTTCAGGAACCGGTCCTGCAGACAGATATTCCCATTTACCATATTCGTTGTATAGGATTTCCGCGAATGTTTTTTTGATTTATAATGCGGAAATCCCACTCCCGGTTCCCGGAAAAATTTCCGGAAAGCCCCTTCCAGATTTAACTGTACATTCGCCAGCGCAAGAGAATCTACCTCTTTCAGCCATGGATATTCTTTTTTATATCCGGCCGGCGTATTTTTCAGCATCTTTTTTTCTTCCTGATAACGACGGATCTTATCCGCAAGCATCCGGTTATAAAGAAAACGACTGCAGCCGATTGTCTTCTCTATCTGGGTTATCTGTTCTTTATTTGGATAGATTCTTATTTTTACTGCCCGGTTTATCTTTCTCACCCTGACTCTCTATATACTGATGGATTGTTTCAACAGGTGCTATATTTCAAAGATTTCTTTTGTTCTCTCTGACATCTTATCGTCCAGCATCTTTCTGCCATATTTCATAACCAGAATCAAACAAAAACACTGAATGAGAATTATTATCTAAACTCATTATGTACACTCACTTATTGCTTATTTCGACCGTCCAAATTTCAAGAGCATATTGTTCTTTTTTCTATTATAATATATTTATTGTATCAGAACAAGTGTTTTTGCGATTTTTTATGAATTTGAGCAGACATGCTCGAATGTGCAATTCATCCCATCACCTATAGAGGTGAGGGAATTCTTGCTACGGTTGTTAAATAGTAATCAAATTCCATATATATTTTTATAAAATAGAAACGACAGGTCCGAAACCCTTGATTTTCAAGGATTTTCGTCCTGCCGTTTTTCATTTTCATAGTCAAGTGGATAAAATCATCCGCTTCGCTACACAGCTCTACACCAAATAACTGCTCCGCAGGGGACTTACTTGATTCGGTTAAATTTTGCGAAATTATAATCCCACTCGTCCCTATCAGGAAGCTGCTTACAGATTCTTAATTCGTTCAATTGCTTCCAGTGTATTCTCATGTGTTCCAAACGCAGTGAGGCGGAAGAATCCCTCACCATGAGCACCGAATCCTGAGCCCGGAGTTCCTACAATGTTGGCTTTTTCAAGGAGATAGTCAAAGAACTCCCAGGAAGTCATCTTATCAGGTGTTTTCAGCCAGATATACGGAGCGTTTACGCCACCGGATACGGAATAGCCTGCTGATGCCAGACCTTCGTAGATGGCTTTGGCGTTGCTCATATAGTAGCCTACCTGTTCTTTCAGCTGTGCTTTTCCTTCTGGAGAGTATACAGCCTCTCCTGCACGCTGTACGATATATGGCGCACCATTAAATTTTGTGCCATGACGTCTTGCCCAGAGACTATGGAGATCTACACCGTCACGAACCAGATCCTTTGGTACAACTGTAAAGCCGAGACGGACACCTGTGAAACCTGCATTTTTGGAGAAGCTGCGCAGTTCGATGGCGCAGGTTCTTGCTCCTTCGCACTCATAGATGCTGTGCGGTACATTTTCTTCGGAGATGTATGCTTCGTATGCTGCATCATAGATAATTACAGAACCGTTTTTATTTGCATAGTCTACCCATTCCTGAAGCTGCGGTTTGGTGATCGCACCACCGGTTGGGTTATTCGGGAAGCAAAGGTAGATAAGATCCGGTACTTCTTCAGGGAATTCCGGAAGGAAGCCGTTGGCTTCTGTACATGGCATATAGATTACGTTATCAAAGTTGCCACGTTCTTTGTTGTATTCTCCTGTACGGCCTGCCATTACGTTTGTATCTACATATACTGGGTATACAGGATCGCACACTGCAATCTTGTTATCCAGTCCGAATATTTCCTGGATATTTCCGGAATCGCTCTTTGCACCGTCAGATACAAAGATTTCGTCTGCTTCAATATCACAGCCTCTGTCTTTGTAGTCATTCTTTGCAATGGCAGATCTTAAGAATTCATAACCAAGATCAGGTGCATAACCATGAAATGTAGCTGCATCACCCATTTCATCTACAGATTTATGAAGTGCCTCAATGATCGCCGGAGCCAAAGGCTGGGTTACATCACCGATTCCCAGTGAGATCACGTTTGCCTGTGGGTTGGCTTCTTTATATGCTTTTACTTTTTTTCCAATTGTGGAAAACAGATAGCTTCCCGGTAATTTCAGATAGTTGTGGTTTACTGTTACCATGTTTGATTTCCTCCCTGGCATGTTTCGCAGTTTTTATATACCTGTCTACAACAGGCTGCTGCTTTGCCTTTCCATTTCTATTTGTGTCTTCTTTGCAAATATATTTTGTTCGAGTTTTATTATACTTAATTATTTAATAATGTAAAGTCTCAAAGTGTTTTCTGAGCATAATTTTTAATATTAACATTACTGTTCACTGGTAATATCCCGCGAGGTGTTTTTTGTGAGCGAAGGTCACAGAAAACCCGAGACATACTGTGCGAATTTATGCGATTAGCATAAATTAAGTTTGCGAAGCAAACGATACTCCTTGTGCTTTGTACAAGGAGGTTCATATTTTTTGCATCGCGAAGCGTGTTGCTGTGAACAGAGTGAACAGTAACATTTTTTACCCCGGGCATAATGTCCGGGGTGATTTATTTTATTTGCGCTTCTCTACTTCTTTCATTAGTGTCTCGCGGACGCTTGCAGGATTTGCCTTGCCTTTCATCTCTTTCATGATCTGACCTACAAAGAAGCCCATGACTTTATCTTTACCTCCCAGAAGTTCTGAAAGTGGTCCTGGGTTAGCATCCAGGATCCTGTTGATGGTTTCTTCCAGAAGTCCTGTGTCTTCTACAATCTTCAGACCATGTTCCTCAATGTAGGCTACAGGATCAATGTCTTCCTCAAAGACTTTCTCAAAGACTTTTTTTGCATTCTGAGGGCTGACTTCGGATTTTTCTACCATTACCAGAAGATCTGCAAGATGCTTCGGTGAGAAAGATACCTGTTCCGGATCCATAGCTTTATCTTTCGTCAGACGGAGTACCTCACCCATAAACCAGTTTGCTGTCTTCTTTGCATTTCCGTAGATTGCTGCTGTTTCTTCAAAAAGACCTGCAAGATGGCGGGATTCTGTAAGGATTCCCGCATCGTATGCCGGAAGTCCGTACTCTTCCTGATAACGGGCCTGTTTCACTTCGCGAAGCTCCGGCTGTTCTGCTTTGATCTTTTCAATCCATGCATCAGAGATATGGATTGGAGGCAGATCTGGATCAGGGAAATATCTGTAGTCTTTGGCATCTTCCTTGGAACGCATGGCGTAAGAATATTCTTTGTTGTCATCCCAGCGGCGTGTCTCCTGTGTAACTGCCTTGCCTTCTTCGATCAGTTCGATCTGACGTTCTCTTTCGCCTTCGATTGCTCTGGCAATGGCTTTGAAAGAGTTCAGGTTCTTCATCTCTGTTCTGGTACCGAATTCTTCTGCTCCCACTTCACGGACAGAAAGGTTAACGTCTGCACGCATGGAGCCTTCCTGAAGCTTACAGTCTGATACACCCAGATACTGCATCATACAACGGAGCTTTTCCAGATAAGCGATAACTTCCTCGGAGCTTCTCATATCCGGTTCGGATACGATCTCGATCAGTGGAACACCGCTTCGGTTATAGTCTACCAGGGAGCAGTCTTCCCATTCATCATGAATCAGTTTACCTGCATCCTCTTCCATATGCATTTCATGGATGCGGATTTTCTTTTTGCCTGCAGAGGTTTCAATCTCTACCCATCCGTCATGACAGATTGGCAGATATAACTGAGAAATCTGATAGTTCTGTGGGTTGTCCGGATAGAAATAGTTCTTACGGTCAAATTTGCAGTACTGATGGATCTGGCAGTTTGCTGCAAGACCTGCTTTCAGGGCAAACTCTACTACTTTCTTATTTAATACAGGCAGGGAACCCGGCATACCTGTGCAGACCGGGCATGTATGTGTATTGGGTGCTCCTCCGAATTCAGTGGAGCATCCGCAGAAAATTTTTGTTTTTGTTGCAAGTTCTACATGGACTTCAAGTCCTATGACTGTTTCGTACTGTTTCATTATCTGGTGCCTCCTTCTCCTGGCACGGCAAAGGAGCCGCGGCTGGTTTCATAGGCGTGTGCTGCACGCAGGATTTTCTTTTCCATGAAGCAGTCCCCGATCATCTGGATACCGATTGGGAGACCTTTGCTGTCTTTTCCGCATGGAACTGTAATTCCCGGAAGACCGCAGAGATTGACTGCTACTGTGTAGATATCTCCAAGATACATGGCAAGGGGATCTTTTAAGCTTTCACCGATCTTCGGTGCTGTAAATGGAGATGCAGGTGCAAGGAGCACATCATATTTGCCAAATGCCTGGTCAAATTCTTTCTTGATCAGGGCTTTTGTGCGGAGTGCCTTCAGATAGTATGCATCATAATAACCGGAGCTTAACACGAAGGAACCAAGCATGATACGGCGTTTTACTTCCTCACCGAAACCTGCTGTTCTGGTCTTTTTGTACATGTCATGAAGACCATCATATTCTGCTGCACGGAAACCGTATTTAACACCATCGAAACGTTCCAGGTTGGAGCTTGCTTCTGCACTGGCAATAATGTAATAAGCCGGAATCATGTATTCCATGGTCTTGATGGAGAAAAATTCTACTTCTGCTCCCAGTTCTTTCAGTGTATCGAGAACGCTCATAAAGGATGCCTTTACTTCCGGATCAAGTCCCTCTGCCAGATATTCTTCAGGAACTCCGAATTTCATCCCCTTGATATCTCCTGTCAGTTCTTTGGAGAACTGAAGGTCTTCTCTTTTCATGGATGTGCTGTCTTTTGTATCATGTCCTGCGATGATCTCCAGAAGAGCTGCACAGTCAGATACGTCTTTTCCTACAGGTCCGATCTGATCCAGGGAAGATGCATAAGCTACAAGGCCATAACGGGATACTGTTCCATAGGTTGGTTTAATTCCGGTTACACCACAGTAGGAACTTGGCTGACGGATAGATCCGCCTGTATCTGAACCAAGTGCCAGATAAGTTTCTCCTGCTGCTACTGCTACACAGGAACCACCTGAAGAACCGCCTGGTACGTGTTCCAGATTCCATGGGTTTCTGGTGATGCCGTAAGCGGAAGTCTCTGTGGTACTTCCCATGGCAAATTCATCCATGTTTGTTTTTCCGATAATGACCAGTCCGGCTTTTTCCAGACGGTCAATGACTTCTGCATTATACTGAGGCACAAAATTCTCAAGAATCTTTGATGCACAGGTAGTTTTCTTTCCATTAATACAGATATTATCTTTGATCGCGATCGGTACGCCTGCAAGAGGACTGGTATAAGTACCGTCCTCGATGCCTTTTTGTACTTCTTCTGCACGTTTGTATGCTTCTTCTTTATATGTGTCAAGATAAGCGTGTACTTCTGAATCCTGTTTCTCAATCTGTTCAAAAACAGTTTTTACTCCATCCAGGACGCTGACCTGACGCTGTTTTATTTTTTCCCCAAGCTGCAGGGCTGTTAATTTTTCCAACTCCATTGTCCTGTCTCCTATCCTATGGTTTTCGGAACCTGATACTGTCCTTCTTTTGCTTTCGGTGCATTTGCCAGCATTGCTTCTTTGTTGTCTCCGTTTGTGACAACATCCTCACGAAATACGTTCTCGTCCTGGAAGATATGGGACATCGGCTCTACTTCAGATGTATCCAGTTCATCCAGTTTCTCTACATAATCAAGCATTTTCTGCATTTCAGCTTTTGCTTTTTCCTTTTCTTCTTCTGAGAGGGAAAGCTTGGCCAGGATGCACACATTTTCCATTGTTTCATCATCTATGATCTTTGCCATGATTTTCTCCTTATATATACTGCCTGTAACATTCTATATTGCTTTTATTTCCGACTTATTTACGGTTCCAGACGGTTCATATCTCGCGGGAAGAGACAGGTTTCACGAACATTCTCTTCACCGATAAGCTGCATGGTCAGACGTTCCAGACCGATTCCCAGTCCACCGTGAGGCGGCATACCATGTTTGAAGGTATCCAGATACTGTTCCATGCCTTCCTGCGTCATACCTCTGTCTTCAATTTTCTGTACCAGCATGTTGTAATCATGGATACGCTGTCCGCCTGTTGTGATCTCAAGGCCTTTGAATAACAGGTCAAAGCTTAAGGTAAATCTTGCGTCTTCCGGATCATCCATTGCATAGAATGGACGTTTCTTTGACGGATAATGTGTGACAAATACGAAATCTGAGCCATATTCTTCTTTGAAATACTGTCCGATCAGTGCTTCTTCTTCCGGCTCCAGGTCAAATGGATTTCTGATCTTACGGTTATATTTCTGTGATACCAGTTCCTTGGCTACATCGAAACGGACTGCCAGGATTTTGGATACATCCGGGATCTCAAGCTTCAAAATCTGTACTTCTTTTGCATATTCTGTTTTCAGAAGGTTCATGGCATACTGGAGGAATCCTGTTTCCATTGCCATAATTTCTTCGAAGCTGTCAATATATCCCATCTCGAAGTCCAGACTGGTGTATTCATTTAAGTGACGTTTGGTATTATGTTTCTCAGCTCGGAATACAGGGCCTGTCTCAAATACTCTGTCAAATACGCCAACCATCATCTGTTTGTAGAACTGTGGGCTCTGCGCAAGTACTGCAGGTTTGTGGAAGTAGCTGAACTTGAAAAGGTTTGCTCCACCCTCTGCTCCTCTTGCTCCGATCTTTGGAGTGTGGATTTCTGTGAATCCCTGTCCGTAGAGATAATCGCGGAATGCTTTTGTCAGTGCCTCCTGAATCTTAAATTTGGAACGCTCCTGAATATTTCTCAGGGAAATCGGTCTGTAGTTTAATTTTGCTTCCAGGGAAGTGTTCAGTTTCCATTTGTCGATTGCCATTGGAAGTGGCTCTGCCGGTGTTGATAAAATATCAATATGACGAATACGAAGCTCTCTTCCGTGCGGTGCTCTCTCCTCTTCATGCAGGATTCCTTTCACCCTGATCGTCATTGCTTCCTTCAATTCATGAATGGAAACATTTGCCATTTCATTTTCATAGACTGTCTGGAATAAGCCTTCCCTTCTTCTAAGAATGATAAATGCCACATCACCCATATTACGGATGCTGTGAACAGCGCCTTCGATTACGGCTTCCTGGTTCAGGAGATTATTACCTACGAGCTCCTCCCAGGTGTTAATTTCTTTTTTCCATGTTCCATCCATAAATTCCATTTCCTCATCCTCCATTTCTTCATTTCTGAAAACCTTTGTGATATCTTCACTGGTTTCAAGTTCAAAAGGCTTTTCGTGCAAGCACAACGACTTTTTGGCTTAAAACCCTGGAATATCAAAAAGGCGTAATCAGAAAATCCGGAGACACTTATCCCCTGGACTCTCTGATTACGCCTTTGTAATCATTCTTCCTGTTATTATCTATTTTATGTTTGTTTGTATTCTTTCTATATATAATATGATGTTAGGGTCAAAATATATTTTGCCTCTAACTTGATATGAACAAAAATATATTCTGTATATTACCACATATTCTGTCAAAATAATATCGTCATTTTTTACAAAATTTTCCTTATTATTTTCGGATATTTTATTTAGAACGTGTTTGAAAAATCAGATTTCATCATACATCAGCATGAGTAACATCTGTGCAGTTTCTACCATATTAGTACCGGAATCCATACTGCATTTCTGGATATGTCTGTATGCTTCCTCTTCTGTCATCTGGTTTTTTTCCATCAGAAGGCGTTTGGCATTCGAGATATAATTCTGTTCTTTTTCTGATCTGGGCTTTGGTTTCTTCTTTTCTTTTTTGATCCGGCGTTCCAGATGATAGAGCATGTCATTGACCGTATCTATCAGTACGCTTGCTTTCATCGGCATCTGTACAGTGCTGACGGAATTCGGTGCTTCATCTATAATACGCTGAGAGGCCAGAAGCAACATTTCAAAATACTGTGGCAGGTTATCGAGAGCGTCTTTATAATAGGCATCTGTCAACTTATACCCACATATCAGGACACCACTGTCAAGCTCTGAGATACTGGCCAGCGCATTAGAGACAGAGCTGCAGACAGAAGCTACTGTGAGCCCATGTCTGTTAAGTATTGTGCGGATTTTCTTTGCGTCTTCAATTTTCGGTAACGCAATCACAATGCTGCTGCTCATAACTCTGCCACTCCTATTTCTGTTACAGCCTGGGTTCCCGTCCACTGCTTATTGCTTTTTACAACCTCCGCAGGGGACTTGTTTGATTTTGATCAAGCGGATGTTCGCAATCCGCTTCGCTACTTGCTCATAACCGAATAACTGCTTCGCAGTTTATCAGAAGGAGCTTCGCTCCTCCTGATACAAACAAGTCCCCACCCACTGCTTATTGCTTTTTACAATTTCTACAGGAGACTTGTTTGATTCGGTTAAATTCTGTATAAGTATTCCTCGATTTCCCAGGCTGAAATTTCTCTTGTATAGCGCAGCCATTCTTTTTTCTTGGCTGCTGCGTATTCTTTACAAAATTCTGTTCCAAGTACTTCTTTGATCCAGTCACTCTGTTCGAAGTAATCAATTGCTTCGTTCAAATTTCCCGGAAGATTTTCAATCTTCATTGTTTTCTGGTCTGTTTCGGATAACTCTCTGCTGGAGGACTTAGTCGGATAAATCTTCTTATTGATTCCATCCAGTCCTGCTGCCAGACATACTGCAAATACCAGATACGGATTTGCTGCTGCATCCGGACTTCTCAGTTCGATCCTTGTCTCCATACCTCTGGATCCCGGAATTCTTACCAGTGAATTCTGGTTGTTCTTTGTCCATGTCAGTTCTGTCGGTGCTTCATAGCCCGGAACCAGACGTTTGTAGGAATTTACGATAGGATTGGTGATCAGTGCCATCTCTTTGCTGTGAGCCAGAAGACCTCCTACGAAGTAATAAGCTTCTTCGCTTAATTCCTGTGGATTTCCCGGATTAACGAATACATTTCTTCCATCTTTAAATAAGGAGAAATGAATGTGCATTCCGGAGCCGTTTACTTCTGCCCTTGGTTTCGGCATAAATGTCGCATGAAGTCCATGGCGTTTGGCAATGGTACGGACCGTCATCTTAAATGACATGATCCGGTCTGCAATCGTACGGACTTCACCGTATTTGAAATCAACTTCGTGCTGTGCAGGAGCAGTTTCATGGTGAGAAGATTCTACCTCAATCCCCATGTCTTCCAGATTTAACACAATATCACGTCTTGCGTTTTCACCCAGATCCACAGGACTGACATCCAGATATCCGGCCTTTTCATGTGTTACAGTAGTCGGAACTCCGTTATCATCTGTATGAAAAAGGAAAAATTCACATTCCGGATCTACCAGACAGGTGTATCCCTCCTTCTTTGCCTCCCGGGCGGTTTTCTTCAGGATATATCTCGGACTTCTCTCATGGGGGGTTCCGTCCGGACAATAGATGTCGCATAACAGTCTGGCAACTTTTCCCTGCTGTGGTCTCCATGGGAGAATTGCAAAAGTGTCAAGATCCGGTCTTAAGTACATATCCGGTTCAGATTCTCCTGCGATCCCTGCAATAAAGGAACCATCTACAATACATCGGTTATCCAGCGCACGGGGAAGTTCCCGGGCAGTTATGGCAATGTTTTTCAGCGTTCCGAACATATCTGTGAACTGGAGACGGATAAATTCCACGTCTTCCTCCTCAGCCATCTGTAATATTTCTTCTCTGGTATAATTCCCCATTTTCATTCACTCCTTGTCAGCATAGTTTCTGCTGTTTTTGCTTTCTTAATGATTCTTCGATACAGTTTTGTCCTGTCTGGAAGTTTTATAGATTCTTTTTATAATGATATAAAAAATGGCGCACTTTCTACAGTTACTTTTCTATAGAAAGAACGCCTTTGTTCATGTAGGCAATTATAACAATGTACCTGTTCTTTGTCAACTGCATATTTTTTCATCAGCTCTTTCCATGTTACTGTACATTCCGCTCTCAATAACATGCTTTGCTGCTTACATATAATTGCTATTTTGAGAATACCGCATCATTCCTCGAAAGAAGATATACGCAATACTGATTCATACTGATTCCCTCTCTCTGAGAATGTTCTGCCAGTAGTCTATGCAGGCTTCTTGGAATTCTCAGCTTAAACTGTCCGGAATAATCTTCAAGGCTATCCGGTTCATGGATTTCTACCCCTTCTTCTAATGCAGCTTCAAGCCATGCTTTTTTTGCATCCAGAGCATTTGAAATTGCACTTTCCACTGTTTCTCCGCTGGTAATGCAACCAGGGAGATCTGGATACGAAACTACAAATCCTCCTTCGGTTTTATCTTCCACAACTTCCATACGATAGGACATTGACATATAATCATTCAACGTCTTCATGATTCTTCGCCTCACTTTCTACTATTTCCCTTACCATTTCTACATATACTTTCTTTATCGGCTCATGTTTTGGTATTGTAATAGGCATGCACCCAGATTTTCTAAATGTATAATGACTGCTCCCACTTCTCGGAACATGCATATCATATCCATAACTTTCCAATACTTTTCGCAATTCATCAAACCGAAGATCTTTTGATAAATTACATATACGTGTTATCAGTTTATCCCATTTTGACATTCTTATATCTCCTATTTACATTATATGTGGTATCGTATATGGTGTCAATCAATTTTTCTCTGCAAAATTTGAAAAGGTTCCCGTATTCTCCGAAAGAGAAATACGCAAAATATAAATTCAAAAATACTGTCTTTTGTACTTAATCATAAAGGGAAATGGATGAGCCGAATGGTTCAAAAATTATTTTAGATATGCAAATTTAATGTAACAAAAGTATTATTTGCCGTCGACAATTACTAATCAATTTTGTTTAGAGATTATTCGCTGTCGTGTTTGTAGTTCTTTTGATTATTTGATTTATCCATATTATCCTACCTATACGGGCTAATGTTATCATTTTATTATCGGCATTGATAACACGCACTTCGTAACTGTGGATAATAGCAATATGTTCCGATTCAAATTATAAGCGGTTTTGCTTAGAAAATCAATGATCTTATTGTTAAAAAAACATCTGCCATACTCTCATAGATAACAATGACAAAATATAAAATGGAAGTATATATAGTAACCTTTGCAGCCGGTTCTTTGCTGTATATATTATAATACTCTGAATCGGCATCCATATCCAAAGGAGAATACTAAATAATTCAATTTTATACGCTATCCAATAACAAAGCATCGGGAGTAACAACAAGAACATTCCAATAACTGACTTGCATTGTAATTTTTCTTTTAAAGAATATCTGAGCGGAAATCCTTTTTTAACTAAACGTAATTCATTTTGCACATTATAGCTGACAACATTCTGTCCTAATATCAATATAGAAAACAATAATACATGCCTTCTTTCATCAGCATAATCATTGTATCAGGATAAAGTTCACAAAGTATCCGCAATACGTTCCCTTAAGTTCATGTCATTATTGAAATCGTACATATTTCAGTATAAAAAGTTCAGTATTCAAATTCTGATTATTTATAGTAAATATGGTCTATCAAAATGACTATTTTCTGTTTCATTATTTAACTTAACCAAACAATTCCTATGCATAAAGGCGGAATTCACTTTACATTTCCCCTATATATTTTTCTGCCATATGTACTGCCATAGCACCATCTGCAACAGCTGTTACTATCTGACGAAGTAACTTTGTTCTGACATCTCCTACAGCATAAACACCTGGAATACTTGTTTCAGTATGTTCACCTGCCACAATATATCCTTTATTATCCAGTTCTATCTGATTATCTAAAAAATCTATTGTCGGTTTTCTTCCTATGCTCACAAACAAGCCGTCACATTCTATAATGTTTTCTTCTCCTGTAACTGTATCTTTCAACCGCACACCAGTCAATCGTTCTCCATAAAGCAGTTCTTTTACTGTACTATTCCATCGAAACTCTATATTTTCAGTTTTCATCAGCTGGTCATTGTAAATTTTTGTTGCACGTAATGTATCTCTTCGATGAACAATGATAACTTTCTTAGCAATTCGACTTAAAAGAGTAGCATCTGATACAGCAGAATTTCCACCACCAACAACAACCACAATCTTATCTTTATAAAACATACCATCACAGGCGGCACAATAAGCAACTCCATGACCTATCAATTCTTTTTCTTTATCAAGACCAAGTTCTCTTGGATTTGCTCCTGTAGCTATCACTACTGTTTTCCCAATATAAATTCCCGAACTAGTTTCTACTCTCTTAAGCTTTCCTGCTAAATCCATATTAAAAACTTCTGCATATTCACTTTTAGCACCATATTTTTCCGCCTGTTTTTGCATTTTCTCTGCCAATGAAAATCCGTCAATTCCATTTTCAAAACCAGGATAGTTATCAATCTGCCATGTCAGTGACATCTGGCCACCTGCAGATAATTTTTCTAAAACAATTGTTTCAAGTCCTGCTCTGGCTGCGTATAATGCTGATGTATACCCACCAGGTCCTCCTCCCACGATAATCATATCGTAAACATGATTTTCATTCATACAACAGTCCTCCTATTTTATTTTTCCAAAGCTTCATTAATAAAGTTTTCTATCATTTTTTTTGATTCGGGTGCAACAATAGAATCTATTGCCTTTCCATCTCGATATAAAACCAGCGTAGGAATTATCTCAATCTTTTCAGCTTCTGCAATATGTGGTTCTTCATCAATATTTACTTTTCCTGCAATAAGAATATCGCTGTATTCTTCACTTATTTTTTCATAAGCTGCTCCAATTCTACGGCAATAACCACACCAAGGTGCCCAGAAATCAACCAAAACCAGTTTTTCCTTATTAATTAATTGTCCAAACTTTTCTTTATTTATATTTATTGATGTCATATTTTTTAACCCCTTCTCCTGTTTGAACTTAATATACCGCATAAAAGATCTTGCTTCCGTGATGATATCACAGAAAAGACAATTTACTTTATTACGCTTCTTTTTATTTCTATTTACGGCATATGCCAGTTATATAATTGACACATCTCAATAAATTAAGTATACTCCCGTCTTTGACAGTTACAAAAAGCTGGGAGTATTATACGTTCAATTCATTACTTTCGGCAAGTAAGAAATAATCAATATGAAAATAACAAAAAAGGATGCGCTACGGTAACTTCTCCATTACCTTGGCACATCCTTTCGTATTATTATTTTTCACTATTCTTCTTAATGACAGCTATGGCTTCCACATCCGTGCTCACCACAGGTATGTCCTTCCCCGTGGCTGTGCTCATGGTGAGAGCACTTCACATCCGGATTGTAATCCAGTGTTTCATTAATAAAGGCTTCTACTGCTTCATCCGCATCTCCGGAAACTCCTCCGAAAAGCTTAATACCGGCTGCCGCTAATGCTGTCTGTGCACCGCCTCCGATTCCACCACAGATCAGTACATCTGCATTCAATGCATTAAGAACTCCCGCCAATGCACCATGTCCGCTTCCATTCGTATCTACTACTTCTGAATGTACTACTTTTCCTTCCTCTACATCGTAAATCTTAAATGTCTCTGTGTGTCCAAAGTGCTGGAAAATCTGTCCATTTTCATATGTTACTGCTATTCTCATGATACCTTCTCCTTTTTCTGCTGCATATTTTTGGTAAATTTCCTGTTTGTAACATCCTCCAAAGCTACAGTTGCTGTTCTGACCGTCACAGATTCTTATATCCCCACCCTCGATTCTAAGCGGATGTCCATCAATGAGTGCATCTGCTATTTTCTTCCGGGCAATCTCGTAAATTCGTTGAACAGTTGTTCTTGCGACTTGCATAGATGCTGCACACTGCTCCTGACTATAACCTTTCTTGTCCAAAAGACGAATTGTCTCATACTCATCTACCGTCAGAACAATGGGTGTTTTTTTCTCAGTATTATCTGCCGGGAAAAATTCTAAAGTATTGGGAAAATGACAGATTTTTCTGCACTTTACTGGTCTCGGCATAAACTGCTCCTTTCTCACTTTTCTTATATAATAGTCCTATAAAAGGCATATGTCAATAATGTTTTTGACATATGCCTTTTATAGATCACCTAATAGTATTACTTATTTTCATTATTTTTTAATTTATAGATGCCTTGCGTCATTGTTCCCATTGGACAAAATGTACACCAGGTTCGTGGCTTATATAACACCATTACAATCAACCCTAACAGCAGCGATGTAAGCATCAAACTATAAAATCCAAAACTAAACTGTGCCACCCAATCAGCTACTGTTCCTGCAGTGTATGTCCATCCCCATGGAACACGGAATGTCCAGAATAGTTTGATGGCTTCACGCAAGGAAGATGCTCCGGCACCAACTAAATATGTCTGAAATACCATATTCCCAAACATTGTAAGGAAAAATATCAAAAAGCCATATCGGAACCATTTTGAACTCATCCATCGCGGGGTTGGTTTATTTCTTGAGCATTTTAAATCTCCTCCAAACTTACTAAAAAGCTGGCCTCGTCCACACAAATGATTACAGAAAAATTTATTTCCACCGAATATTGCTATTCCTAACGGCACCAAGAAATCAATCATCCCAAACCAAGCGAACAAAATATTAAAAAAACCGAGAGCAAAATAAATGATCGCCCATATCCATAAATAATCATACCAATGCTTCTTTTTCTTCACACTGTTACCCTCTCTTTCATTTCAATACAGCCTACTGGACAGGACTTTGCACATTTTCCGCATCCTACACACAATGTTTCTTCTACTACCGCATAGCACCCACGATGGACTTTAACCGCTGCCAACGGACAAGTATTTTCGCATACTCCGCAGGCAACACATCTTTTTTTATCGACACTTGCCACTCTTTTTGCCAATGCTTTGTTCCCCTTTCAAATTTGTTATCTCTATTGTACCTGAAAAAGGTAAATTCTTCTGTGATATTATTACATAAGAATTTACCTTGACCGCTAATAACTAAAAAGACATATTTTTATTATACATCACCTTTATATTTATATATGATGTTTAGAATCTCCTCAATTGTTCTAATAATTATTTTTTGTTTTTCTTTCATTGTTATAGATTTGCTTTCTTCTTCAGATACTGTCCAGCTGACAAACTGACATTCCACAGTTTAATCCAAGATGAAAGTGTATATTATTTTCATCGTTTAAAAATCCTTTGTTTTGATGAAGATATTCACACCGGAGCTGCCAACAGCGTTCTCCGCAAATATCTGGCAAAGTCAATGCCAATGCCAGTGCAGACTGCCATCGTCTATCTACAATATTCAGTTCTACTTCTTCAATTCGGTCCAGTAATGTAAAACTGACATCTCCCTGCATTATTTTTCCCTCCCTCATATTTACATCAATCATGTACTATAATCAGTATATTTTTATTTATGGCATATGTCAATTATAGAATTGACGCATCTTAAAAAAGCAAGTATACTATGTTCGTAAAGGAGATAACTGTTATGAACTTTGAAAATTATTTTCCACTATGGAGTGACTTAAATACAGCACAGAAAAAACTAATTTCAGACAATTTAATCACACAGGTTGTAAAAAAAGGAACGATCATTCACAATGGAAACCTGGACTGTACTGGATTATTACTGGTTAAATCCGGGCAGCTTCGAACCTACATACTTTCAGATGAAGGACGGGAGATTACACTTTACCGTCTGTTCGATATGGATATGTGTCTTTTATCCGCCTCATGTATCATACGCTCCATTCAATTTGAAGTAACCATTGAAGCAGAAAAAGATACTGATCTTTGGATCATCCCTGCTGAAATCTATAAGGACATTATGAAGGAATCTGCTCCCGTCGCAAACTATACCAATGAGTTAATGGCCACCCGTTTTTCTGATGTCATGTGGCTGATTGAACAAATCATGTGGAAGAGTTTGGATAAGCGTGTTGCTTCATTTCTTTTAGAAGAGACCTCTATCGAAGGAACAAACGAGCTGAAAATCACTCATGAGACGATTGCTAATCATCTTGGTTCCCACAGGGAAGTTATCACTCGAATGCTCCGATACTTTCAAGGAGAAGGACTCGTCAGACTCTCCCGCGGAAAAATCACAATCCTTGATTCGAAAAGACTGGAAACACTACAAAGATCATAAAAATGTTTTTCTATAACATCTAAAGAATCCTCCATTTATCAGAATTATGGAAGTCATTCTAATAAATGGGGGATCTTTTTATGCTACGAGAAAATTATAAAAATATTTTGTTTATTTCTAATAATCCATACCGCATGCATATGTCCTTTCGATCAGCGCACGGTCATTAACCACTGCATCATAGAAACGGAATCCGCCGGAGAAGTTGTATGTTTCATATCCATTTCCTTCCAGAATACGGCTGGCAATGTAACTGCGCAGACCACTCTGGCATATCAGATACACAGGCTTTCCTTTCTCAATTTCATTGATCCGTTCCCTCAGTTCATCTACAGGAATATTTTTGAATCCATCCATATGTCCCCTGCTAAATTCATCTACCGTTCTCACATCCAGCAACACAGCACTTTTATCTTTAGAAATCTTATCCATATCTTCCAAATGCCATTGTTTTAAGGTCCCTTTTGCTATATTGTCTATCATGAATCCGGCCATATTTACAGGATCCTTGGCAGAGGAATAAGGTGGTGCATATGCGAGATCCAAATCTTTCAGCTGGGTTGCCTTCAGCCCTGCATGGATTGCTGTTGCCAGCACATCAATACGTTTATCAACTCCTTCATATCCAATAATCTGAGCACCAAGCAAACGATACGTCTTTTTTTCAAAAACCACCTTCATGGTCATCACTTTTCCTCCAGGATAGTAACCGGCATGACTCATAGGAGAAAGAATTACTGTATCTACCTCTAATCCTGACTTTTTGGCATTGGTTTCATTGATACCTGTAGTGGCTGCTGTCATATCAAACACTTTGATAACGGAGCTTCCCTGACTGCCCAAGTAACGATTATCACCGCCACAAATATTATCAGCAATGATCCTTCCCTGTTTATTGGCAGGTCCCGCTAAAGAGATTAACGCATCATTGCCAGTAACATAATGTTTTACCTGAACTGCATCACCTGCAGCATAAATATCCGGTACAGAAGTTTCCATTCTGTCATTCACTACAATACTTTCCTTGATGCCAAGTTCCAGACCGGCTTTTTTTGCTAGTGCTGTGTCTGGTGTGACGCCGATTGCCAGCACCACCATATCAGCCTGAAGAGATGGATTATCTTTCAATAGAACCTCCACTTCATTGTCTTTTTCTTTAAATCCTTCTACTGTATAGCCCAATACCAGTTTTACTCCATGCTTTCTCATTTCATTATGGATCATGGATGCCATATCCGGATCAAAAGGATTCATCAGCTGCTTAGGTCGTTGGACAATCGTAACATCCATGCCAAGCTCCCTCAAATTTTCTGCCAGCTCTAAACCAATAAAACCGCCACCAGCCAACACAGCAGATTTTGGATGATTCTTATTAATATATTCCTTTATCAGAAAAGTATCTTCTACTGTACGAAGTGTAAAAAGCTTATCAATACCTACTCCAGGAAGTCTCGGCTGTGTTGGCTTTGCACCTGGAGAAAGGATCAGCTTATCATAGTTTTCTTCAAATATCTCACCATTCTCCAAATTTTTCACTGAAACTGTTTTACGATCCGGATGTATGGAGATAACTTCATGATAAATTTTCATATTGATATGGAAACGTTTAAAAAAACTCTCTGGTGTCTGTAATGTAAGTTCTTCCGGATCTGTGATCACGTCTCCAATATAATATGGAAGCCCACAATTCGCATAGGATATGTATCCGGATCTTTCAAACACAGTAATTTCTGCATGTTCATCCAGTCTTCGTATTCTTGCAGCAGCTGTAGCTCCTCCGGCTACACCTCCTACGATTATTACCTTCATCTTATTTTTCCACCTTTCCTGAATAAGCAGCAATGCCACCGATATTATTTACTTTAGAATATCCCATTCGTTGCAACAACCCTGTTGCTTGACGACTTCGGACTCCGGAATAACAGTATACAAACAGTGGAATTTCTGTATTCTTCACTACTGAAACAACATTGTTAAGTTGTTGTAACGGTACATTTTTACTTTCTGGTATATGCCCTTCCTGATATTCCTGCGGAGTACGTACATCCAGCAGAACTGCACCAGCAGTCCTTTTATATTCCTCTATCCCTTGATTAATATTCGCCTGTTTAAGGAAATCAAAAAATCCCATTAGTGCACCTCCTCCTTAAAGCATTTCTAAAATTGCATTCTTAGGTCTCGCACCTGAAACCTGTTGTACGATCTTCCCATTCTTCATAACCACCAAAGTTGGGATACTCATAATACTAAATTCACTTGCCAGTTCAGGCTGCTCATCCACATTGATTTTACCAACTCTGATATCAGGGCGTTCACCTGCAATCTCCTCTATGATAGGAACCACCATACGACAAGGAGCACACCAAGGCGCCCAAAAATCCAAAAGGACAGGTTTATCAGAATTCATCACTTCACTCTGGAAATTATTTTTATTGATATTAATTGCAGTCATTTTATAATCCTCCCTTAGTTTCTAGCTACATTATAAACAAAAGGTAGATTATTTTCTGTGATATCATCACAAAATATCGCAATAAAAAGGGGCTGTGAAATAACAGTCATCTACGCAAAAAGAGGACTTTTCGTTCATTTTAAAAGAAAAGTCCTTTTTTAAATTTCATATTCAAATCTTAAGACACATTCTTATAATTCCTAAAATCAGCAAATGTACTGGATAAAAAAGATAATTAAACCACTTATTCTGTTTTCCACGTTCTCCATTATAAGTAAGTGTCAGGCCAAATCCAAGCAAAGCCCATGGTTCTTTGAACATGGAAAGATAGGAAAATGGAATCGCAAGTGCCTGTCGGTCATGAAAAATATAATAGAAATATCCAATCAGCACCGCATGGTGTTCATAATCTAATCCCAGATTCATTGCAGCAAAGCACAATACTGTCACAATGAGAAATGATACGAAATACCATAAAGCTTTCGGCAATGCTGCCATCTTTTCCTTGAGTACATCAATCAGCCAGATCATGGCAAGCACCAAGGCTAACGTAAACATAATATTGTTCCAGTTGGCTTCAAAAAATGTAGCTGTTGTACACATATCAAAAGGAATTTCTGATATTACTCCAAATACAAGAAGTGTAATTAAATACTTCCATTTATTTTTTGTGTGGAAATAGCCTTCCACGAGAAGGAAGATGAATATTGGAAATGCGATTCTTCCTAAAATATCAAAAAAGTCACTCAACCGATTCAATGCTCCTCCATCCAAATTCGGATAGATTAACGCTTTGTTTGTGTGATCGATAAGCATAGATAGAAAAGCAATGTATTTAAGCTGCGCCCCTGAAAATATTTTTATTCTTTCTTTTATATTGTTCATAAAAAATAGTCCTTTTTTTAATTTCTTCAATTACATTCACTTATTGGGTCATCTTTACCCACCCCACTGGATATGGCGAAAAGGAACCGTTGAATAGTAGGAAGCTAAGATTGTGATAACTCTATATTACTATAGTTGTTTTGAAAAAACTATATAAAAGAAGAGTTTATGAAGCATAAAGCTTTAAAGAAAATCGAAGGAGGAAAGTCCACTCAAAGAGTGAATATACAAAAACAAAAGATTAAGGTGCAGAAACTTCATCTGGAATTGTTGGAGAAATTGCAGTAGCATACAGGTTACTGTTCACTCCCGTGTCAATCACTTCGCTGATTGACACGGAGAATGCATGTTTTGGCTTGAATGCATCTCGCCCCATCGCCAAAGGCGATTTAAAATGGCGAGATGCGTTGCTGGTCGCACATCGTGTGAACAGTAACGCATACAGCGAAAACAGAGGATGAAATGAAGAGCTGGATGCAATTGAAGAAAAAATATGATATCCTAAGTGTAGCAGAAAGATATAATCATGGAGGTATATACACATGTACATTGCAGACAAAAAAGATACGACACAATAGTTTACAACCGCTGCGGTAAAAGTGACTTGAAGCTGCCTGTTGTTTCACTTGGACTCTGGCACAATTTTGGTGATACAAGTGTCTACGAAAATATGAAGCAGATGTGCTTTACCGCTTTTGACAATGGAATCACTCATTTTGACCTTGCCAATAATTATGGGCCTGCTTATGGCAGTGCAGAACGCAATTTCGGCAAGCTTTTCAGGGAAGAACTTCATCCATACCGAGATGAAATGCTCATCAGCACAAAGGCCGGATTTGATATGTGGGAAGGACCTTATGGCAATTGGGGAAGCCGCAAGTACCTTATTGCAAGCCTGGACCAGAGTCTTAAGCGACTTGGACTTGATTATGTCGATATCTTCTATCATCACAGAATGGATCCTGAGACACCACTTGAGGAGACTATGGGTGCTCTTGACTCTATCGTTCGAAGTGGAAAAGCCCTTTATGTAGGTCTTTCAAATTATGATGGTCCCACACTTAAAAAGGCTACAGAAATCCTAACCTATTTGAAATGTCCTTTCGTAATCAACCAGAACCGTTATTCTATTTTTGACAGAACAATTGAGAATAACGGGCTTAAGGACACTGCCTATGAGCTTGGAAAAGGTATCATAGCTTTCTCTCCTCTCGCACAGGAACTTCTTACGAAGCGCTACCTCAATGGTATCCCTGCTGATAGCAGAATTGCCACTGACGGACGATTTCTTAATGAGACTGCACTTACATCAGAAAAGCTTTCCCAGATTCAGGCACTTAACGAAATTGCTATGGAAAGAGGACAGACGCTTGCCGAGATGGCTCTTAGCTGGATTCTAAAAGATGATAAAGTAACAAGTGTCCTGATTGGAGCTTCAAAACCTGAGCAGATTCTTGATAATATCAAGATAATCGGACATACTGATTTTTCAGATGAAGAACTTAAGAAGATTGATGATATCGTTAATTCTTAATCAATGAAAGGGGCTGTGAAAAAAGAATAGTCCTGAAAAAAGAAAGACCAAGAGTTTATAATGAACTCAAGGTCTTTCTTTCTGTTATAATTAACTTGTGAAAAAAATTAATAACATAATTTATTCTAACCCAAAACAGGCAGTTTTGCCAATGCTAATTCAAGATTATCTGGACATCTGTGATCCAGTGCTGACTTTTGACAGATTTATGGGAGAAATCGAACTGGAGAAATATCTGAAAAATATTCCGCAACATTATACAGGAAGATTTAGATATGCCCCGGTCAGTATGCTGAAGACAGTTTTGTTTGGATTTATGGCGAATGGCTATATATCGTTACGTGAGCTGGAGGATCAGTGTAAAGTCAATCTCCGCTTTACGTATCTTATGGACCATCAAACCCCTTCTTATCGTACCTTCGGCTACTTCATTAATGAGGTGCTTGCTGATTCCATTGAAGAAATATTTCGAGACATAAACAAAAAAATCTTCGAGACAGAACATGTGGATCTCCAACATCTATACATCGATGGTTCCAAGTTTGAAGCAAATGCAAATAAATATTCCTGGGTGTGGAAAAAAGCCACAGAAAAATCCAGATACCGGCTCTTTGATAAGATTACTGAACTCTTTAAGGAAATCAATGAAGAGCTGTCATGTACAGGGATAAAGCTTTGTATCAATAGTGAGTATGCACCAGAGTATTTAAAAGAAGCTGCCGAGCAGTATGCTGAAGCCTGGCAGATTGATGAAACGATATTTGTTCATGGTAGAGGACATCGTAAAACTACGCAGCAGCGTCATTATGAAAAACTCAGGGAGTATACAACCAAGTTGGAAGAATATGTAGAAAAAATAAAGATCTGCGGAGAAGAGCGCAACAGCTACTCAAAAACAGACCATTCGGCCACTTTTATGCGAATCAAGAAAGACTACATGGGAAATGACCAGTTGCTTCCAGCCTATAATATACAGGTCGGTGTTGCAGATGAGTACATTGCTGTTGTCGATGTAAATCAGTATCGCTCAGATATGGATTGTTTTATTCCATTGATGAACAAGTTTTATACGACATATGGCTTTTATCCGAAATATCCAGTGGCAGATGCCGGATATGGTTCTTACAATAATTACATCTTCTGTGAGCAGCATGGAATGAAAAAATATATGAAGTTCCCTATGTTCAAGAAAGAGACTACTGACAAGAAGTATCATGAAGATCCATTTCGTGCAGTAAATTTTCCAATCGGGAAAGACGGGATTATGCGTTGCCCAAACGGGAAAAGATTTTACCTTCAGTATCAAAAAAACGTAAAGGGAAACAAGTATGGGCGTCAGGAAGAAGTGTATCAGTGTGAAGATTGCTCCAGCTGTCCATACGCAGAACAATGTAAAAAGACAAATAAAAACCGTACTGTTCGGATCAACCGCGAACTTACAGCGATGCATCAGGAAGTGATAGAAAATCTCGAAAGTATCCAGGGAGCACTTCTGAGGATGAACAGATCCATCCAGGCAGAAGGTACTTTTGGTATCATGAAAAACGATCGGTGGTACAAAAGAATTGTCCGAAGAGGAATAAAATCTGTACTGCTCGAAGTATTTCTTGTTTCTATCGGACACAATCTTTATAAATATCACAACAAACAGAAAAAAGGTGCAACTGCCGCATAGGATTTCATAATAGCATTCTTATGGGGTAAGGGGAACTATATCCTTTTTTATGTAATATAACTACTATTACATCCATAAGCAAAAGGACGCATGAAAAAACTCTCGTTTTTTCACACGCCCTTTTTATTTATCCATCCGTATTTAACACAAGATTAGGCTTCTATTCAACTTCTGAAAACTGATCTTTTCCAACATTACATAATGGACATTCAAAATCTTCCGGAACATCCTCCCACTTTGTTCCTGGTGCAATACCACCTTCAGGATAACCTTCCTCTTCATCATATTCCCATCCGCAAACGTCACATACATATTTCATTAGTTTGTTCCTCCTTATAAATATATTACTGTTGTATCTGAATTATTTTGTAATCTTAGCACGAATGTCAAGTGTTTTTAGCATTTCCAAAACCCATGACGATTGCAGTATGCGTATACTTCTTCTACATATTCTCCACCACAGAGGCAGAAATCCGCAATAGGTTCCTATCACGGAATTAACTGTTTTCTATAAATACCTTGATTTGTATTTAGTGTAATCCATTCCATGCTTATTAGGATTCATTATTAATTATAATTATATATCAATATTAATTTATTATCAATCAATAGTAGTAACAATTCTTATTGTTATAATAAATTAACATTACTGACTACTTTTTGTTTTAATCATTTAATCATCCTTTTTTCGTTCAAAAACATATTCTACATCTGATGATAAATCAGAACGGAATGAATAACCTAGTCTATCAAATTTCTTAATATCCTCGGGATTTTCAATACTGTTTTCAGCCATGAACCTAACCATTTCACCACGAGCCATCTTAGCATATGTACCTTTTGTCACCAGTTTATCTCCTGATAACTCACAAAATGTAATCGTAATATATCTGTCCTGTTGTGTCAGATATTTTTCTATACATTTAGAGTATTCTTTTGATGCTAGATTGATTATAACCCTGCTGTTATCAATCACTGAGCGGTACAATAAATCTCCCCAGTACTCATACAGATTTTTTGTTTCCCCTATTCCAACCTTCGCCTGCATTTCCAAACGATAAGGCGTCACACCATCTCTTGGTTTTAACACACCATAAAATGCAGATATTATTCTCAAATGATTTTGTACATACTCGAACTGACTGTCCTCAAACACGGATGGAGCCATATATTGAAAAGCAATTCCTTCATATGATAACACAGCTGGAGTAAGTAAATGATAAAGATCCATGTTTTCAAATCTATTGAAGTTCTGTTCTGTAATTTTGTCATTACATTTCCAGATGGTCTTCAATTCTTCTTTTGACTTACTTTTCAACCAACTCTGTATCTCAGTCGTCTTTTCAATAAATTCAGGCAATGCATCCGGTGCTATGCTGTCAATATCTGTAATCATCTTTTTAGCAGGGGATAATATTATCTTCATTAATCTAATTCCTTAAGCATATTTTCAGGATCATCTGCAGCCTTGACTTTATCATTTGCCTTTATAATAATCCCCTGTTCATCAATAAGATATGTGGTTCTTACTACTCCCATAGAGACTTTTCCATAATTTTTCTTTTCTTTCCATACATCATAAGCTTCAATAACTTTCCGCTCTGAATCTGCTAAAAGTGTAAATGCCAATCCATATTTTTCCTCAAATCTCTTATGAGAGGATACAGAATCCTTACTGATTCCAAGAATAACTGCACCTTTTTCGGTAAACTGAGGGTATCTCTCGGAAAAACCACATGCCTGTTTCATGCATCCCGCTGTATTATCCTTGGGATAGAAATATAAAATCACTTTTTTTCCTGTATAATCCGATAATCTATGTATTTTCCCATTTTGATCGGGCAACTCAAAATCAGGTGCCTTAATTCCTACTTCCAACATTATTTATCCCTCCCTATCTGTAACTTTCTCTTTTTTTGCCTTTTCTTTTCTATTACCAGTAATTATTTTATGACCTGTATATATCGCCATTACCATACATAACATAGAACGTGACATGCTCTCGCCACTTAAATCTTACAGATTTTGAAGTGGGAGCTTCCTGCTCAATTGCCCTTCAGGGCAAAGCTAAAACAGGCTATCCCCGCGTGTCCCGCGGTTCTTTTTTATCCGGTTACGGATCTTTTCTGTGCTATTATGCACATTTTTTATATATTCTTTTTCCTTCTTTCAGAATATTGACCGCTGCATTCACATCCCGGTCCATCCGGTTTCCACATTCGCATAGGTATATCCGTTCTGATAATGCCAGCTCTTTCTTCTTATGTCCGCATACGCTGCATATCTTACTGGATGCAAAATATCTGTCTACTTTTATCAGATATTTTCCACGTTCTTCCAGCTTATATCCAAGCATGGAAAGGAACTGACCGTATCCGTTATCCTGTATCCCTTTTCCGAAATGCAGGCCTCCGGCTATCCCCCTCAGGTTCAGATCCTCCACACATACTGCGTCATAGTCTTCTGCAAGGCTGTGGCTGAGCTTATGCTGGAAATCCTTCCTCTGGTTCTTTATCTTTTCGTGATATAAAGCAACCTTTTTCTTCTGTTTCTGATAGTTACGGCTGCCCTTTTCACATCTGGAAAGTTTTCTCTGTTCCCGGGCAAGTTTTTTCTCTGCATTCCGGTAAAACATGGGATATCCGGCCCTTTCACCGGTGGAAAATACACACATTCCATGCATGGCAAAATCAATCCCCAGAAATTTTTCCGCCTGTCTTTTCTCCGCTGTTTGGTTTTCACAGTCGAACAGCAGGCTGGCAAAATATTTTCCGGATGGTTCCCTGCTCACAGTCACTGATTTCAGCTTCCATTCCTCCGGGATCATACAGTGGAGTTTTATTTTTACCGGCTGCATCTTTGGCAGTTTCAGGAACCTGTCCTGCAGACAGATATTCCCATTTACCATATTTGTTGTATAAGATTTCCGCGAGTGCTTTTTTGATTTATAATGCGGAAAGCCCACTCCCGGTTCCTGGAAAAATTTCCGGAAAGCCCCTTCCAGATTTAACTGTACATTCGCCAGCGCAAGAGAATCCACCTCTTTCAGCCATGGATATTCTTTTTTATATCCGGTCGGCGTATTTTTCAGCATCTTTTTTTCTTCCTGATAATAACGGATCTTATCCGCAAGCATCCGGTTATAAAGAAAACGACTGCAGCCGATCGTCTTCTCTATCTGGGTTATCTGTTCTTTATTTGGATAGATCCTTATTTTTACTGCTCGGTTTATCTTTCTCACCCTGACTCTCTATATACTGATGGATTGTTTCAACAGGTGCTATATTTCAAAGATTTCTTTTGTTCTCTCTGACATCTTATCGTCCAGCATCTTTCTGCCATATTTCATAACCATGATCAAACAAAAACACTGAATGAGAATTATTATCTAAACTCATTATGTGCACTCACTTATTGCTTATTTCAACCGTCCAAATTTCAAGAGCATATTGTTCTTTTTTCTATTATAATATATTTATTGTATCAGAACAAGTGTTTTTGCGGTTTTTTATGAATTTGAGCAGACATGCTCGAATGTGCAATTCATCCCATCACCTATAGTGAGGGAATTCTTGCTACGGTTGTTAAAAAAAATGGGTTGATCCATTGCATAGGCAACTGGCATATCAAGATAATCAACCTTGTTCATTTTTTCTCCATCGATAGAAATTACTCCCGTATAATTTTTATCATAATTCGAAAGTATATTCAAAAGGGTAGTCTTTCCAGCTCCATTTCTTCCAACAAGTCCATAAATACAAGTATTTTCAAATGTATAGTTTAAGTTCGAAAAAACGACTGTTTCACCATATTTTTTAATTAAATTTGAAATCTGAATCATAAAATTTCTTTTCCTCTCAAATCCATTTTTGTCAATCCGACTACTAACAATCCCATAAAGACTGCCGTATTCACAAATAAAAGTACAACAACACTTTTTACCACTCCGAAAGTAAAAAGTATTGAGAAAATTTCTACTGACAATACAATAAAACACATATAATTTGTCAAATACTCTGTTATAATTTTTCCATAATAATTGTTCATCTGTAATTTGGCATAGATAAAAGGTTTTAATAAATAACGGATTATAATGCAGATAACCGGACAAATAAAAATCCAATTTTTATTCACCAAAGATGTTGCCACACCTTTACTCCATTGTACCGGAATTTCTGTCGGCAGCTTAGAATAAGACAACGCCCCAATAATCAAGCATAGTACGGTAATCGTTATCCAAGTAAGCATACTTCCCCATATATACAAAAAGCTGACTGAATCTAGTTTGAAAACAGTTTGATTATCTTTCCAATAATCCTGCAACTCTGTTACATATTGTTCTACCTGTAATTTTTCATAACTAATACTTTCTTCACCCAACATTTTTTCGCACATGAGTTTTGCCTTATTCAAATCAGTAATCTGACTATTTAATATTTCATTCTGCCTCTCAAGCGTTTCCTGCAATGTTACTTTTCCAGATATAATGCTTCGTATATCCTCAATAGAAATTCCTAATGTACGCAGATATGCAATCTTCTTTATATTTTCCACATCATTTTCTGAATAATCTCTATAACCATTACTTTCGTTTCTTGAAGGCTCAATGAGTTTTTCCTTTTCATAAAAACGAACATTAGAACGGGATAAACCTGTTCGTTCTTCTACGTCTTTTATTTTCATGTTATGCACTCCTTTCAAGCAACTCTATTTTATCTTAAGAATAAGCTATAAACAAAGTTTACAGTCCAGCATTTATCCAAAATCTCTTCTTTTTTAGTTATAAATCAATTCAGCATTCACAACCGCTCTTGCTCTACTCCAAATATTATTCATTTCTCCTACCCAAGCCACCTGATCATTTGCTTTAAGTTGTTCGGTAATACCTTCACTCTCTGCCATCTGCTCTACAATCCTTTCAAAGCGTTTCTGTGCCTGTTCTTCTATATCAGCCAAATAATCATTCAACCTTCCACTTGTAAGCAGATTCAGATATACACCTCTACGATATTCTTTGTGACCGTAAAGATTCGGTCTTTCTTCTTCAATCCGTAAAGCATCTGCAAATATTCCTGCATTTCTTCACAGAGGAACTTCAGCATTTTGATCATACGATTACTTTTCTTTGTTTTCGGTGTGGTAATCACATCTTCGCCGTGTAATCGCTGATAGGACTACGCTGGGTTTACTAAGTATTTTTGTTTATTTAAACTAAACTACAATTATTGTAATACCCGAAACACCCGAAAATCACTTCAAAAAAAACAAAGGTGCCACTTCCTGACGTCCTTTTCCGTCAGACAATAGCACCTTTCTCATATTTTATCTTATTTTTACAGATAGGAATATCCCATCAGCGATTCATCTACCGCTTTCGCAGCTTCTCTGCCTTCACGGATCGCCCATACTACCAGGGACTGGCCTCTGTGCATGTCTCCAGCAGTGAAGACTTTGTCTACTGAGGTCTGATACTGCTCTGGTTTTGTATCTACATTGGTTCTTCCATTGATGGCTACCTTAAATGCGTCTGTTACATATTTCTCACTGCCAAGGAAACCGGCTGCGATAAGAACTACGTCTACAGGGATGACTTCTTCTGTTCCTTCTACAGGTACCATCATCATACGTCCTGTCTTTGGATCTTTTTCGCTCTTTAATTTCGTGAGTTTTGCCTGGCAGACGTTTCCGTTTTTGTCTTTGATAAACTCGGTAACCGTAGTCTGGTATACTCGTGGATCATGTCCGAATACAGCAATGGCTTCTTCCTGACCATAGTCTGTTTTGAGAACTCTCGGCCACTGCGGCCATGGATTGGATGGTGTTCTTTCCACTGGTGGCTTCGGCATCATCTCTAACTGGATCACAGATTTGGCACCCAGACGGATAGAAGTTCCCACACAGTCATTTCCTGTATCACCACCACCGATGACCAGAACATTTTTTCCTTTGGCAAGTTCATATGGAACTTTGGCAAAATCAGAGTCCAACAGCGCTTTTGTTACCTGTCCCAGGAAATCTACTGCGAAATAAATTCCTTTTGCATCCCGTCCCGGAACTTTAATGTCTCGTGGATTGGATGCTCCGCAGGCAAGGATGACGCGGTCGAACTGTTTCAGAAGTTCTTCTGCTTTGATGTCCTTTCCTACGTTTACATTTGTAACGAATTTAACTCCCTCTTCTTCCATAAGATGGATTCTTCTGTCAACAACAGCTTTGTCCAGCTTCATGTTAGGAATACCGTAACGGAGAAGTCCGCCTACACGGTCTTTTCTTTCAAATACAGTTACGCTGTGGCCTCGTCTGTTTAACTGCTGAGCTGCTGCCAGTCCGGAGGGACCACTTCCGATGACTGCAATAGATTTGCCTGTGCGTACTTCCGGGATCTGTGGGGTTACCCATCCGTTCTCATAGGCTGTCTCGATGATCGCACGTTCGTTTTCTTTGGTGGATACCGGTTCTCCGTTTATATTACAGGTGCAGGCTGCTTCGCAGAGTGCAGGGCAGACACGTGAAGTAAATTCCGGGAAACTGTGTGTCTTGCTCAGTCTTAAGAATGCCTGTTTCCAGTTGCCTGTATAAACCAGATCGTTTGTCTCAGGTACAAGGTTATGCAGAGGGCAGCCGGATGCCATACCGCCAATCATCATACCTGACTGGCAGAATGGGACACCGCATGCCATGCAGCGTGCGCCCTGAAGTTTCTGTTTTTCTTTATTTAAAGGTGTCCTGAATTCTTTGAAATTTGCAATGCGGACCTTTGGCGGCAGAACCTTTGCCGTCTCTCTTTTATACTCTAAAAATCCCGTAGGTTTTCCCATGATTTCCTCTCCTCTCTCAATGCTTGGCGCCAATACTTTCGTAGAACGCTTCCATCTGTGCCTGCTGACTGTTCAGACCTTTTTCTTCCAGTTTTGCACTTAAAGTGATCATCTTCTTGTACTCATTCGGAATGAGTTTCTTAAAGTGCGGCAGATAATAATCAAAGTCAGCCAGAACTTTCGCACCGAGTTTGGAACCTGTTGCTTCTACATGAGCTTCAATCAGGTCGCGAAGTTCTTTTTTGTCATATTTGTTTTCCACTTTTTCGATGGAAATCATGGCTTTGTTCAGATTCTTGTAAAGAACATTATCCACATCCAGTACATATGCGATACCGCCGCTCATACCTGCTGCAAAGTTCTTGCCAGTCTTACCAAGTACGACTACGCGGCCACCTGTCATATATTCACAGCCGTGCTCTCCTACACCTTCTACAACTGCGGATGCACCGGAGTTACGGACTGCGAAACGCTCACCTGCAACACCATTGATAAATGCAGTACCACTGGTTGCACCGTAGAGGGCAACATTACCTACAATAATATTCTCTTCTGCTTTGTATGCAGCTTTTTCCGGAACCTTCAGGATCAGTTTACCACCGGAAAGTCCTTTTCCGAAGTAGTCATTACTGTCACCGGTCAGTTCCAGTGTAAGTCCTTTGGGGATAAATGCACCGAAGCTCTGTCCGCCGGCACCGTTGCAGTGTACAGTGATGGTGTCATCTGCAAGTCCGTTTTTATTCTTTCTGGTAATCTCTGCACCAAGGATGGTTCCGAATGTACGGTCAATGTTTGTCAGATTTACAGAAAGCTCTGTTTTCTGACCTTTATTGATTGCATTTGCGCATTTTTTAACCAGAACTTTTTCATCCATGGTTTTTTCCAGTTCGAAATTATATACAGCCTTCGGGTCAAAGGTAACTTTCTGATCTTTGCCTGCAAATGGATTGTTCAGGATTGCACTTAAATCTACTTTACCCTGATGTGGTTCTGGTACATTGTCTGTCTGAACCAGAAGATCTGTACGTCCAACCATTTCGCTGACTGTACGGAATCCCAGTTTAGACATATACTCTCTTAATTCCTGTGCGATAAAGCGCATGAAATTCTCTACATATTCCGGTTTTCCTTTAAATCTCTTGCGGAGTTCCGGATTCTGTGTTGCCACACCTACCGGGCAGGTATCCAGGTTACATACACGCATCATTACACAGCCCATGGTTACAAGAGGAGCTGTTGCGAAACCGAATTCCTCTGCACCCATCAATGCTGCGATTGCAACGTCACGGCCACTCATAAGCTTACCGTCAGTCTCAATGCGGACACGATTTCTCAGACCGTTTTTAAGCAGTGTCTGATGTGTTTCTGCAAGTCCCAGTTCCCATGGAAGTCCTGCATTGTGGATAGAACTTCTTGGAGCTGCACCTGTACCTCCGTCATAACCGGAGATCAGGATCGTCTGTGCGCCTGCTTTGGCAACACCTGCTGCAACTGTGCCCACGCCTGCTTCAGATACCAGTTTAACAGAAATATCTGCATATTTATTTGCATTCTTAAGATCATAGATTAACTGTGCCAGGTCCTCGATAGAATAGATATCGTGGTGCGGTGGCGGGGAAATCAGGCTGACACCCGGTGTAGAATGACGGGTTTTGGCAATCCATGGATATACCTTCTTTGCAGGAAGATGTCCGCCTTCACCAGGTTTTGCACCCTGTGCCATCTTGATCTGGATTTCTCTTGCAGATACAAGATAACGGCTGGTTACACCGAAACGTCCGCTGGCAACCTGTTTGATTGCGGAGCATCTGTCATCGCTGCTTCCTGCAGAATCCAGTCTCTCGTCACTTTCACCGCCCTCACCTGTATTGGATTTTCCATGGAGGTGGTTCATGGCGATTGCCAGTGTCTCATGTGCTTCCTGTGAAATGGAACCATAGGACATGGCACCTGTCTTAAATCGTTTTACGATATCATCTACACTTTCTACTTCTTCAAGCGGAACCGGTGTCTCGGCAAACTTAAAGTCCAGAAGTCCTCTTAAGTTTCCGTGGTTTTCTTTATCTACCAGATCTGTGTACTGTTTGAACAGATCATAGCTTCCTGTCCATGTGGACTGCTGCAGAAGATGGATGGTCTGAGGATTGTAACGATGTTCCTCTCCCTGGCTTCTCATCTTATGTGCACCAACGCTGTCCAGTGTTAGGTCTGTCGGAAGTCCTAACGGGTCAAATGCTTCTGAGTGAAGTTTCTCTACATTCTCTTCGATGTCTTCCAGTGTGATACCGCCCACACGGCTGACTGTACCTGTAAAGTATTTCTCGATCACATCAGAAGAGATACCAATTGCCTCAAAAATCTGAGATCCCTGATAGGACTGAATGGTGGAAATACCCATCTTGG
Source organism: Blautia luti (assembly GCF_033096465.1). Taxonomy (NCBI): domain Bacteria; kingdom Bacillati; phylum Bacillota; class Clostridia; order Lachnospirales; family Lachnospiraceae; genus Blautia; species Blautia luti. The sequence continues at coordinate 1,220,185 of NZ_AP028156.1, read as the reverse complement.
AAGCAATCTTTACAATTCCGCTGATAACTGCATGGTTGTAATCATCTACTGCTGCATAGTAATCTTTGTCCAACATATGGCTGTCGATCAGCTCATGGATTGTCTCAAGGGCAAGGTATGGGTTGATAGCGCTTGCACCATAACCAAGTAAAGTTGCGAAATGATGTACTTCTCTCGGTTCTCCGGATTCCAGAATGATGGCAAGAGAGGTACTCTTCTTTGTTTTTACAAGGTGCTGATGAACTGCGGATACTGCCAGAAGTGACGGGATCGGCATATGGTTTTCATCTACTCCTCTGTCTGAAAGAACAAGGATATTTGCACCCTCACGAAATGCTTTATCTACTTCTACGAAAAGACGGTCAATAGCTCTCTCAAGCTTGGTGCTCTTGTAATATAAGGTAGAAACAACAGCTGTCTTGAAGCCCTCATGTTTGAAGCTCTTGATCTTCATCATATCTGTATTTGTCAGGATCGGATTGTTGATTTTTAATACCTGACAGTTTTCCGGTTTCTGCTCCAGCAAGTTTCCGTCCTTGCCAACATAAACGCTTGTGCTGGTAACGATTTCCTCACGGATCGCATCGATTGGAGGGTTAGTAACCTGTGCGAAGAGCTGTTTGAAATAGTCAAATAATGGTCTGTTCTGTTTGGAAAATACTGCAAGTGGGGTATCCACACCCATGGCTCCGATGCTCTCTGCTCCGTTTAATGCCATGTTTCTGATGGAAGTACGATACTGCTCATAAGTATAACCGAATGCTTTCTGCAGACGCGCTCTCTGCTCTGGTGTGTACTCTTCCGGTCTCTCATTCGGGATCTTGATATCCTTTAACTGTACCAGATGACTGTCAAGCCATTCACCGTATGGCTGCATTTTTGCGTAGCCCTCTTTCAGCTCATTGTCATCGATAACTTTTCCCTTTACAGTATCTACCAGGAGCATTTTTCCAGGATGAAGACGCTCTTTTAATACGATCTTCTCTTCCGGGATTGGCAGAACACCTACTTCTGAGGAAAGGATCATGTAACCATCGGAGGTAATATAATATCTGGATGGACGGAGACCGTTTCTGTCAAGGACAGCTCCCATCACATCACCGTCTGAGAAGAGGATAGATGCAGGTCCGTCCCATGGCTCCATCATGGTTGCATAGTACTGGTAGAAATCACGCTTTGCCTGTGAAATGGTATCATTGTTTGCCCATGGTTCAGGGATTGTGATCATCACTGCAAGAGGCAGCTCCATGCCACTCATTACCAGGAATTCCAGTGTATTATCAAGCATTGCAGAGTCGGAACCATTTCTGTTTACAACAGGGAGCACTTTATGAAGCTGTCCCTCCAGGTATGGAGATTCCATGTTCTCTTCTCTTGCAAGCATCTTATCTGCGTTGCCGCGGATGGTGTTGATCTCACCGTTATGTACCATGAAACGGTTCGGATGTGCTCTCTCCCAGCTTGGGTTTGTGTTGGTACTGAAACGGGAGTGTACCATAGCGATAGCAGATTCATAATCCGGGCTCTGGAGGTCTTCGAAGAAAGTACGAAGCTGTCCAACCAGGAACATACCTTTGTAAACGATGGTACGGCTGCTCATGGAAACTACATAAGTATTATCATTACTCTGTTCAAACTCACGTCTTGCAATGTAGAGCATACGGTCAAATGGAAGACCTTTTTCCACATCTTCCGGCTTTTTGATAAATGCCTGCATAATACATGGCATACATTCTCTTGCCTTGTGTCCAAGCACTTCCGGGAATACCGGGACCTGACGCCATCCAAGAAGTTCCAGGCCTTCTTTCTCAAGAATGATCTCAAACATCTTCTTTGCCTGTGCGCGTTTGATCTCGTGCTGCGGGAAGAAAAACTGTGCGATGCCATATTCTCTCTCATCGCCAATCTCAAATCCCTCTTTCTTACAGGCTTTCTTGAAAAATTTATGGGAAATCTGGAGAAGAATACCTACACCGTCACCGGTTTTGCCTTCTGCATCCTTACCTGCGCGGTGTTCCAGATGTTCTACGATCTTTAATGCATTTGCAACAGTATCGTGGGTTTTCTTGCCTTTGATATTGACAACTGCTCCGATACCACAGTTGTCATGCTCAAATTCAGGCCTGTACATACCTTGCTGCTGTTCTCTCACTTCTTTCATAATCTCCTCATCCTTTCTGTTATTCTTCATTCGTATCGCTCTGCCTAAAGTTCACAGCCGCCTGAATAAATCCTCTGAATAAAGGATGTGCATGATTCGGGCGGGATTTGAATTCCGGATGGGCCTGGGTTCCTACATAGAACGGATGCCCTGCGATCTCGATCATCTCTACGATATGGTTATCAGGGGAAGTTCCTACGATATTCATTCCCTTCTCCTGAAGTTCTTTACGGAATGCGTTGTTTACTTCATAACGATGTCTGTGACGCTCATGAATCTCCTTCTTACCAAAGAGTTCATAAGATTTGGAACCTTCTGCAAGGATACATGGATAACTTCCAAGTCTTAAGGTACCTCCAATATCTTCGATATCTTCCTGATCCGGCATTAATGCAATTACCGGGTGTTTGGTTTCCGGATTCAGTTCAATACTGTTTGCATCTTCGTATCCAAGTACATGACGGGCGAATTCTACAATTGCCATCTGCATTCCCAGACAGATTCCAAGATATGGAATCTTATGTACTCTTGCATACTGTGCTGCCAGGATCATTCCTTCTGTACCTCTGTTTCCGAAACCACCCGGAACCAGGATACCATCTACATTGTGAAGCTGCTGATCCAGATTCTTCTCTGTCAGTTCTTCGGAATCGATCCACTCAAGCTCTACTTTGGCTCTGCAGGAAATTCCGCCATGTTTCAGTGCCTCTACTACACTGAGATATGCATCATGAAGCTGTGTATATTTTCCTACAATTGCGATTTTTACTGTTTTATTCGGATTTCTCAGACTTTCTACCATTTCCTCCCAGTCACTTAAATCCGGTTTTCTGTTTTCCAATCTCAGGCTGGAAAGAACTACATCTGCAAGCTTCTCTCTTTCCATTGCAAGAGGGGCTTCATATAAATATTCCACATCCAGATTCTGAAGCACATGTGATACAGGTACGTTGCAAAATAAAGCGATTTTTTCTTTAATGTCCTCTGTCAGTTCATGTTCACTTCTGCATACCAATACATCCGGCTGGATTCCCATTCCCTGAAGTTCCTTTACGCTTGCCTGAGTTGGTTTGGTTTTCAGTTCTTCAGATGCTTTTAAATAAGGAATTAATGTTACATGGATCAGGATTGCATTGTCATGTCCCACATTGAGCTGGAACTGACGGATTGCTTCCAGAAACGGCTGGCTTTCAATATCACCAACAGTTCCTCCCACTTCGATAATGGCAATCTTGTTCTCCTCCGGTGATTTGGCGCGGTAGAAACGGCTCTTGATCTCGTTTGTAATATGAGGAATTACCTGTACGGTACCCCCGCCGAAATCCCCGTGACGTTCTTTCTGAAGAACAGACCAGTAAACCTTACCGGTTGTCACGTTGGAATTTTTATCAAGACTCTCATCAATGAATCTCTCATAATGTCCCAGATCCAGGTCTGTCTCTGTACCGTCATCTGTTACAAAAACTTCTCCGTGCTGAATCGGGTTCATAGTTCCCGGATCAATATTAATGTAAGGATCAAACTTCTGCATAGTTACCTGATAGCCTCTTGCTTTAAGAAGACGTCCCAGAGATGCTGCTGTGATACCTTTTCCTAAACCGGAAACAACTCCTCCTGTGACAAATACATATTTCACTGCCATTTTGATTTCCTCCTCCACCATCCTTGGTTTACAACAAAAAAGGCGCCAGATGCGGAATTCAGAGGGCACTTGACCCATCTGATATTCTGCATCCGACGCCTTTGTCAGATCATCATATCCTAAACAATATGTGTTTTCTTTTAAAAATATGCTATACTATAAAACATTTTTTTTCATTTGTCAATAATGAAATTCTCCGTTTTTCATCAAATCACATTATTCCCATAGGAAATCCGTCAGAATTTCCTGTTATACAAGAAAAGACAGGTCTGTAGAACTTCCTCTGCCAGGCCCGTCTTTTCTGCAATAATTATTCGGCTGTAAAATTTACGCAACTGCAAATTTCTTCAGTGTACGGTCAAATTCTTTACTCTCACCATGACATTCTACAGTCAGTACCTTCGTCAGATCCATGCTGAGGATACCGAGGATAGATTTCGCATCAATGAGAAATCTGTTATAATATATATCAATATCAAAATCACATTTCGTTGCTGCATTTACAAATTCCTGAACCTCTTCTGTTGCATTTAATTTAATTTTACTCTGTGTCATCATGATCACCCTTTCTGGAAATACGAATACATTTCTTTATTTCGTTTCCTGTACATCATTCTCGAAACAATGTACCAGTAATGATGTCTCTTCATCTGTGCTGCCACTTCAATATTGTTGTTCGGATGCTCACATTATGTTCCACATTTGTCGTTTTGTCAAGATTTTTTTCATCTTATCTTTCGCTTTTTCGGATTCTTTTCAGGTAAAAATGTATACTTTTGATGTAATTTCTTTGATGTATTTTGTATATATTATATATATTTGTTTTGAATTGGTTTTACCATTCACTGAGATTGATTCCATATCTGCGGACATTCTGATCATTTTTTCATGAAAAGTGTCAACATTTCAGGATATCCATAAACTCTGCCTCTGAATAATCAGGAATCTCCATCGGATAATTGCCATCAAAACAGGCTTTACAGAGCGGAAGTCCTCCTGCCATGCCCTCCAGATAATCTGTCTGCATATATCCCAGAGAATCTGCCCCGATCATCTTACAGATTTCTTCCTCACTGTGAGTCGCTGCGATCAGCTGGTCATTGGACGGCACATCTGTTCCGAAGTAACACGGATGAAGGAATGGCGGTGAGCTGATGCGTACATGTACTTCTTTCGCACCGGCCTCTTTCAGCATATGTATCAGATTCGCAATTGTTGTGCCTCGCACAATAGAATCATCTACCAGCACGATCCTTTTTCCCTTTACTACAGAATCCAAAACACTCAGTTTCAGATGTACACTTGACTCTCGTTCTTCCTGCGTGGGCTTGATAAAGGTTCTTCCTATATAACTGTTTTTATAAAAGGCAAAAGCAAAAGGAATCCCTGACTCTTCTGAATACCCTTTCGCTGCAGGAAGACCGGACTCCGGAACCCCGGTAACAAGATCTGCATCTACCGGATAGGATTTGGCCAGGGATTTACCGCCCCGAATCCTGGCATCATAAACTTTCACACCATCAATGGTACTGTCCAGACGTGCAAAATAAATATATTCAAATACGCAGTGAGCTTTCTTCGTAGTTGCAAGTTCCATATTGGATTTCAGTCCATCTTTCGTAATCGTGAGGATCTCACCCGGCTTGATATCACGGACAAAATCAGCGCCTACAGAAGTCAGCGCGCAGCTCTCTGATGCAATCACATAGGCATTATCCCTTTTTCCCAGACACAGCGGTTTTAATCCATAAGGATCACGAACTGCGATGAGCTTTCTCGGACTCATGACTACCAGACCATAGGCACCTTTGATCTTCTTTGCAGTTTTTAACACTGCTTCTTCTACAGTTTTCGAATGTACACGTTCTCTGGCTATATGGAACGCGATTACTTCTGAATCTGTAGTGGTATGAAAGATCGCACCATTCTGGATCAGTTCCCATTTCAGTTCAGGTGTGTTTACCAGATTTCCGTTATGTGCAAGTGCCAGTGTTCCCTTTACATAGGATAAAACAAGGGGCTGTGCATTCTCCGCTACAGAAGCTCCTGTTGTAGAATAGCGCACATGGCCAATACCGATATCTCCCTGATATTTACGTACAACATCCTGTCTCAGTACCTCACTTACAAGTCCAAGATCTTTATGAAACTGTACATTTCCACGTTCTCCCCTGGTATCAGAAACTGCAAGTCCGCAGGATTCCTGTCCTCTGTGCTGCAAAGAAGTCAGTCCATAATATATGGACGGAACCACATTGCCGCCATCCAGATCATAAATACCAAATACGCCGCACTCTTCTTTTATTCCAGCCATCTGATTTCCTCCGATTTTCGTATTTTTTGCCTTATTTTTATGACTTATTCATATGCATTCCCTTAAAATTATAATAATAGAAATAAATTTGTCAACCTATCCTTTTTTTTTCATATCTCAAAAATTTTTCCTGAATTTTTTTCAAAAAAAGCTTGACATCTGTTTTTATTTCGTTTATAGTACAGCACATAAAGCAAAGGCGCTTTGGAAAGATCCACAGAGATCGTATCCGAAGCGCTTTTTTCGTTTTATAAAAACTTTCGTTTTATAGAAAATTTTCGATGAGGAATTTTCTATGAGACGAAACCTGCAGGCAGTCACAAAGCTATTCTGCAGCGACATTACACATATTCATCATCTGAAAAGGAATCACAAACCGAAAGGAGAATACCTATATGGCACAGAATATCCCTGAACTGTATGGCAGCCTGGTCTTCAACGACAAAGTAATGAGAAGTAAACTGCCAAAAGACATGTACAAAGCATTAAAGAAAACAATCGAGAACGGTACACACCTTGAACTTGATGTTGCCAACTCCGTTGCTGTTGCAATGAAAGAATGGGCTACCGAGAACGGCGCCACTCATTATACTCACTGGTTCCAGCCAATGACAAACGTAACTGCAGAGAAACATGACAGCTTCATTTCTCCTACAGGAGATGGTCAGGTGATCATGGATTTCTCAGGTAAAGAACTTGTAAAAGGTGAGCCGGATGCTTCCAGTTTCCCGTCAGGCGGTCTTCGTGCCACATTCGAGGCAAGAGGATATACAGCATGGGATCCGACATCACCGGCATTCATCAAAGACGGAACTCTTTACATTCCTACAGCATTCTGCTCCTACAGCGGAGAAGCTCTTGATAAAAAGACTCCTCTCCTTCGTTCCATGCAGACACTTGATAAAGAAGCTACAAACCTTCTCCATATAATAGGAAATAAAGATATCAAACACGTAAATACAACTGTAGGTCCTGAACAGGAATACTTCCTGGTAGACAAGGAATTATACAAACAGAGAAAAGACCTTGTATTCTGCGGACGTACACTGATCGGCGCTCCTGCTCCTAAGGGCCAGGAAATGGAAGATCATTACTTCGGTGCTCTGAAACCTCGTGTTGCAGCTTATATGCATGACCTGGATGTAGAGCTCTGGAAACTTGGTATTCCTGCCAAAACAAAACATAACGAAGTTGCTCCTGCACAGCACGAGCTGGCTCCTGTATTCGATACAACAAACGTTGCGGTTGACCACAACCAGTTAACAATGGAAGTAATGAAGAAAGTTGCCGACAAGCACGGACTTGTATGCCTTCTTCACGAGAAACCATTTGAGGGAATCAACGGAAGTGGTAAACACAACAACTGGTCTATGATTACAGATACCGGTGTAAATATCCTTGATCCGGGAAAAACACCTGCTGAAAATACACAGTTCCTGATTTTCCTGACAGCTGTTATCAAAGCAGTTGATGAATACGCAGATGTACTTCGCATTTCTGTAGCAAGTGCAGGAAATGATCACCGTCTCGGTGCAAACGAGGCTCCGCCTGCTGTTGTATCCGTATTCCTCGGTGATGAACTGACAGAAGTATTAAAATCTATCGAAAATGACGAATATTTTGCAGGAAGCCGTGCAGTCCAGATGGATATCGGTGCAAAAGTACTTCCACATTTCGTAAAAGACAATACAGACAGAAACCGTACTTCACCATTCGCATTTACAGGGAACAAATTCGAATTCCGTATGCTTGGTTCCGAAGCTTCTGTTGCAAACCCGAACATTATCTTAAACACTGCTGTTGCTGAGTGTGTTCACCAGTTTGCAGAGCGGTTAAAGGATGTACCGGAAGACAAGATGGAGGATGCAATCCACGAACTGATCAAGAAGACAATTATTGATCATAAACGTGTTATCTTTAATGGAAACGGTTATACAGACGAATGGATCGAAGAAGCTGAAAAACGTGGTCTCTTCAACCTGAAATCTACACCGGATGCTCTTCCTCAGTGGATCGCAGACAAGAATATTGAACTCTTTACCAAATATCATATCTTCACAAAAGAAGAAATTGAATCCCGTTATGAGATCTGGCTGGAATCCTATTCCAAGATTCTTAACATTGAGTCCAATACTATGGTTGAAATGGTACAGAAGGATTTCCTTCCATCTGTATTCGCATATATCGACAAAGTTGCAGCTACTGCTGTTGCTAAAAAATCAGTTGTTTCAGATGTCAGCACAGCTTCTGAAGGAAAACTGATCAAAGAGCTGTCACAGCTTGCTGATGAGATTTCCACAGGTCTTGAGACCTTAAAAGCAGATACTGCCAAAGCACTTGCTACAGAAGATCCTCTGGCTAATGCAAAAGCATACCAGACAGTTGTTCTTTCTGACATGGATGAACTCAGAAAGTCTGTAGATGCAGCAGAAACTCTGATTCCGGATGCACTGCTTCCATATCCTACATATGACAAGCTTCTGTTTTCCGTTTAATTAACAGGTAATAACAGGGGAATATCTTTATGAACTCTACTTCATAATTCATTATCGATTTCCTCATCCATTAATCACACGATATTTTGATGTTCCCCTGTTTTACATATAATTTTGATTTTAAACTGCATTGCATACAGTCATACGAAATGTCTTTTCTATTACATCAGTTATGCAATACACTATAAATATGGATTTTATATTCGCAAAAGCGCGATGAACTGGCTACATTTCCAGGCATTGCGCTTTTTGCATTTTATAAAATATGAGGAAATTTTTATGAGGGAGGAATATTATTATGGAATTTTCCGCAGTAAACACAATATGGGTGCTGGTCGGCGCCGCGCTGGTCTTCTTTATGCAGGCCGGATTCGCAATGGTAGAAACAGGCTTCACACGAGCCAAAAACGCAGGTAACATTATTATGAAAAACCTGATGGACTTCTGTATCGGAACTCCGGTCTTCTGGCTGGTCGGCTTCGGTCTGATGTTTGGTGCAGGTAATGGATTTATCGGAAAGATCGGTGGTATTGCCACAGAAGCACACTATGGTTCAGGAATGCTTCCTGACGGAGTTCCTTTCTGGGCATTCTTAATCTTCCAGACAGTATTCTGTGCAACATCCGCAACAATTGTTTCCGGTGCAATGGCAGAACGTACCAAGTTCCTTTCCTATTGCATTTACAGCCTTATGATCAGTCTTGTTGTATATCCGGTATCTGGACACTGGATCTGGGGCGGCGGATTTATCAGCCAGATGGGCTTCCATGATTTCGCTGGTTCCTGTGCAGTACATATGGTAGGTGGTGTGGCAGCTCTGATCGGTGCCATCATCCTTGGACCTCGTATCGGCAAGTATTCAAAAGACGGCAAATCAAAAGCTATCCCGGGACACAACCTTACAGTTGGTGCTTTAGGTGTATTTATCCTCTGGTTCTGTTGGTTCGGATTTAACGGTGCTTCCACAGTAAGTATGGAAGGCGATGCAATCGTAAGTGCAGGTAAAATCTTCGTTACTACTAACCTTACAGCAGCTGTTGCAACTGTAACTGTTATGATCATCACATGGGTACGTTACAAAAAACCGGATGTTTCCATGTCCCTGAATGGTTCTCTTGCAGGACTTGTAGCAATTACAGCAGGATGCGACACAGTTTCTCCTACATCCGCAGCAATCATCGGTATTGCTTCCGGTTTTATCGTAGTATTTGGTATTGAATTTATTGATAAGGTTCTGAAAATTGATGACCCTGTCGGTGCTGTCGGTGTTCATGGTTTAAACGGTGCATTCGGTACCCTTGCAGTTGGTCTTTTCTCCGACGGTTCAGGCACAGACTGGAAAGGACTCCTTACAGGAGGCGGCTTCCACGGATTCGGCGTTCAGTTCACAGGTATGATCATTACAATCGCATGGGTTGTTGTTACTATGACAATTATCTTCCAGGTAATCAAACACACAATCGGACTTCGTGTTTCAGCTGAAGAAGAGATTGCAGGTCTTGACTCCAAAGAACATGGTCTTGCAAGTGCTTATGACGGTTTCGCAATGGCTGGTGTTCCGACTCCTATGGGAACTTCCATAAAAGCTCCTGTTGTCACAGCCAGACCTTCTGCTCCTGCTGAATCAGTTCCTGAACTTCCGAAAGAAGGCGTTCATAAGCTTACAAAAGTTGTTATCATCACTCGTCAGAATAAACTTGATGAATTTATGCAGGCAATGAACGAGATTGGTGTTACAGGTATCACTATCACGAACGTTCTCGGATGCGGTGTACAGAAAGGGGCTCCATCCTACTATCGTGGTGTTGAGATGGAAATGAATCTTCTTCCTAAGATCAAGATTGAGATTGTTGTCAGTCTCGTACCTGTACAGAAAGTTATTGAAACTGCCAAAGCAGTTCTTCATACAGGCCAGATCGGTGACGGTAAAGTATTTGTATATGATATTGAAAATGTTGTTAAAATCCGTACAGGCGAAGAAGGTTATCTTGCACTGCAGGACACAAAGTAAATTATTTATAAACAATAAACTACTATTTATAAAAGACATCAGCGAATTTATGCTGATGTCTTTTATTTTTAACTGAATCAACCTTTATTGCTTTGTGTGGAGATTTAACTGATTATCTATATCCCGTCCAGCATACATTACTCTAAGTATTGTTACAACCTTTTATCGGATTGTAATTCAAAAACAATATATTCAAAAATTCCTCTATTCCCTCTCATACAGCTTTTCTGGTTCCATTCTACAGAATCCATTCCAAAAATACAATTATAACTTTATTATATGCTGATGCTATGTGATATACGCTTTTAAAAAGAATCTAAATTCTCTACTCTAATTTCTTGGCGTTAAACCTACATACATATCTTTGTACTGTTTTGCACTCTTTTCCCAGGAGACATCTTTATTCATATCGCGGATCACCATATCATCCCAGGATTTCCTGTTCTCGAAATAGAGCGTCTTTGCTCTGTTGATCGCGTCATAAAGCAGCCCGCTTTCATATCTGTCAAATGTAAAACCGTTTCCTGTATTTTCAAACATATTATAAGGCTGAACCGTATCTTTGAGTCCTCCGGTCTCTCTTACAATCGGAACTGCACCATATCTCATGGCTATAAGCTGTGTAAGTCCACATGGTTCAAATCTTGATGGAACCAGAAGCGCATCACATCCTGCATAAATATTGTGAGCCACATTTTCATTGTAAGCAATATATGCACAGAAATTGCCTTTATATTTGTTTTCATAATAACGGAATGTATTCTCATACTGAGAATCACCAGTACCAAGAACAACCACCTGCGTATGTTCATCCATAATTCCCGGGATTACGTCATTTACAAGATCAAGACCTTTCTGGTTGGTGAGACGTGAAATAAGTCCGATTACCATCTTATGCTCATCTACATCCAGCCCCAGAGATTCCTGGAGAGCTTTTTTATTAATCTTTTTATTCTTTATTGCTGACTTCTCATCGTAATCAGCTGCTAACAGCTTATCAGTTGCAGGATTCCAGATATCCGTATCAATACCATTCACAATTCCCAGAATCTTATTGTTGTGATATCTTAAATGCTCTGCAAGTCCCTCTCCATATTCCTCTGTCTGAATCTCCCAGGCATAGGTGTTACTTACAGTTGTAACTTTATTGCTGTAAGCGATGCCACCCTTTAACATATTGGCATCCAGCCAGTTCTGGATCATGCAGTCCTTATTAAATACATAATCAGGAAGTCCTGACCAGTATTGAATCTTTTTTCTGTCATAAATACCCTGGAACTTCAGATTATGTATTGTGAGTACTGAAATTGCACGTCCTACATCTGTATCCTGAAAACAAGTTCTCAGATAAAGTGGTACTAAAGCTGCCTGCCAGTCATGACAATGTACTACATCAGGAGTCCAGTTCAGATAATTAAGGGCAGCAAGGGCAGCTTTGGCAAAATAACAGAATTTCGGAATGTCATCTATGAGATTCGTATATGGATTTCCCCAGGAGAAGAACTCATCATTATCTATAAAATCATAGACAACCCCATCCTCCTGATATTCCATAATTCCCACATAATACTGCTTTCCATCAGAGCAGAGATTCATATCAAAGGAACCCCTGTATTCCATCTTTTCCTGAAATTTCTGAGGAATACATTTGTATCTTGGAATAATGACCTTAACATCAATGTTTAATTTTGCCAGACTCTTTGGCAGGGCAGACATTACATCTCCCAATCCGCCTGTCTTAACAAATGGATAACATTCTGATCCAATGAAGGCTACACTTCTTCGCGGTCCCAGATCAGGCTGTCTCGTTGGAATGTTCTGTTCATTCTGTTCAACAGATGGCTCCTGAATAATTACGGCTTGCTTAACAGAAACATTCTCTACTGTTGGAGCAACAGTCTTAACAGCTTTTTGAGGGCTGTTTTTTACACTGTTTCTTACATTGCTTTTTACGCTGTTTTTTGCATTGCTCTTTGTGTTACTTTTTGCATTGCCTTTGGTACTGCTTTTTTGAACTGTTTTTTTTCTCATATCATTGATCTCCCTTTTGCATTTTACAAAGTCCGAAATCTATTACGTCTTAACTAAAATGTCCTCCGGTAAGTTCCTGATAAACATTCATTTTGCAGATATTTATCATTTCCTGTTAATCTCAATTATAACACAAAATGCGCAAAGTAACTATTATTATCTGAAATGCTTCCATCACTTAACTCTTACCTGAATGATACAAGCTGGTTTATTCCTTTTTATTATATCTGCCTCTTTTATTTTACAGATACACTACATAGAAAAAGGGATCTTCCACTCAGTCAATTTGAATAAAAAACATAATCTGTTTTTATTTCACGCATTCCATAATTATCATCTCACATCTGTCATATCCAAGCTGTGAGCTGTTCAGGCACAGTGTGTAATTGCTGGCTTTTCCCCAGTTCTGATCTGTGTAAAAGTTATAATTTGTTCTTCGCCTTTTATCTGTGTCTGCCATCATTTTCACAGCTTCCTTCTCTTCTACATTGTGTAAACCAGTGATACGCTTTATTTTTTCCGGCATATCCCCATGAATAAATACATTCAGCACATCATCCCGGTCTTTCAGGATATAGTCTGCATTTCTTCCAATGATCACACAAGGCTCCTTCTCCGCCAATTCTAAAATAATATTTCTCTGTACCTCATACACCATGTCCTCCACAGATTTTCCTGTGATATCACGACCGGAAAATGCATATGCGAACAAACCTTTTTTCGGAGATAATTCCGCATTTTCCTGAATATATTCCGGTGATAAGCCGGACTTTTCTGCAATCTGACCAATGATATTTTTATCATAATAGGCAATTCCGAGTTTCTTTGCCACTTCTTCTCCGATAAAACGTCCACCGCTTCCAAATTCCCTGCTGATCGTAATAATTCTTTTTGCCATCTCTGATTCCTCCTAGTTTAAAACATCAACCCTATTTTTTCTGATTTTCTTTAAAAATACATATCCCACAAAACATGAAATTATTTCAGTAATTGGAAATGCCCACCAGATCAACGAAACTCCCATCTGACCATTTCTGACAAACAGAGAAAAGATTCCCGCCAGTGGCAGGATAATAATCAGCTGTCTCAAAAGTGAAATCACCAGTGATTCCAGGCCGCCATCCAATGCCTGGTAAATTCCCTGATAAGCAACATTAATTCCGGCAAACAAGAAACTCACTGAAATCACTCTCATCGCGGCAATAAAATATTCTCTTGACTGTCCTGCATTAAACAGCATTGCAAACGCTCCGGGGAAAATCTCCGTAATTGCAATTCCCAGAATCATTAATGCAATGGTATAAATAAGTCCATATTTGATACCATCCTGAATTCTCTTTTTACTTCTCATTCCATAAGCAAATGCAATGATCGGAGTGATCGCATCTCGCAGACCAAAAGCAAGGAAGAGAACAAACTGCTGGACTTTATAGAACAATCCATAGGCTGTCTGTGCTGATGGATTGAACTTCAGGATCAGATTCATCACATAAACCATAATAGACATCAGAGCCTGCGCAATAATTGCCGGAAGTCCGATTGCATAGATTTCTTTTATAACACCAGCATTCGGTTTCATGTATTTCGGTCCATGCCCGAATTCCCTGTTCAGTTTCATATGAAAAATAAGCAGCAATACAGCAGAAGCAACCTGACCAATTACAGTTGCGTAAGCTGCACCTTTCACTCCCATTTCAGGACAAGGTCCAATACCATAGATCATGATCGGATCGAGAATAATATTTACAACAGCCCCAACCACCTGTCCGATTGTAGAATAAAGAGAACGACCTGTTGCCTGTAATAGCTTTTCAAATAAAGAAAAGAAAATAATACCAAAAGAAATCACACAGCATATCCGCAGATAGCTGACTCCCATTTCAAGTACTTCTGCATCAACTGTCTGTGATGAAATATATGCTTTCACCCCAAAGATACCAAACAGTAAGCAGACCACATAAATGATTACACCCAGGAACAGACTGTTTCCTGCTACCTTTGCAGCCTTTTCCCTGTTTCCCTGTCCAAGTGTCCTTGCAAGAAGTGCATTGGTTCCTACACCTGTTCCGATTCCTACCGCTACCATAAGCATCTGAACCGGAAATACCAGAGTGAGGGCATTTAATGCAGCTTCACTGCCCGCTCTCATATTTCCTACAAACGCACTGTCTACAATGTTATAGACCGCCTGCAATGCCATGGATAAGATCATAGGGATTCCCATCTGGATCATCAGCTTATTCACCGGCATATCCTTCATCTTGTTACTTTCTGCCATTTTACTTTAACTCCTCTCTTTTCTGCGCAAAAAAGTGCGCACCCTGTCACATAAGCTGGACTTACGCTGACAGGCTACACACTTTTTCATGGCAAATATTCTATTTTAACAAAAGAAAAACGAGTAGCATGAAACTGGATTTACGCTCATCTGCTACTCGTTCGTTATCATTATATTTCCTATTTTTTTTAAAGTCAAACAAAATATTTTTTATAATGCACATCAATCTATTTTATTTTGATTGATGTAATCAATAATCGTTTTACAGATTTCCTGCTTTGGCTTTTCAAGTGCAACTCCCAGTTCCATATATAACAGATTTTCTGCTATCTGGAAATACCTTGCATCTGTAGCAGTACATTTTTTCCCTTGTGCAAGTCTTTTCTGCTTCCGCTGATAAATCATTTTTATAATGGCAACTAATGCCTCAGGGTTATTTGCTCTTACTGCTTCTTTATAATTTTGTTCCCTCATTTTTTCATTGTTTGTCCATGCTGTCGGGATATCCGGAATTCGTTTGATCAGATTCCAGGCTTCTTCTTTTGTCAGACATAATCTCAGTCTTGAATCTGAGCTTGAAACAGGAACATATATTTTGTCCTTTTCATCTTCTACTGGTTTCATCAGATAATATAACTTATCGTTTTTTTCATCCTGCGGATTCAAATATAAAATATTTTCTATTTTACAGATACCTATAACTGGTTTGCTGACAAAGTCTCCAATTTCATATTTCACAAAATCCACTCCTTGCTGACCGGCATTCTTATTCCGTAAAAGTATAACGTACAAAAGAACCCTGATTGTCTCCTGTTACTATTACAACATCTCCACTCTCGTTGCGTATGGATTCCAGAATCGGAAATCTTCCATTTTCTTTTACATAAGCTTCCGGGCTGGCTGCTTCTGCCTCGATCAAAGTTTTTTTACTGTACTGTTCTCCTCCACACGGATTTATATCCTCAATAAAAATTTCATACTCATGCATATGCAGTTCCTCCTGAAATTCATTTTATAAAAACAAGCAGCATAACTGTTGTTTTCCGACTCATTACGCTACTCGCCCTTATTTTTATTATAAAGCCATTTTACTTTGATTTCAAAAGCGTTTTTTACTAAAAATGTATCTTCTGTTTTTGGGCATTATTACTATGTATTTACCTATAGTAATTTTAACTTCCGATCTACACCCTGCATATCTTTGCTCTGCTATAGGTTTCTGTTATCTATAATTATAACTGAAAAGCAAGGAAATTCACATGACCAAAGTCTTGCGATTTCCTTGCAATTTGACAAGAATTACAAATAGTCCTGCAAAAGCTTTCAGTGCACTTTTTTCCCCATCTGGAAAATGTTGTCTTAATACAAAAAGGACACTATCCTCATCCATTTCAGGCATATCAATTACCATAAACCTTGAAACCAATGCTTCATTTAACTCTCTGGTGCCTGCGTAACCATAATTCATCGTGCCGATAAATCGTGTTGCCGGATGAAGTAAAATCCTGTTATATCCTGGAATATCGATTCTGCGCCGATGATCCAGTGTGGCATGCAGTACAGAAACCGCATCATTTTTTGCCATATTGATTTCGTCCAGGATTCCAAATCCTCCAAATTCCGCGCATTGGTAGATGGGGCCTTTCCGAAGGCGAACCTCATTATTTATAAAGGTATCCGTTCCAATCAGATCGGCACTGTCTGTATTTACATGAAAAGAAATGTCGTATTCCGGTCTTCTAAATATTTTTCTATTTCTGTCCAATGATTTCTCATGAAGATTTTCCTTTCTTTGCAATTAGTTATATCAAATCAGATAATATTTCTGTTTACTCAATCTTCAAACTTTCAATCCCCCAACTCACAATCCTAACTTCTTTATAATTTCTCCCAGTGCACTTCTTACAGGAGAATCTTTCGGAAGCTGTATGATCGGCTTTCCATTACAGTCATACTGATATACCTGGTCATCATGTGGTACAACCCCTAACAGTTCCAGTCCCTGATTTCGGATTTCTTCCAGAGTTCCGGCATCCAGTTTTCCATCCGGAACACGATTCACGATTAATCCAGTTTTCTGTGGTTTAAAGTTTAACTCCTTCATCAGCTTTGCAATACGTCCGGCTGCCTGAACACCTCTTCTGGAACAGTCACTTACAAGAATGGCAACTTCCATCATTGGCAGGATTCCTCTGCTGATATGTTCCATACCTGCTTCGTTATCAACCACAATATATGGATAATGACTTTGCAGTTTCTGAACCTGGGTCTGCACAAGGCCATTTACAAAACAATAGCAGCCCTGTCCCTGGGTTCGTCCCATTACCATCAAATCATAATCGTCTTCTTCTGCAATCGCATCAGAAAGACGCATTTCCAGATATGCCTGTTTTGTCATACCGGAGGGAATCTGATATCGTGGGTCTATGCCTGCCCGCTCAATTTCTTCTCTCAGCTCCCCAAGTGTGACCTCCGGCTCAACACCGAGCACTTCGTTCAAATTTGCATTTGCATCTGCATCCACCGCCAGGACCGGACGTTTTCCGCTTTCACATAAATACTGGATCAACAGTCCACAAAGAGTTGTTTTTCCTACGCCACCTTTTCCTGATACTGCAATTACATGTCCCATGTTTTTCCTCCTAAAATTCTGAACAATCTGTTGACTTTTTCTTTAAACCTCATTATAGTTGTTACTATATAAATTACAATAATCAGTCTGTGAGATTTGTATGGTTACTCAACACATCAGAAAAATTGTTGAGAAATCATATGATACTAACTAATACAGGAGTATATCATGTCAGAAAAAACGAGAAAACAAGATCGCCGTACCCGCTATACCAGACAAACCATAAAAGATACGTTCTTAGAATTGTTAAAGCAGAAAAGTTTTACGAAAATTACAGTTACAGAGGTCTGCAAAAATGCTGAAATCAACCGTGGCACTTTTTATCTTCATTACTACGATATCTATGATGTATTATCAGATATTTTTAATGATATGACTCAGGATATGTTAACAACTGTAGATCATTTATTCTGTCTAAATCAAAAAAGCTGTTCCTATCCGTTCTGTCAGAAAATACAGATGGAATCACAATACAGGGCACTGTTTCTGGATGATGCAATTGCCCCTATTCTTCTGGAAAAAATAGCAGAAAATACAAAAGAAGGCTATGTGACCTGGCTTATGTCACACAGCCTCCTGACCTTTGAACAGGCAGAATCGGTTTTTTATTTTCAAATGAATGGCTGCCTTTCCATCAACAGACTGATGCTCCGCAATCACTGTAATGACTGGAAACAGATTCAGACAGTAATCGACAAATTTATCAAATCCGGGCTGGAAAGTTTTCTGATTCATGATCAGAGAGAAGAAAAGGCTTCCGATAATTTTTGCAGCAAAATTTCTCCAACTGTTACCGCATCTTCTACACTCAGATAATGATCGGCATGATCCTGAAGAAATATTTTGCCAGATGCAGGAAATTCTTCATCTGCAAACCATATCTTTAAAGTTACCGGATATCTTGGCAGAACTGGAAAAACAGCACACAGATCCGCCTTTGTCTCTGTGAATTCTGCACCCAGGTTTTTACATGCTTTCTGAATTTTCTCAGGATCTTTATCCTGCAAAAGCTTTTCCAGTTTCTGCTCTGCAGTCCGGTCAAACTTGGTTCCTCGAATCAATCCATCTTTCAGGTTACCAAAAGTAATGAGCTTCTGTGAGCCTTCTGTTCCATCGGCCATATCCAGATAATGCAGCAATATCAGATAATGCCATTCATCCATATTTGAGTTAATACGAAACTCAGGGAGTTGAATTTCAATCGTTTCATAAAAACTCAGTACTTCAAGCACATTTCGGCTGCTATGAAAAACAGCTCCACTTTTTGCAGCAAGATCCTCTCCGGAACGATTTTGCAGCCGTTTTACTGCTGCCTGCAACATTTCCTGAAATGCACGGTTTTCTGTTTGATTTTTGTATTCCATAAGCTCTCCTTTGTGAATATTTTATCGCATCATGTAATAATCAATGTTTATGCAAGGATTTTGGTGGTTTCATAAATTTGTCTACAATCAGCATATTATACAATCCTCCGTAAGTTTCATTCCCGTGTTGACTTTTCCTTTAAATTTCATTATAGTTGTAATTATATTATTTACAATAATCAAAATAATAAATATGCACAGTTTCTCAACATATTGGAAAGAACTGTTGAGAACTTGAGATGTTTTTAACAATCCAGAAATATTTTTGTCTCAAAAATGTGAAAGCAAAATCATTATATCATACTACAAGGAGTTTCTTATCATGAAATATTCAACGAAATTAAGTGATACTGTTCATGTGATGGTTCTGATTGCTATCAACCAGGAAAAATCTCTCTCCAGCGCCTCAATTGCAGAAAGTGTCCATACAAATCCCGGCTTTGTACGCCAGCTTATGTTAAAACTAAAAAAAGCCGGACTTATGACCAGTGTAGCCGGACATGCCCGTCCTTCTCTTTCAAAACCAGCAGACCAGATTACATTGCTGGATATTTATAAAGCAGTTGAAGGTGAGAAGCCGCTGCTTCATTTAGATACTCATACCAACCCTGATTGCGGCGTTGGCATTAATATTCAGTTGTCTTTGCAGGGATTCTATAATGAAATCCAAAAAACTGCTGAAGAAAAAATGAATACGATTACTTTACAGGATATCATAAATACCTATTATCAGCGAACATCCATGCAAAATGATTTACAAAACATTATATGACAGGAGAATATTCTTTTTCAGATATTGTAAAAGCACTTGATATCTACGAATTGCTCCGCTGCAAAGCAGCTCCCACAATTCTCATCATATCTCAATATGAGGTATTTGTCGAATGTTTATATTAAGCAGATATTTGTCAGACCAATTTGCCATAAGTACCAGAATATCAGGATTCGTGAAGGCAATTTATAGTAGATTTTGGCATATACATTTCAATTTTTTTTGAGTATAATAATTCCGAAAAAGGTCACTGTTCACTCCGTTCCCAGCAACACGCTTCGCGATGCACAGAATTTATGCTAATCGCATAAATTCGCGCGGTATGTCTCGGGTTTTCTGTGACCTTCGCTCACAAAAAACACCTCGCGGGATTTTACCAGTGAACAGTAACCGAAAAAGTACTTTGACAGTAAATAAAATGCGACATCATTGCACAGGAGGCATGGGATATGATTATTACAATAGCAAGACAGTGCGGAAGCGGCGGACATGAAATAGGAAAAGAACTGGCTTCCAGACTTGGACTGGAACTCTATGACAGAAAGAAGCTGGAAGAAGAGGCCAAAAAACTTGGAAAGCTTGACGAAAACAAAGAATTTTTCCAGGAAAAGGCAGTAAACAGCCTGCTCTACAGCATTGCTGTAAGCTACGGAGAAAGCAATCCGATGGAAAAATCTTTTGAACTTATACGTGAACTTACGCAGCAAAAATCTGCCGTAATCATCGGACGCTGTTCAGGAGCGATCTATGCAAATGATCCTGAGGCAACTACTGTTTTTCTTCACGCAGATAAAGACTGCCGTATCAAACGTGTAATGGAACGGGACGGTATTAATGAGAAAAAAGCTGCAAAACTGATAAAGGAAGTGGATGAGAAAAGAGCATCTTTCCACAAATTCTGCACAGGCAAAGAATGGGAAGACGCCAGCCAGTATCAGCTGTCTATTGATACAGGCAAACTTGATATTTCCGATGCAGCAAACATGATCATAAATTATATCAATGCTAAAAATATCGGACAAAAGCACCTGTAATTTCCAAATAACACTGTAAAAATCAGGCACAAGTTTCCGAAACAAAACTTGTGCCTGATTTACATTGTTTTAATAAGATGGACTTCTCAAATATACAATGCAACTCTATCAATTTTCCAAAATATATTCCATCTGTCTTTCTTTTGTTTTCATACCCATCTTTTCATAGAATTTTTCCGCTGAAGTATTTCCTGCCCATACGTTCAGTGTCACTTCATAACAGCCCATTCGCTTTGCTTCATTTTTTACATATTCAAACAAACTCTCGCCGATATGCTGTCCTCGTGCCTGCTGATCAACACATAGATCATCTATAAAAAGAGTCTTAAACGGTACCATATTAGTTGAAAAAGGCTGTTCCTGTAATTGGCAAAATGCATATCCTACACAAACATCTTCCTCGTTCACTGCTACATATATGGGTTTTTCTTCTTTTTCTAATAGCTCTGTCAATTGGCTTACAGTATATTTTGTGGTACCGGGAATAAAAATATCAGGTCTTATATCTGCATGGATCTGCAATACCTGTCCCAACAATTCAATTATTCTTAGAATGTCTTTTTCTTCTGCTTTTCTAATAGTCATTTTTTGTCCTCCAAGTAACAAATTATTCCCAATTTATACTACTGGCTTTGCCGGTAATGGTCTGTACTTTGCAGTATAATAATCACACTCAATCCGGATGACACTGACAATTGAAACCAGCCGCTCATTAAACTCAAAATCCTTACCTGTTTGTATTTTCATTAAGGCACTCATGGCCTTAATTTTTTCTTGCGGTGATTCCACAATCTCCGCAGTTCCAAATCCATCAAAAGAATAATAACTACACCCATATTGGCAGGCTACTTTACCTGAAAATGGTTGAACATCACACTCAATCTGAACACAGCAGTCTGAATTGTTTCTGATAATGTCAAGCTTACGGCCTTCCAAAGCACCGTGCACATAAAATACAAGTTTATCATTTTCCATAACATAACCGTAGTTCATAGGAACTATGTATGGCTTTCCCTGATCCACCAGCCCAAGGTGCAAGACCTTACCAGAATCAAGTATATGTATGATCTCATTAAAATCTGTTACTTCTCTGTCTCTTCTGCGCATAAAAAATCCTCCCATCGTACCTCTGATATTTTCATTTTTTTCTCCGGATAACACATTATTCCATAGTCAATTTAATCATAGCACATACCTTCCAGCTTGACAAATACATTGCCATGCAATAATTGTGGATATGGGATTATGCAGAAAGTAAAAGAATTGACTGAGAATGAAAATATATTTTTTTATGGTCAGATTTGTGGTATACTTTACGTATTACTTACAGACTCCCGGGAGGAGACGGCTATGCAAAATATAATTCCCGATGAAAGATATTCTGTGGCTGACGAAGCCATTTTAGGTGCTTTTTTCAAATTAGTAAAAGAAAAGAAGCCTGACAGGATTACTGTATCCGACATCACTAAAACAGCTGGTATTGCCAGAAGTACTTTTTATAATCACTATCAGGACATCCCTTCACTGATCTCTGCAGTTGAGGATAAAACCATTCATGATGTTTTTTCCATGATGGAAAATTTCCAGCCAAAAAATGACCGGGATATCTGCAGTTCCTATTTTCTGACCCTGTGCCGGTACACTATGGAAAATCCTTTTCTGTCCGGTCTTTTGAGCACACCTCATGGAAATGATCTGTTTGAAAAAATGCTAACTATGCTCCATCATTATGTTACAGAAACTACATCTAATTCCAGACCTGCCAAGCATACAAAGGAAGAAGTTTCCTATGTGATCACCTGCGCCATCGGCAGTACTATCGGCGTTCTCCACAAATGGAGCCGGGATAATTTTAATCTGGCACCGGAAGTGATCGCTGATATTCTGTCTGAGATTTTTTTATCCGGTATGCTTCCGCTTTTATCCTAGTGTTTTCCGCAAAATATAAGCCTCTGTTTTATTCCAGAGGCTCATCAATCAGGACATCCTGTCTCCTGATTTTCTTTGTTGTGTTGCGGATAAAAGGATTTTTGCGGACAACCAGTCCTGTAATACGGCGATAAGTGGGCTGATTTTTGTTATATTCATCCAGAAATGCCTGAAGCTGTGTTTGAATTGCCTCTGCATCCAATGATTTCGCTTCTACAACTGCCTGCTCCGGATAAATACGGGCAGTCAGGCCATTATCCTCACCTGTCACAATAACTTCGCCTACCAGCGGATTCAGCGCCAGCTTATTCTCAATCTCCTCCGGAGATACATTTTCACCGTTGGACAGGATGATCAGGTTCTTCACACGTCCATTGATAAACAGATAACCGTCTTCATCCATATATCCCTTGTCACCTGTATGCAGCCATCCATCCTTTAAAGTCTCTGCTGTCTCATCAGGCATCTGATAATATCCCTTCATAACGCTGCTTCCCTTTACCAGGATTTCACCGTTTTCAAATCTGATTTCTGCATTTTCAAGGGGTTTTCCAATAGAACCCTTTTTGTGATTTTCCGGTGTATTATTGCTGATAACAGGGGAACACTCTGACATTCCATAGCCTTCCAGTACTTCAACGCCATATTCTGCAAAACGGTCAATATAATACGGATCCAGATGTGCACCGCCTGTAAAGATAATGCGCAGTTTTCCGCCGAATACCTTTTCTGCCAGAACTGCCTTCGGGATTGACGGATCAGCAGCAGCCAGTCTCTTATAAATAGTTTCGATCATCATTGGAACCATAAGCATAATATCCGGTTTGAAAATACTCATATTCCTTACCATATGGAGCAGGGAATCATTGATGCAAAGAGTTACACCCAGAGAGAATCCCTTCAGCCAGTCCATAACCAGGCAGAATGCGTGATGGATTGGAAGCACACTGAGTATGGCAGTTCCCGGTTCTGCTGTGATCTTTACTGCCTCAACATTGGAAGCCAGATTGTTCTGTGTCAACATAACACCCTTGCTCTTTCCTGTTGTTCCGGAAGTGAAAATGATGGTCGCAATATCCTCTGCATCCGGGCAGACAGAATCTGCTGATGCGCTCTTTCCCGCATTTCGAAGTTCACCAATACCATATACTTTTGCCGGTGCATCTTCTACCTCTTCCTGAAGCATCCACACTTTCTGAAGTTTCGGGCAGTTTCCAAGAAATGCATCCAGATATGGCCTAAGCTTCGGACTTAAGAAAAGAGCTACAGAATCAGAACGGTTAAGCAGGTCGATCAGATCCTCACAGGGAAGTGCGGCATCCAGCGGTACTGCTGTGGTACATCCTGTAATGATTCCCAGATAGCTTTCCATCCACTCTACTGAACTGGTTCCGATCAGTGCAATGTGTTTGCCCTCAAAGCCTTCTGCAAGAAGACCTTTTCTGGTGAAACCTACATTTTCCATCAGTTCGCCATAGCTTCTTTCCATGATTTCCTTTTTGTTGAGCCATTTTACTGCTTTTACTTCATCAAATTTACGTGCACTTTCTTCTAATATATTTCTGATCAGCATATCTGTCCCCCCATTATTTTCTGAACTGTTCAATTGTTCCAAAAAAGATTACTGAAGTTCTTCCAGCAGATTTAAGGCTTCACCGAGAGTTGTGATCTTCAGCACTTCGCTCTCATCAAGTTCAAGATCAAAGGTATCCTCAAGCTCACCTAAAAAGGACATAAAATCCAGAGAACTGAAACCCAGATCCTCGCGAAATCTCATCTCATTGTTCATTTCTTCCGGTGCTACCTTGCTGTACTGTGCTACGATATTTTTAAATTCCATTTCCTGATTCATTGCATTTCCTCCTGATATTGATTTAGTTAAACCAGTTCCATAATTTCGCCGATGCTCATATCCGGCTCTGCGATTCCCTTAAACAGAATACGCATCATATAATAATAGAGCAGTTCCATGTCATGTTCCTCCAGATGAGCAGTCTGGTAATGATAGGAGAAGTTCATACCTCCATCTTCTGTATGGGATACGGTCAGATACATCTTCTTGGTGGCCGCACCGTTTGCAAACCATTTTGCATGCTGACGGATGGTTCCAAGCATTTCATTCTCCACCTTCACAGTCATTGGCTGATAAGTCAGATAACAGCTCTCATATCCTGTATGCTCCGGTGTATTGTATCTCTTTCTCATCTCATCCATAATAAGTGCCGGATCATAGTTGCTGTGCATGTAGATACGATTCTGCATATTCTGGATCTCATAAGCAGCAGAAAGGAAATCTGTCTCCGGTGCGATCACTGTTCTGCATGGGAACATGATGGTTCTGCTTCCCCCGGAAGTCCACTCATCATGAGTAGAACGTCTGGATATAAAGTTCTGAATAGTAATATCTTCCTGTCCATTATTTACCTTTGACAGATAGGTACGGATGCCAAGCAGAAGAAGATTAGTCATGGAGAGCTGATGATTCATACAGAAATCCATCAGATTTTTAGTTGGTTCCGGCTCCAGATAATAATCCTTAACTGCCACAAACAGATCCTTCATCTCAATATCAGAAGAACGAAGTTTGGGATTTCCATGACGTTTTCTCGCCTCCTCCAGTACGGACGGTCCCTGAATATCAGAATACAAAGGCTCGCCCAGCGTATCCAGCTGGTCATCCCAGAATTTCTTATCTTTTGCAAAACGTTTTTCGTTGCCTGCTTTTGCCAGGTCTTTTTTCAGGACTGTCTCAAAATCTGCCAGTTCCTGCGGATAGGCTGTTCCATATTTATAATAGGTATATAACTGAAACAGATCACCGATCATTACTACCAGACCACAGGAATCGATCAGTCTGTGATCCATATGTACAAAGAAACCATTATATCCTTCCGGCAGTTTCAGCATAGTAAACTCGCACATGGGAATGTCATCACCATCAAAGGTTTCGTATGCCCACTGCTGCATCAGCTCATCTGCTTTTGCAAGGCTTCCCATTCCTGACAAATCCTTGAATCCGATATCTCTTGGATCCTGCTGTACAAGGTACTGCTGTACATTTCCGTCTTTATCAGGCTTCGTAAAACGGATTCTGGTGCATCCGGAACGTTCTGTCTCCATTTGAATGCATTTTTTTAATAATCCAAAATCCAGTTCAGCCTGTACAGATGCCACAACACTGACACCGGATACCTGCTGTGTACCGTAATCCATGATCCAGTTGTGGTGCATTTTCTGTGCTGCTGTTAAAGGATAGTAGTTTGTCATACTTTATTTAACCTCCATCACCCGTTTTTTCTCTTTTCCCGGGTACAAAAACATTACATACTTGTTCATCATTCCTTTTTTATTACGCGACAAAAAATAGCACAGATTTTTCCCAAATACCAGTACCCTCAGGACTTAATGAACACTTTACATAAAATTGACCGGGACTTATCGTGCATTTAACAAAACGCATCTGATAAGTCCCGGTCAGGGATTGTTGTCATTCGTAATCGCCTTTGGCGATGAAAAACAGTCACATCATTTTTCAGAATTACTACCATCATATTTCTCAAAAAATCCCATCACTGTACGCTGATACAGTTCCGGATCTGCATAGGCACTGCACAAATGCCTTGCTCCCGGTACAATGACCAACTCCTTTGGTGCTTTGCACAGCATATAGTTCTGGAATGAATTGTTCGGATATACATAGGTGTCCTTCTCTCCATGAATGAAAAGAACAGGTCTTGTATTCCTTTTCATTGCTTCTGTGGTATCTGCATCTTTCATACGAAATCCTGCCACAAAATGACACAGACAGTCCATTTCCTTTAAAAGCAAAGGGATATAATGCAAATGGAACCAGTTATCAGCCATATCCTGCATCTGTCTTTCCATAGACTGGAAACCACAGTCAGCGATTAGTCCCTTCACCTCTGACGGGAGCCAGTATCCTGATGCCATCAGTACAGCGGATGCCCCCATAGACTGTCCATACAGATAGATTGGCAGCTTTTCCTTATTTCGCTCAGACACATAAATTGCCCAACGCTGCACATCCCATTTCTCTTTTGCTCCAAAGGTGATATATTTTCCTTCACTTTCTCCGCAGCAACGCTGTTCCATAAATAAAAGATTGCACTGGTGCTCGTGGAGATATTTTGCCATAAATGACAGGGAACCAAATCTGCTGCCCCGGTAGCCATGGCTTAAGATAACAAACCGCTTTGCATTCTCTGCAGGCAGATAGAATCCATGAAGTTTTAATCCATCCACGCTCCGGATATAGCAGTCCTGCATCTTCTGTGCCTCGCACCATGCCCTGCTCTCCTCATATTCCTTTGCATATCCGTTTCTGGGGTGATTATCCCGGATATGGGATAATTCAAACCATTTCTTTCTTTCCTTTTTTCTTCCCTCTCTTTTGCAGCAGACCACCATGTTAAAAAAGCGCCAGCCAATCTCCATAGTCCCTGAGAAAAAAAGCAACACTACTGCTGACAACTTACAAATTTTTTTCTTCATCTCATTTTCTTTCTATAAATTTTCTCATAAACTCTTCATACCCACAAGGTTTCCCCCAGAAATATCCCTGGGTAAATTCCGGGCGCAGCTTTCGGATTTTGAGCCATTCCTGAGCATTTTCCACGCCTTCAATACAAATCTTCATATCCAGATTATGGATCATGGTACAGAACTGATTCAGCAGATAATATTCCTGTTCATCTGCTACTGCTTTGGCAGTGAAAGAGCGATCAATCTTAATGATCTCCGGTTTCAGCTCGCTGAGATAATGGAAGTTCGAATATCCGGTTCCAAAATCATCCAGTGCAAGACTGATTCCCATCCGCCGCAGTTCTGATAAAAAATGCTTCTCATTAATATTTTGTTCCAGAAGATCACTTTCTGTCAATTCCACGATCAAGGCTCCCAGTGGCAGCCCTGTTCTTTTCATCTCCGCACTGATATCCTGGATCACATCAGACTTGGATGCCTGCACCTGGGAAATATTAATACTCAACCGGAATTCTGGAAGTACTTTCCTGATCTCACTGCATTTTCCCATAGCTTCTCTCATCATCCAGCGGCCGGCAGGAATAATAAGTCCTGTTTCTTCCAGAATCGGAATAAACTCTGCCGGTGAAACCATTCCGAATTTTTCAGAAGTAAAACGCATTAAAGCTTCTGCTCCATAAGGCACCTTTTTATCTTCCGCAAATACAGGCTGATAAAAAGCCGTAAAGCCCTGGAATCCATTGTTCACAGCATCTCTCAATTCCTGGGTGATCTCCCTCTTCCTGAGAAATCGTCTGTAAGTTTCCTCATTATATATATAACAGCGGTTTCTTCCCAGCTTCTTGGCCTCATTCAAAGCAAAATCCGTCAGCTTCAGGGCTTCTGAATACTGGTCTCCTCCTAATGTCCCAAATGGTACAATACCTCCTGAAACCGTATACATAACCTTAAACTCATTAGCTTCAATGAATCTGCCAATTTCCTCTCTCATTTTATTATAAAGTTTCTCTGCATCCCTTACCTCGTCAGAAGAAACATCCATGATCAAAAATTCATCTGCCACAAGCTTGTACACTTTCTGTGCTTCTGATATGCAGCCGGAAATACAATCTGCTGTTTTTCTAAGTACAAAGTCACCGTACTCCTGTCCGAAGTTATCATTGATTTCCTTAAAATGATCGATTCCTATACGAAGCAGATATCCTGTTTCCAAAGGTGTATCCTGTTGATCCATATACTGCCGGAATCCTGTTTCTCCCAATAATCCGCTTATATTATCGGCCTTCTGTCTCTCTCCGATCTCGTTGATACAGCCGATCATATAAAGAGGTTTCATGTTATCATCCCGGACCAAATAACCTTTGCAATGAATCCAGACCGGCATTTTTTTCAGATCCAGCCATCGATACTCCATGCTATGGGTACAGCGGTCTGTTTTAAGAAGATCATCAAATTCCTCTTTCAGTTTTTCATAATCAGATTCATATACAAATTCTTTATGATTTGAAATTACATTATGAAAACCATTTTTCGGAATGCAGAAACGGTCAAGGGCCTGGTTTGCTATGTAATAAAAATCTGTCCGAAAATCAACCACATACGGGTAATTATCTGTAGTCGGACTCAGAAGATCGATCATGCTGCAAAGCTCATCCAATGGCATTCCCTGATATTTTTTCTCCTGCAGGATTACCTCATCTGTAATCTCCTCTGTGGAATGCTTTTCCATACGGGAAAGCAGATGTTCCAGATCAGTTGACCGAGCTATTTTCTTCCTGCGCTTCTGACGGTACAGCATGGTATCGCTTCGTCTTACAATATCTTTAAAGTCAAAATCTACATCAGGCTGATAATAGGCATATCCTGCTGATATGCTAAGTGGATACTCCAGCTTGTGTGTTTCCGCTGCTTTTTTCAAAATCAATTCCAGAGCCTTCAGTCGTTCCGGAATCCTATCCTTCTCATCACTGTGATATACATACGCAAACTCATCGCCTCCGATTCGAAAACAGTTCTTTACATTTTGAAATGCCTGACTGATACACTGATAACACAGTTTCAGTGCCTCGTCTCCTTTTTCATGCCCAAAATTATCGTTGATCACTTTCAGGTTATCCAGATCAAAAAGTACTACGCCTGTAGTGCGCAGTTTTATTTCACCTTCATCCAGATACTTCACCATATTCTCGTAAGCATTTCGGTTCATGGCTTCTGTGAGCATATCCATATTGGCTATTTTCTGCAGATAGATCACCTTTTGTTTCTGGATATATTGATCGTAATATTGAGAAACCTGAATCCAGATCAGCATAATAATAAACAGCATGGTTCCTGTGGAAAGCAGAATGGATGTCTGTTCAAATCTTCTTAAATAATAAAGAAACATTTCTGCCATTCCAAATCCCATGGCCACATACATAGAATACTGGAATTTTTTGGCTACATCATTTCCTTTTTTTCTGGCTTCGTAAAGAATGATCGCAACTGTGTAAACCACATTGGCAACCATAATAACATGAGTTACAGAAAGTAACCGGGACATATCAATCATTCCTGTACACTGAAGTAAAACATCGACTGCCATATTTGCAAGATAAAGGCTGGAAAAAATTAATGCACCTTTGTGGTACCTGCTTTTACAGATATCATATAACAGAAAATTAAATGGCACCGGAAAAAGAAAGAGTGAAAAATACTCCACAAAATATAAGGTTCTTCCATCCGGGATCAAAAACTGCAGAAAACCACATTGTATCAGTGTCCATATTGCGACCAGAAATGAGAAAAATCCAAGGTTTAAAAAAATCTCAATTTTTGCTTCTATCTTGTCTCTTCTTTTTCTTCGCGCTGCGCCACAATAAAGAAGCAGGCAGATAACAGCGGCAAACAGGATTCCACAGCTGATCACCAGAGTTCCAAGACTGTCCGTTAAAATTTTCAGAATACAATCGCCTTGTGTTCCGTATACAAGGCTGACTTCATTTCCATAATATCCCTCATATACCGGAATAATTCTGACCTCCAGACTTTTGCCTGCGCTGTCTCCCGGAATATCCACAATATGCCAGCAGCTTCCAGGGGTCTTCATAAAGCCCGGCGCATCCGGTTCATTTCCGTATTCATATATTTTTTCTCCATCCAGCCAAACTTCTGCAATGGTGTGAGTGGTTTTAAATAAGATGGATCTGGGGATATCGAAATCTTCAGGCAGCGCAATATTCTCTGATTTGATTTCTCCTTCTGACAGTTCTTTTGTTTCGCACTGGATCGTATTATCCCAGAATATTTTTTCCCTGGTGGTACTCTGGCTGAAAATCCAACCTGAAAAACAGATGGCAAACAGCCCAAACACGAACAGGGTGATCCATAATTTCTTTTCTATTTTCATAGCCTCTTCCTTTTCCAATATATCTGCATTCTGAAACATATCAAATATAATTTCATTTGTATTTCTGCATTTCGCTTGTTTCATTGTATCATAGATTTCTGAATAACTGTTAGTGTTTTTGACACTTTCTTTTTGAGTAAATCCATTTTTTCTCCCAGGATATAAAAAAAGACCATCTACATTTTTACAGTAAATGATCTTTTCATTGCTAATGTTCAAAAATCTCCAGGATAATATTGTTATCTTCCAAGTCTTCCCTTAAAGTCCGCGTAGCCAAAATCTGTAAGCCGTAACATGGTGTTATCAGCACGTCTGAGCCAGATATCCGGCAGCGGCATTCCATTAAATGTATTATTCTTACAGGTAGTATAAATGGCCATATCTCCAAACATAAGAAGATCTCCATATTGAGGAACCTGTCTAAACTTATAATCTCCGATCACATCTCCTGACAGACAGGTAGGGCCACCAAGCCGAACCGTAATTCCCTCTTCTTCCAGTTCATCTGTACCAAGTAATGGCGGGCGATAAGGCATTTCCAGTACGTCCGGCATATGACAGGCTGCACTGGCATCTACAATTACAATCTGTGTCTCTCCATTTTTCAGAACATCCAGTACACTGGTCAGAAGAAAGCCTGCATTTAATGCCCACGCTTCTCCTGGTTCAAGATAAACTTCCACATTCCAGTCATTCTTTGCCGCCTGAATACATCGTTCCAGTCGTTCAATATCATATCCTGGTTTTGTAATATGATGGCCACCGCCAAAATTGATCCACTTTACCTGAGAAGCCAGGTCACCAAAATGCTTCTTTACAGAAACAAGTGTTGTCTCCAGATCATCAGAATCCTGTTCACAGAGAGTATGAAAATGAAGACCATCCAGCAGATCCAGAAGCTCCGGATTTTTCCCAATTGCTTCGTCCCACTGCTTTCTTGTTGTGCCCATACGGCTTCCCGGTGCACAGGGATCATAAATCTCATGGCCTTCCTGGGTAGAACATTCCGGATTGATCCGAAGTCCCACACTCTTTCCAGCTTCCTTTGCTCTCAGTCCAAACCGAAGGAGCTGAGACGGAGAATTAAACACAATATGATCTGCATATTGAAGCAGTTCTTCAAATTCATCTGCCCGATAACCGGCACAGAATACATGGACTTCTTTTCCAGGCATTTCTTCTGCGCCCAGCCTTGCCTCAAACAGTCCACTGGCCTCAGTACCTGCAATATATGGCTCAAAAAAGCCATAACAGTCATAGTTACTGAATGCCTTCTGCGCCAGAAGCATCTTACATCCTGTTCGTTTTGCCACTTTACCAAGAAGTTCTGCGTTTTTTACAAGAGCTTTTTCATCCAGGATATAGCAGGGAGTTTTTATATTCCTAAATTCCGGCGGAATAATTCCGCCGGTGGCTGTAAATGGTGCTCTTTTATCCAATCCTTCCATCAGTCTACCAGCTTTGGATCGTGGCTTTCACTGCGTGGCAGACCATACTTATCAAGTGCTTCCAGGAACGGATCCGGATCAAATTCTTCCACTGTATATACACCTGGTCTGATCCATTTTCCAGTCAGCATCATAAGTGCACCGCACATTGCCGGAACACCTGTTGTATAACTGATTGCCTGACTTCCAACCTCATGATAGCATTCCTGATGATCACATACATTATAAATATAGTATGTTTTTTCTTTTCCATCCTTTACGCCTGTAAAAATACAGCCAATATTTGTTTTACCTTTTGTACGTGGTCCAAGACTTGCAGGATCCGGAAGCAGTGCTTTCAGAAACTGAATCGGGACAATTTCCTGTCCATTATACTGGATCGGTGTTGTAGAAAGCATTCCCACATCCTCCAGACAACGCATATGATCCAGATAGCTCTGTCCAAAAGTCATAAAGAAACGAATCCGTTTTACACCCGGAATTGTTTTTGCCAGAGACTCGATTTCCTCATGGTGAAGCAGATACATATCCTTATCTCCCACCTGGTCAAACTTATATTCTCTCTTAATGGCCATCGGCGGGATTTCCACCCAGTGTCCGTTTTCCCAGTAGCTTCCCGGTGCACTTACTTCACGGAGGTTGATTTCCGGATTAAAGTTTGTGGCAAATGCATATCCATGGTCTCCGCCATTGCAGTCCAGAATATCAATGGTATCAATCTGGTCAAATTCATGCTTTAATGCATGGGCACAATATGCCTGTGTAACACCCGGATCAAACCCACAGCCAAGTAAAGCTGTAAGACCTGCATCCTCAAATTTTTTGCGATATGCCCACTGCCAGGAATAATCAAAGTAAGCGGAAAATCCCTCTTCTTTACAACGTTTCTCATAAATAGCGCGCCACTGTGGATCATCCGTATCTTCCGGTTCATAGTTTGCGGTATCCATATAGTTTACACCACAGGCCAGACATGCATCCATGATCGTCAGATCCTGATAGGGAAGTGCAATGTTCATTACCAGATCCGGCTTATAATCATTGATCAGTTTGATCAGCTGATCCACATCATCCGCATCAACCTTGGCTGTAGTAAGAACTGTCTTTGTCTTTCCCCTTAATTTTTCTGCAAGGGCATCACATTTTTCCTTTGTACGGCTTGCAATGCACAGTTCTGTAAATACCTCATCTGCCTGACAACATTTCTGGATTGCTACACTGGCTACTCCTCCGCAGCCGATCACAAGTACTCTGCTCATAACTTTTTCTCCTTTTTTCTTATATATAGCCGTTTCTTCAACAGTTTTTTATAATGCTTATATTATCTGTATCCTTCAGATTTATTTTGTAATTGCCAGAAGCAGTTCCCGCAGTACCTTACATGCTGTTGCAGTGGAAACACCACTTGCATCCAGCATAGGTGCCAGTTCATTCACATCTGCACCTACCACATTGGTCTGAGAAACTGTCTGTATTGCTTCCAGAAGTTCCAGGAAGGTCACACCTCCTGCTTCCGGAGTTCCTGTTCCCGGAAATGCTGACGGATCCAGACAGTCCAGATCAATTGTAAAATATACCGGAACCTTTTTTTCTTTCAGTTCTCTGACTGTCTCTTTCAGTCCATCAAAAGTAAATGGATGAAAATCTGTATGCTTCGCAGCAAACTGAAATTCTGCTCTCTCCCCGCTTCTGATGCAGAACTGGTGGATACGGTTATCTCCCAGAAGCTCATGGCATCTTCGCAGCACACAGGCATGACTTAATCTGGCTCCCAGATAATCGTCTCTTAAATCTGCATGTGCATCAAAATGAATGATATGAAGATCCGGATATTTATGAAATACAGCACGTACCGCTGCTAATGTTACCAGATGTTCCCCTCCCAGAAGCACCGGGATTTTTTCTGCTTTCAAAATTTCCTCTGCCCGCTTTTCAATGTCTGAAAGAGCCATTTCACTGCTTCCGAAACAAAGCTCCAGATCACCGCTGTCAAATACTCTGATATCCATAAGGTCTCTGTCCTGGTACGGACTGTAGGTCTCCAGTCCGAAGCTCTCATGACGCATGGCAGATGGGCCAAACCTGGCACCTGGACGAAAGCTTGTTGTGGAATCAAAGGGAGCACCATAAAGAACAACAGATGCTTCCTCAAAACTGCTTTCACAGCCGATAAAGTTTTCTACATTAGACTGAATCATAAGTTATCCCTCCACTTCCTTCAGCATATCTTCCAGGAATGCCGGAAGATAGAATGCTCCTTTATGGAGTCTTGTTGTATAGTAACGTGTGCGAAGGTTTAATGCATTCCATGCTTCCGGGTCCAGATCATCAACAGGATGATATTTTTTACTTGCGAATCCAAATAACCAGTAACCTGCGGCAAATGTAGGGATATGTGCCTGATAAACACGACTGATCTGGAATGTACTGGCAATTTTCTTATGACTGCGCTGCATTGCATGTGCGTCTTCTGTATAGAAGGGGCTTCCCTGCTGATTAACCATAATTCCATCATCTTTTAATGCATTATAACAGTTTCCGTAAAATTCACGGGTAAACAGTCCCTCAGAAGGGCCAAAGGGATCCGAAGAATCCACAATAATAAGATCATATTTTCCCTCACATCGCCTAATAAATTTCAGCGCATTTTCGTAATGAAGATGTACCCTTCTGTCATCCAGTCTGCATGCATTTTCCGGAAGATATGCGCGACAGGCTTCCACAACCAGAGGATCCATTTCTACCAGATCGATATGTCTGACTCTGTCATATCTGGTCAGTTCACGGACAACGCCGCCATCTCCTGCACCGATCACAAGAATATCCCTTGCTTCTTTGTGGACTGCCATAGGCACATGGGTGATCATCTCATCATAAATAAATTCATCTCTCTCTGTGAGCATTACATTTCCATCCAGAGTCAGCACACGTCCAAATTCAGGTGTTTCAAAAATATCAATTCTCTGATAATCACTCTGCTTAGAATAAAGCTGACGGTTTACCCGGATACTGTGCTTCACATCCGGTGTGTGAAATTCTGAAAACCACATTTCCATTGTCTTTACCTCCCTGCCAGAACATTCAGTTTCAAAATATCCGGATCCTCAGGTCCTGTCATATTGCAGCCCTTTGCTTTGGCATATTCAATATAATCCAAGATTTCTGCTGTAATCCTCTCTCCAGGTGCAAGGATGGGGATCCCAGGCGGATAACACATTACAAATTCACTACAGACCTTCCCTTCAGTCTCCCGGAGAGGCAGGCTGCATTTATCTGCATAAAAAGCTTCCTGTGGACTGGTCACCACCTGAGGATCAATATATTCCTGGCTCAAAAGCCCGGAGCCATCTGTCTGAAAACGTCTGCGAATTTCAGCAAGTGCACTTACAAGCCGTTCCACCTCCTGGGCACGGTCACCAATGGAAAGATAGGCCAGAATGTTTCCAATATCACCGAATTCTATCTGGATATCATATTCATCCCGCAAAATATCATAAACCTCGATCCCTGCAAGTCCGATGTCCAGCGTATGTACACTTAATTTCGTAATGTCAAAATCAAAAACTGAATTTCCATTGACCAGTTCTTTTCCAAATGCATAATAACCGCCAATGGCATTAATTTCCTCTCTGGCATATTCTGCCATATCTGCTACCTGATGAAAAATCTGGCGGCCTCTCTGTGCAAGATTTCTTCTTGAAATATCAAGGCTGGACATCAGAAGATAGCTTCCTGATGTTGTCTGCGTCAGATTAATGATCTGGCGAACATATCCTGCGTGTACAGCCGGTCCTGTAAGGAGAAGGCTTGACTGTGTAAGGCTTCCACCGCTCTTGTGCATGGATACAGATGCCATGTCTGCACCTGCTGCCATAGCAGAAACCGGAAGACCACCACCAAAATAAAAATGAGTTCCATGGGCTTCATCTGCCAGACACAGCATTCCTGCATCATGTGCCATCTTAACAATCGCACGTAAATCACTGCATATTCCATAATAGGTTGGATTATTTACCAGTACTGCAACTGCTTTGGGATGCTCTTTTATGGCCTTCTCAACCTGTTCCCTGCGCATTCCAAGAGAGATTCCAAGTCTCTGATCCACTTCCGGATTTACATAAACAGGGATCGCACCGCACAAAACAAGGGCATTTAAAACGCTCCTGTGAACATTACGGGGCAGTATGATCTCATCTCCCCGTTTACAGGCAGTCAATACCATTGTCTGAACAGAACTTGTTGTGCCTCCTACCATCAGAAATGCATGTGCTGCCCCAAAAGCATCTGCTGCCAGCTCTTCCGCTTCCCGTATTACAGATACAGGATGACAGAGATTGTCCAGTGGTTTCATGCTGTTAACATCCACACCTACACATTTTTGTCCCAGGAATTCTGTCAATTCCGGATTACCTCTTCCGCGTTTATGACCCGGCACATCAAATGGCACCACTCTCATTCGTCGGAAAGTCTCCAGAGCTTCATGTATGGGTGCATGATTCTGGTTTAATTTAAAACGACTTCCTTTCATCATTCCTCCATTTCCAGTTTCCTTTGCTTCAACCCCCAATCAGCAATTCCACAGACTGAACAAAACAAAAAAACGCAGGTAGGGCACTCAGCCACAAACCTGCGTTTTGATCTGTATCTATATGTTTTATCAACAAGCATAAAAAAGCCGATAATACTTTCTTTCAGCATCATAAATAAAACTTCTGGATCATGCGTGTCAGAGTCTATATAGCAATTATACTTTTACTACTCTTATTGACCGTTTCACAAGTCTGCGCGTCCGGCGCATCACGGTTATCAAAGGAACCTACTTATAAAATTTGAGCTTCTAACTCAATCAATAAGGTAACCAAAGTTACCATAATCGGCAGTGGACCCGGCTGTCCGTATGGCCTTAACCCTCCCGGGTGGTCCAAAACAATTGCTTTGAAAAGACTCTGTCTGTTACTCTGCATCTTCGTCTTTCAAAATCTGCTTAATCATAACATGTAACCCCAAAACTGTCAATAATAAACGATTACTTTTCTCTCCTGTATGCAGTCTCATAGAAAAATTCCTGGGAATTCAATGGTGCATCTTCACGGGCATCCACCAGATGATAGTTACCCTCTCCATCTTCTACTCTGGCTTTCTGGTTATCGCTTAACATTGTAATATACATTTCTTCCAGTCTCTGTGCAATTTCAGGATCATAAATTGGTGTAGCAACTTCAACTCTCCGCACTGTATTTCTGGTCATAAAATCAGCAGATGCAATATATATTTTCTTCCGCTCTCCGCAGCCGAAAATATAAATTCTGGAATGCTCAAGGAAACGTCCCACAATGCTGATCACGCGGATATTGTCTGTTTTTCCCTTTACCTGAGGGATCAGACAGTTAATACCACGAATTACCATATCGATCTTCACTCCGGATTCTGATGCATAGATCAATTTATCTATGATTTTCTTATCTGTAAGTGAATTCATCTTCAGCCCGATATAAGCTTCTTCTCCTGCTTTTGCATGATGGATTTCCTCATCGATCATTGCAAGAACTTTATTCTGCAGACAATTAGGTGCCACAAGAAGATGCTTTGTCTCCTTCACAGTTTCGCCCTTGTCCAGTGTCTGGAACACATCTGCTGCCTCAAGTCCGATTTCTACTCTTGCAGTTAAATAGGATAAATCCGTATAAAGTCTGCTTGTTTTTTCATTGTAATTGCCTGTTCCGATCTGTGTATAATATTCAATTCCATCCTCTGTTTTCC
This sequence comes from Blautia luti, assembly GCF_033096465.1. Taxonomy (NCBI): domain Bacteria; kingdom Bacillati; phylum Bacillota; class Clostridia; order Lachnospirales; family Lachnospiraceae; genus Blautia; species Blautia luti. Next base: position 1,182,423 of record NZ_AP028156.1, on the reverse strand, counting down.
GTGTGATCAAACATAATTTTGAATGCACTTTATATCCATCCAGACCATAAATCACACGACATCCTGCTTCTTCCAGTCTTCGTGACCATTCAATATTGTTTTCTTCATCAAAACGTGCTTTCAGCTCAATTACAACCAGAACCTCTTTTCCATTTTCAGCAGCCTCGATCAGTGCCTCGATTACCTTGCTCTGGCGGGACAGACGGTACAACGTCATTTTAATCCCGATCACAGATTTGTCATTGGCTGCCTCATGAAGCATACGAAGAAATGGTTTCATACTTTCAAAGGGATAGGACAACAGCTTGTCTTTTTTTCTGATCTGTGGCAGAATTGGCTGTTCCAGATCAAATTCCGGTGAAGGCTGTGGGATTCTTTTTTCAAAAAACAGCTCAGGTCTGGTACGCAGACGATCCTGAAGCTGATATACAAAGGAAAGATCCAGCGGTGCAAAGCTACGAAATACCTGTTTCATATCCAGTTCAAGATAATTGCAGAGCGTCTTTACTATGGTATCATCCATATCTCTTGAAAGCTCCAGACGAAGAGGGGCAAGCTTCTTTCTCTTCTTGATCAATTCTACCATAAACTCACGGTAATCCAAATCTTCATCATAAAGTGCATCCGCATCAATATCTGCATTTCTTGTAATACGCATCAGTGATTTTGATAATATTTTATATCCTGCAAAAACCTTTGGCAGAAAATGAAGGATCAGCTCCTCCGTAAGCATAAAACGGTTTTTCGTCATAAGCTCTACCAGTTCCGGGAACACATTTCTGCTGCACGGAACAATTCCAAGCTTTTCTTTTCCGCTCTTTGTCTGCAGAACACAAACCGCATAAATATCACGGTTTTTAAGGAATGGGAACGGCTGCCGTTTACCTACAATCGTTGGAGAAAGAAGAGGCAGTATCTCTGAATCAAAATACACTTCCAGATATGCGCTTTCTTCTATACTCAGACGCTGGAAATTTACCATTGTAACACCAATTTCCTCTATTTTATCCATCAGCGCCTCATATACTGCATCTTTACGCTTATTTAATTTACGCACAACCTTCAGGATCTGATTAATCTGTTCCTTAGGTGTCATATTGGTTTTATTTTCTCTTATATCTCCGGACAAGATCATCTGATCCAGCAGAGATCCCACTCTTACCATAAAAAATTCATCAAGATTGCTTTGATAAATTGCCTCAAATGATAAACGTTCTGCAAGAGGAACATGTTCATTTTCTGCCTCTTCCAACACTCTTTCATTAAATTTCAGCCAGGACAGTTCCCGATTCATATAGATTTCCTGTTCCATTACTTTGTATCCTCCGTAAATTCAATTCTCCTGTGTATTATACGATCCCTAAATCAAATCTACGGCTCGGATACTGTAAAATCTGTGTAAAATTGTATGGGAAACCACTTGCCTTCAATCATTAGAAAATACAATAGAATTTTGACTTGTTGCAATGCGTTACTTATATCAACAAAGCCAGCGTTCCAACAACAATCAGCAGCAGTCCTGCTCCTGATTTCAATGACAGCTTTTCATGGAATACAATATACGAGAATGCAATAGTCACAAGGATACTCAGTTTATCAATGGGAACTACCACACTGGCCGGTCCTGTCTGAAGTGCTCTGTAATAGCATAACCAGGAACCGCCTGTTGCAAATCCGGAAAGAATAAGGAATAGCCAGCTTTTTCTGTCAATATTCTTAACTGTATCCTGCTTTCCGGTCACAAATACTACGATCCACGCCATCACTAATACAACAGCTGTTCGGATTGCAGTTCCAAGATTTGAATTGACATCCTGAATTCCAATCTTCCCCAAAATAGATGTGAGACTGGCAAAAACAGCGGAACCAACTGCATAAAGCAGCCATTTCTTATCTTCTGCTTTCTCCTGTGTTTCCTTTTTCTGTATCATCATATAAGTACCAATGCCGATAAGAATCATTGAAACAAATTTCAGCCACGTTATTTCTTCCCTGAGAAAAATGAATGCCAGCAGCATCGTTATCACTGTACTCGATTTATCAATTGGCGTTACTTTATTGATATCTCCCATCTGCAGTGCTTTGAAATAGCATAGCCAGGATATACCCGTTGACAGTCCAGACAAAATCAGAAGGATCAGAACTTTTGCTGAAATATCTCTGATTCCGCTTTGCGCCCCGACCACAAATACCATAAGCCATGAAAAGATTAACACTACGCCGGTTCTTAATGCTGTCGCAACATTAGAATCTGTATTTCTGATTCCACATTTTGCCAATATGGCAGTCAAGCCAGCAAACAAAGCAGAACCAAACGCAAATAACAGCCACATATTTCCTCCGCTCATTAATTATTTTACCTGTTCCAGCAAATTATACACTTTCCAACATAATCCGCAGAATTTCTTTATCTGTTTCTTTCATTCCTTCTTTGCCAATCTGTCCTACGCAGCTGATGGTTTCGCCGGCTTCTTCCTTGAGGATTCCGGTGTATGGCGCATAGGACTGACCATTCATAGCAAGGTGATGTGCCAGGAATGCAGCGTCAAGACTGGCGGCGATTTTCGCTGCACAGGATATTTTCGCTCCATCACAGATGATTCCCGGAATATTGGCAAGCGTATTCTCTATGGTCTTCTTGATCACAGAAAGTTCGCCACCGCCCATGTACGTAATCCCAGCACCGGCTGCACAGGATGCAGATACCGCACCACAAAATGCGGAAAGTTTACCGATGTACTGTTTCTGGTATACAGTTAAGAGGTTAGAAAATACCAGTGCACGGTAAAGTACATAGTCCGGAAGTTCCATTTCTCTGGCATATACGATCAGTGGTACAGAACAGGCAATCCCCTGGTTTCCGCTGCCTGAGTTGATGACTACCGGCATATCGCATCCGCCCATTCTGGCTTCGGAAGCTGCGGCTGTGAGGCTGCGCATTTTTGTGAGCATATCATTGGAGTAGGTTTCACGGATGATCCGGCCGATTCCAAGACCGTATTTACCAGTCATTCCTTCATGGGCGATTGCCATATTGCTGCGGATCTGATTTTCTATAATTTCTTTGACATCATCAAGTTCTACAGTATCTGCAAATGTTTTAATATCTTCCAGATTGAGCAGAGTTCTGTCTGCTGCAGCCGGAGTTTCACCGGATTTATGATCTGAATCCAGCAGGACTTCCTGGTTCTTTACAATTTTGGTTACATTTATATGATCGTATTTAATTTCCAGACTTACTGTGTCATCTCCAGCCTGCATTTCTATGATAAAGTGCAGGACTACCGGGGAGTCCAGAAGTTCTACTTTGCATATCTTTTTATCCAGAAGTTCACAACATCTCTTTCTTCCAGATTCATTTACCTTCGAAAGAACTTCCATGTTCAGGGATGGGTCTCCGGCTACTGCACCGAGGACTACACCTGCTTCAATTCCAGTCAATCCGCCGGAGTTTGGAATGATAACGCAACGGACATTTTTTATAATGTTTCCACTGCATTTTGCAGTGATATGTTCCGGTTCTTTTCCCAGAACTTCTCGTGCTCTGGCTGCTCCATATGCCAGTGCGATCGGCTCTGTACATCCCATTGCAGGAATCATTTCTTCTTTCAGAATGCCTATGTAATTCTGATATATTCTCTCATCTAACATTGTGCTGATGTCTCCTGTTCATTTTTAATATTTATTCAAGTATGACATAACACTATCAGAATGTCCAGAAAGAATCAGCCCGGTGTATTTTCTGTGCGGTTCAGGTATATATAAAATCCCACATTCAGGATAATTCCCGTTACTGTTGCCACAGGGGCAGCCAGTCCGATCTTGGTAAGATTTGCATCTGGCTGTATACTCATAAAATATGCCAGTGGCAAACGTACCAGAAGTGTCTGGATCAGTCCCTGGATCATTACCCAGACTGTCTTGTTATTTCCATTGAAATAGCCAATCATACTGAACAGGATTGCTGTCACTATGGTTTCTGGTGCAAAGCCTTTCAGATAGTCAAATGCATTACTGATAACTTCTGCATCTGTGGAGAAAATACCAGCCAGCATATCACCTTTGAACATAACCAGTATAAATACCACACATCCCACAGCAAGCCCTACTCCGATTCCTGTAAACATGGACTGTTTTGCTCGTTTTTTCTTGCCCGCTCCTATGTTCTGGGATACAAAGGATGCCATAGACTGCATCAGCGAACTTGGTACCAGCATGGCGAAGTTAACGATTTTGCAGGCAACCCCGTAGCCGGACGAAGCCTCCAGTCCCAGACGATTTACGAATGCACAGAGCGCAAGGAAGGAAATCTGTGTCAGACATTCCTGCAATGCAAGAGGAAGTCCGATCTGAAAAAATCTTTTGCACTGTACATTCAGCCTGAAGTCTTTTTTTGTGATCGTAAACGGAAGTTTCATTTTAACAAGCAGGATAAGTGCGAATACCACGCTAAGTGCCTGAGCAGCAACTGTTGCAATAGCAGCTCCGGCTGCATCCATATGAAGTCCCGCTACCAGCACCAGATCTCCGATCACATTTACAATACATGCCACCAGCACAAACAGAAGCGGCGATTTACTGTCACCCAGTCCACGAAAAATTGCAGACAGCAGATTGTAAGCTACAATAAAGAAAATACCGCCGCCACAGATACGTACATAACTGGATGTAAGACTGACGGCTGATTCCGGCGCCTGCATCAGCACAGAAATCGGATGTGCAAAAGCTACCATTATAACAAACAGCACAGCCGAAATCATTGTAAACACAATTGCACCGCCGCCGATAACAGCTCCTATCTTTTCCTGTCTTCTTTCTCCCAGATAGCGGGCGATCAGAACTGTAATACCCATTGCAAACTGTACAACCACAAAAGTAACCAGGTTTAAAACCTGGCTGCCTGTAGAAACTGCAGAAAGTCCGGCAGTAGAGCCAAACCTTCCCACAACAAGAAGGTCAACTGCACCATATGCTGCCTGCAGGATCAGTGCCCCGAGAATGGGCATCATAAAAGAAACCAGCTTTTTCAGAATATTTCCCTGTGTGAAATCAGATCTATCATTTGTCATAGTGATTCCTCCTCTCACACATGATCTGGTAAAATTTCTCAATTGTCCGGATCATGCAGTCAGCTTCCTCTTCGGATATCTCACTGAGATAGGGAACCAGTTCCCCAAAATAATACTCATTATATTTCTGTGACAGTTTTCTTCCTTCTTCTGTAATGGATATATAAGTGACACGTCCGTCATCCGGGGAAGAAATTTTCCGGAGATATCCCTTTGTTTCCATTTCCTTTACAGTTCTGGTAACACCGGGACGTGGAAGATTCATTACATCACTGATATCCGATATCTTTACCTGGATTCCCTGTTTTTCCAATGCATGAATGTTATCCAGATACTGAATGTAAGACGGGGTAACTCCCTGTGGCAGCGGCGGAAGCAATTCCCGTATCCGCTTCGCCTGATAGCATGCATCCAGCATTCGCTTGATTTTTTCAGTTGTCATATTGTACGCTCCTATATAATTATCTTTGTTAATTACCATTGATAATTATATGCAGATTCTGAAATTTGTCAATCCCCGACATCATCTGACAGTTTTAGGAAATCATAGCCGCTACTTTATAACAATAACAAAGCAGGGGTACCGCGCTTATCACTTAGCGCAACACCCCTGCTCCACTCAATATATCTCAGTTAAGATCTGCCCACTTCTTACATTCTCCACTGTAAATCTTCGCAATCTGCTTTGCTGTAAGATTATCCACAGGATTTTCTTTATTAACCACTATGGCGATTGCATCTCTTCCGATGGACTTTGTTTCCAGGAGCTCTGCCTCGTAGTCCTTTAATTCCCTGGAAGACATTGCCAGATCACAGCTTCCGCTTATAGATGCGGTAAGACCTCTGGAGGAGTCCGTTGCCTTCACTTCAATCTCAGCATTTGGATTTTCCTTCTCATAATCCTCAGCCAGAGAATTTATCATTGCTTCCATTGAAGTGGAGCCTTCGATCCGGATCGTTCCTTTTGATTTATCAGACAGGAATGTCACCGTATTCTTGACAGGCACGCAATAATCTTTGACAATGTCCTGTCCTTTCGTCATTACATAAGTAATGAAATCACGTTCAACTTCTGTCAGTTCTCCGTCATATGCCAGATAATAATCTCTGCAAAGAGGATAGCTGTCTTTACTTATACTTTCCTCAGAAGGCAAAACACCGTCAACCTGAAGTATTTTTTCTTCTATATCATCTGATACGGAACTATATGCAACGTATCCTATTGCATTTTTGTCTTCCTGCACTTTTGCCAGAACTGCTTCTGTGGAATCTGCAACTGTTCCCCAGTCAGAATCCGGCAATTTCAGAAGTGTTTCAAACTCTGCCCTTGTTCCTGAACCTTCCTCTCGTAATATAGCTGCTGTCTCTCCCATGGATGAAAGATCCGGCAGTGTACTCTTTTCACTGCCGCAGGCTGTCATCCCTACTGTCAGAGTCACCACTGCAAGAATCAGCGGCCATCTCCGGAATCCGTTTTTCTTTTTCATACTGCACCACCTTCTGCGACTGTCTTATTTGCTTCTTCATCCAGACTGATAAATGTCACATTATCGCAGGCCTCTTCTGCGATTCCCACACAGTTGTCTGCCATACGGTCAATATTATAAATAATACCGGAAAAGTATCCTGTCATGGATGCATCACAGAGATTATTTTTCACACGGTTTAAATGGGCTTTATTGAATTTCTTCTCAGCCTTCTGCATCTTCTTTTTATTTTTGAACACAGACTCTGCAGCAGAACTGTCTCCATGCCGGACAGCTTCCATTGCCTTATCCAGAAGCTGGCTGGTAACACCAATACAATTTTCCATCTCAGCAGAAGCTTCCTTTGTCAGGACTTTTCCACTGTCACTGATCTCCATGCATATCTTATCAACATCCACGCATCTTTCCGCAATTCTCTGGATGCAGTTATTGATAAACAATAAGCCTGCCGTATACTCTGACTGCTGCTCTGTGAGATTTCCGCTGGAAAACAGTCTGGTAATATAATCTGAAACACTTTCCTGCAAATGCTGTACGATCTCCAGATTTTCTTTAAAATGGAGATAAGTTTCCGAAGTCTTATCTGCTGTTAAGGATACTTTTAAACCTGTTAACAGAGATTCTGCAAGCTCAGACAGACGGTTCAGCTCTTTAGATACCAGAACCATAGCTGCTGCAGGCTGTTCAACTACTTTCATATCCAGATATTTCGGTTCAAAAGCAGTTTTCTGTACCTTATCGTCCCCGCGGATAATTGTTGTAACAATCTTTACCATCAGCGGGATCAGAGGCAACCAGACCAATGTACAGACAATATTAAAGGTTGTATGTGCATTTGCGATCTGTCTGGATATTACATCCACCTCATTTCCTTTTGGAGAAATAAACTGGACAAATTTTGCGAACCAGGGGATCAGAAAAATAAACACACAGCTTCCGCTGATATTAAAAATACTGTGTGCAATTGCGGTACGTTTTGCATTCTTTGACTGTCCGATAGATGCAAGAAGTGCTGTGATGGTTGTTCCGATATTGTCACCCAGAAGGATAGGAATCGCACCGGTAAGTCCGATCACACTGCTTACTCCGTCAGGTCCTGCCTGTGATGCAAAGTTCTGCAAAACTGCGATTGTAGCAGAACTGCTCTGTACGACTAGGGTCATTACTGCGCCAAGTACAACTCCAAGTACCGGAACGGAGGATACTTTTCCCATCAGATCTACAAACACCGGACTGCCGGCAAGAGGCTTCATTACCTCACCCATAATCTCGATTCCCTCGAATAAAAGGCCAAAGGAAAAAATTACCATACCTATATTTTTTACTTTTTCTTTTTTTCCCACAAAATTCAGCATAAATCCAATAAAAATAATGGGATAGATATAATTGCTTATCTTAAATGCCATTAACTGTGCAGTCATTGTGGTACCTATATTTGCACCAAAAATAACGGAAATTGCCTGGGGAAGACTCATAAGTCCTGCACTGACAAACCCAATTACCATAACTGTAGTTGCAGAACTGCTCTGCAGCACTGCTGTTACAAGTGCACCTGCAAGTGCGCCCATAATCGGATTTCTGGTCAGAAATCCAAGAATCTTTTTCATTTTTTCTCCGGCAGCTTTCTGCAGGGCATCACTCATACTGTTCATTCCAAACAAGAATAACGCCAGACCACCGATCAGGCCAAATACAACTTTTACATTCTCATTCATCTTTACTTCTCTCTCCTGTGTACAGTTTCATAGTTCATGAAAAAACTTACGGTTTCATTATCTCTCATCCTCCGTAGATTCACTTTTCTGATACATTGTAAAACATCAAAATCAAATCTGTGGTTTGCTTCCTGTAAAATGTGTGTAAAATATCGTCAGCAGCTGTTTCTGTTCGCACATTACTATTGAACCGTAACCTGGAAAGTTCTATAATGAGTTCCGACATCAGAAATCGGGGAAATACAATATTCCCGATGACGGACATTTTTAAGAATACGAGGTGGATATTTATGAATATCAGCATACTGCTCATGGAACAGATCATTCAATTGTTTCTTATGATCTTCATGGGATATTTGATTGTGAAAGTTGGGCTTGTAAAAGATGAAGACAGCAAGGTTTTATCCAAAATCATTCTCTATCTGATCATTCCCTGTGTAATCATCAATGCTTTTCAGGTAGATTACACGATGGATACTGTAAAGGGATTGCTGCTTGCCCTGGCTGCATCTGTCATGACCCAGGTTCTTCTCCTGATCATTATCTCCATAGCCGGAAAGCTTTTGCATCTGAATGAAGTGGAAATTGCTTCTGTTTATTATTCTAATTCAGGAAATTTGATCGTACCCATTGTGACCTTTATTCTTGGACAGGACTGGGTTTTATATGGATGTGTTTTTATGAGTGTGCAGCTTATCTTTCTGTGGACACACTGCAAAAAGATTATCAGCCGGGAATCTTCCTACGACTGGAAAAAGATTGTGTTAAATATTAACATGATTTCTATTTTTATCGGTGTTGTACTTTTTTTCGCAAAATTCCATTTGCCGGAGATCATCAATAATACTCTTGGCTCAGTGAGCAGCATGATAGGACCGGCCAGTATGATCGTAACCGGTATGCTGTTTGCAGGAATGAATCTGAAACAGATTTTTGCTGACAAAAGAGTATATTTTGTATCATTTCTTCGTCTGATTGCAGTGCCTTTGCTTGCACTTGTAATGATTAAGATCAGCCATCTGGCTATGTTCTCTGCAGACGGAAATAAAATCATGCTTATTGTCTTTCTGGCGATCATCACACCGTCTGCTTCCACAATAACCCAGATGTGCCAGGTATACGGAAATGATTCACACTATGCCAGTGCCATCAATGTCATGACTACACTGTTCTCAATTATTACAATGCCGCTGATGGTAATGTTATTTGAGGCAGTTATATAAAACCATTACCTGTACATAAAAAAAGAAAGGAAATTACAATGAATATTACCGTTTATCTTGGAGCTTTGGAGGGGAATGATCCGGCACTTGGAGATACTGTCCGGGAACTTGGTACATGGATTGGAGAAAGTGGAAATTCTCTGATATATGGCGGATCGAAGTCCGGTCTTATGGGACAGATAGCAGAAAGTGTGCTGAATGCCGGAGGAAAAGTAACAGGCGTGGAACCACAGTTTTTTATAGATTCTGAACTGCAGTATGATGAGATCACAGAACTGATCGTCACAAAAGATATGGCTGAAAGAAAAGCAAAAATGATTGAACTTGGTGATGCATTTATTGCATTTCCGGGAGGCACCGGTACTCTGGAGGAAATCACAGAAGTTATGTCCATGGTTTCCTTAAAACACCTTAATGCCCCCTGTATTCTGTATAATCTGAATGGATATTATGACAGCCTGAAGCAGCTTCTTGACCATATGATCAAAATGGGGCTGTCCTCAGAAAATCGTCAGCAGGGAATTTATTTTGCTGATGATCTGGAAAATATTAAAGCACTTCTGTCAGAGTGTGTTTGAAATGAATATGTGTAACGGCACCGATTATTTTCGGATAGATTCAACCAGATTTCTGGCTTCTGCTGTCAGCTCTTTAATTTTGTCAAATGCACCTGCTTTTACAGCTGCATCCACCTGTTCTGTGGTAAGTACAGTTCCGGCTCCAACCAGCATTTCTGGAAATTTTTCAGTCATCAGACGGATAGACTCTTCTGCTGCCGCTGTACGGAAAGTTACTTCTGCACATGGAAGTCCTCCTTCTACAAGCGCCTGGGCAAGCGGCACTGCATAAGGAGACAATCGAAACTCATCGTGAGATTGCAGATGTCATCGCAGCCCACGATCCTCTCCGCGCACAGGATGCCATGTATCTTCATCTGGTCTACAACAGAAAAAGGATTCAGCTTATCGAAAATAAAAACTGAAAAAGTTCTGGCAAAATATACAGAAAAAGAGAATTCCGGAGAAATATGACTCCGGAATTCTCTTTTTTATTTTCGTTCATGTGGTGACAGCCTCGGCAGATTCCAGTGGTAATGTGCTGCCAGATAACGGATCAGCACTACCACGATTGAAGATACGATCATAGCTTCCACATTTCCAACAAACCGATTCATATATACGCACACAACCGCCCCGATGATGGATGCACAGGCATAGATATGCTTTACAAATATATACGGCGGCACACTGGCCATCATATCTCTCAGGAGACCACCTCCTACTCCTGTGATCGTTCCCAGAAATACAAGCAAAAATGCATTGTCCATATATCCCTGGCGAATTCCTGTATTGACTCCTACTACAGTAAAAATCCCAAGTCCCACTGAGTCCATTACCAGCATGAACTTATCATAAGCCTCTCTTCTGTGCCCTTCCAGAAATTCTCTTTTAAAATAAAAGACAAAAAATACAACGCAGGAAGTAAGCACTGATACCAGTGCATACACGGGATTTCTGAATACAGCCGGTGGAATAACTCCCAGTACAATGTCTCTGATCATTCCTCCTCCTACTGCCGTTGCTACTCCCAGAACACTGATGCCAAAAATATCCATATTGCGCTCCACTCCCACCATTGCTCCGGAAGCTGCAAACGCCACGGTTCCTGCCATCTCCATAATAAATGTCGCTATTGACTGATAATCCATATTTAGTTTTTAACTCCTGCTCTTATTTTTCTTGTATTCCCCTTTTGACTCTGATGTCAGTATAGCGCAGCATCTACCTATCTGGCAATAACTGTTTTACAGATGCACCTTTAAATAACGTACCATCCACAGTAAATTTGTCGATCATAGTCGTCTTCGGATTCTCGATCAGATCAATCAGCTTCTCAGCCGCAATCCTGCCGATTGCAACTGTATCCTGACAGAGCGTTGTCAGCTTTGGTTCCAGGATTTTCGCAATGGTAATTCCATCATATCCAGCAATAGAAATATCCTCCGGAATCCGAAGCCCTCTCTCCCTGATCTCATTGATTCCTCCAATAGCCGCATAATCATCCGGATAAAGGATACAGGTCGGCGGATTCGGCAGATCCAGCAACTCTCTGGTTGCTTTCGCAGCGCTGTCCGCATCTCTGTACGGACTTTCCTTAATATAATCATCAGGAGTTTCCACTCCCATCCTCTGCAGCGTCCGGTAAAAGCTGGTAAGACGTATCCTGGTTACAGATGTATTATCCCCGTGGATATACGCAATACGCCTGTGTCCCTGATTATAAATATAAGTAACCAGATCTTCCATTCCCTGACCGTTATTGGAAACAACCGCAATGTTTCCATCAAACACATGATCAATGGTTACCACCGGAATCTCCGAACGGATCAATTCCTGCACTTCATCGGCATAGAAATCCACACAGGCGATCACAACCCCGTCCACTCCTCTGTAACGGCAATGCTCATAATAACTGAGTTTCTGTCCGGAAATCTTTCCGCTTGTAAATGTAATATCGTATCCTCTTTCCTCTGCGGTCCTCTTAAAGGTCTCCAGCACATGATTAAAATAATCATGTGTAAGCCCGCTGGCAGCTTCATCAACAAACATTACTCCGATATTATAGCTTCTTTTAGTCTTCAGCGTTCTTGCCGAAGAATTAGGCAAGTATCCCATTTCTGAAGCTGTTTTCAGAATCATTTTCCGCGTTTCCTCACTGATATCGGAATAACCGTTCAATGCTTTGCTGACACTGGCCACAGAGACATTACACTTTTTCGCAATTTCTTTCATCGAAACCATAGGTATGCCTCAATCTTTCCTTAAGTTTTCGTAAACGTTTTCGTATTTTTATTATATAACTACTCGCACAATTTTTCAAGCTTTCATCCTCGTTTTTTGTGCATCTTTGCTACTTTTTGTATGATTGCACAATTTTTATCCTTCATATTTTCCTTTTATCACAAATCCTTTTCATCATTTTAACGAAATTTCACTCTTATTTTTTGGCATTTATTTTTCTGCAAAGCAGTTGATTTTATCAATATCTTCCGTTATACTAAAGAAAAATAGCAGTAATGCCACGATAACCGTACGTTTTATTCTAAACTTATTCGTTTTCGTGCCTTTATTTTCTGTATATTCAGAATAATTGCTACAAATTATTTATAAAACAGGAGGACTTCTTATGAAATTCGGTTATTTCGATGACAGCGCCAAAGAATACGTCATCACTACACCAGACACTCCACTCCCATGGATCAACTATCTGGGTTCTCAGGATTTCTTCTCACTGATTTCCAATACCTGTGGCGGATACAGTTTCTACAAAGATGCCAAACTTCTTCGTATCACTCGTTACCGCTACAATAATATCCCGGTAGATTCAAACGGAAAATATTACTATATCCATGACGGCGAGGAAATCTGGAATCCAGGTTCCATGCCTTCCAAAACGCCTCTGGATTCTTATGAATGCCATCACGGAATCGGCTACAGCCGTTTTCTTTCTTCCAAAAACGGATTAAAAGCTGATCTTCTTGCTTTTGTTCCTGTTAACTCAACCTGCGAGATCAACAAACTGACTCTCACAAATACAACTGATGCTCCGAAAACCTTTTCTCTTTTCTCTTATGTAGAGTTCTGTCTCTGGAATGCAGTTGATGACAGCACAAACTTCCAGAGAAATTTAAGCATCGGAGAAGTCGAACTCGAAGGCAGCACTATTTACCACAAAACCGAATATCGCGAACGCCGCAGACATTACAGTTTCTTCAGCGTAAACAGCCCTGTTGATGGTTTTGATACAAGCAGAGATGTTTTCCTTGGCATGAATAACGGAAATGCTTTCCCTGCTGCCGTAAAAGAAAATAAAGCAAGAAATTCTATAGCAAGCGGCTGGTATCCAATCGCAAGCCACCAGATTAATATAACACTTTCTGCCGGAGAATCCAGGGACTTTATTTTCGTTCTTGGTTACAGTGAGAACCCACAGGATCAGAAGTTTGTTGCTCCGAACGTAATTCGCAAAGACGGCGCACATAAAATCCTCAAACAGTTCCAGACAACCGAGCAGGTTGATGCGGCATTCGCAGAACTGAATGCTTACTGGAATAAACTGCTCTCCCGCTACCATGTAGAAAGTAATGACGAACACGTAAACCGTATGGCCAACATCTGGAATCAGTATCAGTGCATGGTCACTTTCAACATGTCACGTTCTGCTTCTTACTACGAATCCGGCACAGGCCGTGGAATGGGATTCCGTGATTCCTGTCAGGATCTTCTTGGTTTCGTACACCTGATCCCGGAACGCGCAAGAGAACGTATCCTGGACATCGCAGCTACTCAGTTCGAAGATGGAAGCGCTTATCATCAGTATCAGCCGCTTACCAAGAAGGGTAATCTGGACATCGGAAGCGGATTTAACGATGACCCGTTATGGCTGATCGCAGCCGTTTCCGCTTACCTGAAAGAGACAGGTGACTTCTCCATCTTAAATGAGATGGTTGACTTTGATAACCAGAAAGAAAAAGCTGCACCTCTGTATGAGCATCTGCGTCGTTCTTTCGAATATACAGCCACTCATCTCGGACCGCACAAACTTCCGCTGATCGGACGTGCAGACTGGAACGACTGCCTGAACCTTAACTGCTTCTCCACAGAACCAGGAGAATCCTTCCAGACTACAGGACCTTCCGAAGGACCTGTTGCAGAGTCTGTATTTATTGCAGGCATGTTTGTAAAATATGGCAGAGAATTCGCAGAGATCAGCCGTCATATGGGTGACACCACAGCTGCAGACAGAGCCGAAAAAGAAGTCAACGCCATGTATCAGGCAGTTCTGGATGCCGGCTGGGACGGAGAATGGTTTGTACGTGCATATGATGCAGAATCAAAGAAAGTTGGTTCCAGAGAATGCAAGGAAGGTCAGATTTTTATCGAGCCACAGGGCTTCTGTGTAATGGCAGGAATCGGTGTGAAAGAAGGTCTTGCCCAAAGAGCTCTTGATTCTGTTAAAGAACGCCTGGACACCAAATATGGCATCATGATCCTTCAACCAGCCTATACCCAGTATTATCTGAACCTTGGAGAAATCTCCTCCTATCCACCGGGATATAAAGAGAACGCAGGTATCTTCTGTCACAATAATCCATGGGTTTCTATCGCAGAGACAGTGATCGGACGTGGCAACAGAGCTTTTGAGATTTACAAGAAGACCTGCCCGTCCTACATCGAAGATATCAGCGAAATCCACTGTACGGAGCCATATGTATATTCACAGATGGTAGCAGGCGCTGACGCAGTTTTCCATGGTCAGGCAAAAAACAGCTGGCTGACCGGTACTGCAGCATGGACTTTCTGGAATCTGTCTCAGGCTATCCTGGGTGTACAGCCATCCTACGATGGACTTTGCATCAATCCATGTATCCCGGAAGGATTTGGTGATTTCACACTTACCAGAACATTCCGCGATGCCGTTTACCACATCGAAGTAAAGAACCCGGATAACGTTCAAAAGGGTGTTAAGAAAGTGGTTGTAGACGGCAAAGAATATGAAGGCTGCCTGATTCCATTTGAAGAAGGAAAGAAAGAATATCATGTGACTGTTTACATGGGATAATGATTTCATTCTTTTTACTCACAACAGACACATCACAAACATAAAAGTCGATTTTCAGTTATCATCCACAGGAGTTTACTTCTCCTGTGATGATCTGAAAATCGACTTTTTTATTTCCAAATACAAAAAAACAGACACACCACCAGCTTTTTCAGCTGATAATGTGTCTGCTATTAAACCTGTCTGGACACAAATCTTACTTTATTAAGATCAAAATCTATATTCTGATATTAGAATTTACCAGCTTTAGCAGCTTCCTCGATGGAAACAGCTACTGCAACTGTCATACCAACCATCGGGTTGTTACCAGCGCCGATGAGACCCATCATCTCTACGTGAGCTGGTACAGAAGAAGAACCGGCGAACTGTGCATCAGAGTGCATACGTCCTAATGTATCTGTCATACCGTAGGAAGCTGGACCTGCTGCCATGTTGTCCGGGTGAAGTGTACGTCCTGTACCACCACCGGAAGCAACTGAGAAGTATTTCTTACCTGCTTCAAGACGTTCTTTCTTGTATGTACCTGCAACCGGATGCTGGAAACGTGTCGGGTTTGTGGAGTTACCTGTGATAGAAACGTCAACGTCTTCTTTCCACATGATAGCAACACCTTCCGGAACGCTGTTAGCGCCGTAGCAGTTAACTTTTGCACGAAGTCCTTCGGAGTATGCTTTTCTGAATACTTCTTTAACTTCGTTCTTATATGGATCGTATTCTGTCTCTACATATGTAAAGCCGTTGATACGGGAGATGATCTGAGCAGCATCTTTTCCAAGACCGTTCAGGATAACACGTAATGGTTTCTGACGAACTTTGTTAGCTTTCTCAGCGATACCGATAGCACCTTCAGCTGCTGCGAAGGACTCATGTCCAGCCAGGAAGCAGAAGCACTCTGTTTCTTCTTCAAGAAGCATTTTGCCAAGGTTACCATGTCCAAGACCTACTTTGCGTGTATCAGCAACGGATCCAGGAATACAGAATGCCTGAAGTCCTTCACCGATAGCTGCTGCTGCATCTGCTGCTTTCTTGCATCCTTTTTTGATTGCGATTGCAGCTCCTACTGTGTATGCCCAGCAAGCGTTCTCGAAACAGATTGGCTGAATGCCTTTGATCTGATCGTATACATTAAGACCTGCGTCTTTTGTGATTTTCTCAGCTTCTTCGATAGAAGCAATGCCATAGCTGTTTAAAACAGAATTGATCTTGTCAATTCGTCTCTCATATGATTCAAATAAAGCCATTTCCTGTTACCTCCTAAATTATTCTTTTCTTGGGTCGATAATTTTAACAGCGTCTGCAACACGGCCATACTGACCTTTTGCTTTTTCCCATGCAGTATTCGGGTCATCGCCTTTTTTGATGAAATCAGTCATTTTTCCAAGGCTTACGAACTGATATCCGATGATCTCATCATCTGCATCAAGAGCAATACCTGTTACATAACCTTCTGCCATTTCAAGGTAACGAGGTCCTTTTTTCAGAGTTCCATACATTGTACCAACCTGAGAACGAAGTCCTTTACCAAGGTCTTCAAGTCCAGCACCTACTGGAAGTCCTTCTTCTGAGAATGCAGACTGTGTACGTCCATAAACGATCTGAAGGAAGAGTTCTCTCATAGCTGTATTAATCGCATCACAAACTAAGTCAGTGTTCAGTGCCTCCATAACTGTAAGTCCCGGAAGAATCTCGGAAGCCATAGCTGCAGAATGAGTCATACCTGAACATCCGATTGTCTCAACCAGCGCTTCCTGGATGATACCTTCTTTAACATTTAATGTAAGCTTGCAGGCACCCTGCTGTGGTGCACACCAGCCAACACCGTGTGTAAGACCGGAAATGTCTTTGACTTCTTTTGCCTGTACCCATTTAGCTTCTTCTGGGATTGGAGCGGCGCCATGATGAACGCCCTGTGCAACTGGGCACATTTCTTCTACTTCGCGTGAATAAATCATTGTAAAACTCCTTTCAAGTATAGATTAACTTCATGTTGTTATACTCATCACTATATGGAACTGCTGAAAGAACCATATAGTGTAAATCTCTGAAGTCTGCTGAATTACTTCAGAAGAGTATGCCTAACAACCTAGTGTTATTTTCTCACAAAAGTGTTGATTCGTCCAGTCATAATTTGTAAAATTTTTAACTATCTTTGATTTTTTTGTGGTAAAATAGTTCTAATTTCTATTAATGAAAGGATTTCTATTATGACAACAAAGTTACCTGCTTCCTTTCTCCCTGCAAAATTTCAGGTTCTGAGCGGAAGCGCTTTAAAATTAATTGCTATCACCCTGATGCTGATTGACCATACCGGCTTAATGATCCTGTATAATTATCCTGCCACAACTGCAACCCTTTTCAGTTTCGGCGGCGTGGATTACAGCTGGTATCGGATTTTCCGGGATATCGGCAGGGCCGCTTTTCCAATTTTCTGTTTTCTGTTAGTGGAAGGATTTCTGCATACACATAACCGTAAGAAATATGGCCTGAATCTGTTTCTATTTGCATGTATCTCTGAGATTCCATGGAACTTCATGTTTACCAACACCTGGAGATATGAAAAACAGAATGTATTTTTCACCCTGTTTCTGGGATACCTGGCATTCTGTGCCCTGGAATACTTTTGGGATAATCAGAAAATGCAGCTTGTCTGCGCGCTGGCACTGCTGACTGTCTCTGTGTTTCTAAAGGCAGATTACGGATGGCGGGGATTTGTATTCCTGCTGATCATGTACTGGTTCCGCAACG
The DNA here is from genome assembly GCF_033096465.1 of Blautia luti. NCBI lineage: Bacteria > Bacillati > Bacillota > Clostridia > Lachnospirales > Lachnospiraceae > Blautia > Blautia luti. Next base: position 1,164,562 of record NZ_AP028156.1, on the reverse strand, counting down.
ATAAAACCGCCCAGGCGATCATCGGAAGCTGCTGGCTTTATTATGAATGGAAGGCATGTTTTGCCTTTCTGTCTATTAACATGTACAATGGCAAACGTGGATTTGTAAAAGGAAAATTTCTGAAATATATTTTTTACTGGTTTTATCCGGTGCACATTACCATTCTGGTAATCCTGAGAAAACTTTTATTTCATATGTAATCCTTCTTCAGCAAAAGCTTCTCTCCCCTCAATTGTAGCAGGCTGCGGTAACCGAATTCGGACAATATACCGCAAAGTGGGGCGTGCAGATTGCAGGAATGATTTTCCAAACATGCTCTAACGCAAAAAAGATGCAGAAAAACTGCATCTTTTTTGTTATCTCCAACTGACTTTTCCATTATTTATATTCAAGGCATATGTCTTATCACATCTTAATCTGTATGGATATCTGTTTCTTCCCACAAAAAACAGGTTCGCATCGGGATGCCCGTTCTGCATACTGCAGTCTATCATTTTCCACCCGGAATCAACACGCACTTCACACCATCCATGGGGAGACAGAGGATGAGCCGGGCCCCAGGCGGTCACAGCTCCCATGGCAGCTCTGCTGTCATATCCCAGTACTCTGGCAATATACGCCATAGTTATCCCATAATAATAGCAGTCTCCACATTGTCTGGTAAACATATACCGGGCATAGGACGGCAATTGCGAAGCTCCGGGCGGTGTATCGCCCTTACCCACATACGGATATTTTCTCAACGCATTAAAACATTGCTTCAGACGATTTCTCTGCCTGGAAGCAGGATTTGAATTCTTCATCACAAAATCTACTGCCATCTTTATTTCATTTGACGTAACTCTGGTGCCGGATTTATCTACATAATAATATCCTTTAGATTTAGAACCCACAATTTTGTTTTTCGCCATAGCATAGTCAGCTGCAAAATAGTAATACTGTTTTCCGATTTTTTTCCAACCTCGGACACGCCGGCCGCTCTCTGCATAATATTTGTGCCTGTTTTTTATATACCATCCGGTATATAAGTCGCCATTCTCATCAAATACCTTTCCCTTTTTCACTGTCACAGTAAAATCAAAAGTAAGTGAAGAGGCACCGTATGCAGTCAGAGCCAGCGACAGCACCATTGCAACAGATAACACTACAGAAAAAATAATCTTTACCGGTTTTTTCATTCTCACTGTTTCTCCACAACTTCTGTTTTTGACTTATAAATGTGATTTGCAGGTACGCAGCCTCTTACTGAGGAAAGTGGATAAATGTTGCAACAGCGTCCGATCACAGTTCCGGGATTTAATACGGAACCACATCCCACTTCTACGTTATCTCCAAGCATTGCGCCGAATTTCTTCAGGCCTGTTTCAATCTTCTCGTCACCGTCTTTTACAACTACCAGTTTCTTGTCAGATTTTACATTGGAACAGATGGAACCTGCACCCATATGGGATTTGTAGCCGAGAACTGCATCGCCTACATAATTGTAGTGCGGAACCTGTACCTTGTTGAAAAGTACCGCATTCTTTAATTCCGTAGAATTACCTACTACTGCACCCTCACCTATAATTGCTTTTCCGCGTATAAATGCACAGTGGCGTACTTCTGCTTCTTTACCTATGATGACCGGACCGTTGATGCAGGCTGTAGGTGCCACTTTGGCACTCTTGGCGATCCATACATCTTCTGACGGGTGGTCGTATTCTTCTTCACTTAAGGTCTGTCCCAGTTTCAGAATGAAATCTCCGATCTCCGGTAATACTTCCCATGGATATGTTTTTCCTTCAAATAAATCCTTTGCGATTGTTTCGTTCAGATCCAGAAGGTTTGCAATTGTAAAATCTTTTAACATAATATTTTCCTCTTTTCTCTCGCTATGATGACATGTTTTCTTTTATCTGTCACAAATACACACTACTTTGAAGCAGACGGCTTTCTGTAGGTACGTGACCGGCCTGTTCCGGACGTTGTTCTGCCTGATGTTTTCGTTCCGGATTTCGCAGCTGCATCTTTATAGTTGACTGCTGCTGCATCAAAGAACTGTCTCAGGTATGGCTGGATGTTACTATCCTCTACCTGTTTGGTACGAAGCCGTACAAAATGCTCCAGCTTGTCCATATATTCCTGTTCTGTAATACTGCCCTCTGCCACATAATTCAGTCCTTTTTCCCAGCTTGCAGTCAGTTCCGGGTTCAGAAAGCTGTCTGATGGAACAGTTTACCACATCGAAGATCATCTCTCCCAGAAGAGTCGGTGTGATCACCTGGGTTTTCTTGTTCAGTGACAGATATTTGATATTGAACAGTTTCTTAAGAATCTCTGCTCTGGTGGCACTGGTTCCGATTCCGCAGCTTTTAATCTGAGCACGGAGTTCCTCGTCCTCGATAAGCTGTCCTGCATTCTCCATTGCAAGAATCATGGAACCGGAGTTGTAACGCTTCGGTGGTAATGTCTCACCCTCTTTGATGCTCAGGCTGTCCACAGAAAGTATATCACCTTTATAGCGGATTACGGAATTGCGGATCAGATAGCCCTGAGATCTGGTACCGAAATAGCACTTTTTCCCATTAATCGTATGCCAGCTGCACCAGCGGTGTCCTTTGCTGTTGAAATAATAGCATTTGTTATCAATCTTTAAATATACATTTCTGGCAATGGTATTGTCTTTTTTGTACCGATATGTCCAGTAATCACCATCCACTACAAATTTCCCGGGTGCCGCTTTCCGGGCAGTTCCCAGTGTAAATGCATAGACGGTAGCAGCACTGAATGCAAAGGAAAAAAGCAGCGCAGACAACAGAATTATCAGCAGGTTTCTTTTCTTTAATAAAATTTTTCTTTTTCTTTTCATAATAATACTCACTCTTAATTATTTACTGTATCCGTGTCCATCCATTTCCCATGAGATCTGTATAGGCTTCCAGCACCTCAGTCTTCGAGGAAAGATATACCAGATGGGCTTCCGGGGATGCGTCCAGATAATAGGTTGATCCGTTCACCACTACTTCTACATTATAATGGTCAGATCCCATGATCATATTCTGAGGATAGCGTTTAGGATTATCGTGGATCGCAGAACGCAGTTTTGCTTTAAATCCCAGTGCCTGGTAAACTTTCACCATCACCTGACCGGCGGAATAACAGTTTCCTTTCTGTGAAGCAATTACTGTTTTCATATCATATACGTTGGCATATGAGAAATCGCCTACAAAGTATCTCGATACCAGCAGAAGCTGTGTTTCTTTGTTGCTGGTGGTCATTCTTATATCTCTTGCCATGTTCTGCACCCATTTATTAATATAATCATTGCCGGATGCGACAATTACTGTAAATGTCTGTACCTGATTTCCCACTTTCATTGTGATCACAGCAGTTCCTTCTTTTACTGCTTTCAGCTTATAAGCATTTTTGCCGGAAGCAGTAACCTGTACCACTTTCTTATTGCCGGAATACCATTTTACACTGCTGTTTGACTTATAGTAAGTGGTTGTTTTTCCTTTCAGCAGAACAAGCCTGGATGGATTATTATACACAATGGCAGGAGTCTTTTTCTGCAGGTCTATGGAAATTCCGTTTTTGTCATAATTTCCCCTTGTTTTGGTCTTGCTGTTATAAGTTCTGACTGTATAAGTATTCACCTTTCCAGGTTCGAATTCTGTATCTGTATAAGTTGTAACAGAACTTTTCACACTGCCGATCTTTTTCCATTTTCCATTCTGTTTTCTGTAAATATGGCAGTAGTTTCCACGGGTGATCTCACTTCTATCGCTCTTTTTCCATGCGATTTTTACTCCTGTTTTCTCTTTGTCCATGGATATGCCGGAAATCTTTACAGTTTCCGGAAGGATGGTAAATTTGACTCCTTTTTTATCATAGTTTCCGTATTTCTTTGAGTTTTTGTTATATGCTTTGACTGTGCAGGCGTATTCTTTTCCAACCTGGAAATTCACTCCCGGCTGATAGGTGATCTGGCAGCCTCTTTCGGAGCTTTTCATAGAGCCCGCTTTCTGCCATTTGCCGCCGCTGGCTTCCCTGAGATATACTACATAGCTTGTGGCGTTGGTTGTCTTATTCCAGATTATCCGGATAGTATTGCTGCATTCATCTGCTTCCACACTTACCATCTTTACAGTACCAGGCTTCACAGAAGTGGCAGCCTTTACTGTGCCGGGCAAAGCCAGACACGCCAGGATACAACAGATTACTGCCAGGAATGCTGTCAGCTTTTTCTTCATATTCTCCATATCTTTTTCCTTCTTCTAAAAGTTGTTATCTTTTTCACTGAAACAGGGGACACCGGCCAAGCCGACGTCCCCCGATGAAATCACATGTTTACACAGGCCGTTTTATTTTTGTCAGGATAAGTACATTGTACAGGATAATGAACCGCCTGTCTTTGTGTTAACCAGATCAACAGTAATTTCATTTCTCTGATTCTTTGTCAGATTTCCTGCATGAAGTGACAGAGCAGAAACACCTCCCTGAGCACTGGTAGAAATACCTCTCTGAAGTTTATTATTTGCATCATAAGTTCCAATTCTTCTAATTTTCCATCCAGATGCTGCCTTACAGGTAACGGTCGCATTTTTTACATTTTTGGACAGTTTTAAATCTGAATAACTTTCATTTTTAAATTTGCCTGCAAGATTGCTGCTGCTTCCATTTTTAACACCTGTAACAGTCAAACTTGATATCGGATTCGTATACGCCTTTACTGTAACTTTAGAAGTATATTTTTTACTTCCAATTTTGAAAGAAATATTGGCGCTGCCAGCTTTCTTTGCCCTGAGTTCTATAGAATAGCTGTAACCTGATCCCTTATTTCCTTTCATACCGCTTTCAAAATACTGATTTTCATAACTGTATGTGTTTCTATACAGAGAATACGGCGCTAATACAGCACTCTTACTGGACTTCACAGAACTCTTGGATATTTTCTGTGAGGAAGTAAGGTTTCCTACATAAATGCTGGTATAACTACTGTTACTGTTTTTGCTGGTCATATACACAGTCTGCCTCTTTGAATAACTCGGTCCTGACGCAGCACTTACAGTAAATGCCATCGTGGTGCATACCATAATCGCAGTCAGAATGATGCAGGTTAACTTTTTAAACGTTTTCTTCATATTCCATCCTTCTTTCTTTTTCATATTTAGACATATTGACAAAAAACAGCCTGCAGATTCCATCAATATAATTACATATTACTAAACTATTGTGTGAAAGTCAATGCGAAACGTCCTATTTTACCGTTACTGTTATAGTAATTTTCTGTTTGCCTGATTTCACCGTAATTTTAGCTTTTCCTGCTCTCAATCCTTTTACCACACCTTTGCTGCTTACAGATACTCTCTTTTTATCAGAGCTTACATAAGTAATCTTTTCTCCTGCTGTAAATGGTGTAAGAACCGGTTTTAACGTTGTTGTCTTTCCCTTTTTCAGGATAATGTTCTTCGGCAGGCCGGATATTTTTGTGGTTTTTACTGTACTGCTCTGGACTTTGACTTTGATCTTTTTGCTCAGTCCGCTTTTCAGCTTTACAGTTACAGTTGTTGTTCCCGTTTTCTTCTGGGCAGTCAGTTTACCGTTGCCGGAAACTTTTACTATCTTTGTATCGGCAGATTTCCAGGATGTTACTTTATCCCCTTTAGCCATAGTAATTTTCAGTCCTGAAGTCTGCTGTCTGGTCTTCAATGTAATGGAGGATACATTTACTTTTAACACTGGTTTCAGCTTCGCAATGGAAACCTTTTTTTCATATCCGCATACAGAGCAGGTTTTCACTTTTTCCCCTGCCTTGAAGACTGTTGGCCGTCTGGTTGTTTTATATCCGCCATAGGAGTGCTGATGTACTTCTCCTGTATCCTGAATTGTCACTTTAATATCTTTTCGCAGTGAAGTTCCCGGAATCTTCACGATCACAGCTGCTTCGCCCTGCATGATTCCCTTTACAGCGATCTTCCAGGTTCCTGTTCCCGTCTTCTGTACCCTGACGATCTGCAGAAATTCTTCAAAAGAAGACATGATTTCCGGCGTCAGGTTATCCACTTCACTTCCTGCTTCTCCATTCAATTTCAGGTCAAATTGTGTAATTCCACCACACGCGGTCTGAATATTTTCCGGTACGGATAATGTCATATCTCCGGTGTTTCGTGTCTGGTATTTCACAGGTTTCACAGCAATCTGGCTGTAGCTTGTTACAGTCCCCGGAATATTGATGCTGCAGGCTTCTCCTGTTTTCAATGTTTTATCTTTAAACCGGAAAGTATAAGCATCCGCATATACGGTTCCATCCAGACTGGTCTGTGATGTATCATATTCCAATGTATAAGAAATATTTTTGTCCTGCGCATCTTTCAGTACTACAGTATTTACCGTATCCGGTGTCATATATTTCGTAAATCTGATCGTTACATAATCTTTCTTTGTTTCCGTCCAGAGAACTTCCGGTTTCTGTGTTGATCTCATGCTGATATGAACTTCTGTCTGTGGCGGCGGTACCTCCATCCAGTCACTGTATGCTGTTTCATACCCTTCCTTCTCATATTTAACCTGCCAGGTTCCTTCCGGCACATCCCAGGAATAAGTTCCATCCATATCTGTCATGACAGGATTATTCTGGTCATATTCCTGTGCATTCCACAGAACCGATTTTCCATTCTTATCTTTATAATAGACCGTGGCTGTTACATCGCTCAGGCGGTTATCTGTCACTGCCTCATATACATATCCGCTTGGGTCAATGATCCAGGTTAAAGGAGTAGTGATAAAAGTTTCAATTAGACTGTCTCTCGCACCTGCCCAGCCCTTTTCTTCCAGAAGATCTGCCACATACCCCAGTGATTTGGATAATGCCCAGCATGCGGCCCAGGCACCAACATTGCCGGTTGACATTTCCGCACCTGCCGCCATATCAAAAAATGCTCCAAAATATCGCATCAGAAGGACTGTAGTTGCCAGATTTCTTGCATCCTGAACTGCCTGCTTTTGAGCTTCCGACATTCCCGGACGGATCTGCATATCCAGTTCCCACATTTTGCCCATATATTTATAAGTTGCTTTACCTGCATCGTAAGCAAAATCAATGACCGAAGATGCAGATTCTGTAGGTGTCATATCCCCAAATTCAGAGAACAGATAGTAAGCCAGGTCGTCTTCTGCCATAGTTTTGATAGAGGACTTGAATACCCAGGTCTTGAAAGTATCTGTGATACCATCATACTGAATGGTGAGATAGTCAGTACGATTATCTTCTGTATGGAGGACATAATATTTGACACCATTGACAGTATATTCTTTCGCAATGTCTTTCAGAAGATCTGATATGTCAAATGCGGCACCTGCTGAAAAGTTTTCTCCGTCCCCGCCGGCAGAGAATTCCTCAGTTTCAGAACTTCTGCCCTGATTCTGAACATACCCATTCTTCAACAGATATTCATATAACTCCCGGGCAGAAAAATCATTATATTCATAGGTAATCTGATTTCCATCCTTCAGTGTTGCCACACAGCTTAATGAATTTTCATCAGAACTCAGGATCTTCAATTTTTCGTCTGAAAAATCATGCTGCTTTTTGTAATCATTTATAATCTTATGTCCGGCATCTTCATCCTTCATATTTTTGATCTCATCATATGTCAGATTATATTTCACACCAATGGTTCCCGGTACATAACTGCTGTTGCTGCCATCAAATTTGCCGCTGGTGACATAACAGCCTTTTGTGTTATTCCATTCTGCCTTCAGATATTTAACAGTTCCATTTCTTGTACTTGTCACATACAGATTATTAATTTTTTCCCTGTTACTCATCTTTACAGTAAATGTATATTCGTAATTCGGGTTAAATGTAATGGTATTCTGAAGCTGTGTCTTATCTGTCAGATCAAACACCCTGTTGTAATAATTCATACTGGAATCATGTCCCCAGTAATAAAGCTTCAGTTCTTCCAGAACAGGACTTTGTTCGGAATATACAACAGACGCTGTTTGTTCAATGATTCCGCTTTCTGTTTCTGTAGTTACTTTAATTTTATAGGCAGTATCATCCTTCGGATTGCTCAATTTCAGGTTTTTGCTGTATTTTCCTGCTTTTGAGCTGGATGCAGTACCACAGGCTTTTCCATCAATGTAGAAATTCACCTTACTGCTTCCCGGTGCGGTTCCGGATACTTCAAATTCTGCTTTATTAATTTCAGATGGTGCTTCCAAAGTCATTACCGGCAGATCAGAGTCAATACAGTCAATGAAATCCGTCCCCTTCTGACCTTCGTAAGTATAAGAAAGTTTCGCCAGAGTAAACAGATTTCTGGACTTGCTTGGATTTAAAGAAAATCTTACTGTCTGCGCTGCTTCTTTTACAGGAACAGACAGAATACTGTTTCCGAAAGTATAATCTGTACACCTCTTTCCTCCGACCATAATAGTCTGTTCCAGAAGAGTCATATCAGACGGTATTACGAACTGCAACTGCATTTTCGATACCTTTTCTTTTACCTCTTCTTTCAGTTCATAGGACGCGATCAGATCTACATACCCGCTGCTTCCCATGGTATTGGTAGTGTAATAGGATTTCTCTGTATTCAGTACTTTTCCATCTTTATTGTCCCCATCTGTAATATATACAGGAATGTTGTGTTTTATTGCATATTCTGCTGCATAGGCTGTGCTTTTACAATAGATCACCACATTGCTGCATCCATCGAATACATGATCTTCAATTGTAACTGTACTTTCCGGAATATCGATCCGGTTCAAAGAAGCGTCACTGTCAAAAGCCTGATTTTTCAGCTCTGTCAGACCGTTTCCCAGAGCAGACACATATACCAGGTTTCTGCATTGTGCGAATGCACGGTAGCCGATCTGCGTAACTGTTTCCGGTATCTTCACAGTGATCAGTCCGTCACAGTCTGCAAAGGAATATTCTCCGATCTGGGTCAGGCCACTGTTCAGTTCAATTTCCGGAAGACCTTTGCATCCTTCAAATGCCGCAGTTCCAATAGTCTTTAATGTAGCCGGCAAAATCACATATCTTAAGTATGACGCATTCTGGAAAGTTCTGTCCGGAATCTTCGTTACCCCTTCCGGAATCACAATCTTTTTCAATTTTCTGTTATTGCTCCAAATATCGCTACCTGCCATTTTAAGATTCATAGGATAACTGCATGAGGTCAGCTCTGTACAGTCTGCGAACGCACGATAACCGATATTTTCCACACTGTCCGGAAGAATCATCTCCTTCAGACCTGTGCACCCTGCAAATGCATACTCTCCCACAGAAGCCACCTGATCCGGGATATTAATCTGTGTAATTCCACTGCAGCCTTCAAATGCTGCATTTCCAATAGTTTTCAGACTGTCCGGAAGTTTTATATTCTGAAGACAGGACGCACTGTGAAATACATGAGGTGCCAGAGTTTCCACTCCTTCTGGAACAATTATTTCTGTCAGATTTTTATCTCCCTGAAATGCATTATCAGCTCCGGAAGTCAGGGATTTCGGATAATTGATCTTTTCCAGTGCAGCGCATCCAGCAAATGCCCGGTATCCATAACTTTCCAGTCCATCCGGAAGTGCCAGTTCTTTTATGCTGGTACATCCATAGAAGGCATATTCTCCAATAGATGTTACATGCTCCGGAATCTGTATCTGACTAATTCCACTACACCCATCAAATGCTGCATTTCCGATTACCAGCAGACTGTTCGGAAGTGCAACTTTCTGCAGGTAAGATGCACCGTGGAATGCATGAGATGCCAGAGTTTCCACACCTTCCGGAACAGTTATTTCTGTCAGATTTCTGTCTTCTTCAAATGCATTATCAGCTCCACTGTTCAGAGATAACGGATAATTGATTTTCTTCAGATTTGCGCATTTCGCAAATGCACGATAATTATAGTAATTCAGGGTGTCAGGCAAATGTAGCTCTGTCAGACCGGTACATTCATAAAAAGCATACTCTCCGATTCCTTTCAGTTGAATCGGTAATTGTATTTCTTTCATGGACGTACATCCTCTGAATGCTTCATTCCCAATATATTCTGTATTCGCACCCAGCCTTACAGTAGTAAGAATTGTACAGTTTTTAAAAGCTGCCGCACCTATTGTGGTCAGTTCTGACGGCAGAATGATCTCTTTCAGCTCCTGATTGTTCGCAAACACAGAGTTTCCAAGTTCTTTTACTGTGTATCCTTCTATCTGTGCAGGAATCACTACTTTACTTCCGGTTCCCTTAAATTTCGTAATCCGGATATCATTTCCGTTTATTTTGCTGTACTCAAAATCTTCCTGCGGATTTTCCTGTCCCTTTTCGTAATTTGGAGTTCCTGTAATATTAATAGCAGATCCATCTGCAGTACTGTCTATATAGGCAACCTGGAACTGGTATTCCTCATGCCAGAAATAGATTCTGTAATTTCTGCCTTTTACAGCTTTGTTATAGTTCCATTTTCCATCACTGTCTGTATATATCTGAGTTTCTGTTTTTCTCTCATCTTTGTTATATATAGATATAAAGACCTTTTCGACTCCTTTTCCTGTCTGATCTGTTACTTTTCCATAGATCAGAGCATCCTCAGAATCCAGCCTCTGTGCCACGAAATTGAAGCCGTTTTCCTCTGCCCACTGCTGAGCATAAGTGTTTGCTTCTCCGTAAATAGTCAGCTTGTTTTTATCACAGTTTCTGAATCCATCTGAAATTTCTTTTACATTTCTGCCAATCCATATCTTCGTCAGGCTGGTGCAGTTCTCAAATGCACGATATTTAACAGAAGTAACGGAATCCGGCAGGATGAGCCTTTCCAGTGCACTGCAGCCTGTAAATGCAAATTGCCCTATAGTAGTCAACGTAGAAGGAAGACTGATATCTGTAAGATAAGCGGCACTGTCAAATATACGATCAGGAAGAACCATTACCCCTTCGGGTACTTCCATACTTTTGAGGCTGGTACAGTTTTCAAAACATCTGGATCCGGACTGAATGAGCCCTGCCGGATAATGAATCTTTTTAAGTGCTGTACAATTGGAAAATGTACGATATCCCATAGATGTCACACTGTCTGGCAGCTGCACTTCTTTTAGCGCACTACAGCCATTAAATACATATTCTCCCAGAGAAACTACCCCATCAGGAATATGGATTTGCCGCAGAGCAGTACAGTTCTGAAATGCTGCATTTTTTATTTCTTTCAGGCTGCCAGGCAGCTGCACATTCTGCAGATAGGACGCTCCATCAAATGCGTGAGCTGCAATTATTTCTGTACCATCCGGTATTATGATCTCTGACAGTGTTTTATCATTCTGGAATGCATTTGCTCCTCCCTCTTCCAGTTTCAGCGGGTAATTGATACTTTCCAGAAGTTCACAATCGGAAAATGCACGATAGCCATAACGTTTCAAGCCATCCGGCAGTATCAGTTTCTTCACCTTTCTGCAATCCTGAAAAGCATATTCTCCGATTTCCGTCACACTGTCCGGAATATCTATTTCTGTCAGACCGGTGCAACCCTGAAATGCCGCATTTCCTATCTTCGTCAGTCCTGCCGGAAGAGTGATCTTTTTCAGACAGGATGCATTCTGGAACGCTCCCGGCGCCAGTGTCTTCACACCTTCCGGTACTGTGATCTCTGTCAGTTTCGTATCATTCTGAAATGCTCCGAATGCCCCGCTGGTAAGTGAAATAGGATAATTGATCTTCTCCAGATTACTGCAATCTGCAAATGCCCTGTATTCATAACTGGCCAGACTGTCAGGCAGCTGCAGTTCTGTCAGACCGGTACATCCATAAAATGCATATTCTCCAATCCTGTTTAACTGTATCGGAAAATCTATTCTGCTCATTGCAGTACATCCCTGGAAAGACGCATTTCCAATTTCTTTTAGCGCTGCATTGAATCTTACAGTGGTAAGCATTTTACAATTTCTAAACACTGCTGTTCCTAATTTTTCCATGCCAGAAGGCAGCACAATTTCTTTCAGGCTCTGATTATTTTCAAAAACAGAATTTCCAAGTTCCTTAACAATATATCCATCAATCTCTTCCGGGATCACAACTTTATTTCCGTTTCCCTTATAGGCCGTGATCCGTATATCATTCCCGTCGATCACATCATATGTAAAGTTTTCAGCTCCATCTGCTTCTTCATTCTCATAGATTCTGGTTCCTGTCATATCTACAGTCTGTGATGAATTTCCCACTGTACATTCCACATAGGAATTCTCAAACCTATATAATTCATGCTGGAAATAAATCCTGTATTTTTTTCCTGGAACTGCTTTCGCATATTTCCATCTGCCGTCCGCATCTGTATAAATCTTTCCTTCTGTTCTCTGTCCTGCTTTATCATAGATCATCACAAGAACATTATCGATGCCCCGGCCTTTTTCATCTTTTACGCAGCCCTGAAGTTCTGCATCATCCTGGTCTATGGCACCTGCCATAAAAGAAAATCCATTGTTCTTTGCCCATTCTTCTGCATAAGAAGATTTTTCTCCATAGATCACCAGACTATTTTTATCACAATTGTAAAAACTTTCATTCATGCTGGTCATCTTTGACCCGATCCATATCTTCTTCAGATTCTCACAGTTCTGAAATGCCCTGTATCCAACACTGGTCACAGATGAAGGCAATGTAATGCGGTCCAGGGAACGACAGCCCCCAAATGAAAAACTTCCAATCGTCTGTAATGTGGAAGGCAGCATAATTTCTTCCAGATATCCCGCATTTTCAAACATCCGGTCAGGAACAGCTGTTACACCTTCCGGGATTTCCACACGTACCAGGCTGCTGCAATTGGAAAAAATTTCAGAACCTGCATTAACAACTCCTGCAGGATAACTGATTTTTGCCAGGGCTGTACAGTCTGCAAATGCCCTTTGTCCAATCGTAGTCAATGTCTGCGGAAATACTGCCTCTCTCAAAGCATTACATCCGGAGAATGCGTAATCTCCAATCTCTGTTACACTGTCCGGAATACTGATTTCCCGCAGATTTCTGCAATTTTGAAATGCTGCATTACCAACCTTTATAAGCCCTTCCGGAAGAGTGATCTTTCTCAGATATCCTGCATTCTGAAATGCTCCCGGTGCCAGCGTTTCCACACCCTCAGGCACTGCGATCTCTGTCAGTTTCACATCATCCCGAAACGCATCAGTTGCTCCGCTGATGAGAGATATCGGATAATTGATCTTCTCCAGATTGCTGCAGTCCGCAAATGCACAATAGCCATAACTGTTCAGGTTGTCTGGAAGTTTCAGTTCTTTTATCCCGGTACAGCCATGAAAAGCATATTCTCCAATCTCTGTCACACTGTCCGGAATACTGATTTCCGTCAGACCGCTGCAACCCTGAAACGCAGCATTTCCAATCTTTATAAGTCCTGCCGGAAGTGTAATCTTTTTCAGACAGGATGCATTCTGGAACGCTCCCGATGCCAGTATACTTACCCCTTCCGGCACTGTAATCTCTGTCAGTTTCGTATCATCCTGGAACGCATTGTCTGCTCCACTGACGAGAGATACCGGATAATTAATCTTCTCCAGATTGCTGCAGTTCGCAAATGTTCGGTACCCATAGCTTTTCAGACTGTCAGGCAGCTGCAGTTCTGTCAGGCCAGTACATCCATAAAACACATATTCTCCTAAGCTTTTTAAACTATTTCCAAATGTCACAGTTGTCATAGAAGTGCATTCCATGAATGCAGCATTTTCTATAGAAGTTACCCTGTTGGGAATAGTTATGGACTCAATCGAAGAATTGCGAAACGCACTATTCCCGATCACAGTCACTGTATCCGGGATCTGAACCTTTTTTACAGAGGAACCTGCAAATGCCCGGTCTGAAATTTTCTGAACTGTGAAACCGTCTATTTCAGAGGGGATCACTACTTCCGTTTCTTCTCCTTTATAAGATGTGATTCCTATATAACTTCCATTTAGTTCTTCATATGTAAAATCTCCTGCTGATACTGCTGCTTTCTGTACAGTATCTCCCTCCGTGTTCTCTTCGGCACTGTCGTCCGTCGTGCCATCCGTCCACTCCGTTTCTTCTCCTGAAGAAAACTCATCCACCTCAGTCTCCTGAGATGTATCTTCTGACACACTTCCGCTGTCAAAAGATTCCTCTTCTTTGCTCTCCTCACCGGATGAAAATATTTCACCGAATTCTGCTGCATAAGCCGCCGTACTCTGCAGACTCATGATTGCAGCAAGTATAACTGCCGTGACCTTTTTAGCCAGTTTCTTCTTCCTCATACTTTTTCTTTTTCCTTTCTGAGCATTTCCAGCTCGGTTCTTTTTCATAAACAAATTATATAAACAGAATTTGTTTTTTTCAATATGATTTGTATATTTTAACCAGTTATTTAAATTTGAAAATACGAAAAAAGCCGCCAGCAAAACACTGACGGCATATCCATTTTCTATTCTGTTATTTTCAATTCTATTTTCAGCTGATTTACTGTTTCTCTACAACTTCTGTTCTTGATTTGTAGATGTGATTTGCCGGTACACAGCCTCTTACTGAGGAAAGTGGGTAAACGTTGCAGCAGCGTCCGATAACAGTTCCCGGATTTAATACGGAACCGCATCCTACTTCTACGTTATCGCCCAGCATTGCGCCGAATTTCTTCAGACCTGTTTCGATCTTTTCGTCACCGTCTTTTACCACTACCAGTTTTTTGTCGGATTTTACGTTGGAGCAGATGGAGCCTGCGCCCATGTGGGATTTGTAGCCAAGGACTGCATCACCTACATAGTTGTAATGTGGAACCTGCACTTTGTTAAAGAGTACGGCGTTTTTCAGTTCTGTGGAATTTCCTACTACTGCACCCTCTCCTACGATTGCTTTACCGCGGATAAATGCGCAGTGGCGTACTTCTGCTTCTTTGCCGATAATAACCGGGCCGTTGATGCAGGCTGTTGGTGCTACTTTGGCGCTCTTTGCAATCCATACATCTTCTGACGGGTGATCATATTCTTCTTCACTTAAGGTCTGACCGAGTTTCAGGATGAAATCACCGATTTCCGGTAACACTTCCCATGGATAAGTTTTTCCTTCGAATAAATCTTTTGCGATTGTTTCGTTCAGATCCAGAAGATTTGCAATTGTAAAATCTTTTAACATAATATTTTCCTCTCTTCTCTCGCCATGATGACATTTTTCTTCCATAAATGCATACTACTTTTGGGCGATCGGTTTCTTGTAGGTACGTGACCGGCCTGTTCCGGACGTTGTTCTGCCTGATGTTTTCGTTCCGGATTTCGCAGCTGCATCTTTATAGTTGACTGCTGCTGCATCAAAGAACTGTCTCAGGTATGGCTGGATGTTACTATCCTCTACCTGTTTGGTACGAAGCCGTACAAAATGCTCCAGCTTGTCCATATATTCCTGTTCTGTAATACTGCCCTCTGCCACATAATTGAGTCCTTTTTCCCAGCTTGCGGTCAGTTCCGGGTTCAGAAGCTGTCTGATGGAACAGTTTACCACATCAAAGATCATCTCTCCCAGAAGGGTCGGGGTGATCACCTGTGTTTTCTTGTTCAATGCCAGATATTTGATGTTAAACAGCTTCTTAAGGATCTCTGCCCTGGTAGCGCTGGTGCCGATTCCGCAGCTCTTGATCTGAGCACGGAGTTCTTCGTCCTCGATCAGCTGTCCGGCATTCTCCATTGCCAGGATCATGGAACCGGAATTATAGCGTTTCGGCGGTGATGTCTCGCCTTCTTTGATACTCAGGCTGTCCACAGAAAGTATATCACCTTTTTTCAGGTTCTGCAATGCAGCCAGAAGTCTGGTATCGCATGCCATATCTTCTGAGGAATTGTCTGAGCGGTTCTTTCCATTGTCTGGATCATCTTCTTCGTTTCCGGTATTTCCTGCTGTGCCGGTTCTGTTTCCACCACTCATGGCATCTGCTGCCTTTCGCTTTGCAAAAGAGTTTGTGGCAACTTTCAGATAGCCTTCCTCCAGCAGTACTTTAAATGAGGAAAAGAAACTCTCATTCTGGATCTTTGTCACAAGGCTGACCTTCTGATATACGGCAGGCGGATAGAAAATACATATAAATCTTCTGACGATGGTCTCATATACGCGCTGTGCGGTAAGAGAGACACTCTTTAATGCATTTAATCCCTGACCGGTTGGTACGATGGCATAGTGGTCGGTGATCTGCTTATCGTTGACATATCGGGTCTTCGCCAGATTTTTGTAATTGCCCTGTTCGATAATGTGCTGTGCAATCTCTGCTGTATGCTCATAATTACGCAGTCCAGAGATATTTTTATAAATCTCCTTTGCTGCCGCAGTTGATAACACACGGGCATCTGTTCTCGGATAAGTGACCAGTTTCTTCTCATACAGTTCCTGTACGATCTTTAATGTCTCATCCGGGCTGATCTTGAACAGCTTGGAACAGACATTCTGAAGTTCTGCCAGGTTAAACAGTAATGGCGGATTCTTATTTTCTTTCTTTCGCTCTACTTTATCTACGGTACATTGCAGAGGCTGATTTACAGATAATTCCTGGATCAGTTTCTCTGCATATGCTTTCTCTTTAAATCCGTTCTCTTTATACAGATAAGGAGTCTGGAAATATCTGCTGCCTTCCACAGCTCTCCATTCCCCCTCAAAGTTTTCTCCCTCAAGGGCAATGCTGCTGAGCACACGGTAAAACGGAGTTTTCACAAAGGCACGGATCTCGCGTTCTCTTCGCACTACCATTCCAAGTACACAGGTCATGACTCGTCCTACGGAAATAGCCTGATACTTCGTATTTAAATAATTCGACACACTGTTTCCATAACGCAGGGTCAGTACACGGGAAAAATTGATTCCCATGAGATAGTCTTCTTTCGCCCGAAGATAGGCTGAAGCAGAAAGATTATCATAAGATGACAGATCCTTTGCCTCTCTGATTCCTCGCATGATTTCTTCTTCTGTTTGGGAGTCGATCCAGACTCTCTTTTCTTTTTTTCCATGAACGCCTGCCATCTGTGCGACCAGGCGGTAAATATATTCTCCCTCGCGTCCGGAGTCGGTACACACATAAATCGTGTCCACATCCTCTCGATTGAGCAGTCCTTTTACAATCTCGAACTGCTTCTGAACGCCGGGTATCACTTCATATTTAAATTCGCGCGGCAAAAAAGGCAGGGTATCTAAACTCCACCTTTTATATTTGATATCATATTTTTCCGGGTAGCTCATGGTGACCAGATGTCCTACACACCAGGTCACCACGCTGTCCTGAGATTCCAGGTAGCCATCCCGTCTTTGTCCGTTGATCTTCAAAGCTTTCGCGAATTCCTGTGCCACACTGGGCTTTTCGGCTATGTATAAAGCTTTTGACATATTATTTATCTGCACTCATCTTTCTGAGCGGCCATGCCAGCAACAGGGCACCGCCCACCATATTTCCTAATGTTACTACTACCATGCTTTTGATCATGGCTCCGATGGATAATCCAGGTACCAGGCAATATGCGGTAACAAAGATTCCCATGTTTGCGATGCAGTGCTCAAATCCACTTACAACGAATCCTGAGATACACATGGTGATCATCAGAAATCTTCCTGCATCACTCTTTAATTTCATTCCGCAGAGTACACCGAGGCAGACAAAGAAATTACAGAGCACTGCTCTGAAAAACATCTGTCCAAGTGGAATACTCAGCTTGTTTCCGATAAATCCTGCAAAATAATCCGCAGTTCCGGATGCTCCTGCCCATGCAAAAAGCAATGCCATGATGAAACATCCGACAAAGTTCCCAAGGTAGCTTACGCCCCATACCTTGCCTGCTTCTTTCCAGCTTACCTGCTTGTCAAAGGCTCCGAACGCCATTACCATATTGTTTCCGGTAAAAAGTTCGCCGCCTACGAAGCTGATCAGAAGAACTGCGATGGAGAACACTAAAGCTCCCAGGAATTTTCCCCATTCAGGCATGGTCTTGGAGAAAACGTTTCCAACTACATTACTGTAGATCATGGCCATATCAATGAAAAAGCCTGCCATGACCGCACGGATAAAGTACTTGAAAAAGTTAGTGTTTACCAGGTTACTCTTGGCTTTCGCCGCGTTTGACACTTTCTGTACATCTTCGTAATTCATAACTACACCTCCGCAATGTATTTTATTGAGAACATTATATCATTTTGATAACTGTTTAACAACTGAAATCGTCAAACAATTCCAGAATTTTTTATACAGATTTGTAATTATGCACAATTATATCCGAAGATTTTTTAGTTTAGTTTCTTTAGCTTTGTAGTTATCTGCTCAATTCTGAACTACTCAAAAACAACTGCCTTATCCTGTGGCTCTGTCACATATCCAATAATGCCGCCAAAGATATCCATGCCAGAAAGCTCTTCGGCGAGAGCATCTGCTTCTTCCGCCGGAACTGCGAGCAAAAGTCCGCCAGATGTCTGCGGGTCAAATACCAGATCCTCCATCCAGAGTTCTTTGATCCCGCTTCGCACTTCACTGCCTGCAAAATCACGGTTTCTGTATGCACCCTCTGGAATCAGGCCCATCTGTGCGTATTCTTTTACTCCCTCAATGATCGGAAGTTTCTCAGACTGAATCACCAGAGTCTTATGGCTGCCTCTTGCCATTTCCAGACTGTGTCCTGCAAGGCTGAAGCCGGTTACATCTGTGCAGCTGTGGATCGTATATCTGGATGCGATCTCTGCTGCATATTTGTTCAGCTTCGCCATGATCTTCTGAACTCTCCCGATTTCTTCCTGAGTTGCCATCTCTGCCTTGATGGCAGTGTTGAGAATTCCGCATCCCAACGGTTTGGTGAGGATAAGAGTATCACCTGCTTCGGCACCGTAGTTCTTCCACATTTTATCCGGATGTACGTAACCTGTTACGCAGAGACCGTATTTCGGTTCTTTGTCATTGATGGTATGTCCCCCTGCAAGGACTGCTCCGGCTTCCATGACTTTGTCTGCTCCGCCACGCAGGATCTGTTCCAGCACTTCCGGACCAAGGCAGTTCGGAAATGCTACCACATTTAATGCCAGTTTCGGAACGCCACCCATTGCGTAGACATCGCTCAGTGCATTGGCTGCTGCGATCTGGCCGTACATGTACGGGTCATCTACTACCGGCGGGAAGAAGTCTACGGTGTGGATCATCGCCAGTTCATCATTGATCTTGTATACTGCTGCATCGTCTGATGTCTCCGGGCCTACCAGAAGCATCGGATCTGTAAATTTCGGAAGTTTGCCCACTACCTGTGCCAGAACTTTCGGACCGATCTTTGCACCGCATCCGGCTGCGCTGGCCAACTGTGTGAGACGTACTTTGTTTTTATCTGTTTCGTTTCCCATAAGTTTATTCACCCTGATTAATTTCAATGTTCAAAATCAATTGTACCATGGTTTCATCTATCCGTCAAAACACCGGGTTTCTGTTACCTATTGGATAATACGATAAGTCCGGAGATTTTATATAAGAATCCGATAAATCTTCTCATATTCCAGATCCTGTTCTTTTATATAAGAAGTAGTTTCTTCTTCCCCCTGTTCCCCGCATTTCCATGCAAGACCGCAGGATGCGGATATTTCTCTTGGTACGGGGATCAGTCTGCCTGCAAACTCGGTTTTCTTGCATTCCCGCTCCATGGCGATTGCCTGAGTGGTAGTTCCAAAAGTTACTACTGTTGTCAGAACTTTTTCTTTCATGATCATTTTCCTCTCTATCAGATGTGTTCCTATTTTAACCTACCTGGAATATTTTTGCAAACCTTATCCTTTGCCAGATGGATTTCATAACCCTATGGTTTTGCGCCGCACCTACAAGACCTGCCACTGGCAGCTTCCTACTGATGCATGGCAACAAAAAGAGACGCCGACATCGACGCCTCTTTCATTATTTTTTATAAATTATTTCGCCTGAATATATCCTTTGGCTTTTAAGGTTTCAGCACAGAGAACTGCTCCGCCTGCTGCACCTCTGACTGTGTTGTGGGAAAGTCCTACGAATTTCCAGTCATATACAGTGTCTTCACGAAGACGTCCTACAGATACGCCCATGCCGTGTTCGAAGTTTACATCCTCTGTTACCTGTGGACGGTTGTCCTCTTCCAGGTACTGGATGAACTGCTTCGGAGCGCTTGGAAGCTCTAATTCCTGTGGAAGTCCTTTGAACTCTACCAATGCTTTGATCAGCTGTTCCTTGGTTGGTTTTTTACGGAATTTAACGAATACGGCTGCTGTATGTCCGTTCAGTACCGGCACACGGATACACTGGCATGTGATCACTGGTTCTGTAGCCGGTTTGATCACACCATCTTCTACTTTACCCCAGATCCTTAACGGCTCTTTCTCACTCTTCTCTTCCTCTCCACCGATGTATGGAATGATGTTTCCAACCATTTCCGGCCAGTCTTTGAATGTTTTACCTGCTCCGGAGATTGCCTGATATGTGGTAGCAACTACTTCATATGGCTCGAACTCTTTCCACGCAGTTAATACAGGAGCGTAGCTCTGGATAGAGCAGTTCGGTTTAACAGCGATAAATCCGCGTGTTGTTCCAAGACGTTTCTTCTGAGATTCGATTACCTCGAAGTGTTCCGGGTTGATTTCCGGCACTACCATCGGTACGTCCGGTGTCCATCTGTGGGCACTGTTGTTGGAAACAACCGGTGTTTCTGTCTTCGCATATTCTTCTTCGATCTTCTTGATCTCTTCTTTTGACATATCTACAGCAGAGAATACGAAGTCAACTGTGGAAGCAACTTTCTCTACTTCATTAACGTTCATAACGACGATCTTCTTAACAGATTCCGGCATCGGAGCGTCCATTTTCCATCTTCCGCCTACTGCTTCTTCATAAGTCTTTCCTGCGCTTCTTGGGCTTGCGGCCAGAGTAACAACCTCGAACCATGGATGATTTTCAAGAAGTGAGATAAATCTCTGTCCTACCATACCTGTAGCACCTAAAATACCAACTTTAAGCTTTTCACTCATAATTAAATCTCCTCGCTTATTTCCATTCGCAGATGGCGTACATGGGCAAATCCAATGTCCTTATTTCGCGTACATCTGTCGTTCTTGTACATACTATACCATATTAAAGCAAAATGCAAGCTTTTTTTACATTTTTTAGTTCTCTTCCAGATATTTTCTGTTCTCTGCGATCACTTTCTCCATCACATCCGGACCCGGAGCACCGATGGTCATACGTTTCTCCACACAGGTCTTCATGCTGATGGCTTCGTAGATATCCTGTTCAAATACTGGACTGATCTCTTTGTACTCTTCCAGTGGAAGTTCATCCAGAGAAATTCCCTTATCAATACAGGTAAGCACCAGACGTCCTACGATACCATGTGCATCACGGAAAGGTACACCGTGATTTACCAGATAATCTGCAGCATCTGTTGCATTGGTAAATCCGTTCTTTGCGCTTGCTTCCATATTCTGTTTGTTGAACTGCATGGTAGAGATCATACCTGTAAAGAGAGCCAGACAGCCTTTTACAGTATCAATGGCGTCAAATGTAAGTTCTTTATCCTCCTGCATGTCTTTATTGTATGCAAGCGGGATTCCTTTCATGGTTGTAAGGATAGAGGTTAAAGCTCCGTATACACGGCCTGTTTTACCTCTTACAAGCTCTGCGATATCCGGGTTCTTTTTCTGCGGCATGATACTGCTGCCTGTACTGTAGGCATCGTCGATCTCCACGAAACGGTATTCGTTGGAGTTCCACATGATGATCTCTTCACAGAAACGGCTCATATGCATCATAATTGTGGAAAATGCAGACAGAAGTTCGATCACGTAGTCTCTGTCTGATACGGAATCCATGCTGTTTCTGGTAGGACCGTCGAAACCGAGAAGTTTCGCTGTGTATTCTCTGTCAAGCGGATAAGTTGTTCCTGCCAGGGCGCCTGCACCCAGAGGACAGGTGTTCATTCTCTTACGGATATCTGCAAGTCTGCTTCTGTCACGTACGAACATTTCGAAATATGCACCCACATGATGAGCCAGAGTAACCGGCTGTGCTTTCTGGAGATGTGTGAATCCCGGCATGTATGTGTGAACATTCTCTTCCATGATCTTCTGGATGGCTTCCAGAAGTTTCTTTACCAGTTCGTCTGTTTCGTCAATCTCATCTCTTACGTAGAGTTTCATATCCAGAGCAACCTGGTCGTTACGGCTTCTTCCTGTGTGAAGCTTCTTACCTGCATCACCGATCCTGTCGATGAGGTTTGCTTCTACGAAGCTGTGGATATCTTCGTATTCAGATGTGATCTTAAGTTTGCCGGATTTCACGTCTGCAAGGATTCCATCGAGTCCTGCTTCGATCTGCTCTTTTTCTTCTGGTGTCAGGATTCTCTGTTTGGCAAGCATTGCTACATGTGCTTTACTGCCTCTGATATCCTGCTCATAGAATTTCTGGTCAAAGGAGATGGATGCGTTGAAGTTATATACAAGTTTGTCTGTTTCTTTTGTGAAACGTCCGCCCCAAAGCTGTGCCATAGTGTTATTCCTCGTTTCTTCTTATTTTTATAATTACTTTTACGTGTTAGTGTAACATATTTTTGTCCGATTGCAAAGTAGGTAGTTTTACTGAGATTTATTTCGATTTTCCGCTTCTCTTCTGGAATATACGCATCCACAGTAATTCTGGCGGTACAGGTCGTATTCCCGCGACAGTTCTATAGAACGCTTGTACCCGTTTTTCTTCTTAAAATCAGAAGGAAGATGAGGAACGTGGTAAATTCCTGCCAGTTCTTCTCCTATCTCATTAAGTTTCGCCGCATTTTTCAGCGGGCTGATAGTAAGAGTGGTGGTAAAATAATCATATCCGCCTTCTACAGCCAGTCTGGCTGCTTCTTCCATACGCAGACGATAACATTTAAAGCAGCGTTCCCCGCCCTCCGGTACCTCTTCCAGACCTTTCGCCATCTGGAAAAATTCCTGAGGATCATAGCGTCCCTCTATCAGTTTCACAGGATGAACAAATTCCATGGTATCCACCAGACGGGTGATCTCATGTACCCGTTTCCGATATTCTTCTTCCGGAAAAATATTGGGATTATAATAAAAAACTGTAATGTTAAAATATTTCGACAGATATTCCAGCACATAACTGCTGCAAGGCGCGCAGCAGCTGTGCAGGAACAGACGGGGAACCTTATTTTCTTTTTGTATCTGATCTATCAGTTTCTCCAGTTCTTTCTGGTAATTTCGGGCATTCAATATTTTTCTCTCCTTTTTTGTTTTCTTTATTCTATCCCAGCCGGCAGCCAAGTGCAAGTCCACACGCTATATCTCTTGACATCCCCCTCCATTACTGCTATATATAAAACAGAAGAAAAACCTGGTGTCCCGTGCATCAGGTTTTATAATGAACGAGGATAAAAAATGAATACAACTACAGATCTTGGAACAACGCCCATGAAACGTCTGGTTTTACAGCTTGCGCTGCCCTCCATGGCCGCTCAGTTTGTAAACGTTCTCTACAGCATTATCGACCGTATGTACATCGGACATATTTTCGGCGACGGCGCACTGGCACTGGCAGGCGCAGGTGTCTGCGGTCCCGTGGTAACACTGCTGACTTCCTTTGGAACCCTGGTTGGAATCGGAGGTTCCATCACCATGGGAATCCGCCTTGGTGAAAAAAGCGAAAAGAAAGCCCGCCAGGTTCTGGCGAACTCTTTTCTCATGTTATGCATCTTCTCCCTGCTTCTCACTGTAAGTTTCCTTCTTCTGAAAGATCAGCTTCTGATGCTGTTCGGGGCAAGTGATGCAACTTTTTCTTATGCCAATACTTACCTGACCATCTACACAGCAGGAACTTTTTTTGCACTGATGGCTACAGGGCTTAATTACTTTATCAACTGCCAGGGATTCCCTCTGGTGGGAATGACCACCGTTTTTATCGGTGCCATTGCCAATATTATTCTGGATCCGGTGTTTATTTTCGCACTGCATATGGGCATTGCCGGAGCTGCTATTGCCACTGTGATCTCACAGTTTCTCTCCTGTGCATTTGCCATGCTCTTTCTCTTCGGAAAGAATCCAGGGAAAAAGGTTCCTGTTCGGATCACCTTTAGTCAGTACAGTTCCCGGGTGATGAAACGGATCATCGCACTGGGATTCTCCCCTTTTCTGATCCTTGCCACTGACAGCCTGATCCTGATCATCATGAATGCTGTCCTTCAGAAATACGGCGGCGCAGAGCAGGGAGATATGTTCATTACCTGCGCAACCATTGCACAGAGCTATCTGCTTCTGATCACCTCTCCCATGATCGGGATCAGCGGAGGCACCCAGGCCATTTTAAGCTATAATTATGGTGCCAAAGATATCCGGCGGGTAAAATCTGCAGAGAAAAATATCCTGGGAGTAATGCTGATTTTTACCACCCTTATGTTCTTTCTCTCCAGGATCGTCCCGCAGTACTTTGTCCGGCTGTTCACTACAGACCAGACTTATATGAACTTCTCTGTATGGACCATCCGTACCTATACTTTGATGATCATTCCTTTAAGTTTTCAGTATGTTTTCGTAGACGGACTTACTGCTCTGGAGCGTCCGAAGACAGGACTTGCATTATCGGTATTTCGTAAAAGCCTGTTTGTGCTCAGTGCCGTGATTCTCCCCCAGTTTTTCAGTGCCCGGAGTGCTTTTTTCGCAGAACCTGTCTGTGACGGTATCAGTTCTGTGATATCTACCATCACGTTTCTTCTGATCATTGAGAAACATCTGCAGAAACGGCTCCATGCTGTCGTTTCCTAGTTTCTCCAATGCGCTCTCCCATCTTCACGATGGTCTCATACCCTTCTTCTGTATTCTCCAGCAGATCATGATCCAGACGAACTTTGCCATGCTGGAGAAGCAGAATGATGGTAGATCCTCCAAATTCAAATCTGCCTTTCTCCTGTCCCTTCTTTACCCCACAGTTTCCACGCCAAAGATTGGTGATCTTTCCCACCATCATGGCTCCTACTTCCATCATAAGAATGGTTCCGAACTCTTTTGTTTTCAGAAGAGTATATTCTCTGGCATTCTCCCTGTAGATGGGAAATACCTCATTTGCTGCAGGATTCACTGTATGATATACTCCCGGCAGTGTCACATTCACGGATTTCTCTCCATCTGCCACATAGCAGTAATGATGATAATCGTCCACTGTCAGGCGAAAGACCATGGCATAACCGCCCAGGTACCTGTCTGCCAGTTTCTTATTTCTCAGCAGATGCTCCACTGTATATTCCGTATCCTTGATAAAAAATCTGGAACCCTCGCCAATCCTGTATACAGAAAGCTTCCCGTCACATGGACTGACCAGAATATTCTTCCTTTCATCTATCGGACGTTCTCCCTCTCTGATCCTTCTGGTAAAGAAATCATTCCAGGAAGAAAATTTCTGCTTCTCATACACGCCAAGATCGATCCGGTTCTTCTCCACAAATCCCGGCACAAACCTGGCAGAAAGACCTGTATTCAAAAACACTCCTGCCATCTTTGACACAAAGGGCTGTACCAGAACTCTCAGACAGAGTCTTCCTCCCCGGTCATTGTAAAGATGACGCAGGAATTTATCCTGTTCATTCTCTTCTACTGTTACATTTCCTTTTCTGTCAATATATTTCATCTGCATATCCCCCAATTTATCCCTGAACTAAACATCCAACTTAATTCTAATTCCCACAGATTTTCCTGTTATGCAAAAGGCCGCTGCTTTTCCTGTCAGGAACCGCAGCGGCCAGTAAACAGTTATGTATATTTTATATCAAACGGAACATCTTCGCAAGTGCAAGTGCCACCACTGCTACAAGCAGGACACGTACCGGATTCTGCGGTTTCTTTACCTTAATATCGAGGATAAAGAGCAGTCCCACAATAATCACCGCAATATGTATCACGATCAGGAAATGCAGTCCGCAATATCTTCTCATCAGATAAAGAAACGGCAGGATGATCGCCATAGACGTGATCGGCAGTCCCTGATAATACTGTCTGTTCTCAGAAGTCTCATTCTGTCTCTTTGCTTCTGTGACATTAAAATAAGCAAGGCGGATAACAGATGCTATGCTGTAAAAGATCAGTGCCGCAACTCCTGCCGGAGACTTTACTCCCAGGCAGTAACAGATCATTGCCGGAAAAATTCCGAAACAAACCACATCACAAAGAGAATCAATCTGAATTCCGAAACTCTTCTCATCATCTGTGCGGTTCTTCTTTGTTCTGGCAATTTTTCCATCAAACATGTCGCATAAACCGGAAAGTGCCAGACAGAGAATTGCGATCCGAAAATCCCCTTCCAGTGCTCTGGTGATTCCAAATACGGAGATTCCAAGGCTTATATAAGTCAACACTACCGTATAATCATAAATTCCTAAAAACATAATCTCTCCCCTAATCTTCTTGTTGGTTTCTTCCTATTGTAAGATATGCCACACAGGTCATCACTGCACTGATGAGCATCTGTGCATAATAGGAAATTCCTCTGCTGAGTAACATTGCAGGAAGTAATGATTCTCCGAAAATCGGCGCAAACATCACCAGATAAAGAGATTCACTGATTCCCATTCCTCCGGGTAAAGGCAGCATATCAACAGAGACAGATATGACAGACTGCAGGATCGTAAGGGTTATGATGGATTGTCCATGAAATCCCAGCGAACGGTATACCCAGTATGTAACTGTAAATAACAAAATCCTCTGCACCATAGTGATCAGAAATACTTTCAAGATCACCAGCTTATGGCTTGCCCAGAAAGCTGCCGTCTTATGGTACTGATCCATGGACGCTTCCAGTTTCTCAAGTCTGGTCTTCTTTGGCTTAAGAAAGCGGAAATGCTCAATAAGCTTCAGACCTTTTACCATGATCCATTTCGCCAGGCCCGGTGCAAATACAAGGATCATCATAAAGGTGACGCAGAAAATATTCAGGCCTACACCCAGGTAAAATACCCACATGTACTGGCCCAGGTATCCCTCCAGAAACCCTCTGCCAAAAAGCCAGATCACAATTCCGATCACCACCAGAACCGCTTTGTAAGTAATGGTAACGATCATCAGGACCAGCGTAGTGACTGGGATCGGAAGTTTGTCCTTTTTCATAAAATAAATCTGCATAGGCTGTCCGCCGGATGCAGACGGGGTGATACAGCTAAAAAAGAACCCTACAAAGGAATACAGGGCACAATGTCCCATTTTTACTTTTGCTCCAAGAGTCCCCATCATATAGAAGATGATCACGGACTCACCAAGTATGAACAGCACTACGCAGACGATGCTGTTCAGCAGGTAGACCGGGTTTGCCTGGCGCACTGTATGAATAATCTCTCCCAGATCCTCTCCCTTAAAGACCATATATACAGTGAGAGAAAATACGAGGATCAGAAAGGCAGTGTTAAATATCGCTTTTTTCTTTGTTCTCATTTCTTACGCTTTCTTAAATACAGTTTTTACAGCATTTGTCCGATTTCTATACCTGATTCCTGTACGTCCGGGTGCCCTGACAAAAATACTATAGTTTATCCATTATATCATACCCCGACATTTCTGCATATCATAAATTATGAAAATATTGCTGATATATGGAGGTATCTGTATGAAACCACTGCTGGATATTACAGATGTCAGTCTCTCCTATCATAGTTTATCAGGGGAAACCCCTGCCCTTTCTCATATATCCTTTCAGCTGATGCCCGGTGAATTTCTCGCTATTGTCGGACCGTCAGGCTGTGGAAAGTCCACGCTTCTGAACCTGATCTGCGGTCTGATCCGGTCGGAACAGGGACAGATTCTTCTGGACGGTACGCCGGTGACTTCCGGTGACTGCCGTATCGGATATATGTTACAAAAGGATCATCTGCTGGAGTGGCGGACAATTTATAAAAATGTTCTTCTGGGTCTGGAGATCCGCAGGGAACTCACTGCCGAAAAACTTGCTTATGTAGATCAGCTTCTCTCGGATTACGGTTTGGACAAATTCCGTCAGGCTCATCCGTCTGAATTGTCCGGTGGAATGCGCCAGAGAGCTGCCCTGATCCGTACTCTGGCATTAAAGCCGGAGCTTCTTCTGCTTGACGAACCTTTCTCTGCTCTTGACTACCAGACCCGGCTCAGTGTCAGTGATGACATCGGCAGGATCCTGCGTCAGGAGAAAAAGACTGCAATCCTTGTCACTCATGATATTTCGGAAGCAATCAGCATGGCAGACCGGGTTATCATTCTTTCACCCCGGCCTGCCATTATTCGTAAGATCGTGCCCATCCATTTTGATCTGGAAAACCGTACTCCGATGGCTTCCAGAAATGCCCCTGACTTTAAATCTTATTTTAATCTTATCTGGAGGGAGCTCAATCATGATGCCTGAAGCTTCATATTATCAACAACAGTATATCCGTCGTCAGAAAAGAGAAAAAAAGTTCGTCAGTTTTTTACGGATCTTTGTTCTTCTTCTCTTTCTGGCTCTGTGGGAAATCTCTGCCAGAACCGGGCTGATCGATTCTTTTATTTTCAGCAGTCCGGGAATGATCTGGCGAAGTTTCTGCAGTATGTGCAGAGATGGTTCTATTTTTCCCCATCTTTCTGTGACGATCACGGAAACACTGATCAGTTTCCTGTTCGTTGTGGTTCTGGGTGCAGGGATGGCAGTTCTGCTGTGGACCTGTCCCAGGCTTGCGAAAATCACGGAGCCTTATCTCGTGGTGCTGAACAGTCTGCCGAAATCTGCGCTGGCACCTTTGCTTATCGTATGGCTTGGTGCCAATGAACGAACAATCATTGTCTGCGGTATGTCGGTTGCTATCTTTGGCTCGATTCTAAATCTGTATACAGGATTTTGCGAAGCAGACCCGGAGAAACTGAAGCTTATTGAAACGCTGGGTGGCGGGAAGAAAGAGAAGCTTATGAAGATCATTCTTCCGTCTTCTGTGCCACTGCTGCTCAGCGTTATGAAAGTAAATATTGGTCTGTGTCTGGTCGGTGTTATCATAGGAGAATTTATCGGTGCCAGAAAAGGGCTTGGCTATCTGATCATCTATTCCAGCCAGACCTTTAAGCTTACCTGGGTGTTGATGTCTATTATCATTCTGTGCATCATCGCCATTATCCTGTACGGAATCCTCGGACTTATCGAAAAACGCGCCCGGAGATAGTTGTTATTTTTTTAACCGCTATCTTTTATAACGAAACGATTTCGGAAATGGATTCAAGATCTGGAAAATTTTTTCTCAGAAAAAATAATCCCGGAAAATCATGGAGTTCCATTTGACTGGAAACTTCTGAATTTCCGGGTTTTCTTTTGTCTCTGACTGCCTCATGTATTATTAATTTTATCATCTGGCAGCTAGAGCGTTTATAACGGTTTCCTATTTTCACACATCGCCAGAAACGCCTTATGTATCTCATCATTCTCATCCAGTTCCGGGTGGAATGCGAGGGCGAGCTGGTTTTTATATTTTACGGCTACGATTCTGTCTTCTACTGTTGCGAGTACCTGTACGCCGCCGTCTCCTGCTTCTGCTACATACGGGGCACGGATGAAGGTCATCGGGACTTTTCCGATTCCTTGCAGACTGGCTTCTATATGGAAGCTGCCGAGCTGTCTTCCGTAGGCATTGCGCTTCACGGTCACTGGCATAGTCTGTAAGTGGCCGGTTTCTCCGCCTTCGAGATTGTCTGCCAGCAGGATCAGTCCTGCGCAGGTTGCCAGAACCGGCATTCCTGATTCTATCTGGGATTTGATGGTGTCGTACATTCCAAGTTCTTTCAGGAGTTTTCCCTGTACTGTACTTTCTCCTCCCGGAAGTACCAGACCATCATAATGCTGTGCCAGATCTTCTGCTTTTCTGAGTTCAATACAGGATGCCCCCAGTTTCTCAAGCTTCTTCTCATGTTCGACAAAGGCGCCCTGCACTGCTAAAACTGCGATCGTCATTATTTGCCTCTTTCTGCCATCAGAAGCTGGATCTCGCTTTCATTGATACCAACCATGGCCTCTCCAAGATCTTCAGATAATTCTGCGATCATCTTCGCGTCTGTATAGTTTGTAACTGCTTTTACGATGGCATTGGCTCTCTTTGCAGGATTGCCGGATTTAAAGATACCGGAACCAACGAATACTCCTTCTGCTCCAAGCTGCATCATCAGAGCTGCATCTGCTGGCGTTGCAACACCGCCTGCTGCGAAGTTTACTACCGGAAGTTTGCCATTTTTATGTACATATTCTACCAATTCATATGGTACCTGGAACTGTTTTGCAGCTTCAAAGAGTTCGTCTTCTCTCATGCTTGTAAGCTGTGCGATCGCGCTGTTCATTTTACGCATATGACGTACTGCCTGTACGATATCTCCGGTTCCAGGTTCCCCTTTGGTACGAATCATGGAAGCACCCTCATTGATTCTTCTCAGCGCCTCTCCAAGGTCTTTTGCACCGCATACAAACGGAACTTTGAAGTTTCTTTTATTGATATGGTAAACATCATCTGCAGGAGATAATACTTCACTTTCGTCGATATAGTCGATCTCGATTGCTTCCAGCACCTGTGCCTCTACGAAATGACCGATCCTGCATTTCGCCATAACCGGAATGGAAACTGCATTCTGGATTCCCTGGATCATCTTCGGATCACTCATTCTGGAAACGCCGCCTGCTGCACGGATATCTGCCGGAATACGTTCCAGCGCCATAACTGCACACGCACCTGCTGCTTCTGCGATCTTTGCCTGTTCCGGTGTGGTAACATCCATGATAACACCACCTTTTAACATCTGTGCAAGCTGTTTGTTTAATTCATATCTGTTTTCCATAATAAAATTCCTCCTGCATTTACATTTTTCTGTACGAATCAGTATGGACAGAGTATAATGCAAATGTGAACCTGTTAAAATCATCAATTCAGATATATTCAGTAAGGTCAGATTGGAGAAAATACCAGAAATGATTACTTATAATTTCACAAATACAGGGTCAGATCCTCTGTATGAATATCTCTATAAATGTATAAAAAACGACATATTACAGGCCAATATCCGCCCGGGGGAAAAGCTACCCTCCAAACGTTCCTTTGCGAAAAATCTGGGTATAAGCGTGATCACAGTAGAGAACGCTTACGAACAGTTAATTGCAGAAGGATATATCTATTCTATCCCCAAACGAGGCTTCTATGTCACCGATTTCCGAACCTCCATGGAGATTGAAAAGAAAAAATTTACCCGGGAAATGCTTCCTCTTACAGAAGGCACCAGCGGATATCTGGCCGATTTCGCCAGCAACCAGACCCAGTCCGAATTATTTCCCTTTACCATCTGGACAAAGATTGTCCGGGAAGTTCTGAATTCCAACCAGATGCAGCTGATGACCAATCCTCCCTGCGGTGGGATCCTGCCACTCAGGGAAGCCATCGCCACCTATCTGAAAGAATTCCGCGGTATGACTGTCCTGCCGGAGCAGATCGTCATCGGTGCCGGAACGGAATATCTCTACGGACTTCTGATCCAGCTTTTCGGTAAAGATAAAACCTACGCAGTAGAAAACCCGGGCTACCGCAAAATCCCCCGGATCTACAAAAGCTGGCAGGTTCCCTGTGAATACATAAATATGGACAGTGATGGAGTGAAAGTCTCTGAACTGGAAAAAAAGAGAGCAGATATTCTCCATATCTCCCCCTCTCATCATTATCCTACCGGCATCGTCATGCCTGTCAGCCGCCGCTATGAACTCCTGGGCTGGGCAACCAAAGACGAAAACCGTTATATTATTGAAGATGACTACGACAGCGAACTCCGTTTAAGCGGGCAGCCTATCCCTACTCTGCAGAGCATCGATGTATCCGATAAAGTGATCTATATGAACACCTTTACCAAAACCCTCTCCTCCACCGTCCGCATCAGCTACATGGTACTTCCCGGACAGCTTCTGGAGAAATTTTATAAAAAACTCTCCTTTTATTCCTGCACAGTGTCCAATTTCGAACAGTATACACTGGCCGGTTTTATCCGGGAAGGATACTTCGAGAAACATATCAACAGGCTGAGAAATTATTATCACACCAAACGTGATGCCCTTCTGTCCGCTATAAAGGACAGCCGCCTGTCACAATATGTTACTGTCTCCGGTGAAGAAGCCGGCGTACATTTTCTCATGAAGCTGCACACCACGAAACCGGAAACCCTTCTCATAGAAACCGCCCGCGCCCAGGGCATTAACCTGTCCCCACTCTCCGCCCACTACCACGATCCTGAAACTGCTCCTGCCAATGTGTATGTCATGAACTACTCTTCTGTGGAAAGCGACGATGCACAGGAGATCGTGCAGAAGCTCCTGGCCTGTGTATGAGATTTTCAAATCTCATACACAGTGCTGTAGATTCATAATAAAATCTGACTTTAACTAAATATATCCTTTTGCTGCTTCCACGAATTTTCAGTACAATAATTTAAACCATCTTTATATAAGATAATATGACATCTTTTTTCCAATTATATTTTCCGTATGCAAAATATTCTGATACAATTCGCATTCATCTGAAATTCCTATTTTTTCACATATCTGCTTTGCATTTCTGACACTTTCCCACGCTTTTTCTAATTCTCCCTCTTCCAGATAATTTTCTGCCATTGCCTCATACGAAATCGCAGTATCTCTATTATAAAATCCCAATACTCTTTTTCGTATTTCCAATGCTTTACTGTCATATTTTTTTGCTTCAGCCAATCTCCTAATACCTACATATGAAATCGCAAGATTACTATAGAAGACAGCCAATTCCGAGGGTCTTTTTTTCAGTCTCTTCTCTATCTCGTCCTGATACTTCAGCATATAAGATAGTGCTTTTTGACAATATCCGCTTTCGATCATTCCACTTGTCATATTTACAACAGCCGTTACAAATTTATATCCTTCTGTCTTATTTTCACATATCCTTTTGAAACATTCTTCTGCTGTATCCAAATCTCTGTTTTTACACGCCAGCATAAGATGACAGTTGTAATATTCAAATTTATTCGCTTCAGAAATCAGCCAGTGTTCTTTTTCTTCCATCTCGTCCACTTTATTTAAATATTTCTCTGCTTCTTTATAATTGTATGCATGAAAATAGACAAAACTCAATGAAAGATCAAACTCTCCGATAATCTCTTTCTCTTCCGGATAATTTTTCATCAGTAATTCCTGATAATCCTTTAAAATTTTAACAGCTTCATCATATTCCGAAAATCCTATACACATCATACCGTACATATGAATAACATCTTCCAGACGTATTTCATAATCATTCCAAAAATAATCAATGAAACTTCTCATGATCAATTTTTTGGTATAATTAATTTCAAACTCATCTGACATATTTCTAAAAGATTCTTCATAAAAAGTTTTCAGCATATCTTCACAACACTGCGAAGAAATTTTTCTCTGTTTCCGAATACTCTCCTTAATCAATGGATGCATCTCATAATAGGTATCTGTCTTCTTGATCCATCCAAGTCTGACCAGCCTGATCACATCCTTTTTCTTCAGATTTGCCCACTCTCTGTATAAAAATGGAAGCTGAATGTCCGGAGTAATCGCGAAATTCTGTAAAATTCGCACCTGTTCTTCCGGAAGTCCCTGCATATTATACAAACGTAAAATACGATCTATGATCCTGTCCTCTTTTTTATCATAATTCGTATAAATTTCGTCATGTACACTGTCTATACCGCTTTCGCATACCTGTGCTATGTACTGATTCAGGCTCATTTCCGCATACTTTGCAGCCTTCGCTGATAATTCAATCAACAGAATATTATAATCCAGATAAGAAAGAAATTCTTTTAATTCCTCTTCTGTTCTTTTTTCCTTATAATAACTGTTAAAAATTTCTGTGCACTCTGTCAATGACTCACTGCGAATCTGTACTGTTTGAAATCCTTCCAGAGAAATAGTTCTTGAAGTAACAAACATTTTCACTTTTCCGTTTAATAACTGCACACATTCATCCTTTTCAAAATCTGCATTTACATTGTCAATAAACAGAATCGTATTATTTCCATACTGACACAGCCAGTCTACGATCAACTCTATCCTTTCCTCAGAACACTTCTCTTTATACAGCAGAAATGATTTCAAAATACTTTCCCTCATTGTTCCAGTATAATTCATCCAGCCTATATGCTCATATTTATCACGTACCCTTTCAAACAGCTTCTCTGCCAGAGTCGATTTTCCGGAACCGCCCATTCCTGACAACAGTATTCTGTCATTTGTCTCAAGAAGATTTTCCAGTTCCTCAATATCTTTCTCACGTCCAACACAATTACTGCTGCATTGAATTGAATTTGTAAGAAATTTTATATTTATACAGGAACCCTTCTGTACATTCTCCTCCTTCTCTGTTCCTTGTGTTTTTTCTGCAAAAGCATCCAGAAGCTCCTGCATCAAAATATAATCTTTCTCTTCTATATCTCTTTTGTAAAAATCATGAACAATATCCAACGAATCACAAATAATTCTTTTTATCCGCTCCCTGGCTTCTTTTGTCTCCACTTCCATATAGGAACAGATCTGTTCTATCAACGATTCTCGCCATAAAGTTCTTTCGGATTCTTTCAATGCAAAAAATCCCTTGTCGATCTTCTCCGGAAATTCCTTTTTCATATAATCCTGCAGTTTTTCAAAATCAATTTCCTCAGCCAGGCTGCTGACCTCATTCCACTTTTCGTGTTTCTCAATATATTCCTGCAGATTTGTTTGCATCTGCTTCCGTTTAATCAGGTTTCTGACTTTCTCACTCTCTGCATCCATCCCGCTTTCTGCCAGATAAGATATCAGATCTTTTACCCCTTCCGTTAACTTCTCTTTTATCACTCAGCATCTCCTACATCAGAACAGGCTGCCAGACCACGTATCTCTTACCCGGTCTGACAGCCTGCTGTTTTCTTTTTCTCTTATTATTTCTTCAGATCTGAAAAAAGATCTTCTGCATAAACACCTGCATCAATCAGCTTTCCGAAGGATTCTACCACATAGTCCTTGTCCTCTTTATAAGTGACACCGAACCATTTGTCATGGGAATCCAGAACTTTCACGCTGACTTTACCAGCCTGAAGAAGCTCATCAATATAGATTGGAAGCAGATATTCTGCCTTTAAAACATCCTTGTCTCCCATAGTTTCAAAGAACTCTTTGAAACCATCATCCAGGATCTGTACGAATTCCGGAGTCAGTCCCCACATGTTCATGGATACATAAGACTCTGGATCGATAGCAGTCTTCTCGCCATCGTTGTCTACTGCTGCACCATCAGCAGTCTTTACGATATTGGAAGTTTCATGAACTGCAGTCAGATACTCTTCTGCATTGGTCTCGCAGACTCCTCTGGTAACTGCACCGTTCTCACTTAAGGTATTCTTCAGGATGAAACCTGCCATGCAATATTCATCAGCCTTCTCAGGTGTGTATCCTTCCAGGAAATCATGAAGCTTCACGAAAGCTTCTTTTCCATAGTAGTCGTCTGCATTGATAACTGCAAATGGCTCATGAAGTACATCCTTGCATGCCAGAACAGCCTGACCGGTTCCCCACGGTTTCGTACGGTCTGCCGGAAGCTCTACACCCTCCGGAAGATTACCCAGTTCCTGATATGCATATGCGATCTCCACACCAAGACTATCACAAATCTTCTCAATACGATCACCGATAGCTTCCTTAAATGCATCCTCAATGTCCTTACGGATGATGAAGATGATCTTATTAAATCCTGCTTCAATGGCATCATGAATGGAATAATCCATGATGATCTCTCCGTTTCTGCCTACAGGAGCCAGCTGCTTGATTCCGCCCCCGAAGCGTGATCCAATACCAGCTGCCATAATAACTAATGATGTTTTCATTTCCACACGTTTCCTCATTTCTTTATTTCTTTTTTACACAACGTCCTATTTCCAGTCCATCTGTTGTGTAGTTTGTGATGATACAGACAGTTTAATAGAAATTTAGTGAAAATGCAATATCTAATTTATAATTTATTCTTTATAGTATTACTCCAGCTTTTCACACTTCTGCAGAAAGTATTATATCTGTTAATATATTTGCTTTCCATACTTCTTTATATCCTCCAGCAAAAATTCATTATGTATTGTCTCAAATTCAAAAATATCGATTTTCCGAAGAGTCGGTATATCCGCAAGTTCATCCTCAAGTTTGAAAATGTCACTACATCCAGGCGTAGCTGTTCCTGTAGCAAAAGAACCAAATAAATCTAATCTCTTCACACCGTTCTTTTTACAAATTTCCGTTACTCTGTCAATCACTTCCTGTATCGGCATTACATTCATCAGATTTCTCCCACCGTTACTGAAAACTTATAAAAAGTTATAAACTTCTATGTTCCATTTCTACTTCAACGAGTATGCTTTTGATGATATAAATATCAATCTACTCACAAGTTCTTGTACTCTCCATAGGCGTAAATTCCGGACTAACGTATCCGTACATATTTGCATTAACGTTTCAATGTCAGCCTGCAAATTTTTCTCCATAAGTCTTGAGATTTATAGATGCCTGGAAATCTCTGTCAATCATATTCCCACACGCACATCTATAAACTCTGTCAGATAACTTCAGATCTTTTTTGATGTTTCCACAACAGCTACAAAGCTTTGATGATGGATAAAACCGATCAGCCACAATAAGCTGGATTCCTTTATCGCTGCACTTATATTCAAGCTGTTTTCTAAACCCAAAAAATCCCTGTGCCTGAACTGCTTTGGATAAATGTCTGTTTTTCATCATTCCGCTGACATTCAGATCTTCAATACATATAAATCTTGGTTTTCGATCTACGATCTCCGATATGGTCTGATTTAAATAATTTTTACGGATGTTTGTTAATCTGTGATTTCGTTTTAATAAAAGTTTTTCCTTTTTGATCACATTATTTGTTTTACAGTAACTTTCCCCTTTCTTATTTTTCTCGTAAGAACGAGAGATACTACGCTGTAATCTGCGTTTCTGTTTTTCTGATTTCTTTATTTTCTGACTCTTATTGATGTTCTTATACTTAGTTCCATCAGAGCAGACAGCCAGTTCTTTGATTCCCAAGTCTATACCGGCTCCGTCATCATTAAGTATTTCCCTACAGTCAGGAAATTCTACACATACACTGATCCACCAGTTCAATCCGTCAAAGGATATTCGCGGATTCATATATTTAGCATTTGTCGGAATTCGTCCATGTTCTGCAAATCTTACCCAATTCATTTTTTGTTTATTGGCTTTCCTGCTGGAGGAAAAGCCTTCAAATTTAACGTGGGTATTACTAAATCGTATCTTAACGTTGTCCTGATAGAACTTCGGCATTGACCTCTTTTTTGACTTGAATCTTGGGAATTTCTGCAAACCCCTGAAAAAGTTCTTATAAGCAGTACAGGCATCTTTGATCGCCTGTTTTGTTACATTATTTGAAATATTCAATAACCATGCATATTCATCAGAATGTCTAAGCTTTGTAAATTCTTTTCTGAATTCTGCATCTGAAATGAATTTTCCGCCTTTTTCATAGTTTTCTATTTCCCTTGCCAAAGCCCAGTTATAGGCAAATCTTGAAGCACCGGCGTACTGAAACAACTTAGTTTTCTGCACGTTATTTGGTATCAGCATTACTTTTATGGCTTTTACCATCTGTTTCCTCCTGTATCAATTCTCGGATAAGTTTCTTAGCTTTGTTTGCCCGTTTTCCTTGTAATTTGCAACTGAATACAGTAATTATCTGAACCAGATCTTCAACAAGTTCCTGCTGTTCGGACTTTTCAGTATTATCAATAATCTCAATCTCACAATTATAAAGTGAAGCAATATATTCTATCAACTCAAAACCAAATCGCAGTAACCGATCTTTATACAAAACAACAACCTTTTCAACCTGATTTTGAGATATTCGCCTGATCAATTTCTGGAGCCCTTTTTTCTTATAATTAATTCCGGAACCGATATCACTTATTATCTCAAACGGCTGTCCTTTTGCCAGAAGATATGTTTTAACATTATCAATCTGTCGTTCCAGATCATCTTTTTGTTTATGACTGGAAACACGACAATATCCAATTGTAATGCGGTTTTTAGGCTTTACATTTATTACCTGGTTGAGTTGCTCATCAGAATAATATCTATAGCCACTTACTGTAGTATGATGCGGATGAAGTTTTCCATTGGCATCCCAATTTCGTAATGTCTGGGCAGATACGCCTATAATTTTTGAAAATTCATGTATAGAATAATATTTACTCAAAGTATCAACCCCTAGTATAATATACTACTCTAATGTCTTATAAAACTCAACATGTGAACTTCCAGTCTTTTTCCGACTGAATCGAGAGTCCCTATATCTGTGCTTCAAAATAATTCTATTTTTCCGTCTTTTCTCCATCTGATCCTGCATTTAAAAAGTTCATGATCTCCTCATATGACCGCCCACTTTTTACAACTGCTGACAGGATCTCTTCTTTTCTTATGGCATCCCGCTTATCTAACAGTTCTTTCAGATTTGCTGTTGCCTGGTCATACTTTTTCTTCGCTGCGATCACATCAGCCTCTGCTTTTTTAATTTTTTCTTCCAATGCTTCCTTACTTGTTTTTCTTGTTCTTGCCATCTTTATTTTCCTTCCTTATTCTGCTTCTTTCAGTTCCTTACTCAGCTCTGATGCAAAGTATTTTATACTATTCGCATCCAGTCCAAAGGCTTTCAATATTACTTTCTGGTTCGCTGTTACTGCATGATCCAGACGATATATATTGTCTAACTGACGTACCATTTCTATTTTTTCCAGCTCTTTTATTGCCGCCGGTACAGTCATATAGTTCAGTTTCTTATCCAGTTTTTTCATTTCTCCTTTTAGTTTTATATACATCTTGCAGCGCACTATCATGGCTACAAATTCAACAAATATCTTCGCTCCTGCTGATTCTTCTGAATACACCCGGATGCTCTTATTTCCCAGATATGATTTGTCTCCGCGGAATAGTTTCTCCGATACATCCCTGCTCTTATACAGTTCGATTGCTTCTTTCGCACTCATCTTTTCCGATGTAACGATACAAAAATATCCTGCCAGATCCAGTTCTCTTTCTACCACACTGCACCGTTCTTCCGGTAGTATAAAAGCCTGGCTCTTTTCATCATAATGAAGGTTAAAATACTTCTCAAATCCAGGACCGAATTCCTTTACCTTATTCTGGTACTTTTTCAGATACTGTGTCATCTGGTTGATCCGATTTTCAATCTCTATCCGTTCTGCGCTTTCTTTGGAAATACTATGATACAGATGAAAATAACGCTCTTTTTTATCACTTGCATACAGTTTGTGCCGTATTGTCTTTCCGTAAACTCCATATTCATAGATATTGTTTACCCGCTTATTTTCAAATGTCCCTTTATTTTCCAGGATCAGTTCATTCACAAGGGCAGACATCCCTTTCACCATGATAACAAAACTATACCCACATTTATCCATATATTGTATATTCTCGCAGCTGAAATATCCCCTGTCCAGAATGAATCCGATCTTCTTATAACCATATCCGGATGCTTTATCCAGCATGAACTGAAGCTGGGAGATATCATTCAGACTTCCTGGATATTTTTCATAAAATAATGGTTCCTGATTATGAGTATCATACGCAACTGCATAATTAAATACCGGCTCTCCCATATCTACTTTCGGATGCCCAAATTCCACCATTTTTATATCCCCGGCCTGACAGTTTTTATTCGTTGAATCATAAGAAATATAAATCTTTTCACGGTAATTCCGTGACTCATTCCATGTATTCAGAAATCCTGTACTCTGATCATCTGTTACTGAATTCAGGAAATCTGATACGGTTGAATCGCTGTATTGTTTCATCTTTTCCGTAAAAAGTGGATGGTTGTATGTATAATCCGGATAGTACTGCGCTGCATTGTTTTCTGCTATGATCGAATAAACAGCCAGATCTAAAAACAGCCCCATATCACGCGATCCAAAATACTTTCCAAGGATATCGTTCAAGCTGCATTCTTCTATGATCTTACGCAGTACAAAATATGTTCCTACCCTGAGACAGCTGCTTCTGGAAGTCCTGTTTTTGCTTTCCGGAAGCTCTGCATCGGGGAAATATTTCAGGAAATTTTGATTCGGTTTCATGAGTTCCGGATCCGTATCTGACAGTTTTCCGATTGTTACTCTTTTGGGAAAAGTATACTTCCGGGATGGATCATAAACCCGGTCATACTCATACTCTATATATACAACATTTGACTTTTTTCTTCGTGTGATCTTGCCTTTTACAGTTGGTACTTTCACTAAAAAATCCAGATACATAGCGCCCTCCTTCTAGGCGGTTATCCGCCTAAAATAATTGTACTATATTTCCCGGCTGTCTGCAATGGAAAAGCGCAGAAAACCGGGATTTTTTATGATTTTATTTTTGTTCTTTTTTCTTTAGGCGGAAAAATTACTGGAAGTTCACATAAAAGCTAAATCATTTTTCATCCCCATATAGATGGCACTCTCCAGTGTAACAATCTCAAGTGCATTTTCATCTGTATATGCCGTTCTATTAATTGCATTATACAGTGACAATAGATTTTTCCTCTCCGAAAAGAGTTTTCTGAAAACCGTATCTTTATAGTTACGATTAGCTGCAATCTTTCCAGAATCAGTCTGTTTTCTCTTTACTGTAACTTGTCTGTTCTTTCTTTTTGCCATAAGCAATACCTCCTGTTTTGCAGGAGTTCAAGAACATGTCGTACTATATTTAACTCTATTCAGAACTCCTGCTTTGTTATTATAATTGAAATAAAAGCATGAATTTCTGAAATGAATTTAAGAATATCAGACGGCAAAAATGCCTTGAAAATTAAGAGAAATATGCTTTACTTTTATCTTAGCATCCACCTCTTATATTTTCAAGGCATTTTTTATTCTATTATAATGCATTATCCTTTGGATTATACTGTTATTCTTCTATTCCAGCCCTTCCACCGCTTCCGTAAAATCTGCAATCAGGTCTTCGATGTCTTCGATTCCTACGCTGATGCGTATGCTGTCTTCGTATACGCCTGCTTCGGCCATTGCTTCCGGGGTGCTGTGGATGTAGATGGTGGAGGCGGGGTGGATGACCAGGGTGCGGACGTCGCCGATGTTGGTGGCTATCTTTACGTATTTCAGTTTGTTGATGAGCTGATAGGCGCGTTCTTTGGAGCCGGTGCGGATGGTGAGGATAGCGCCGCCTTTGCCGTTTAACTGGGTCTGGGCCAGGTCATGATATGGGCTAGATTCCAGAAGGGGGTAATTGACGGTGACTCCGTCCAGTTTCTCCAGTGCCTGGGCGAGCTGATATGCGTTGTTACAGACACGCTCCATGCGAAGTCCCAGAGTTTCCATTCCGATAATGTTTAAGTAGGCATTCATAGGGGCCAGGCATCCGCCCATGTTTCGCCAGATTCCATTGCGCAGTTTCACCAGATAGGCGAATTTGCCGTATTTCTTATAATCTGCCATTCCCGGGTAACGTTGTGGGTTCCAGCTGAAGTTTCCGCTGTCGATGATGATACCGCTGATGGCATCGCCGCTTCCGTTGATATATTTGGACGTGGAGTGTACTACCACATCAGCACCGTACTGGATGGGATTTACCAGATAAGGAGTGGCTGTGGTGCTGTCTACGATAAGAGGGATTCCTTTTTCATGGAGAAAATCTGCGGTTTCCCGGATATCCATTACGTTCAGGGCCGGATTTCCGATAAGTTCTCCGAATACGGCTTTGGTATTCTCTGTGAGATGAGGCTCTATCAGTTCTTTCTCCACTTTCGGGATGAAATGTACTTTGATCCCGAAGGCTTCCAGATCGTGGAGCAGATCCAGGGTTCCGCCGAAAAGGGCACTTCCTGCAATGATCTCATCTCCTGCCTGAAGAATATTTAACAGTGACAGAGTAACTGCTGACATTCCGGATGAACAGGCTACACCTCCGATCCCGCCTTCCAGCTCATTCACTCTTCGCTCAAAAGCATCTACTGTGGGATTGGCAATCCTGCTGTAGGCAAATCCCGGTGCACGGTTCTGGAAAACTTTTTCCAGCTGTTCAGAGGTTTCATAGGCAAATGCATTGGCGAAACTCACCGGCGGTACTGTGGCTCCATTGGCATAAGTATCTACTGCTTTTCCGTGTAATAATCTGGTCTGAAATTTCATATTGGCATTCCCCTTTTATCTTAGTGGCTGAATACTCTGTCCCAGGCAGCGTATATCAGTCTTTATATTTCATAGTGTTTCAATATGAATACTAGTATAACGAGTCAGGGAATACTTGTCAACGAAAAGCCTTATATGGAATTCGTATAGATCCTTATAGTTTTGATTTATATCCTATAGTTCATCTATAATCTGTGATTATGTTCTTTCACGATTTCATCCATACAGTTCTCACACTGTACAGAATCTACAGTAACCGGATTCTTCGGAATTTTCAGTATTTTCTTAAATATATCTGGTATATTTTATTTTTTTCTGATAAAATATACATAGATTGGTTTACCGTCTATCTTTCAATTTATGGTAATTATGCCAGAACATAATAAGGAGGTTCTTATGAAAGGAAAAAAATGGTTACGTAAAACAACTGCCCTGTGTGCTGCTGCTGTTCTTGGTGCTGCCGCTGTTCCTTCTGCTGCCTTTGGTGCCGATTCCTACTCAGCTGCCGAAAAGGAAGCCTGGGCGAAATCTGTGGCTGAATTCACTTCTGCTTATGCTGAATCCATGAAGTCAAGTGAAACCCTGATGTCCGGAGCGCAGGCGGATATTTCCCTGAAACTGGAGGATTCCGGACGTTCTCTGCTGGGATTCCTGGTTCCTGATGATATTTCCTGGGCAGATAGCCTGGTTCTTTCTACTACCAGTTCTTTTGTGGATGGTAAAGAGGGCATCCTGATGAAAGTTCTGTTAAACGACACCCAGATCTGTACTATCGAATATTACCTCGATCCTGAAACACAGGATATTTTCATGAAGATTCCTGAACTCTCAGATAAATATATAAAAGTAAACCTGAAAGAAGCCGCTGAGATCCAGGCGAAATCACTGGAAGAGGCTGCTTCTGATCTGAGTGATGACCTGGACAGTGCAGTTACTGCTTCTTCTGATTTCATGGAAGGTTATTCTGCAGGACTGAACGCTTCTGTTTCACTTTTTTCCGATCTCTCTGCATCCATGCCGGAGGGTTCTGTACTGGAAGAACTTCTGAACAAATATGGTACTCTGATCTTCGACAATGTGACAGAAGGGGAAAGCAGCCAGGATACTCTCACTGCCGGTGATGTAAGTGCTGACTGTACAGTCTATGAAGGCCAGATTACTCTGGAAAACGGTGTGAAAATGGCCAATGCCATCCTGTCCGAAGCGAAATCAGACAAGGAACTGGAGGGAATCCTGTCAAACTGGGCACAGATCCTTCCTGACAGTGAGGATCTCTACGACCAGTTCATAAAGGCCATTGATACAGGGCTGGATTCTCTGAAAGATGTGGATACTTCTGATACAGATTCTTATCTCTCTACCAGGATCTGGGTTGACGGAAATGGCGACATCGCAGGACGTGAACTGGGAATTCATGAGGGTGATACAGATACCCCGATCCTGACCTGGAAGATGCCGAAGACTGATTCTGATTTCGGTTATCTTCTGTCTGTAACTGCAGACGACAGTTCTTTCGAACTTTCCGGAAGCGGAAAGATTGAGAATGATAAGCTGAACGGAACCTATACTTTCAGCCAGGATTCCTCACCTGTTGTAAATATTGAAGTGAAAGATTATGATGTTGCCTCTGAGAAAGAAGGCAATCTGAATGGAACCTATACTATTACTTTTGCAGAGGATATAGCGAACGAAGATGCTGCTGCTCTTCAGAATTTCGCACTGATCATGGATATCGCTTCTACGAAAGATACCGGTTCCATCAGCCTTTCTGTTACAAGCGGAGGAAGTACCCTGGGAACTCTCAGCATTACTTCCGGTGCAGGAGAAACCGTGGATATCCCGGATCTTTCTTCCATCACCGAATCCTACAGTGCTTATGACGAAGACGCTATGACCGCTTACGCAGCTACTATGGATTTCACGGAAATCCTGAGTAATCTCTCCGATGCAGGTGTTCCGGATGAAGTGATCACCAGTATCTTAAGTGGTGGAAGTTCCGATACGGAACAGGGTGAAGAAGACAGTACGGAAACAGACTGAATTATTCCGCTCCCAGCACTTTCGGAAGGGAATAGAAAAATACGAACACAGCGGTAGCTGCCTCCCCGATCCAGAATGCATTCCATACAGCTCCTGCCCCTGCGAAGAAACAGAGGATGTAGGCAGCCGGAATGATCACTATGATGTATCTCAGCATGGAGATCGCCAGTGACTGGGTTCCTTTGCCCAGGCCTTCCAGGGCTCCGCTGGCTGTGACAGACAGCGCGGAAGGGATAAAGCCGATGCTGATGATCTTCAGTGCAGATGATCCAAGTCTTACAGTCTCCGGATTGGAGGTAAACATTGCCATCAATGGGGTGGCTGCTGCGAAACAGATCACAGTTCCCACTAGCATGATCAGCGCATTGACTCCCAGGGAAAGACCGAAGATCTTCCGTACTCTCTTTCGCTCCCCTGCGCCGTAGTTATATCCCACCAGAGGACGCATTCCCTGTACGATACCGCTTGCAGGCAGATACAGGAAAGTCTGAAGCTTATAATAGATTCCAAGCACTACCACATAGCTGTCGGAAATGGTTGACAGCAGCTGATTCAGAAATGAGATCAGTACAGATGGCAGGGCAATATTTAAAGTTGCCGGAATTCC
Source organism: Blautia luti (assembly GCF_033096465.1). Classification (NCBI taxonomy): domain Bacteria; kingdom Bacillati; phylum Bacillota; class Clostridia; order Lachnospirales; family Lachnospiraceae; genus Blautia; species Blautia luti. Next base: position 1,119,725 of record NZ_AP028156.1, on the reverse strand, counting down.
TACCATATATAATTTACGATCCAGATTCTTCTCCAGCTTACAGTATTTCCAGCTGAATTTCACCGGGATGGGACATTTCCTGTATGCAACCAGATAAACCAGTACGGTAAATACCTGTCCCAGCCCTGTGGCAAGTGCTGCACCCCGGATTCCCATTTTCGGGAAAAAGCCTATTCCGAAGATCAGCAGGGGATCCAGGATAATATTGGAAATACATCCCACCAAAAGACTGATCATGGTAATCTTCATTCTTCCCACTGCCTGGAAAATTTTCTCGAATGACAGACTGATCATGATCACCACCGAGAATGAAAAGGCGATGGTGGAATACTGGGTTCCCAGAGAAACTACAGTCCGGTCTGCTGTAAACATCCCCAGAAATGCAGGCATAAACGGGATACTCAGGATCGTTATGATCACACCATGTATGATCCCGAAGAGCATGCCGTGGGTAGTCGCCCTGTTTGCATTCGCCATATTCTTTGCACCCAGATAGAAAGATATCTGGGAATTGATGCCGACACCGAATCCAATAGCAATGGCATTGATCAGATTCTGTACCGGATAAACCAGTGACAGGGCTGTCATGGCCTGTTCACTGATTCTGGCCACAAAAAAGCTGTCCACAATATTGTACAGTGAATTCACAAGCATGGACAGCACCATCGGCAGGGCCATAGATGCCAGAAGTGGCCCTGCCGGTTTCTCTTTCATAAAATTATCGTTCATTTCTCCCTCTCTGCAAGGACACTCAGCCATTTGGCTGCATTGTCGGCTTCTGACGTGGATGCCGGAACTACAATACATATCGGTTCATAGCTCAGACCGAACTTCGTGGCAAGTTCACTGTCAGTCACAGAAATATGTGTCTCATCTGTCTGGTTTCCGAATGCCTGGAAACTCTCTTCTCCCAGCAGTTCTTTCAGGTTCAGGAAAGACTGGTCGTTGTTTTCATACAGAGTGTCGTAAACTTTCTCCGGCATAATCATGATATCCATGGTACCTGCCGCTATCTGTGTCACATAAGTCATCTGTGCATAATATTCCAGTCCGTCTCCGTCTTCATTGCTGGTCATGTTCACATTGATCTCAACTCTGCTGTATTTATCTCCTTCATATCCCAGCTGTTCCTTGATCTCCTCAGCTGTACTGTCTGTATCCTCGATCCGGGAGTCTACTACTGCCACAGATAGAACTGTCTTGACTTTCAGGCCTTCGTAATAATCTCTTACTCCGAAAACAAGAGCTATGGCTGCGATCACGCCGAAGATTACCGGCTTATAGTACATCCAGATATACTCCAGCTTCTTCCCGATTCCCATGCCTTTTAACTTTTCTTTTTCAATCAGGCGCCGTTCCTTCTTCGACAGATCCAGCTCATCCTTTCTCTCCGGATTCAGCACGCTCTCATCATGCTCTGGATCTCCCTGTTTCTCCCTCTTCTCTTTGTCCTGATTCCTATCCGACATTCTTTCTCCTTTGCTTCTTATGTTAATTGTGTCTCCTGAATACTATACCACATTTCTGTTGTGATGACCAGAGTCTGCTTACAGCCCGGACCAGAAAAATAGTGCAGCCACAGACCAGAATGGGACGCAGCCACAGATATGCCGGGTTTCGGCTGATACCCAGAAAGTCTGCCAACTTTTTCATCAGTTCTGCTACTGACGGATGTAACAGATAGATCGGAAATGCAAATTCTCTGCCAAGCACAGCCAGATACTCAAGTCTTCTGCTCTTCGTATCATACAGGATACACAGAAGAAACAGGCACACTGCCAGCAGCACATTTCCCGGATACACTTCCCTGGCACCGGCCTGAAAATATTCCCATATGATGCCCCCGCTTCCCAGAAGCCCACCCACTGCCAGCACCTGCCAGGACAGCTTCCTGTCCAGCAATTTCTCATACTCATGGATCATCTGTCCTGTCAGGAAAAAGGGCATTCCCATAAAGAAATAATTCCTGTATTCCATAGTATGATAAAAAACACCCTGGAACCTGCCAAAGTACGCCCGCCATAAAAAGTATCCCAGAAGCACAGGGACAGACAGATAAGCAAGTTTTCCCAGATGTAGTTTCTCGATGAAATAATCCAGAATATAACAATATATCAGTGCCGGCAAAAACCACAGGTGTGGTTTAAGCTGTGAAGTGCTGTTATACCGAAACAGTTCCTTCAGATGTTCCTTCTTCACCATCTCCTGCAGCCACGGTCCTATAGCTTCTTTTTCCACCAGATGCATCGCACTTTCCCACAGGAAATAAAAGAGTACCGCGAAAGCCAGAAGTGTCAGGATATGCTGCACTTTCGCCGGTATTTTATCTGTGATCCGTTTTCCTCTGTCGGTGTTTCTTCTATTATAATAGCAGAAATATCCGGACACCATGAAGAAAAACGGAACTGCTGATCTGGCAAGCGCCTTTATGATCTGCCCGGTCTGTCCCGGAAAGGAAACATGGATAAACACCACACCAAATGCAGCCATTGCCTTCCCTGCATCCAAAGATTTATTTCTCATAATATTCAACCCTGCCTTTACTGCCTGACAGTATATCAAAGGCATTTTTCCCTGTCAAGAAATCTCAGGATCCGGTCAGCCAGCTGTTATCCACCCTTGCCAGAAGTCTGGCATTGTGGTATGCCATCCGAAGGGTCAGGCAGGTTCTTCCCAGATATTTACTTCCATCCGGGGTCTTCATACAGGCAAGTGCCAGATCCGGGACTCCCGGGCTTCGCAGGCACAGCGGGATGAGAAGCTGAATAGAATGATTGTAGTACTGAGGAATGGCAGTCTTATAATCTGCCTCCAGCATCCTCTTGGTCTGCTTCAATGCACCGTCGAAGAGCTGAAGACGCATGCTGCTGTCCCTGACTTCCCGGGGCAGTCTGGCTGCGTTTTCCTCATCTCCGAAGATATGCTCATACTGGGGAACCACCGGGATCTTGGTGTCAAAGACCAGATCTGAAGGGTCATCCACATAGGAAGCTTTCTCCGGAAGAACGGTAATTCCCTGTTTCAATAAGTAATATTCGGTGTAAAATCCGTCCAGGAACCAGGGCTGCCTGTCCGGCACCAGATTGGGAATAAAATATGCATAGATTGGCTGATAATAGTGATTAAAGAGTCCTGTATTAAAGATTGCGTAGGTTTCCTTTTCCCAGACTTTCCCCTCTTCGTACAGGCGCTTGAATGTATTTTCCAGGTATCCTTTCAGGATCCCGTAATCTTCTGTGTCAGAATAGCTCCACCTCTCCGGTACGATCCTTGCCAGATGGCGGATCTGCCGGTTGTAATCGCCGCAGTAGGTAAAATCAAACAGCTTTTTCATCAGGTTCCTCCTGTTCCTGCATTTTGATCGTCTTCTATACTATTGTATTTGGGAAAAATGACGGCAGAACTGCCGGATAGTGATTTGTGTGAATGCCTGTGCGCATTCAGGCATGTATCTACCATAACACAACCGCCGGCAAATAACAAGCAGGAATCCTAAATCCCTCCTGGAGTGTCACGCCATTCCAACAATCCGGACGCCCCAATTTGCAGAAAGCATTTTTCAAACACTCTCCAGTCTGCTATAATGTTTCTCAGAAACAGTTTCTGCGTTGCAGCAGAATCGAAAACAAACAAGAAGGTTTCCCTATGAAAAAAGACGGCTACTACTCTTCCGGAGAATTCGCGCGGATGGCTCATGTGACCCTGCGGACCATCCGATATTATGACAAACAGAATATCCTCAACCCCTCCTATGTGACAGAATCCGGTGCCCGATTCTACACAGATGCAGATTTCGCAAGGCTTTCCCAGATCCTGCTTCTGAAGTACCTGGGCTTTTCCCTGGATGATATCCGGGAAATGACCATTGACGACTCCGACTATCACTTTATGGAGAATTCCCTGAACATCCAGCTGAAACTGGTCCGTGACCGCATCGAACAGATGCAGCTGGTGGAAAAAGCCATCCAGGATACCACCGATGCTATCCGTTCCCGCCACGCCATTGACTGGAATCAGATGCTGAACCTGATCCACCTGACAGGCATGGAAAAGAGCATGAAAAACCAGTATCAGAACGCGTCCAATATTTCCTCCAGGATCAACCTCCACAGCCTTTACTCCAGCAACCGCCAAGGCTGGTTTCCCTGGGTATACACCCAATGCCACATCCACCCAAACATGAAAATCCTGGAACTGGGCTGTGGGGACGGTGCTTTGTGGACTCAAAATATGTCCCTCCTGCCTGCGGAAATCTCTGTTACACTTTCGGATCTTTCTTCCGGGATGCTTCGTGATGCCAGACGTGCCATCGGCCCGGAGGACCGGCGTTTCACTTTCCGGGTGTTTGACTGCGGGCGGATTCCTTATGAGAATGAATCCTTTGACCTGGTCATTGCCAACCATGTGCTTTTTTACTGCGAGGACATTCCCGGTGTATGCAGGGAAATCCGCCGTGTGCTGAAACCTGGAGGTCATTTTATCTGCAGTACCTATGGCAGCCGGCATATGCAGGAGGTCAGCCGGCTGGTTCAGGACTTCGATGAAAGGATCGTTCTGTCTGCAGACCGGCTTTATGAACGGTTCGGCAGAGAGAACGGTAATGAGATCCTTTCTCCTTATTTCCGGCAGATTTCCTGGAAATCCTATGAAGACTCCCTTCTGGTACCGGATGCAGAACCGCTGATCTCCTATATTCTTTCCTGCCATGGAAATCAGAACCAGTATATCCTGGATCGTTACAAAGATTTCCGCTCTTTCGTATCGCGCAAAACCAGAGGAGGCTTCTACATTACCAAGGATGCCGGAATCTTTTTTTGTGAAAAATAACCAAAATTTAATTTTTTTGTAAAAAACGCTTGAAGGTGACCTAAGGTCACCTTTTATAATACAATCACATTAAAAAGACATCCGCAGTGATACATGAAAACCTGCAGCAGTTCCATAAAATAATGCAGTCAGGACAGTATCTTATGAATTGCTGTAAAACAAATGATTCAAATGAAAAAGGAGAATACACATGAAAGGTATTATTTTAGCAGGTGGTTCCGGCACACGCCTTTATCCGCTGACAATGGTAACTTCCAAACAGCTTCTGCCGATCTACGACAAACCTATGATCTACTATCCAATGTCTGTACTGATGAATGCAGGCATCCGCGATATCCTAATCATCTCCACACCACAGGATACCCCTCGTTTCGAGGAACTTCTGGGTGACGGACATCAATTCGGCGTTCATCTTACCTATGCCGTACAGCCAAGCCCGGACGGACTTGCGCAGGCATTTATCATCGGAGAGGAATTCATCGGCAATGACACAGTTGCCATGGTGCTGGGTGATAACATTTTCGCAGGACATGGACTGAAGAAGAGACTTCAGGCTGCTGTACAGAATGCAGAATCCGGCGAAGGCGCTACTGTATTCGGATACTATGTAGATGATCCGGAGAGATTCGGTATCGTAGAATTCGACCACGACGGTAAAGCCATCTCTATCGAAGAGAAACCGGAACATCCGAAGAGCAACTACTGTGTAACAGGTTTATATTTCTATGACAACCGTGTGGTAGAATATGCCAAAAATCTGAAGCCAAGCGCCAGAGGCGAACTTGAAATCACAGATCTGAACCGTATTTATCTGGAAAAAGGCGAGTTAAACGTAGAACTTCTTGGCCAGGGATTCACATGGCTGGATACCGGTACACATGAAAGCCTTGTGGAAGCTACCAACTTCGTAAAAACCATGGAAAGCCACCAGCACCGCAAGATCGGATGCCTGGAAGAGATCGCATATCTCAACGGCTGGATCACCAAAGACGATGTACTGAAAGTTTATGAAGTACTAAAGAAGAATCAGTACGGCCAGTATCTGAAAGATGTACTGGACGGCAAATATCTGGACGTGCTCCACTGATTCCGCCATTCATATATCGTTTCAATCACGCAGCAATAAATCAAAAGGAGAACTATACTATCATGAATATTATCGTAACCGGCGGTGCCGGATTTATCGGAAGCAACTTTATTTTTCATATGTTAAAAAAATACCCGGATTATCGTATCATCTGTCTGGACTGCCTGACATACGCAGGAAACCTTTCCACTCTTGCTCCTGTTATGGACAACCCGAATTTCCGTTTCGTGAAAGAAAGCATCACAGACCGTGAGGCAGTTTACAAACTCTTCGAAGAAGAACATCCCGACATGGTTGTAAACTTCGCAGCAGAAAGCCACGTAGACCGTTCCATCGAGAACCCGGAAGTATTCCTTACAACAAACATCATCGGTACTGCTGTCCTTATGGATGCATGCCGTAAATACGGAATCAAACGTTACCATCAGGTATCCACTGATGAAGTTTACGGAGATCTGCCATTAGACAGACCTGACCTGTTCTTCACAGAGGAAACTCCGATCCACACAAGCAGCCCTTACAGCTCTTCCAAGGCTTCTGCAGACCTTCTGGTACTTGCTTACCACAGAACTTACGGACTGCCTGTAACCATCAGCCGCTGCTCCAACAACTACGGCCCATATCATTTCCCGGAGAAACTGATCCCGTTAATGATCGCCAATGCATTAAATGACAAACCACTTCCTGTATATGGAAAGGGTGAAAACGTCCGTGACTGGCTCTATGTAGAAGATCACTGCCGCGCTATCGACCTGATCATCCACAAAGGACGTGTCGGCGAAGTTTACAATGTAGGCGGACATAACGAAATGACAAATATCGATATCGTTAAGATCATCTGCAAGGAACTTGGCAAACCGGAAAGCCTGATCACATACGTAGCAGACCGTAAAGGCCATGATATGCGTTATGCCATCGACCCGACCAAGATCCACAATGAACTTGGCTGGTTACCGGAAACCAAATTTGCTGATGGTATCAAGAAGACCATCAAATGGTATCTGGATAACAAGGAATGGTGGGAAACTATCATCTCCGGTGAATACCAGAACTACTATGAGAAAATGTACGCACACCGCGGGGAGGCATAAATTATGAGAGTTTTTGTAACAGGTGTAGGCGGTCAGCTTGGACATGATGTTATGAACGAACTTGCGAAACGCGGTTATGAAGGTGTAGGAAGTGACATTGCTCCTTCCTACAGCGGAATCGCAGACGGCACTGCTGTTACCACAATGCCTTATGTACAGATGGATATCACAGATAAAGCTTCTGTAGAGAAAGTCATCAAAGATGCAAAGGTGGACGCAGTGATCCACTGTGCAGCATGGACAGCTGTAGATGCTGCAGAAGATGAGGAAAATCAGCCGAAGGTTCGTCTGGTAAACGTTACCGGAACCCAGAATATCGCTGATGTGTGCAAAGGGCTTGACATCAAGATGCTGTATCTCTCCACTGACTATGTATTCGACGGTCAGGGAACCACTCCATGGGAGCCTGACTGCAAGGATTACAAGCCGTTAAATGTCTATGGACAGACCAAACTGGACGGCGAACTGGCTGTATCCGGCACAGTGGATAAGTTCTTTATCGTCCGTATTGCATGGGTATTTGGCAAAAACGGCAAGAACTTCATCAAGACCATGATCAATCTTGGAAAAACACACGACACACTCTCCGTAGTCAATGACCAGATCGGTACTCCAACTTATACCTATGACCTGGCAAGACTGCTGGTAGATATGATCGAGACAGAGAAATACGGTTACTATCATGCAACCAACGAGGGCGGTTACATCAGCTGGTATGATTTCACCAAAGAGATCTTCCGTCAGGCAGCTGCCATGGGACATCCGGAATATCTTCCGGAAAACATGACAGTTAACTCTGTCACAACTGCTGAATACGGTGTTTCCAAAGCAGCACGTCCGTTCAACAGCCGTCTGGATAAGAGCAAACTGACAGCCAATGGCTTCACTCCTCTTCCAACCTGGCAGGATGCACTGGGACGTTATCTGAAAGAACTGGATTTCTGATGATCTGAAATCCATGCAAAAAATCCGTCAGAGTATTTAAACAATACTCTGACGGATTTTTTATGCTCTGTCTCAGGCTCTACAGCCTGCTTTCTATTTTACGAATATACTTTTTCAGAAGTATCGCCCATTCTGCGATGTTCTCATCCGTAAAATGCTGTGCCAGTCCGCTGATGCTGATCGCAGCGTATACATTCTTCGTTCTGTCGAATACAGGCATTGCAATACACTTGATCCCGAATTCGTGTTCCATATCATCAATGGCGTATCCTCGCTGTTTCGTTCTCACAAGCTTCTACGGAATTAAGTGAAGAACTGATTGATTATATCATCAAAGAATGTTACAGAAATAATGTGAAGACTTTCGTTAAGCCGATCTTCCGGCTTTCCGAAGAACTGCTGCCCAAGATTTCCTTCATGATTCCAAACTCCCGGGAACTGGACAATCTGGTTCCCGGTGAGGACTCCTATGAGGAAAAGGCAGAATATTTATATCACAAAGGCTGTTCCAATGTTATCGTAACCCTGGGAAGTAAAGGTTCTTATCTGCGAAACAAGGATTATTCCATCCATATCCCGGCGGTCAAATTCAATACCGTTGACAGCAATGGTGCAGCCAACTGTTTCATCTCTGCGCTGGCAGTGGCTTTAAGCCAGAATCATCCTCTCCTTTATTCTATCTGCTTCGCTACTTACGCAGCAGGGATCAGCACTACCCAGCAGGGAGTTATGACCTCCCTTCCTGACAGACAGCAGTTGGAAGGGTATGCAGATGATATCCAGGATTTTTATAATTCTCTTGTTTCACAACAGAGTTAATTTCTTACCTGATCAAGCAAAAAAAGCGCCCGGCAGCATGAAGATAATTTTTTCTATAATTTCTCCATGCTGCCGGGCGCTTTCGCTTTTATTTCAGTGTTTCTTATTTTACAAATTCATCCAGTGGGCTGATCTGGATTCCTTCTTTTCCGAAAGCTTCTCTGATCTTCTCTACGAATGCCAGTGCTTTCGCTCCGTCTCCGTGTACGCAGATGGAATCTGCCTGGATCGGAATGTCTTTGCCTGTTACCGCAGTAACTTTCTTCTCTTTTACCATACGGATCACACGGGCGATCGCTTCGTTCTCGTCTGTGATCATGGCTCCTTCTTTCCGTCTGTCTACCAGAGTTCCGTCCTCTTCATAGCCACGGTCTGCAAATACTTCCATCGCTGTGCGAAGTCCCATATCCTGGGCTGCTTTCGCAAGCTGTCCACCGGATAATGCGAGAACGATGAGATTACTGTCGAACTCTTTGATTGCTTCACAGATTGCTGTGGACAGTGCATAGTCTTTCGCTGCCATGTTGTAAAGTGCGCCGTGAGGTTTCACATGCTGCATCTTCACGCCATTTACTCTACAGAATGCATCCAGTGCGCCTAACTGATAGAGTACGTATGCTTTGGCCTCTGCAGGTGTTACGTTCATGTTTCTTCTTCCGAATCCCATCAGATCCGGGAATCCAGGATGTGCACCAACCCGGATATCTGCTTCCTTTGCCATTGCAATGGTTTTTCCCATTACTACAGGATCAGCTGCGTGATAACCGCAGGCTACATTTGCAGATGAGATCAGAGGAATGATCTTATCGTCATTTCCAATGGTATAGCGGCCGAAACTTTCGCCAAGGTCACTGTTTAAGTCTACTGTGTACATTTGCCTTACCTCCTTACTTAATCTTCAGCACATTCTCAATAAATCCTGTATCTGCTTTTCCCTCACAGAATACCGGATTCTTCATGATCTGATACTGAAAATCCAGGTTTGTCTCCACTCCCATGATCACCATCTCATCCAGTGCAGAACGCATCTTCTGAAGCGCTGCCTCTCTGTCCGGTGCATGAACGATAACTTTCGCGATCATGGAATCGTATTCGGAGGGAATCTTATATCCTGTATAAAGTCCGGTATCTACACGCACTCCATTACCTGCCGGAAGGTGCATATGCTGTACCACGCCAGGACTTGGCATAAAGTTCTTCTCCGGGATCTCTGCATTAATACGGCACTCAATGGCATGTCCTTTGATCTGGACATCCTCCTGCTTAAAGCTTAATTCCTCGCCCATTGCCACACGGATCTGCTCAATGATCAGGTCTGTGCCTGTTACCATCTCTGTAACACCATGCTCTACCTGAATTCTGGTGTTCATTTCCATGAAATAGAAATTGCCTTTCGGGTCTACGATAAACTCAATGGTTCCCGCATTGGTATAACCTACTGTTTTCGCAGCAAGAACTGCATATTCATTCATTTTTTTACGTGTTGCATCATCAATAGCCGGGGACGGGGATTCCTCGATTAGTTTCTGATGGTTTCTCTGTACAGAACAGTCACGTTCTCCAAGAGCTACTACATTTCCATGACTGTCTGCCATGATCTGGATCTCTACATGACGGGGATTCTCTACGAAACGCTCGATGTACATGGTATCATCACCGAATGCATTGGCAGATTCTCTCTGCGCCATGTTAAACTGAAACTCAAATTCATCCTCATTGGCAGCTACACGCATACCTTTACCGCCACCACCGGAAGAAGCCTTGATCATAACCGGATAGCCGATCTCCTCTGCCAGTTTCTTACCTGTTTCTGCATCATAGACAGGCTCTTTGGTTCCCGGTACTACCGGAACACCGGCATCCATCATTGTCTTTCTTGCATGGGATTTGTTTCCCATCTTATCAATCACATCTGCATCCGGCCCGATAAACGTAATACCGTTTTCCTGACACTTGCGGACGAAGTCACTGTTCTCGGACAGGAATCCGAATCCCGGATGAATGGCATCTGCCCCCATATTCTCGGCTGCCGCGATGATCCGGTCCATATTCAGATAACTGTTTCGCGCAGGACCTTCACCGATGCAGATACGCTGGTCTGCCAGCTGTACATGAAGGCTCTTTGCATCTTCTTTGGAATACACTGCCACACTGCGGATTCCCATATTTCTGCAGGCGCGGATGATACGCACTGCGATTTCACCACGATTGGCAATCAGAATTTTATTAAACAAATCGTACTGCCTCCTTTGTCTCCTACAGTTTCTTTACACGAAACAGCGGCTGTCCGTATTCTACTTTCTGTTCATTGCTTACTAATACTGCCTCGATTTCACAGTCATAATCACTCTGGATCTCGTTCATCAGTTTCATGGCTTCCAGGATGCAGACTGTCTGACCTGCTTTTACCTGATCTCCTACTTTTACAAATGCAGGTACATCCGGTGCTGCTGCGGAATAAAAAGTTCCTACGATCGGGGAAGTGATAAATAAGGTATCATCCTCTTCCTCTGCTGCTTCCACAGATGTGTTTACCGCTGCCGATGCAGGTGCTGCTACCGGTACTCCTGCTGCCACTACAGGCGGGTGATCCAGTTTACTCATTGTGATCTTTACATCTTTGTCCTTGTATGTGAATTCATTGAGGGAGGACTCCTCAATAATTTTTACTAATCCTTCAATCTTCTCTAAATCCATGAAGTACTCCTTTCTCTTCTAACTCATGTAAATTTATTTGCCATTTTTGTTTCATTTATACGATTTTGGGTTCTCCGGAGCTTACTGTTTTCCCGGCAGATTCTTTATTCTTCAAACAGCTTGCGCAGTCTCTTGGCAACCAGACGGCAGTCCAGAACCTCTTTACACGGCTGGTGGATGATCTTTCTCAGTCCGTCCAGTTCTTTCATCTCTTCCAGATATAATCTCTGTGCTTCCTGTACAGTGATCGGTTTGAAATGGATCTTGTGGTCTGTCTTTCTCTGTACCAGTTTCGGGATATCCACACTTGCCACTGTAGCAATCTTCGCATATCCTCCTGTTGTCTGGCGGTCTGCCAGCAGGATGATCGGCTTGCCGTGTGACGGTACCTGAATTGCTCCGAATGCAATACCATCAGAAATAATATCTGAAGTTTCCTTTGGCGCAATAAACGGACCTTCCAGTCTGCATCCCATACGGTCAAAATCGCTGGTCACTGTATATTCACTGTGAAGGAATGTATCGATTCCCTGCTTGCTGAACATGGAATTCTGAGGTCCCATAACCACACGTAAGGTTGCTTCTGTCTGGTCATATTCATCAATATCCAGCTTTCTGGAAAGGAAAAACGGCAGGTAACGTCTCTTAATACGAAATCCGATATAATCTCCTGCCTGCAGTTTTCTGCCCTTGAATCCGCCCAGCTTGCTCTTTAAGTTGGTACAGCGGCTTCCCATCACTACCGGGATGTCCAGATAACTGGAAAATGCGATATATGCTCTGCTTCCTGTTCTGGCACTTCCGAACTTCAGCACATCGCCTTTGTTCATATAAAGTGCTGTGTACATCGGTGCAGGCTCCCCGTTGATGGTCGGCTGGAAATCACCGCCTGTAATAGCAATAATGGTAGCTGATGTAAATTCAAGAGTAGGACCGATCAGGGTAATCTCAAGAACTGCCTCATTCTCCGGATTATCCAGAAGAAGGTTGGCGATTTTAAATGAACGGACATCCATAACACCAGCCACGCTGAATCCCTGGCTCTGATAGCCGGTTCTTCCCAGATCCTGTACAGTTGTCATCATGCCGCCCTTTAATATACGAATTCCCATCTTACACCTCTCCTTCGTGAACGATGCACTGGTATTCCCCACGTTCTACTAATTCTTTGATCCGTTTGTATTCTTCTTCATCGATTGGTACAAAACGGATATAATCTCCTGCTTCTACCAGGATCGGTACTTCTCTCTCAGGATCATAGGTCTTAACAGGTGTCATACCCATTAACTGCCATCCTCCCGGAGAATCCAGAGGATAAATACCGGTCTGGGAACCACCGATTCCCACGCTTCCCGCACTGATCTTAATCCTTGGATTTGCAAGTCTCGGTGTATGGATCCGCTCGTCCAGACCTCCCAGATAACAGAAGCCCGGAAGGAATCCAAGCATGTAGATCAGATAATCCCTGGAAGAATGGATCTTGATCACTTCTTCTACAGACAATCCTGCATGCTCTGCAATGTTCTCAAGGTCAGGGCCATATTCTCCACCATAGCACACTGGGATTTCATAAACTTTCTTTTTTTCTTCCCCTGCTTTGACATCCATTTTGACCAGAATTTCCAGTCTGGTCTTCAGGTCATCAAAAGAAATTACACGGGGATCATAATTGATCAGCAGTGAGCAGAACGCTGGTATGACATCAACCACACCTTCGATATGCTGTTCTCTCATAAGCTGTACAGTGGCAGTGATCTTCCGGTTGATCTCCGGATTGATCTCTTTGCCAAATTCAACCAGAACAGAAGAATCTCCTTCTGTCAGTATTCTGATTTCCGGCATATTTTTACTCCTTATCTTTTTTAATACGCAAAAAGGTGTAACCTGGAAGATCACACCTTTTCTGAAAGCCAGCCGCTGTCAGGTGACAGCAGCCTTTTCTTAATTACTTGCTTACAGTAACTTACCAAGCTGGGAAATAAAAGTATTTACGCCAAGGTAAGCAGTAAGGATAACTACTACGATTCCAAGGATCAGCAGAATCTTTGGATGATGATAGTTCTCTCCCATAATAGATTTCTTCTGAGATGCGATGAGGCAGATTGCAAGGGTGATCGGAAGGATCAGACCATTTACAGCGCCTGCAAGTACCAGCAGAACTGCCGGATTTCCCAGAATAAACATAATTGCTGTAGAGATTACAATAAATACAATGATCACTTTGTTCTCATTCTCTTCAATCTTCTTATTGAAGGTTTTCAGGAATGAAACAGAAGTGTAGGCAGCTCCGATAATGGATGTGATGGCTGCACACAGAAGAACCAGTCCGGCGAAACGGTAGCCGATCTCTCCTGCGCCCTGTCTGAATGCATCTGCTGCAGGGTTGGAAGCATCAAGTGTCACACCTTTTACAACAACGCCGAGAACTGCAAGGAAAAGGAAGATTCGAACAACTGCTGCAATGAGCATACCCATAACAGAACTCTTGTTGATTTCTTTTAAGTTCTTCTCTCCTGTGATACCTGCATCGATCAGACGGTGTGCTCCTGAGAATGTGATATATCCGCCAACTGTTCCACCAAGCAGTGTCAGGATGGCAGGAATCAGATTTGTAACACCCTCAGACGGTACAAATGTGTTCTTGATGGCACTTCCTACCGGTGGTTTTACGATAATGATCACAATAAAAATTACGATGATCATCGCTGCACCAAGAACTTTGGTAATGGTATCCATGGCATTCTTTGCATTCTTGAACAGGAATACTGCAATTGCAAGTGCTCCGGCAAGTATGTAACCAACTTTAGTTGGAATTCCAAGTAAAGTATTGAACCCAAGAGCTCCTCCACCAACATTTCCGATGTTAAATACCAGACCGCCGAATACAATCAGTACAGACACCAGATATCCAAGTCCCGGAAGAAGTTTGTTGGCCACTTCCTGTCCATGAAGCCCTGTTACACAAAGCACACGCCAGATATTCAGCTGTGCCACTGCTGCAAGGATTACAGAAACAAGGATTACAAAACCAAAACTCGCCTGATACTGTCCTGTGAATGTGGATGTCTGAGTCAGGAATCCAGGTCCGATTGCTGAGGTAGCCATAAGGAAAGCTGCGCCGAGCAGTGCTCCGCCGTTCTTTTTCTTTTCTGTCATTTCTCATTTCCCCCTTTTATTTAATTTTTAAATTTATTGAAACTGCCCGGCCGTCTGCTGCGAAAATGCCGAACAGTTACATGTGTTGTCTTACTGTTCACTCCGTGCACAGTAACTGTATTGTCTTTCATTATACAAAATTTTAAAGTATTAAACAAGTAAAAAGTTAAAATTCTGTCAAATTCATATGGATAAAGTGGAAATTATAGGAAAAGGGAGCTGTCCTGGTTATTGCCATGAACAGCTCCCTTGCTGTATTTTATCAATTTAGAATGTGAATTTGTCTGCGAAATATGCATCCAGTTCATCAATCTTCACACGAACCTGTTCCATGGTGTCACGGTCACGGATAGTAACTGCTCCATCGTTCTCAGATTCGAAATCGTATGTTACGCAGAACGGAGTACCGATCTCATCCTGTCTTCTGTAACGTTTACCGATGTTTCCACGGTCATCATATTCGCAGTTGTATTTCTTGCTTAACTGCTGATAGATCTTCTCTGCACCTTCATTGAGCTTCTTGGAAAGCGGAAGCACACCGATTTTCACAGGTGCAAGTGCCGGATGGAAATGAAGAACTGTACGAACGTCATTCTTCTCTGCATCCAGAACTTCCTCATCATATGCGCTGCACAGGAATGCAAGTACCACACGGTCAGCTCCCAGTGACGGCTCGATTACATATGGAATATATTTCTGTTTCTTCTCATCATCGAAGTATGTCAGATCCTGTCCGGATACGTTCTGATGCTGTGTCAGGTCATAATCGGTTCTATCAGCGATTCCCCACAGTTCGCCCCATCCGAATGGGAACAGGAACTCTACATCTGTAGTAGCCTTGCTGTAGAAGCTTAGCTCTTCTGCATCATGGTCACGGTAACGAACTTCTTCGTCCTTCAGGCCAAGGGAATGTAACCAGTTCAGGCAGAAGCTCTTCCAGTATGCAAACCACTCAAGGTCTGTATCCGGCTCGCAGAAGAATTCAAGTTCCATCTGCTCGAACTCACGGGTACGGAATGTAAAGTTACCCGGTGTGATCTCGTTACGGAAAGATTTACCGATCTGGCCGATACCAAACGGGATTTTCTTACGGGATGTTCTCTGCACATTCTTGAAGTTTACGAAAATACCCTGTGCTGTTTCAGGTCTTAAGTATACGGTATTCTTGGCATCCTCTGTTACACCCTGAAATGTTTTGAACATCAGGTTGAACTGACGGATATCTGTGAAGTTATGTTTGCCGCAGGTCGGGCATGGTACATTATGATCTTTGATGAAATTCATCATCTCTTCCTGTGACCATCCGTCTACAGAACTCTCCAGTTCAATGCCGTTCTCCTGGCTGAAGTCCTCAATGATCTTATCTGCACGGAAACGCTCGTGACATTCCTTACAGTCCATCAGCGGATCGGAAAAGCTTCCCAGATGTCCGGATGCTACCCATGTCTGCGGGTTCATCAGAATCGCACAGTCAACACCTACGTTATATGGAGACTCCTGGATAAATTTCTGCCACCATGCACGTTTTACGTTATTTTTCAGTTCAACGCCCAGGTTACCGTAGTCCCATGTATTTGCAAGACCGCCATAGATTTCAGAGCCCGGGTAAACAAAGCCTCTTGCTTTCGCCAGGGCAATAATTTTGTCCATTGTTTTTTCCATTACTGTTCTCCTCGTTTTTTATGCAATTTCCGACAGTACTTACTGCCAGTGAATACTGCTATTATAACGTTATCTTTTTTCTTTTGCAAGGCATCTCAGCTCATTATTTCCAGAATTTCCAGGCTTTTGAACCTTTTTTCTGTATTTGTGCTGATATAAGTGTGGATATGACGTTCCAGTTCAAAGAGCACATCCGCCTTCACAGCGAAGGTATAAAGCCTGCCAAGTTCTGCAGTGACCATATACCGCATGGCATATAAGGCAGCAGTGGAAACTCTTCTGGCATCCCTGACCTGTCCCAGGCATTCTTTATCCAGAATACCATTGGCGCTCTGGGAAAAGAATACTTCTTCTCCCTCCTGTACCTGTCTGCCGCAGCAGACACAGTTAAAAAGCGACGGGCAGAGCCCCTGCACAGCCATCATCCGAAGTTCAAAGATACATCGTACCAGCCTGTCATCTATATGGGGATTCAGCAGTGCCTTCACAGTTACATATAAAAGATTCATGGAATCCTTCTCGTCTGTGCCTTCCTGTCCGAAGTAATCTGCCAGTTCCAGAAAATAATACCCATAATAGATACCCGGCTGTTTCCCTGCCAGCTCTACGAAATGATGGGTGATGGATACCTGATTCAGATTATAACTGGATCTTCCCTCATACAGAGTAAAGGTCCCGAATACAAAGGGATTGGCTGCTGCCAGGAAAGGACTGTTGGGCCGTCTGGCCCCTTTGGCGAAGGCTGAGATCTTACCCCGTTCCCTGGTAAGCAGCACAATCCGCTTATCATACTCACCAACAGGCATGGCAGAGAGAACCACTCCCTGCACTGTGATCAGATCACTCATTATATTTCTTTTTTATCGTATCCGAAGTTTTTGATCAGGAAATCACTGTCTCTCCAGTCTTTCTTTACTTTGACCCAGAGTTTGAGATTTACCTTGGACTCCAGCATACGTTCGATCTCGTATCTGGCATTGCTGCCGATCTTTTTCAGCATGGCACCCTGTTTGCCGATGATGATCCCTTTATGGGATTCTCTTTCGCAGATGATGGTTGCATCAATATCCACAATAGGGTTCTTGCCCGGACGGGTCTTCATACGGTCAATAGCTACAGCGATACCATGGGGAATCTCCGCATCCAGTGCATGGAGTGCTTTTTCCCTGATGATCTCAGCCACGATCTGACGCTGTGGCTGATCTGTTACTGTATCCTCATCATAGAACATCGGGCCATATGGCAGGTATTTCAGGATGCATCCGATGATATCCTGGGTGTTTTGTCCACGAAGGGCAGAGCATGGAATGATCTCTGCGAAATCACATACTTTACGGTACGTATCAATAGCCGGAAGGATCTCCTCTTTGGAAACAGTATCAATCTTATTGATGATCAGGATCACAGGCACACCAATATTCTGAAGCTGCTCTGCAATATGTCGCTCTCCTGCACCGATAAAGGTGCTTGGTTCTACCAGCCACATAATGGCATCTACCTCTTTCAGG
Organism: Blautia luti; assembly: GCF_033096465.1. Taxonomy (NCBI): domain Bacteria; kingdom Bacillati; phylum Bacillota; class Clostridia; order Lachnospirales; family Lachnospiraceae; genus Blautia; species Blautia luti. The sequence continues at coordinate 1,101,933 of NZ_AP028156.1, read as the reverse complement.
GTACGCTCTGCCACCTGGACCATATATTCACCCAGCTTGTTCTTTGCCTTGTGGATACCCGGTGTGTCCAGAAATACGATCTGTCCCTCATCACAGGTATAGACGGTCTGGATCCTGTTTCTGGTTGTCTGAGGTTTCTTGGATGTGATGGCGATCTTCTGTCCAATGAGGTGATTCATCAGTGTGGATTTTCCCACATTTGGTCTTCCAATGATCGCTACAAATCCGGATTTGAAATTTTCGTTCATAATTTTGTTCCTTTTAAAATTCTCACAGCTGCCGTGCAGCTTTATTTATGTAAAGCGGATTTCTGTGATCCGCTTTACCCGTTGAAATTTAACGTTACTGTTCACTCCGTGCACAGTAACAATTTAACAGTTGATCAGGGATTTCACTTCCATGAGGATATCAGAAGCTCCCTCTACCTTGCTCTCACTGCCTACTACACAGATCTGTTCGGCATCAAGCACAGCTTTTACAATATCTGCCAGAGCACGGATATCTTCTACTGATGCATTGAGGATCTGATTTCTTTCTTTCTGGAGCATCTCCTCTGTCACACCGCAGAAATATGCAGTCTTGGAAACAGAACCTTTCATCTGAGGTGTTTTCGGTACATCTTTGCCGCTGATGGTTCCGATGATATATTTGGTCATGTCACGCTCATCAGCCTGAAAATTGCGGATATAATCCACCACTCCCTGATATACCTCCAGAGTACGTTTCAGATGAGGGTCCCTGTAAGATACCAGATAGCTCTCCCCGTTTCTCTTAAAGCCGCTCATACAGCCGTATGCGCCGCCTTTTACGCGAAGATTCATCCACAGGTAATCATAGCTTAAAATTACTTTCAGGATATCCAGTGCACCTGTGTATTCCAGGCCTTTTTTCTTAAAGTTTCCGGTCTGTGCCACGAACTGAACCTGTCCGGAAGTCTTGAATCCTTCGTTTTTCCTGGTGCAGATCAGTTTCTTCTCAGATTTCTCCACAGGTTCTGTGTTAAGTCCCTGTCTGATATGCGCAGCCAGTTTCTTCACTTCTTCCAGCGATTCTCTCTCTCCTGTATAGCTGATCATAAAGTTCTCAGGACGCAGGATCATCTTCATCAGTTTCCGGAGTTCCTGAACAATCAGATCTTTCTGCTGGTCAAAATCTTTTTCCAGTTTCTCGATGAACTGGTAATATCCGATACCTGCCATCTCATCCTGGAATGCTGCCATAGGTGAGGAATAAGAGGTTGCCCTCAATACTGCAGTGGAGTGTCCTGCACCTGTCAGGCTGGCCTGTGCACGGGATTTCACAGCTGCAATGATCTCATAGAGACGCTTGGTATCTTCTACTTTGGAAGTTCCCAGGATCTCTTCTGCCATCTTAAACAGGAAGCCCAGCTTCGGATACAGTGCCTTTCCTCTTATGGAAAACAGTGCCTGAAACTCTTCCGTGGAATCTGCCCGGTCAAAGACCTCCACGCCGCAGCTGATACCGCCGGTGCTGGCATTGATCTCATTGAACAGTTCCCCGTAAGTATGCGCCTGCGTATCCACATAACCCAGAACAGATTTTAGAAGTCCCAGATAAGGGATCTGTTCCGGTGCGATGCTGTCTGTTTTGAACATCATATCCACATATCCGATTCCGTTGGTGCATACATCATGATACAGAAACAGGCTGTCATCCACAGATAATTCTTCGTTTTTCAGCGTACCTGCTTCTTTTTTGATATCACTTCTCTTCAGCATAGGGATGCATTCCAGGGCGCCAGGTTCTTCTCCTGCTTCCTGATATGCTTCCAGTGCCTGTGTCTTCTGCACCATAGCTTCCAGTTCTGCATCAGAGAGACTGCTTCTGTATGCTTCCAGTTTCTCTTCCAGTTCTTTCTCCCTCTGTGCAGCCAGTCCCTTCTTCGGAACCAGTGTGAGCACACAGCCATGAGGATTCTCCAACAGATATGTGCGGATCAGATTTTCGAAGTATCCCTCGTTCACTGCCTTTTTCAGCTGTTCAAATACTTCAAGCTGCTGGACCTGTGAGAACGGATGATCTTCTTCATAAAGCCAGTCTCCCAGAATATCCAGACTGTACATCAGTCCCTTGGGATAGGAGGAGAAATCTGCCTCACGGTAACGGAATTCGAAATAATTGATTCCTGCTTCGATAGCTTTCTTATCAATCCCATTCTCTGCAATGTCTGTCAGGACTTTACGGATAATGGAAACAAATTCTTCTTTTTTGTCCGGGTTGGAGCCTTTGGCTACCACTGAGAAATAAGGCTGCAGGATTCCGTCTTCGTATGCGCCGTAGATATCTTTGCCGATGCCTGCATCCAGAAGTGCCTGTTTCAGAGGTGCACCAGGTGCGCTTAAAAGTGCATAATCCAGTACTTCGAAAGCCATATTTCTCTGGCTGTCCAGGGTATTTCCCGTTACCATATTATAGGAAAGATAGGTATTGTCTTCCTCTCCTTCATTCTCAGCCACCGGATATTCCAGTGTTACATCCTGGCATGCTGCAAACGCACCCTGCTCCCTGATCTGTGAATCCACATCCAGCGCATCGAATCCAGACAGGTAATGTTCATCCAGAAATGCCAGTTTCTCTTCCATATCCATATTTCCATACAGGTAAATATAGCTGTTGGACGGATGATAAAAGGTTCTGTGGAAATTCAGGAAATTCTCATAGCTAAGATCCGGGATGTTCTTCGGATCACCACCTGATTCACATCCATAAGGAGTATCCGGGAAAAGATGGTTCATGATCTCTCTTTCCAGGACCTCATCCGGTGATGAGAATGCTCCTTTCATCTCATTGTATACTACACCATTATATTTCAGAGGACCTTCTTTACTCTCCAGATGATAGTTCCATCCTTCCTGACGGAAGATCTCTTCTCTCTTGTAAATGTTCGGATAGAAGACTGCATCCAGATAAACATGCATCAGATTCTGGAAATCCTGGTCATTACAGCTGGCTACAGGATAGCAGGTTTTATCCGGATAGGTCATTGCATTCAGAAACGTATTCAGAGATCCCTTTACCAGTTCCACGAAAGGATCCTTTAGCGGAAATTCCCTGGAGCCACACAGTACACTGTGCTCCAGGATATGTGCAACTCCTGTACTGTCCTTAGGCGGTGTACGGAATGCAATATTAAATACTTTATTCTCATCGTCATTCTCGATCAGCATAACTCTGGCACCTGTCTTCTTGTGACGCAGAAGCCATCCTTTGGAGTGGATATCTGTCAGATCCTCCTCCTTTACAACCTCATAAGCTGTTAAATTGTCTTTGTTCATTTCTGCCTCCAGTTAGTTTCTACGGAATTTCTTTTTATAATCCGCCTTCTCCAGGGAAATAATCCTCGTAGGCTGTCTTCGCCGCCCTTGTGATGATTCCCAGTTCCTCCTGCATGTTGACATCTGCAGGAACCTGTATTGCTGTCTCATAGATATCACGGTGAAGCTTGTTCTTTGCACTTTTTTCACTGATAGGAACAATACCGCACAGCGTGGTATTATAAGTTTTATCCTTTTCGCACAGTTCCATGTATGTTCTTACCATATGACAGCATTCCCTGAAAAGAAGTTCCTGATGCAGGGCACTTTTACCCTGGTACTCTGTGATCTTCATTTTCTGAAGATTTTTCACAATTTCCCTGCGGGCGCTTTTAGCACCGAACAGTCTGCTGGATGCATTTTTGTTAAATTCCAATGCCATCCACAGTGCCAGATAACCGTCTGCCGGGGTATCCGGTACTTCGGATTTACCGCCGTAACGGATCTCCCATAATTCCTTTCGGATGGCATTTGCTTCTTCCTCTTCTCCTGCCGCAATGGACTGGTCGAGAAACATTTTTCTTTTCATTGGGTCAGACTCTCTGTAATAGAGAGTGATAATCGGTGTATCCATAATGTTTCGGGTCCTTTCTTCTCTGAATTTATGCTTCCTCGTATGCAAGCTCTGTCTCTGCCATTGCAAGGGCTTCTTCGATCACCTGATCCATATCCATATAACGGTACATACCAAGTCTTCCGCCGAAGAGAACGTTCTTTTCCTCCAGTGCACGACGTTCATATTTGTCAAAGAGTTCGCTGTTCTTCGGATCATTTACCGGGTAATACGGTTCTTTGCCCTTCTCCCATGCTGCCGGATATTCTCTGGTGATGACGGTCTTCGGCTGTGTTCCGAACTCGAAGTGTTTATGTTCGATGATCCTTGTGTAAGGAACCTCATAATCTGTGTAGTTCACTACTGCATTTCCCTGATAGTTGCCCATCTCCAGAACCTCTGTCTCAAATCTCAGGGAACGGTATTCCAGTTCACCGTAGCAGTAATCATAGAACTGGTCGATCATACCCGTGAAAAGGACTTTATCTGCCTGTGCAGTCAGCTCTTCCCTGTTGGCAAAAAAGTCTGTGTTCAGGCATACCTGTACACCCTCCAGAAGCTTCTTGATAATACGGGTGTAACCGCCTTTCGGGATTCCCTGCCATGGATCTTTGAAATAGTTATTATCATAGGTATAGCGAAGAGGAAGTCTCTTGATGATAAAAGCCGGAAGATCCTTGCACTCTCTTCCCCACTGTTTCCTGGTATATCCTTCTACAAGTTTCTCATACACGTCCTGTCCCACCAGTGCCAGAGCCTGCTCCTCCAGGTTCTTCGGATGGGTGATATGCATTCTGGCGATCTGTCCCTGGATCTTCGCCTTGGCTTCTGCCGGAGTGCGTACGCCCCAGAGCTGATGGAACGTATTCATGTTAAAAGGCAGGTTATAAAGTTCATCTTTATAGACTGCGATGGGTGAATTTACGAAATGATTAAACTCCGCAAACTGGTTCACGTAATCCCAAACTTCTTTCCTGGATGTGTGGAAAATATGTGCGCCGTAACGATGAACCTGAATTCCTTCTATTTCCTCTGTGTAGATATTTCCGCCAATGTGATCTCTCTTGTCGATCACCAGGCATGTTTTGCCTTTCTGCGCTGCTTCGTGTGCAAATACTGCACCAAAAAGTCCTGCTCCCACTATCAGATAATCATATTTCTTCATGTAAGACACCTTCTTTTCGTAATAGTTCTGCGGATTTCCCCCTCCGCCCCGCTGTCTGCCTGTATGACCGGTCCGGAAGATCCTCCTGTATGACCCGTCAAAAAAAGCAGCAGCGCATTTTTTTGCGCTACTGCTATTATAACAAATTCATCCGGAAATGGATAGTCCTTATTTCATGGACGCTACCTGGTCAAAGACATCTGTGATCTCTTTGGACGGTTCTTTGGTAGCAAGGCTGAAGATGATGATCATCACCAGGCTAACTGCGAAACCTACTGCCAGAGAATAGAGTCCTGTATAGCTTCCAAGTGTCTGTCCGGATACAAGAGGTATGTAATCCCAGATAATAACAGTCAGGCCGCCGGAAGCGATTCCTGCAACTGCACCTGCCAGGTTGGTTCTTCTCCAGAACAGGGACATTACCACGATCGGTCCGAATGCAGAGCCAAGACCTGCCCATGCATTGGATACCAGTCCCATAATACTGCTGTCCGGATTCCATGCGATCACAAATGCGATTACGGAAACTGCAATAACTGTAATTCTGGCAACTGTAAGGATCTCTTTAGAATCTGCATCCTTCTTGACAAACTGATGATATAAATCTTCAGATGCAGCAGATGCTGTTACCAGAAGCTGAGAATCAGCCGTGGACATGATAGCTGCCAGGATTCCGCAGAGGAAGATTCCTCCGATGAACGGAAGCGCCAGGTCTGAAGAGAACAGCTTATTGATCATCTCAATAAATACACTCTCTGCTGAAGATGCCCCTTCTGTTCCCAGAACTGTCGGGTACAGATAAGCACGTCCGATGATACCGATAAAGCATGCAGCTGTCAGAGAAAGGATATCCCATACAATGGCGATCACACTGGATTTCTTTAATTCTTTTTCGCTCTTTACAGCCATGAAACGGGTAAGGATATGAGGCATTCCGCAGTATCCAAGTCCCCATGCAAGCTGGGAAAAGATTTCAACAAATGTATAAGGTCTCTCACCATTCTCCAGGGGATTCAGGAAAGCTGCCCCGCCCGGCGCACCGCTCTGCGTGAGAAGATTTCCAAGATTTCCATTTAACATGAAATATGCTACCAGCGGAACAATGAGCAGTCCCACCAGCATCAGGGTTCCCTGTACAAAGTCTGTTACACAGACTGCCATAAATCCACCCATGAATGTATAACACAGAATAACGGCTGCCCCGATAGCCAGAGCTATATGGTAGTCAATACCAAATACCGTGTTAAAAAGCTTGCCTCCTGCTGCCAGAGCTGACGCTGTGTACACCAGAAAGAAGACGACGATCACAATCGATGAGATCAGAAGCAGGATCCTTTTTTTATCCTGAAATCTGTTCTCAAAATATGCAGGAATTGTCAGAGAGTTATTCGCTGCTATGGTATATTTACGAAGTCTGTGTGAGATACACACCCAGTTCAGTACTGTTCCGATAAAAAGTCCTACTGCGATCCAGATCTGACCGGTTCCCAGGGAATAGATTGCTCCGGGCAGTCCCATCAGAAGCCATCCACTCATATCAGATGCCTGTGCTGATAATGCGGCCACCCAGGCATTCAGTCCTCTGCCCCCGAGGAAGTAATCCTCTGAGCTGTTTGTCTTTTTCATATAAACTACACCGATGACTATCATAAAGACCAGATAGACTACAAATGCAGACAATATGATCATTGTAGTTCCACTCAAAATTTTCTCCTCCTGTTTGTTTTTTCATAATAATATTATATCTGCGATCGCGCCGCTGCTTCGCTGCTCCCACGATTTACAAATATATTTTAATACTTTACCACATTACCTGTATGTTGTACAGGTAGATTTTTCCACATTTCTCTTTTTATTGTATTTTCTGCCTTTCAGATAGACATTTTTTATATAGGAGATCAGAACTTCTTCCCCGTGATCATTGAGGATCCGGAGCAGTCCCTCCAGTTCCCTGCTTGTCTCCGGATGGATAAACCACAGTTTCTCCTTTCCTTTCAGGAAATACTGCAGCGGCTGGGTCTGATCATATTTGTCCCCCAGATAATTCCGGGATGCGCTGATCCGGTCCATGACCATCTCCGCAATATATTTCCGGGGCATGGGCACGCCATTGATGATCCTGTCATCTCCCGGTACATAATCGATCCAGTATTCGTAATGATGCCTGTTGCGTCCCTTATGGTGAAGCCAGGAAAGGGAAAGACCTGTTTCTTCTCTCTCTGCATTATTTGGGCTTCTGTCCCCCTGATAGTACTTACAGCCTACCAGAAATTCCACAGGTGAATATTTGGACAGATCATGAAGCAGTCCCTGTTTATACAGTCCTATGCGAAAACAGTAATGCATCACCAGAAGTTTATGTCTGGTGATGGTTTTTAAGTGCAGCCACGGATGCATCCTTCCTGTCTTCTTTTGCATCTTTATTCTCCTCCTGTTCTGCCAGAAGCACTACGATGGTTCGTGGTGCGATTTCCAGTTTCTTTTTATAAGTCTCACTGTCTTCATGCAAAAATCCGTTTTCTTTCACAGCACTGGTGTCAATGACTTTTTTCCATCTGCGGCCTCCCGGAAGATCCGGAAGTGCCAGAGTGCGGGTTTCCCAATGGAAATTGCAGGCAATATAAACAGAATCATCCTCACTGCCGTCTGGTCTGTGTGCATAGGCGCCACAGTACATAATTCCCAGAAGTCTGGATGTATTCTCCGCATTAAGGTACCATGCACGCTCCCCGTGTACAGAAACATCCGGAAGGCCTTTGGTCTGATAATCCACTCCCCGCATTTCTCCCGCAGTGTGAAGAACAGGATGGTCTTTACGGAAAGCAATGGCTTCTTTTACGAATTCCAGAAGTTTTTCATTCTTTTTTAAACCTTTCCAGTCGATCCAGCCTGTGGCATTGTCCTGGCAGTAGGCATTGTTATTGCCGCCCTGGGAATTGCCGATCTCATCTCCGCCGTAGATCATGGGGACGCCCTGGCTTAACAGCATCATCAGAAACGCATTGCGGATCTGCCTGTCCCTCATCTGCCGGATATTCTGCTTACGGCTTGGCCCTTCCACACCACAGTTCCAGGAATAGTTATAACTGCTGCCATCCTGATTGTTCTCATGATTCGCCTCATTATGACGATAATTGTAAGTCACTGCATCATTCAGGGTAAAGCCGTCCTGACATGCCATATAATTGATCACAGCATACTTATCCGGATTTCTTCTCATCCTCCAGGACGCTCCTGCCACCATATCTTCATCACTTTTCAGGAAACGTCTCATATCCTGAAGAAATCCCGGGTTATATTCCGCTATACATTTCTCTGCCGGGAGCTTTTTCCTCCTGATTTCTTTTTCATCGAAGCCCTGAAACATCAGCTTGGTATCCGCCAGCACCGCATCCTGTACCAAAAGAAGCCAGGGAACACCGTCCCCCATAACATGAAACCCATCCACATGATAATACAATCTCCAAAACTGCAGTGCCCTCAACCCCAGCACCGGATTCGTCCCACCCGGAAAATACATCTCCATCACACAGGCAATCCCCGCCTTATGCAATGCCTTGATCATATCCCTGAATTCCCTCTCCGGTTCACTGGTAGCACAGTAAGACCGCTTCGGTGCAAAATAATACCCCTGCATATATCCCCAGAAATTTACCCTGCCCTCTCTTCGTTTCTCGGAAACCATCCCTCCTTCAGCTGATACAGCCGGCTGTGTTTCCATAAATTCATAGGCAGGCATCAGTTCAATGGTATTGATTCCCAGTTCTTTCCAGTATGGGATCATCTCTGTCAGCGCCTGAAAATTCCCTTTTCCGGATGTAATATTCCGGTTCGCTTTTGTATAGCCTCTTACATGGAGTTTATAAAGGAGCATCTCATGATAAGGAATCACCGGGTTCTCATCCCCTTCCCAGTCATATTCCTCTTCATTCAGAAATCCGCAGCGGATCTTATGGGGATCTGTATCCATATCCGCGCCGAATCGTTCTCTGCCGTAAATGCGGTATGCCCAGGGATCTGTATACACTTTTCCGTCCAGAAGAAAATTATACTGATAGTCCTCTGTTTTTAAATCCGGCAGGGTAACTGCACAGATATCCCCAGTCCTGTCCTTTTCTGTAAAAGGGATCTCCACAGACGGCTTTCTTGCATTCTTTTTGTAGAGAACCAGAGACGCCTGTACTCCCTGTGGAACCTCCACTGCGAAATTCACTCCTCTTCGCAGCCTGTTTGCACCGGGTACCAGCACTGATCCCTTCTCTTTTTTTTATTTTCCTGAGGTCAGCCATCTCTCTTTTCCCTCCTTATTATTTGTCCGTATTTTTATAAGTCAATCTGCAGTTCTACAGGACAATGGTCTGATCCCATAATGTCCGTGTGGATAGCTGCATCCTTCAGTCTGTCTTTCAGCTGGGGAGAGGTGATAAAATAGTCAATCCTCCATCCTGCATTCTTCTCCCTTGCCTTAAAGCGGTAGGACCACCAGGAGTAAATTCCTTCCTGATTCGGATAAAAGTACCGGAATGTGTCGATAAATCCGCTCTCTAGCATTCTGGTAAAGCAGGTCCTTTCTTCATCGGTAAATCCTGCATTCTTACGGTTGGTCTTGGGATTCTTCAGGTCGATCTCCTGATGTGCCACATTGAAATCTCCGCAGCAGATCACAGGTTTGTTTTCCTGGAGTTTCAGAAGATATGCCAGAAAATCTGCCTCCCACTGCATCCGGTATTCCAGCCTGCGCAGCTCACTCTGGGAATTGGGTGTATACACGGTAACCAGATAAAATTTATCATATTCCAGGGTAATGACCCTGCCTTCTTTGTCATGTTCTTCTATTCCAAGTCCGTATGTTACAGACATCGGTTCTTCTTTCGTAAATACTGCTGTTCCGGAATAGCCTCTTCTGTTGGCATAATTCCAGTACTGGTGATAGCCCGGAAGAGCCAGATTCACCTGTCCCCCCTGGCACTTGGTCTCCTGCAGACAGAAAATATCTGCATCCAGCGCGTGGAAACTTTCTTCAAAGCCCTTGCCGATGCAGGCACGAATTCCATTTACATTCCATGAGATTAACTTCATATAAAACTGATCTCCTGTTATTTTTCTTTTTTATAGATATTTTTTATTATAACACGTTTTCGTACCGGGATAAACATTTTTTCCCAGGCAATTGCATTCACTGCTGCTTTTTGATACAATATTGTTGTTAAAGGTCCCTGCTCTTACGCAGGGGCAGAAACTGAAAATCAGAAAGAATGAGGAACATAAAATGAGTGATCCATTTACAAACGGCGGCTGCGACCCGAGCGACTGTGCTTCCTGCGGCGGCGGATGCGGAAGCAATGGGGGAGGATGCAAGGTAGATGACCAGCACCGTACCATCACACTGACCATGGAGGATGATACAGAAGTTGAATGCGCCATCCTTACTATTTTCCCGGTAGGAATCAAGGAATATATCGCCCTTCTTCCTCTGGACGAGAACGGCCAGAATCAGAATGGAGAAGTTTATCTCTATACTTTCGAACGTACAGAATCCGGAGATCCGGTTCTTGCCAATATCGAAAGTGACGAAGAATACAACCAGGCAGCTATCGCATTTGATACGGTACTGCAGAATGCGAAGGATTCCGTGCAGAACATCGACTGATCCTTTGTATATCGAACTTCTTCCGGCAGGTTCGTTTCTGCCGGTATAAAAAAGCCATGTGGACTTTTTTATCCACATGGCTTTTTTTATACATTTCTATAGTTTCTACTTCTTATCCCTGCGTGTCGATTCTGACACTTTTTTCAGAATTCTACTTTGACAGTTTCAATTTCATATGGTTTCAGTTCAAGCTCTACCTGACTGCCATTTACGTTCAGAACTTCTCCTATCTCTTCTTCCAGCATATTGCAGATCACTGCACGTTTTACAGGACGTGGGAAGGTCAGTGTAGTCTGACCGCGTCTGTTGTAGCATTCATACAGACGAACGATCACTGCATCGCTGTCTTCTGCTTTCTTAACAGCCTCGATCACAACATTCTCTTTATCTGCCTGAACGAAGGAATAGCTTGCAGGAAGGTTTCCGCCTTCGTTTTCTTTCACTGCTGTCTGATATGGATTATTCAGTACATATGCCTTGGCAACTGTATTCCCTTCTCTCCATCCACCTTCGTGAGGTGCAATGGACCAGGTGAAGCTGTGGTGCTCTTTATCTGCATCAGGGTTCGGATATACTGCGGATTTCAGCATGGTAAGTCCGATCTCTCCGTTGTGGATATCGCATCCATATTTACAGTTGTTGAGTACACTGATACCGTAGCCGTTCTCACTGATATCGATCCATTTATGTGCACATACCTCGAATCTTGCGAAATCCCAGGATGTATTGTAATGGGTCGGACGTGTTACATTGCCGTACTGGATCTCATAAGTTGCTTCTGCAGCATGGATATCAACCGGGATATAATCACGCAGAAGAATCTGTTTTTCTTTCCAGTCGATCTCATTGCGGATATCGATCCTGTACAGTTCCGGATAGAAATACAGATACTGTACAATGGTGGAATCCAGATATTTACGTTCTACACGGATACAGCCGCGTACAGGCCCGTTCTCTGTTACTGTGATGCTCTGTACATCATCTACAGGCCAGGATTTCTCTGTATAATAATTGTTGATATCCCATGCATCGAAGTTATGCGGACGGTCTTCATAGCTCATGATCACGTTGGCGCATTTGCCCTCAGGAAGGATCTCTCTCTTCTGGATCTTGTCATAGATACGGCTGAACTGTCCTTTTTCATTTAATTCTACAATAAAGTATTTCGTCTCTGCACCATGCTCCGTAACCGTCATAGTGCTTTCTGTCTTCGGTGCATCTACTACACCTGCATAAGTGCAGTAACCCTTGGGCGGGATATCATCCAGAATTGCCAGGTCTCCCTCTTCTGTATGCTGAACCTGGATCACTCTGCCGTCACGTTCCAATGCCCCCCATTGACTGTTTTTCGGCAGATAAACCGGTGCAGGAGCCTGTTCACTTGTAGGGTTGTAAACTACCAGTGTTCCTCTGGCTGTATCTACAGCATCTGTCATTGCCTTTAAAGCAGCACCGGACATCTCTTTTGTTTCCTGGAAAATATGTCTGTATTCTTCTTTGGAATCCTCGTAAACCTGTTTGATACTGCTTCCTGGCAGGATATCATGGAACTGGTTTCTCATGAGAACTTTCCATACTTCATATAGTCTGTTTCCCGGATAGGAAGTTCCTGTTTCCAGACTTGCCATTACATTGAACAGCTCTGTATTCTCGCATGCAAATTCTGCCTGACGGTTCCATTTCTTATTTCTTGCCATAGAGGTGTAGGTTCCTCTGTGGTATTCCAGATAAAGTTCTCCCACCCACTTTGGAAGTTCTTTGCGTCCCTGTACATTTTTCTCCAGAGTCTGGAAGAATTCCAGGGAAGTGGACGGTACGGTTTTCGGGCTGCCCGGGATTCCTTTGGCAAGTCTGCGCTGCATTTCCAGCATTTCCTTGGTGACCCCGCCACCTCCGTCTCCATGTCCGTAGGACATCAGCACTTCGTCGTTTAAGTCTTTCTGGCTGTAACGTTGCCATCCACCCATAACCTGGGATGCATTCAAGATTCCATTGTACGTAGTGAAATGTTCTGTTTCTGTACTGCCTTCCTTCGCAGCTACACCGTAATCTCTGGTTGGAATAAAGTGTGTCAGGATCTCTGTTCCGTCAATACCTTCCCACATGAAAGTATCGTACGGCATTTTGTTCACTTCGTTCCAGCTGATCTTCGTAGTCATGAAATATTTGATTCCGCACTTATCCATAATCTGTGGCAGTGCAGCAGAATATCCGAATACATCAGGCAGCCAGAGGATCTTGTTTCTTACCCCGAATTCTTTCTCGAAAAAACGCATTCCATAAAGGAACTGTCTTACCAGTGCTTCCCCAGAGCTTAAGTTACAGTCAGCCTCTACGTACATTCCGCCCTCTGTTTCCCAGCGTCCTTCTGCTACTCTCTTTTTGATCTCTTCATAAAGATCCGGCGCATTCTCTTTTACATACAGATACAGCTGAGGCTGACTGGACATAAACTTGTATTCCGGATACTGTTTCATCAGCTCGATCACTGTGGAAAAGCTTCGTACCGCCTTATCCTGAGTGGTGCGCAGTGTCCACAGCCATGCCACATCAATGTGGGTATGGCCCACACAGTAAACCGTACTGTCGCTGTTTCCGCAGTATTTCTCATAAAATTCTGTCTGCAGATATTCATCTGCCTTTTCTACGCTTTCGAAAAATTCAGGAGAATAAATCTGTCTTAAATCTACCAGATTCAGAGAATCATTCAGACTCTGAAGGATTACTCTGCGGTCACGGCTGTCTTCCCGGAGAAGTCTGGCAACTTCATAAGGAACCAGAAGGTCATAATAATATTTCTCCACAGAAGGCTCCAGAACCTTAAACTCAGAATCCAGATGAAGGGAGAAGTTATTATCACCTGTGTATGCGGACAAAAGAATCTCAAATGTCTCACCCGGTACTGCATTTTCTGTCAGTACCACCTCACGATGGTTCACATCCATTCCCATTCTTCTCTCCCCGTTTATGTACACCATAAACTGAGGATTTACTGCATCCCATTCGCCCTCACGTCCTGTGCGCAGCTCATAAGTCACTTTTTTGCCTGCACATTCCTGTGGCATAGTCAGAGTTGTTTTGAAATAAAAATATTCCCCGTTTCCACCCCAGATATCTCTGGACTCGATCTTTTTCCACATATCATCGGAAATCTCCGGAATATCAATGGATTCTTTTTCGGAATGGATCATCAGATATTCATTCACCGGATATTTCTGGCTGTAAATCATATCTTTGATGGAATCGATCAGTTTAAATACGCGTTCCTTCATTAAAAACATATGTCTTATCCTCCCAGCTGACACTTAATGTAATTTCACGGAGTATCCCAGATAATCCATTACAAATTCGCAGAATACAGAATTGGCCCATGAAAACCATGGTCTTGTATATTTGGTATCATCATCTGCGAAAATGGATTCATGCATGAGATTGGTACCGCCGTCGCTGTTCTCCAGCATTTTAAAGATTGCTTCTTTTTCTTCTTTATCATCAGAAGTGATTCCCTGCATACATAAAGACATACTCCATACATAACGGGTATCTGTATGCGGGCTTCCGATTCCTGTAAGTACCTTGCCCGGGAAATAATATGGATTTCTTTCACTTAATACCATTTCCCTTGTGTTCTGATAACGTTCGTTCTCTTTGTCACAGTATCCGATGTACGGCATGGACAGAAGGCTTGGCAGGTTGGCATCGTCCATTACATTGTACTGTCCGAATCCGTCTACCTCATATGCATAGAAGTCTTTCACTTCTCCGGCTACAATGGCATATTTTTCCACTGCCTCGCGGATCTCTTTGGAAAGATCTCTTGCTTCTTTTGCAAGTTCCTGATCTTTATATACCTCCTGGGCAATCTCTCTGAGATTATCCATCACTACAGATGCCAGCATATTGGAAGGGATCAAATAGCCGTAGATGCAGGCATCATCACTTGGGCGGAATCCAGACCAGGTAAGGCCGATGTTTTTCTTTACCAGAGCGCCCTTTCCTTCTCTGGAAAGAGTGTCTGTGTAAATGCAGTTGCTGCGTTCGAAATAATATGGAGAATTTTCTTCATGATTCTGTTCTGTCTTAAATACTTCGATCACGCGTCTGGCAGCTTTCAGCCAGGTTTGTGTGAAATGTTCTGTACTTCCTGTATTCTTCCACAGAAGATAGGAAAGCTGCAGTGGATAGCAGAGAGAGTCGATCTCATACTTTCTCTCCCAGAGTTCCGGTTTCATTTCTGTACGGTCATCCTGGAAACCATTGCCGTTGGCACTTTCATTAAAAGCGTTGGCATAGGCATCTGTAAGAATACACTCTGCCTGTTTCCGGATCAGTCCTGTGACCATTTTCAGGATTTCCGGTTCCTCCTTTGCAAAAAGAAGGAACGGACGGAGCTGGCAGCTGGAATCTCTCAGCCACATAGCCGGAATATCTCCTGTGATCACGAATACAGAACCATCGTCAAGTGTCTTAATTGTAGTGGACAGTGTATTGGAAATACAGTTTTCGAACATTACGGAAATCTTGTGTTCTTTTCCGAATTTCTCTTTCACTGTCTCGATCATTGCATCTATTGTTTTATATCCGCTTGTCATGTCTAGTCTTCCATTCTTAATTTATTTTATCAGCCTTTATCTGCACCTGACAGACTGAAGCCTTTGGACATCCATTTCTGAGTGATCACATAAAGGATAATGGATGGTAATGTATAAATAACTGAATATGCAGCAAGTTCACCGTAAGCTACAGAATGCTGGCTGAAGAACTGATACAGCATTACAGAAGCCGGATATTTCTCACTTGCTGACAGCAGGATGAACGGAACAAAGAAGTTGCCCCAGCATCCGGAGAATGTGTAGATACCAACTGTACATACACCCGGAAGCATCAGAGGCAGGATTACTTTGAAAATACCCTGGAATCTGGAGCATCCGTCGATCCATGCAGCTTCTTCCAGTGAAACCGGAACAGAATCCATGAAGTTCTTCATCATCCAGATCGCATACGGCATGGAAGATGCTGTCATAAAAAGTACAATACCGAACAGCTTGTTATAAAGACCTACGGTTACAAAAATTTTAAATACAGGTACCATGATAGTAGTTACAGGCAGAGAGTTCATAAAAAGAATGGTCAGCATGAACAGCTTTTTATGTTTCATCTCATATCTGGACAGTGCATAAGATGCCAGTCCGGAAAAAACAACTACCAGGATAGAAGTTCCCAGTGCGATCAGAAGACCGTTGGCAAAAGAACGAAGGTTTGTGGATTTCATCAGAATAGAACGATAATTTCCAAGTGTCATATTCGGCAGGCTTGCTGCCAGTGATGCATTCTTATCCAAAGATGCAAATATTATCCATGCAAGAGGCAGCGCAAAAACAATGGCAAGTATTACAAGAATAATATATGCAACTGCCTTTTCCCGTTTTTCTCTCATAATTTAATCTCCCATCTGTTTCTTCTGTAATCTGATATAGAACAAACTGAAAATAATACCGATCAGAAGAATCAGCATAGAAATCGCTGTACCATATCCAAGCTCATAGTTCTTAAATGCACGGATGTACATAAAGATCGGAAGTGTCTGTACGGTTGTTCCCGTCATGGAGTAAACCATACCGAAAGTTCCCAGTGTAGACAATGTAATCAGCATTGTATTAGTAAGGATAGTATCCTTAATGATTGGGATTGTAATGTAAAACAGGTTCTGAAGTCTGCCTGCTCCATCAATCTTCGCAGATTCTTCTACATCTCCAGAAACGTTATCCAGTGCTGACTGATATACCATCATGGAAAATGCCGTTCCGTGCCAGATATTGGCCAGTACAACCGTAAGAAGCGGATAAGAGAACAGCCAAGAGATCTTGTTGATTCCGATTATTCCCAGAAGTGCATTTAAAGTACCCTTATCTGTATAGAAAGTGTAAGCACAGAGTGCAGCTACCATTTCCGGCATAACCCATCCTGCCAGTACAATGGAACCCACTAATTTACGAAAAGTTTTGTTCTTCTCTTTCATAAGAAGAGCAATGATAAATCCCAGAACAGTCTGTCCTACTACAGAAAAGATAACGAAGAAGATCGTGGATACAATACTCTTTCCTACCGCAGAATCTGTAAACATTCTCTTATAGTTGCTGAATCCTACGAATGCCTGATTTGCAGCAGCGCTTCCTGTCAATGTCAGGTTGGTGAATGAATAGTACACTGTAAGGATAATCGGCCATACAAAAAAGAATACCATTACCAACAGTGCAGGAAGCAGATACAAATATTTCTTATTTCCTTTTGCCATTTTAATTTCCCCTTGCTAAAAAAGGCGGCACTGACGGCCGCCTTTTAGTTATTTTGATATCTCGCAGCTCTTTGCAAAAATCTCTCTTCCGTCTTATTCCACGTGGTCTTCTCCTACAACTGAGCAAACGCTGTTCTTGAAGTCAGACATTGCACTTTCAATATCTGTATCGTTCCTTACGATTGTGTCTACCATTTCATAGATGTAAGAAGAAACTTTGGAGTAGTTTTCATTGTGTGGTCTGAAGAATGCATTTTCAGACATTGCTGTTGCTTCATCTACATACAGTTTGGATTTATATTCATCGTAAGCATCCATACCTGATTTGGTAGCAAGGTTTCCGCTTCCTGTCAGATATGTAATGTAGTTGTCAGATTTCATCATTTCTGTGATAAAACTGAACGCTTCGTCCTGTTTGTCAGAATTATTTGCGATTGCCCAGCTCCATCCACCTGACATTGTTACATATCCGTCACCGTTCTGTTTCGGCATTTCTGCGAATCCAAGAGCGTCCGTCAGAGTGTCATCAGAGTAACCCTGCATCGGATAGCTTCTGTCTTCCAGATAATCTGCATATCCCCAGCTTCCGTTTAAGTACATACCAAGTTTGGCAGTAGACATATACTGGTTTGCATATTCCCAATCACTTGCATCAAATACTTCGGAAAGTGTTCCAATATATCCTTCGTCTTTGCATGTTTTGATGAATTCCAGAGCATCTTTGATTCCCTGTCCGGAAACATTCCATACACCTGTTGACTCATCTACCAGTGTTTCTCCTGTTCCATAAAGAAGCATTTCAAATGTATTCATGCTTGTAGCTTCTGCTTCTGTGTTACTGCATGCAAACCAGATCGGAACCACATCATCACCGCATTTTTCTTTGATTGCTGCGCATGCATCCAGAATATCCTGCCAGGATTCCGGCTGCCAGTCTCTTCCAAGACCAGCTTCTTCCATAACATCTTTATTGTACCATAATCCACGAACATCTGTACTTACAGGCACTGCATATGTCTGTCCATCACTGCCTTTGGTACCTTCTTTTAATGCTTCGATAAAACTGCTGTCCCATTCATCCCAGGCATTAACTTTATCTGTAATGTCTGCTACATATCCTGCTGCAACATCTGTATTCAGCTGGAAGGTATCCTCAAAGAAAATGTCAGGGCATGTATCTTTATCCTGCATTTCTACCTGAATTTTAGTAGCATAATCGCTGTCGTTCGCTACGATTGGCTGAAGTTCCAGATCTACCTTATCTTTATCTGCCCAGTTTTCATAAGTACTGTTGATCCACTGTTCCATGTATTTGGCTCCAGTGCTATCGCTGTCTTTGTATGCTACAATAAGTTTTTCCTTGTCTGCTGCTTTTACGGAAACTGTCGGAGCTACCATAGAGCTTACCATAACTGCGCAAAGTGCTACTGCTGCGATTTTACGTTTCATATTTTTCCTCCTTAATACATGTCTGCAATATGTTATATCATTTATGTCATATTGCAATGTATGTCGTTTGTTGATATATAGAATATAGCATTTAACCCATAACTTGTCAACACAAAATACGGATTCCATGTGCATTTCAATATTTTCGACATAAATCATCCCTGTTTTTTGTAAGCAATGCACATATCATTTATATATCATTTAGTTTTATAACCCTGTAAGGGACGCAGATATCCTCGCTTATGCTCTCTCCACGAACAATTTTCTCCAGAATATCCACAGCCATAACGCCCATAGCCCGCTCATCCTGCCTTACATACGCGATAACCTTCTCATGCTCCATATCTCCTGTTCCATCGAAAGATACGATTTCCCCGGTAACACCGGTTTCTTTCATTGCCTTTCTCAGCAGATAGCACAGTTTCGCTTCGATACACAGATATCCTGTATATTCCTTGTGTTCCAGAAGCAGCTTTTTAAATCCTTCTTCATCATAGGATGCTTCCCCTATAGGGGAATTTCCGGGGGTAGGATTATAATCGGGAATTTCCAGAACGCATCCGTTGATTCCGGCATCTTCCATGATTCCTTCTACAAATCCCTCATATCGGTCTTTGATAGAAGAAGTTCCCATAGATGCATGGGTCACAAATACCAGCTGCTTATGTCCCCGCTCTATCAGCATCTCTGTCAGTTCCCTCGATGCCCTGTGGTTATCCGTGGCAATACAGGGAATAGAAAGCCCCTGCATCTTTCTGTCGATGAGGACTACCGGGAATTTGTCCAATGCCAGCTTAACGATGGTGGTATTGTAGGTTTCATTCTGTGCACACATAATGATCAGTCCCTGTGCCCCGATCTCTATGCAGCTTTTGATTGCCTGGTTTTCTGCCTCAATGCTTCCGTATGTACATTTCAGAAGCATGTTGATCCCTCTTCTGCTGCACTCCCGCTCCATGCTGCGCAGATAGTTTGCGACATAATCACTGTCAAAACTGTCCAGGATCACGCCAATGGTCCTCCCTGTCTGGCGAATCTCCTGCGTCTGCCCGTTTGTTTCCGGTATCTGTGGTGTGCTGTACCTGGCAGTCTGCTTTACTGCTGTTTCCAGAACGAAAGATCCCCGTCCCGGCATTCTGGAGATCATTCCTCTTTCTGCAAGAAGTTCCAGTGCTTTCTTGCTGGTGATCCGGCTCACTCCGTACTGTCCCGCAAGTTCTTTCTCAGACGGAAGCCTGCTGCCTGCCGGATATGTTCCATTTCGGATTCCCTCCAGCAGATCATTATAGATTGTCTCATACATAAACGCCTTGCCTGAAGCCATACTTTTATCCTTTCTTTTATCTGTTTTTCTCTTTGTCTGCTTTACGTTGTTCTTTTTTGAATCTTCTTTTTCTTCTGCCGCTTCCATGTATGCCTAAATGTTATATCATTTATAATCATTCTATCATCATTTTCTCAATTACACCACATATTTTTATCAGGAAATGGTAAAAATCTTCAAAATACAGCCGAAATCACCCATAAACAGATGCAGATATGCAGCAAAAAAGCCGTATGGACCTTTTTTTTCCATACGGCTCTGCCTGTTTTCTCGTACTAAATGATATAAAATCAGATATCATACACACTGCGTACCTGCAGTCCTTCCGGTTTTCCGTCAAGGATCTTTACCCTGCGTTCTCCGGCGTTCATATCAAAGTAATTATCTTCCAGCACCAGATTTTCTGTTTCATTTCGGATTTCCACACTCTTGGCATAGGCATCTGCCGCAACCACGATCTCGTCACCTTCCACTCTCACAGCCAGCTTCGGATCCAGATAATGGAAATATTTCGGATAGGAGAAGATCACCGTTCCCTGAGAGATGATCTGGTCATTTTCCCAGGCTTCATAGCTCACATACTCATTGAAACAGTCAATCTCCGGAAGTTCCACTTTCTCCAGCCAGCTGCTGGAAAGTGCCGGTACTTCCACCCACTGTTCTTCCTGGCGAAGGATCTTCGCATCTGCGCTACGCACTGCATACTTCACCAGTACCTTATGTGCATCCAGTGTTTCATTGGTCACATTCAGACGGATGGATTTCTCGAACTGGAAATGCTGGCGGTTCATATCTGCCTCTGCTGTCATCCAGCTCTGCTCCTCACAGGAGATCATCACCGGTGCGAAGAATCTCTTGGCATAATAATGAAGCGCTTTCCAGCGTCCGTAATAATCAATAGAACTCCAGGAAATTACCGGCCAGCAGTCATTTAACTGCCAGTAGATTGCACCCATGCAACGACCGCGGTTTCTGCGGTAATGTTCCACTCCATAGCGGATTCCATCTGCCTGAAGAAGCTGAGAGGCATATACAAAAGCACTGAAGTTCTCCGGATAACGATAGGCAGCCTGCATATACTTGGCAATCTTTCCATTTCCGCCATAGTTTCTCTGATGTTTCTCCATCACATAAGAAAACGGATTCAGTTCTCTCGGATCATCAGTTACCGTCTCCAGTGTCTTAACAGACGGGAATGACTGGAAACCAAATTCAGAAGCATAGCGGAAGAAATATTTGCGATATTCCGCAAATGGCTTATTTCCATGCCATACCTCCCAGTAATGCACATCTCCACGATTCGGATCATTCGGCTCATCAAAAGATCCGCCTGATGACGGGCTTGCCGGCCAGTAAAATGTATCAGGATCATATTCTCTGAGTACTTCCGGAATAATGCGCTCATACATCAGCAGATAGTCTCTCACCTCTGTAGGTTTCGTTACCCAATTACCCTGCTTTACAAACATTTCCATCTCATTATTGCCACACCACAGTGCAAGTGACGCATGATGACGGATTCTTTTGATATTATCAATAAATTCCTGACGGATATTTGCCTCAAATTCCGGTGTCAGTTCATAGACCGAGCAGGCAAACATAAAGTCCTGCCATACCATCAGGCCAAGTTCATCACAAAGATCAAAGAACCAGTCCTCCGGATAATAGCCGCCGCCCCAGACACGAATCGTGTTAAAGTTTGCTCTCTTACACTGAAGAAGCAATTCTCTGGTACGTTCCTTTGAGGTTCTCTGCAGCAGATTATCCTCTGGAATATAATCTGCACCCATTGCAAAAATCTGATGGCCATTCACTTCGTGAGCAAAGCTTTCTCCCCACTCATCTTTCTCAATGTGCATGGTCAGTGTCCGAAGTCCGATTTTCTTACACCAGGTATCGACGGTTTTATCTCCTGCTTTCAGATCTACCTGAACCTGATATAATGGCTGCTCTCCCAGACCGTTTGGCCACCAGAACTGTGGATTCTCGATTACGATTTCATCCGGAGATCCGTTACTTACAATTTTCGTTCCATCTGGCGCAGTTACTGTAACTTCATATTCCAGTAAATCCTCATCCGCTTCACTTTCCACGCCCTGATCAGGAATCTCCACGCTGTTTTTTCCGTCTGTATCAATTTCCTCTTCGTCTACTGTCTCTACATCCACTTCCGGAATCAGCAGTACTTTTCCATCCTCATGTACCTGACGGATATATATGCTGTCCAGTCTGGCTGACTTGATTCCCAGAAGAGTTACAGGACGGAAAATACCGCCATCCGGCAGACAGGCACCCCAGTCCCATCCAGACATGTAATGCGCTTTACGAAGATGCATAAATCCCTCTACTGTATCTTCATTTCCGATGTTTTTGTACTTTTTAAAAGCCTCTGCCATGAATTTCAAAGGTGATCTGATGATAACCCGAAGTGTATTCTCGCCTTTCTGTAACAGTTCTCCAACCGGAAATTCCCAGACTCTGTGCATATTATCTGCTTTTCCCAGATAACATTCATTCAGATAAATATCTGCGATCGTATCGATTCCGTCAAATCTAAGAAGTACTTCCTGACAATTCTCAAACTGTTTCTCATCATATGTAAATACAGTTCGATATTCGTAATTCTCCTCCATCAATGCTTTCGCCTGATATTCGTTGTCTCCAAAGAATGGATCAGACATCTTTCCCGCTTTAAGAAGCACTGAATAGATATCCCCAGGCACCTGCGCAGGAACCCAATCCTGTTTCTTAATATCGCATAATTGCCAGTTCTCATTAAGCTGTAATTCTACCATTTACTTTATCCCCCTTAAATTATTTTGATAAACAAGTCTCAACTCACTCCAAAATAGTTACATTTATTGTAACTATTCAGCAGTCTACTATCCCGAGACATACAAGTCAAAATCCCATCGCCGAAGGCGATTTTTAATGGATTTTGACTCGTAACTGTGAAGGTACTGAACAGTTACCATTTATTTTTTTATTGTACACATCATACCATATCAAACCTTGCCAGAAAACTAATTTTTTTAAAGTCATATACTTTTAACTTCATCTGAAATTCAACAACCTACTAACCAATAGTTAATAGATTCCCATTTCTTTCATCTATATACTATAAGTAACCCCTAATATCATGTAACATTTACTATCAGCGGATGGTATTACACCGTCCCAAGAGAAGGAGGTCTCTATATGATTAAAAAGAAAAACTTTCTACCCTTCGTCTTAAGTTTTCTTATGATTTTCTCTGATGCCCAGATTTCATGGGCTATTTCCGGCGAAGATTTTTCTGATGGAACTGTTTCTGATAATACTGTTTCTGATAATACTGTTTCTGACGAAATCTTCTCCGATGCAAGTATCTCTGATGATATCTGTAACGATACTGATCCTGATAACATATCAGATATTTCAGATATTTCAGATATTTCAGATGATTCAGAACCAGAATTTCTTCCAAACGCAAATAAAGCTTCGTCCATTTCACTCACCGACGACAGCGGATTTGAAGACCCTGTCTTCAGAGAGTGGATTTCTGAAAACGTTGACGCGGACCATAATGGACTTCTTTCTGTCAAGGAAATCGAAGCATGTACCAAAATCAATATATCTTCTATGTCTGTCGATTCGTTAAAAGGTATTGAATATTTTTACAATCTGAAAACTCTGGACTGTTCCCATAATCAACTGCTCTTTCTTGACCTGAAATCCAACACTGCCCTGAAATCCCTGAACTGTTCCTACAATAATCTGACTCGATTGAATCTCTCTTCCTGTAAAAAATTGAAAGAGCTGGATGCTTCTTCTAATTTTTTTGGAAATTCCACCGAGATAAGTTTTTCAAAAACTTCTTCTCTTAAAAAATTAAATATCGCTTCCAATTTTCTTAACGAATTTAATTTTTCACGTTTTTCCGGACTGAAAGAGTTAAATTGCAGCGACTGTAATCTTTCATCCTTAAACCTGTCTTCCATGCCAGCACTGGAAAAGCTTATCTGTTCCAAAAATTCTCTGGATATCCTGAACATGAGCCGACTTTCTAACTTAAAGTATCTGGACTGCTCTTCCAGCAGTATACAGACCTTAAAGCTGCCTTCCACCAGATCACTGGACACTATTTATTGCCAGAACAATCTTCTCACAGAATTGAACCTTTCCGGTTTTTCATCTCTGAAAAGATTAAACTGTTCTGATAATAAACTGTCTGATCTGAATTTTGACGACTGTCCTCTCGAAGAATTAAACTGCGGCGGAAACACGGCACATACTCCCGAAGAATTCTATGACCTCTCTCAATTTGCAGATCCGGAAACCATCACAGTTGTGGAAAACGGCATGATTGATTCCTCTTACCGGCTGACAGCTGTTAATAAAACATCTCCCGCAAAAATCCGGCGAAAATTTGTCAGCGCAGGTATTGAACACTATGATACACAGCTCATTTACATTGGATATCTTCAGGAAAAAGACTTCCAGTCACACGACCTGTTTCAGCAGATGCAACAACTATATCCTCTGACGGACGACCATATGTTATCGCGTGAATATCTTAAAAAAGTTTCTTCTCTTACCTTCAGCGAAAACTTTCCTTTGTACCAGACAGATCTATTTTACTTTACAGGATTAAAGAGTCTGACTTGCACAGATCTTGAGCAGCTTACCGATCTTGACCTCAGTAAAAATTCTGAATTGATTGAACTGACCTGTACAGGCACAGGAATCCGTTCACTAAACCTTACAGCAAACTCCAGACTGGAATATATTCAGTTAAGTGGTAACAAACTATCTTCCCTAAATGTAACCGGACTCACGAATCTTTCATTCCTTGACTGCCGTTTTAATTCTCTGGATACTATTGAAACCAACGGCTGTACTTCCCTGAAAAGTTCTCTGTTTTTTCCTCAGAGTGTATGTTTAGTCAAGGCAGATTCCTCAGGAAAAATTCCTTTTTCCGAAATCGGAAATTTCCATGAGAGCTTGTCACCTTCTGAAATACTCGTACCTGGCACCGAGCTGATGTATGCATCCGGAGACAATTTCTTCACTCTTCTAAATCCTGTTGGAACTATGACAGAAGCCTCTTTTTCTATTGTAAATTGCGATACCGGATTCACTCTCGGAACCTGTCATATGACAGTTACTATTGAATCAGGAACCCCAATCGCTCCTGTCAAGCCAACGTTAAAGAAGATCAAATCCTCACATAAAGTCACCATCTCCTGGAAAAAAGTGAAGAATGTCAGTGGTTACCGGATTCTACGAAAAGAAAAAGATAAACAGGGTGCTTCATGGCAGGCTATTGCAACTGTTTCTCCTTCACAGACTTCTTACACAGATAATACCGGACTGATTAAAAAAGCTTACCTGTATACCGTTCAGTCTTACACATTTCAAAATGGTAAAAGAGCCTACAGTAAGTATAATACCAAAGGTTTGAGCGGCACTGCAAAGTTCAAACGTCCCACCGTAAAAAAGCCTGAAAAAAATACACTTATGCTTCTTAAATGGAACGATATCACAGGTGCTGACGGCTATCGGATCTATCGCAGAAAGAAAGGAACATCCAAATGGACTAAACTGGCAGATCTCGATTATTTCGAAACATCTTATACAGATGAAATGGCAATTCCAAAAACAATTTATGATTATGCCGTTCGTCCCTATCGGAAAACTGGCAGCAAAATTTCTCTTGGAGACTACGGCTCTACCGGATACATATGCCAATTATCCATTCCAAAAGTCAGTCTGACATCTGTCACCGAACAGAATATCGGTATCACAGTCAAATGGAAATATTTACCTTATGTTACCGGATATTTCATTTATCGAGCTGATGATTCAAACAGCAAATACTATAAAATCGAAGATATACTAAACGATCCTGAAAGTGGCAAATACGTTGAATATTACGAATCTGCGACATTTGACTCCGGCAGTCCATTATATAAAGTCCGTGCATATCTCCTTATAAACGGAAAACACTACTATGGTCCATATTCCAAATCCGTTGCTCTGAATCCATATTCTGATAACCCAAATGCCAGTGATTTTTCAGAATTTCATATGGGTTACCAGACAAGTAATCGTTCCTCATCCACAGGTTTTGACCGTAATTACGATGAAGGTGGCAGTTTTTCTATGGCTGCCGCCTATCTTACACGTGGAACTGGTCCTGTATACGAATGGCAGGCACCCTATAAGAATCTCCGTTCAGCAGCTGATGTTTCCTTTTCACCAGCTCTTAAAATAGATGAAATTATTTTTATCCCTGAACGAAAAAGTGCTCTGGATAATCAGGCGATCAAACAGACCGTCATCAATTATGGGGCAGTATCCGCATCTTATGTTTCTGTTGAAGAATATTATTCCAGCGATGATCTTTCCTATTATCTCCCTGCTGATTATAACGCAGGCAGAGCGCCAGTTGGTTCTTCTCCCGTCATAGCAACAAATCACGCTATCGCCATTATCGGTTGGGATGATAACTACTCAAAAGAAAATTTTGTGACAGAACCCGCTGGGAATGGTGCATTTCTCTGTAAAAACAGCTGGGGAACAGAATTTGCAGACAATGGATATTTCTATATTTCCTATTATGATGGATTTCTCGGTATCCAGGAATTTTCCATGGCATTTGGAAAAGTTTCCAGTGATAAGACCTACAAGCGCATTTACCAGTACGACCCGTTAGGCGCTACCTCTGCTTTCGGATATAACGATGAATTGTACTGTGCTAATGTTTTTCCGGAAAATAATCAGAAATTAAAGAAAAAAGAGCAGCTCGGTTCCGTCTCCTTTTATACTTATGATAGCAATTACAATTATGAAGTTTATATCGTATCCTCCTTCAAAGGCAAAGATTCACTGCTAAAACTTCCCACTCCTTCTGCATCAGGCATCTGCAAATATGCGGGATATCACACAGTAAACCTCAAGAAACCGATAACCTTAAAAAGTGGAACACGTTTCGCAGTTGTTATAAAATTATGGAGTACAGCCGGTGCAAAAACATATTTTGAGGCTCCGCTTGGCGACAGCAGTTCCCTCGCCACAGCCTCTGATGGCGAAAGTTACATTAGCCATCATGGAAATATCTGGACAGATTTTAATGTCTATCAGCCTGGCACTAATGTCTGTATAAAAGCATTTAGCAATGGTGATATCGCAGAAAGTATTCCTGCTGCCGGCGCAGACGGAGAGGATATCTCCTGTGAAGTCTATTCCTCAAGCGAACTCAAAGAACATGGATTTATCCTCAACCCGACTTATACAGATGATTCATCCGGTATCATTTCCTCTATAACTACAGGCGATACCCCTTTTGCATCTGCCGAAATATTTCCTGCTTTCTATGATTTACGTCAATATAACCGTGTATCCCCGGTAAAAGATCAGGGAAACTTTGGATTATGCTGGACTTTCGCCACTTATGCTTCCCTTGAGAGCTTCTTGCTTTCCTGATATTATAGTTTTTCTTGACACTAACTAATTTTCTGTGCACAATAAGAAGAAAAAGCTACGATTGGAGTTCTATTAAGATGAAAGAAAAATTATACACCATCCCACTTAATGACGCAGTGAATGCCAATGATGAATGCCCCTTTTGTTTCATTGAGCGTGAACTGGAACAGAATTCGCTGAATTTCGTGCTTGGTAACAGTTCTTCTTATATGGAAAGTGACATTCGTGACCAGACTGATAAAGCCGGATTCTGCAAAATACATATGAAGAAAATGTTTGATTACGGAAATACGCTTGGCAATACATTGATTCTTCAGACACATTACCATAAGCTTCGCGAAGAAATGAAAAAGCAATTCGATTCTTTCACACCCGGAAAGTCATCGATTTTAGGGCGTTTTCGCCGTTCAGATGCAGGCACAGACAAAAATACGCTTGCTGCCTGGGTTGTTTCTAAAGATTGCAGTTGTTTTATCTGCCAGAATATTTCGGATACTTTTGCACGATATGTGGAAACTTTTTTCTGGCTGTATCGGCAGGATAATGAATTTAAGAATAAAATTCTGCGCAGTAAAGGCTTCTGTCTGCATCACTTCGGAATTCTGTGCGATGGTGCGGATAAGTATCTGAATGATAAAGAAAAGGCTGAATTTTATCCGGCTATGTTTAAACTGATGGATGAGAACTTCCAGCGTATGGAAGAAGATCTTGTATGGCTGTCGGATAAGTTTGACTACAGAAATAAGGATGCCGACTGGAAGAATTCCAAAGATGCTCTGCAGCGTGGAATGCAGAAGCTTCGCAGCGGGTATCCGGCAGATCCGGTACATAAGGCTAAATAAATCGTAAATAAAAATTCTCTCTTAACTTTTATGCACGGGTGTTAACCGTACTTGTTTGTTAAGAGAGAATTTTTTATTACATTACTATACCATCAATTTCTACGTCAGCATCCACATCCTGCGTATAGTTGATATCTTCATAGTGGAATCCAAACATATGGTAAAAATCTTCCCAGTAGCCGTCTATGTCGCAGTATTCATTTACAGTATCTGTCGTAACAGCCTTCCAGCATTTCTTTACTTCTTCCTGAACCTCCGGTGTCAGTTCATAGTCGTCCATACGAATGAAGCCATTCTCATCTGTCTGGAATCCTGTTGGTGTGTAGAGTTTCTTAGTAAAGAGTCTGGCAATCTGTTGGATGCAGTTTTCATGGGTTCCGGCTTTTTTCATTACTTTATAGAGGATTGCGAAATACAGCGGTACAACCGGGATTGCTGCGCTTGCCTGGGTCACAAGACCTTTATTTACTGATATTACTGCACGAACATCCGGGTGTGCCTGGTTGATTTCGGACATTGTTTTCTGTAAGTGCTGTTTGGCAGTTCCGATGGTTCCGTGGTAGTAGATCGGATAAGTAAGCTCCGGTCCGATATAGGAATATGCTACAGTGACTGCGTTCTCAGTCAGTACATCTGCTGCTTTCAGCGCATCAATCCAGTCTGCCCAGTCTTCGCCTCCCATAACTTTCACTGTACTTAAAACCTCTTCTTCCGTAGCCGGACCTACTGTCTTTTTTGTAATCTCATTATTTCGCAGATCAAGGCTCTTCTCTGTGAAAGCTTCGTCTGTCGTTTTCAGACAGGATGACCATGTCTTACCGTCAGCATCTGTACGTCTCGGTGCTGCCAGACTGTAAACTACTAAATCTACTTTTCCCAGGTCTTTTTTGATCAGTTCAACGGCTTTCACTTTGATTTCTTTTGAAAACGCATCTCCATTGATAGTCTTGGCATAAGCACCTTTTTCTGCTGCCAGACGATGAAATTCTGCTGTATTGTACCATCCCGGGGTTGCTGTTCTTCTTCCGTTTGCCTGGCGTTCGAACATGATTCCCAGTGTGTCTGCACCGCAGTTTTCCAGAGCGCAGATGCGGGATGCAAGACCGTAACCTGTGGAACATCCGATGATCAGTGCTTTCTTTGTTCCGTTTACGGTTCCCTGCTTACAGGCGTAGGATGCCTGATTGCGTACACTTTCTGCGCATCCCTGTGGATGTGCGGTTGTGCAGATATATTCTCTTACTTTTGGTTCGATGATCATGACTTTTTCTCCCTAAATTTATTTTTACTTGATATTTTATATTAAAGCTGCTTCTGTCTTTGATAAATATATCTTTATAAATTCTACGAATTACAAATATTTTGAGTCTCAAAATATTATAGCAAAGAAAAAGTAGAACGTAAAGTGAAAATCTCAGTTTCTTCTCTATGTTCTACTTTTTAAACATTCTGATTCTGGTTTCGATAATTAACTTTGTGAAATATGCTCTTAAATCTGTTTCTATATCTCAGCTATCAGTCTATCAGTTATTCGCCTCTGTCAGAACATTCTCTTTCTTACTATTTCGCAGTAGTGCTACCAAATCCACCATTACGGATTTCTGTAGCATCATCATCTACCGTGATTCCATACTCTACAAAAATTCCCTGCATAAATCCTGTATCTGCCGGGATTGTGAGGGTTTTGTCTTCGTTGGAATCATTTGTGATTTTTGCAAAGATGTGTCCTTCATTGTCTGAGTAGAAATAATCACTGTCAATGATACCAACCGTGTTGTTGAGCTGGAGGCGGTACTTGAATCCAAGTCCGCTTCTCGGATAACATTTCAGCACCCACTCCTGATCCATTTCCACACGGATTCCAGTCGGAATCTTTACGGTCTCACCTGGTTTCAGGGTAAATTCTGCCGGTGCAAAGAAGTCATATCCTGCACTTCCCGCTGTTGCTCTCTTTGGCAAGCGGATAGCTTCATATACTCTCTCTGCTTCTTCCTTAGACTGCGCAAAAGTATCGACCCAGTCTGCTGTGAAGCGTTCTTTGCTCACTTTATGGAATTTCGCGATTCGTTTCATCTGTTATTCCTTTCTTTTCATATATCAAAATAGTGTATAAGTTTATCTGTTTTCTACAGTATAGATAACTGTACCTGATCTGCTTATAGCAAAACAGGCAGTTCAGGTACACCTGACTCAGTATACTTGAATTGCCTGTATATTTCTTATTGATGCAATACAATTTTTCCTTCATGAAGAGTTTTGGGAACATCGATCACTCTCTGATTGCTGGAACCTTTCCATTTCAGGGAAATTTCTTTCTTGTCCACCTCAAATTCACCGTCTACGCATACATCCAGATAATTCACGATTTCCTCATGGCAGATCTCTTCCCATTCAAAGCCAGTATAAAGCCAGATGGTCTTATTCGGATACTTCTGTCTGATCTCTTTCGCAAGGGCTGTTACCTCAGTGATATTCGCCGGATGCAGCGGATCTCCACCTGAAAAAGTGATTCCGCTTACATAGTCCTTATCCAGTTCCACAAAAATCTCTTTCCGTTCTGCCTCCTTGAAAGGCAGCCCGCCATTGGGATCCCAGGTCACGGGATTCTGGCACTCTGCGCAACAGTGGTTACACCCTGCCACCCAGAGTACTACACGGAGCCCGTCTCCGTTAAGCATATCGTCCTTGGTAATATTGTGATATCTCATATAACTTACGCTTCTTCCGGTACATCCTTCATGCTGAAGCTGATTCTTCCCATCTTGTCTTTGCCAAGGCAGATAACCTTAACTTTGTCGCCAAGTGTGAGAACATCTTCAACACGGTTGATTCTTTCTTTACAGATCTTGGAAATGTGTACCATTCCCTCTTTGCCCGGTGCAAATTCAATGAATGCACCAAACTCTTTGATGCTGACAACTTTACCTGTGAAGATCTGTCCTGCTTCGAAATCAGTTGCAATGATCTTAACCATGTCAGCTGCCTCATCCATGCTCTTCTGGTCTATGCCGCAGATAGATACAGAACCTTCATCTGTGATGTCGATCTTAACGCCGGTACGCTCGATGATCGTGTTGATGGTTTTTCCTCTCTGGCCTACAACATCACCGATCTTCTGCGGGTCGATCTGGATCTGGATGATTTTCGGAGCATATTCGCCTACAGATTTACGCGGAGCTGCGATGCATTTCTCCATAACTTCTGTCAAGATGTATTCTCTTGCTTCTTTTGTACGTCTGATTGCTTCTTCTACGATTGGTCTTGTCAGTCCGTGGATCTTGATATCCATCTGGATTGCTGTGATACCGTCATGTGTTCCGGCTACCTTGAAGTCCATATCTCCGAAGAAGTCCTCAAGTCCCTGGATATCTGTCAGAACGATATAGTCATCATCTGTCTCGCCTGTTACCAGACCGCAGGAAATACCAGCTACCGGTTTCTTGATCGGTACGCCTGCTGCCATCAGAGACATGGTAGATGCGCAGATACTTGCCTGAGATGTAGAACCATTGGATTCAAATGTCTCAGATACTGTACGGATCGCATATGGGAATTCCTCTTCGCTTGGAAGCACAGGAACCAGTGCTCTCTCAGCAAGTGCGCCATGACCGATCTCACGACGTCCCGGTCCTCTGGATGGTTTTGTCTCACCTACAGAGTAGGACGGGAAATTATAGTGATGCATATATCTCTTTGTAGTTTCGAACTCATCAAGTCCGTCAAGTCTCTGTGCTTCTGCAAGAGGAGCAAGAGTTGTAATTGTACAGATCTGTGTCTGTCCACGTGTGAACATAGCAGAACCATGTACTCTCGGGATGATGTCTGTCTCTGCTGCCAGAGGACGGATCTGGGTGATGGCACGACCGTCTGGACGTTTGTGGTCTTTTAAGATCATCTTACGTACAGTCTTCTTCTGGTACTGATATACAGCTTCACCCAGAACAGCAAGCCATTCTTCATTGTCAGCGAAAGCTTCTTTCAGCTTCTCTGTTACCTGGCGAATGTTCTCTTCTCTTGTCTGTTTGTCATCAGAGAATACTGCAACTTCCATTTCTTCCGGAGGTACGATCTCTTTCATTGCT
Organism: Blautia luti; assembly: GCF_033096465.1. Classification (NCBI taxonomy): domain Bacteria; kingdom Bacillati; phylum Bacillota; class Clostridia; order Lachnospirales; family Lachnospiraceae; genus Blautia; species Blautia luti. The sequence continues at coordinate 1,069,771 of NZ_AP028156.1, read as the reverse complement.
GCGAAGAGTTCTTCCGGAACAGCGCATGATTCATAGCTGTGTTTTGGTTTTCCGCATTCTTCTACGATCTTATTGATAAATTTAATGATTTCCTGGTTTACTTCGTGAGCTTTGTAGATTGCTTCGATCATCTTGTCTTCCGGAACTTCTTTTGCACCGGCTTCGATCATGATTACTTTCTCTCTTGTGGAAGCTACTGTAAGCTGAAGTTCGGAAACTTCTTTCTGTGCCAGTGTCGGGTTAATGATGAACTCGCCATCAATCAGACCAACCTGTGTAGTTGCACATGGCCCGTCAAACGGGATATCGGAAATGCAGGTTGCGATAGAGGAACCAAGCATAGCCGGGATCTCCGGATTACACTCTGGATCAACAGACATAACCATGTTTACTAATGTTACGTCATTTCTGTAGTCCTTCGGGAACAGAGGACGCATCGGTCTGTCGATTACACGGGAGGTAAGGATTGCATGCTCGCTTGCTTTTCCCTCTCTCTTATTGAATCCTCCAGGGATTTTGCCTACTGCATACATTTTCTCTTCATATTCAACGCTTAACGGGAAGAAATCGATTCCTTCTCTTGGCTCTTTAGATGCTGTTGCTGTAGATAAAACTGTAGTATCGCCATAATGCATTAATGCAGCACCGTTTGCCTGTTTTGCAACACGGTTGATATCTACTGTTAAGGTTCTTCCAGCTAATTCCATGGAATAACTTTTATACATACGTTCATTCTCCTTTTTTCATATTGGGGTTATTATATTACTTTGCAAAACTGCCCGCATAACTGCATAGTTCGGGGCTTTTCATGAAATCATTACTTATAAAACAGGAGTCCGAAACAACTGAAAAAACTACTTTAAGTTTATCGGTTAAAATAATCTTTTCAGTAGTCTCGGAAATAACTCCTGTCACATAACATAAAAAGGGAGACGGATGGAAATCCGCCCCCTTCCGCATACTAAAAGGCTATTATTTTCTTAAGCCTAATTTTTCAATCAGTGCACGGTATCTTTCGATGTCTGTTTTCTTCAGGTAAGCTAACAGTCCACGTCTCTGACCTACCATTTTCAGAAGACCACGTCTGGAGTGATGATCTTTATGGTTGTTCTGTAAATGCTCTGTAAGTTCCTGAATTCTTGCTGTAAGAACTGCTACCTGTACTTCCGGTGATCCTGTATCTCCTTCAGTTCTTGCATATTCTTTCATGATTGCTGCTTTCTTTTCTTTTGAAATCATTGTGATTTCCTCCTGTATTCTTATAATTATTATTGATTGACCGCCACATATTAAGAGATGGTCGGAGTGTCCAGTCCCTGAACATGGGCTAAATTCACCTTGGTTAGTATAGCACATTGACCTTGGCGTGTAAACCTCTTTTTTTACAAACTTCCAACAAAATTAAATACAGGAAACTATTTAATCTGCCGAAAATATTCTTTTCCCTTACCGGCATCTCTCTCTAACTGTGCCTTTAATGCTTCCAGCGAAGAGAACTTCTGTTCTGGTCTGAGGAATTTTTTGAAATCTACTTTGCAGTATTCTCCATACAGATCCTCATTGCAGTCAAAGAGGTATGTTTCCACACCGATAAATTTCTCACCGCCCACTGTAGGCTTATGCCCCACATTGGTGATTCCCTGGTAGGCTTTGTCTTTGAAATGGGAAACTGTGATGTAAACGCCGTTTGGCGGCATCAGTTTCTCTACTGGAGGAATCAGGTTTGTGGTCGGGAGCAGATACTTGTGTCCCATTCCACGTCCGTGTTCGACGATTCCCTCTACTGAGAAGTCTGTTCCCATAAGATAATGAAACTTCTCCATATTCCCTCTGTTCAGTTCTTCCCTGACAAATGTGCTACTGATCTTGCGGCGTCCGTCCATTTCTTTTGGTAGGACTTCCGTATGAAATCCATATTTCTTTCCGAACTCTTTCAGCATGGCAGGAGTTCCCTTCCGCTCATAGCCAAAACGGAAATCCTCTCCAACTGCCACATAGGAGGCCTGCAGGTCCCCTATCAATATTTCTTTTATAAAATTCTCTGCTTTCATGTGCCGTATTTTCTCTGTGAGCGGGCATTCTAACAGCACGTCCACTCCCATTTCTTCCAGAACACGGCATCTCTCTTCCTTTGTGAGGATTGTTCTTGAGGCAGTTCCCAGTGCAAGTACAACCGCCTGTGCACCTTCCTGTTTCTGCTCAATAATTTTCTCAACCAGTTTCTGATGTCCGCGGTGTATGCCGTCAAACTTCCCAAGTGTTACCGCACTGTGTGAAATTCTGGGAAAATCTTGTTCAATCCTTAAATATTCCATCGTGTCTCCTAAAACATCTTTACAGGAAAATACCTGTCTCTTTTTTCATCCCACTGGTAAACTCCGACGAAGCTCCCTTCGCTGTTACACATACGAATCCAGCCGTCTTTCTCCTCTGCATCAACCAGCGCCTGTACAAGAGGATTTCCATTTGCCAGAAGCCTGTCGCCTTCTTTTGTGCAGCATACACGCGGATACTCTGCAAGGATTTCTTCAATGCCAAGAACCTTGCTTTCTATCTTGCCGTTCTTCACTGCTTCCTCTGTCTGTGCCAGAGTAATGGCATCGTCCAGGGTAAATCTGCCTACTTTTGTACGCAGAAGAGTCTCCATGGCAGCTCCGCATCCCAGCTTCTCACCGATATCATGACATAAAGTACGGATATAGGTTCCTTTGCTGCAGGTTACGCAGAAACGTACCAGTGGAAGATTAATCTCAAGGATCTCTATTTCATAGAAATGTACTGGCCTTGGTTTGCGCTCCACGGTCTTGCCCTCTCTGGCAAGTTCATAGAGCTTCTTTCCGTTGACTTTCAGTGCCGAATACATGGGAGGTACTTGCATATAATCTCCTGCGAAAGACTCTATCGCTGCTCTCAGTTCCTCTTCTGTGACATGAAGTTCTGATGCCTGTGAAAGTACAGTTCCACTCATATCCTGTGTATCTGTGACAACACCCAGGCGCATCACTGCTTCGTATGTTTTCTCTTTATCTGTGATCATATCCACCAGGCGGGTTGCTTTTCCCAAAGCCACCGGTAGTACGCCTTCCGCGTCCGGATCCAGAGTTCCTGTATGTCCGATCTTCTTCATATGAAGAATCCCGCGCAGCTTCGCAACCACATCATGGGAAGTAAAATCTTTTTCCTTACGGATTACAATTACGCCGTCCATCAGACACCGCACTCCTGAAATTCTTTGCAGATCTGTTCTGTCACATTGTTGATGACATCATATACTGATCCCTGCAGATCACATCCGGCTGCTCTCATATGACCACCGCCGCCAAAGTATACTGCAATCTTGCTCACATCAACTTTGCCGTTAGAGCGAAGAGAAACTTTAAAGGACTGTGTTTCCAGTTCATACAGGAACATGGCAACTTCCACGCCCTCTGTAAGGCGCAGCTGGCTGACGATGCCATCCAGATCCTTGCCCTCTACTCCATAGAAGTCCATGTCTTTTTTCTTGAGATATCCGATAATGCATTTGCCATCCAGAAGAATAATGCTCTCTGCGAGAACACGTCCCATAACCTGATTCTGAACGTAAGTTTTCTGATAAAAGGACTCATCAATGATCTTGCTGAAATTGAATCCTGTCTTCATCAGTTCACCGGCAATGCGCATAGTCTCTGGTGACGTTGAGGAATACTGAAATACTCCTGTATCATGAACCATTCCTGTATAGATCGGTACCGCGATCGTACGGACCACTTTCTCAGGATCAAATAATCCATAGAGTACTTCACATGCAGAGCTTACTTCGCCTCTGATGTGATTGACCTGTGCAAATCCCGGATTGCTGATGTGATGATCAATGCAGGCGGTTTTCTTTGCAGTGTCAAAATACGGACCTGCAAGAGCAAGTCGGTCTCTGGCACTTACATCACAGGTAACAAAAAGATCATACTCTTTGTCGCCGTCCAGTTCTGTTTTGATCTCGTCCATACAGTCAATATGTCCGAAAACAGGTTTCGGATTATCCAGATAAACATCTACCTGAATTTCCGGATAATAGGTTTTTACATATAAATACAATGCCATACAGGAACCAACGCAGTCACCATCCGGACGGATGTGTCCGCCGATTCCCATTGTTTTTACTCCTTCCAGTATCTCCGCAATATTCTTCATGCATTCACCCTCTCAAATCTCTTCCTGCTCCTCAGCCTGTCTGTGGGAGTTGTCTTTCTTTGTAACGTCATCAATCAGTTTGGACATATTTACGCCGTATTCAATAGATTCGTCCAGAATGAAACGGATCTCCGGTGTGTTTCTCAGATTTAAGTTGCGCGCAAGCTGGCGTCTGATGTAGCCTTCTGCACTCTTGAGACCTTTGATGGTTGCCTCTTTTGCTTCTTTCTCTCCCAGCACACTGATGTATGCTTTGCAGGTTTTCAGATCAGGAGCCACTTCTACAGCCATGACAGATGTCATTGGATGAATACGCGGGTCCTTGATCTCATTGCGGATAATGGCACTGAGTTCTTTCTGAACTTCTCCATTGATCCGTGTATTCTTAATACTGTTTTTTCTCATTTTAATCTCCTATTATTTCAGATATAACCATGATACCTTCGTTGTTATATCTCTTATAAAAAGGTGCGCGTCACGCTGTCCGTAACACCATGAATCGCGCACCCCTTATTTACATTGACTACCTTGGCACCTCTACCATGATATAAGCTTCTACTTTATCTTCTTCCTTGACATCGTTAAATCCGTCAAATACAAGACCACACTCGTATCCTGCCTTAACTTCCTTAACATCGTCCTTGAATCTCTTCAGGGATGCAAGTTCACCTTCGAAGATCTGCTCGCCTTCTCTGGAAATACGAACCTTGCAGTTTCTCTGGAAGACACCATCCAGGATATAGCTTCCTGCGATCGTTCCAACGCCGGATGCCTTGAACAGCTGACGTACTTCTGCATGACCTATGACTTTCTCCTCGTATACAGGATCCAGCATACCCTTCATAGCAGATTCTACGTCTTCGATTGCCTGATAAATGACTCTGTACAGACGAAGATCTACGCCTTCCTGCTCAGCAAGCTGTTTTGCTGTTGCATCAGGACGAACGTTAAATCCGATGATAATCGCATTAGATGTAGCTGCAAGACTTACGTCAGATTCATTGACAGCACCAACACCGCCATGGATTACTTTTACAACTACTTCTTCGTTGGAAAGCTTTGTTAAGCTCTGTTTTACGGCTTCTACGGATCCCTGTACGTCTGCTTTGACGATGATCGGCAGCTCTTTCAGATCACTTGCCTGAATCTGGTCAAAGAGATTATCCAGAGACAGTTTGCCCTTCGTTTCCTCAAGAAGACGGTTCTTGTTCTCAGATACAAATGCACCTGCGAAATTCTTCGCTTCTTTATCGCTCTCAAATGCAAGAAGAATCTCACCTGCATTCGGAACATCACCAAGTCCGAGGATCTCTACAGGAGTAGACGGACCTGCTTCTTTGATCCTGCGTCCCTTGTCGTCCATCATGGCACGAACCTTACCGCTGCATGCTCCTGCTGCAATGAAGTCTCCTACATGGAGAGTACCTTTCTGAACAAGGATAGTAGCAACCGGACCTTTACCTTTATCAAGCTGCGCCTCGATCACTAGACCTCTTGCTTCACGATTCGGGTTTGCTTTGAGTTCGCAGACTTCTGCTGTAAGAAGGATCATCTCAAGAAGAGTATCGATTCCTTCTCCTGTGTGTGCAGATACAGGAACGAAGATTGTACTTCCGCCCCAGTCTTCCGGAATGAGTTCATACTCGGAAAGTTCCTGTTTTACACGTTCGATATTTGCACTTGGTTTATCAATCTTGTTGATGGCAACGATGATCTCAACACCTGCTGCTTTTGCATGGCTGATAGCCTCTACAGTCTGAGGCATTACACCATCGTCTGCTGCTACGACCAAAACTGCGATATCTGTGGAGTTTGCACCACGCATACGCATGGCTGTAAAAGCTTCATGTCCAGGTGTATCCAGGAATGTGATCTTCTGACCGTTAACCTCTACTACAGAAGCACCGATATGCTGTGTGATACCGCCGGCCTCGCCGCGTGTTACGTTTGTCTTACGGATTGCATCCAGAAGAGATGTTTTACCATGATCGACATGACCCATAACACAAACTACAGGTGGTCTCGGAACCATATCTTTCTCGTCTTCTTCGTCCTCTTTGAGGAGTTCTTCGATGACGTCCACTTTCTCTTCTTTTTCTGCGATGATATCGTAATCCAGAGCGATCTCCTGAGCTTTCTCAAAGTCGATCTCATGGTTTACAGTAACCATCATACCTTCCATGAAGAGTTTCTTAACGATCACTGACGGCTGCATCTTCATTGCTTCTGCCAGTTCACGGATTGTCATCTTCTCCGGAAGTGTGATTTCTTTAACCTCAGGTTTCTTTTCTTCCTGTTTTGGCTGTGGAGTTGGTTTCTGCAGAGCTTTCGGGATTCTGGAATTCTTGTTGAATCCACCCTGATTTGGTCTGCGTCCGCCGCCCTGGCTCTTATCGAAATCTTTCTTCTTATTCTTGTTTTCTCTGTCGCGCTCTCTCTTGCTGTCTTTGGAAGTCTTAGTCAGTTCCGGTGCAAATACCATATCATCATTCTTTCTGGTATTCTGGCGCTGTCCCTGACGTCCCTGACCACCGCCGAAGCGTCCGTCGCGTCCCTCACTTCTGTTTCCATCCGGACGACCCTGACCATTACCCTGTGGTCTGCCTCCCTGACGGTTATCGCCCTGAGATCTTCCCTGGCCGCCGAAACGTCCACCCTGACGATTTCCATCGCCCTGTGGTCTTCCGCCCTGGCGTCCCTGTCCATCACCCTGGGATCTTCCCTGGCCACCGAAACGTCCACCCTGACGATTTCCATCGCCCTGTGGTCTTCCGCCCTGGCGTCCCTGTCCGTCACCCTGGGATCTTCCCTGACCGCCGAAGCGTCCGCCCTGACGATTTCCATCGCCCTGAGCTCTGCCTTCGCCCTGGGATCTTCCCTGACGGTTTCCGTCTCCCTGCGGTCTTCTGTTACCGGCATTGGAACGGTCTCCATTATTTCTTCTTGGTCTTTCACCATCTGTTCTGTTATCAGAAGATTTTCCTTCTGTATTTCTTGGCGCACCTGTTCTCTCGCCTTCGGCTTTTGCCGGTTTCTTTCTTGTTGTTTTTCCTCCGTCACTTGCATTCTGTGCATGGTAAACGCGGATAATATTTTTTTTCTTTTTAGGTGTTTCAGCTTTATCTCCTTCAGATTTTGCTGTTACAACCTTTTCTTCTGTCTTGGGAGTATCCAATTTCGCAATATGCTCCTTTCCCCTGTTATTATTTGAAAATCTATTCTTTACCACCGAAATCAGAGGCTCATCCACCATACTCATATGGCTCCTGACTTCAACACCTCTGGATTTCAGAAACTCGATTACTTCTTTGTTCTGTCGTCCAAGCTCTTTTGCCAGCTCATGTACCCGCAATTTAGACAATTGCTATACCTCCTTCATGATTGCTTTCGCAAAGTTCTCATCCTGGACAGCCAGACAGGCACGGTACTCCTTTCCCATTGCTCTGCCTAAACTCTCTTTATCTGAGAGGAAGTAGATCGGAACTTCATAAAAGCTGCACATGTTCCGAAATTTCTTCTTTGTATTCTCGGAGGCATCCTCAGCTACGATCACAAGCAGTCCTTTTCCGGTCTTAACAGATTTCTCTGTGGAAAATTCCCCGCTTACGGTCTTGCCAGCCTTGGTAGCCAGCCCTATCAGCGACAGTACTTTGTTATTTTTCAATATCTTCCAGCTCCTTTTTCAGTCGTTCATATACTTCATCGGGAACCGCAGTTTTCAGTGAGCGCTCAAGACCATGATTCCTGATCGCTTTTTCCAAGCAGTCTCTGGAAAAGCAGAGATACGCGCCTCTGCCATTCTTCTTACCGGTAGTATCAAGTACGATCTCATCTTCTGTGGTCTTTAAAACTCTGATCATTTCTTTCTTGCTTTTCATTTCCCTGCAACCTGTACACTGGCGCATGGGAATCTTAGTCTTCGTCTTCATTCTCTTCTGCTTCCTGAACTTCTGTCGGATCTTCCTCAGCCGGAATCTCCTCTGCTGCTGCATCTTCTTCAGTTACAGTTTCTTCTGCTGCATCCTCTGCTGTTTCTTCTTCAGTTTCTTCCTCATCATAGTCATAGAAGTCACCGGACTCTCTTGCCTGGGTCTCACTCTTGATGTCGATCTTGAATCCTGTCAGTCTGGCTGCCAGACGTGCATTCTGTCCTTCCTTACCGATGGCAAGGGAAAGCTGATAATCCGGAACTACAACCAGTGCAGTCTTCTCATCCGGATCTGCCATAACTGCGATAACTTTCGCCGGGCTTAATGCGTTCTCAATGAGGATTGCCGGGTTCTCATCCCAGTTGATGATATCGATCTTCTCTCCGCGGAGTTCATCCACTACCGCGTTGACACGCGCTCCGTTCATACCTACACAGGCACCTACCGGATCTACGTCCGGATCATTGCTCCATACAGCGATCTTTGTACGGGAACCAGCCTCACGGGCAATGCTCTTGATCTCAACAGTTCCGTCTTTGACTTCTGCTACTTCAGACTCAAAGAGACGTTTTACAAGACCAGGATGGGTTCTGGATACCAGGATACGCGGACCTTTCGGTGTATCCTTAACTTCCAGGATATACACTTTGATCCTCTCAGTAGGCTGGAAGGTTTCCCCTTTCGCCTGCTCATTTTCGCTGAGGACAGCATCTGCCTTGCCCAGGTTAATGCTTACATTCTTGCCCATGATACGCTGTACAATACCGGTCACTACTTCTTTCTCTTTGCCGTAATATTCATCGAAGAGTACCTTGCGCTCTTCTTCACGGATCTTCTGCAGGATCACGTTCTTGGCATTCTGTGTTGCGATACGTCCGAATTCCTTTGACTGGACCGGAACCTGAACCATTCCACCGATCTCAGCTCTGGAAGTGATCTTCTGTGCATCTGTCAGTGAAATCTCCATTGCAGGATCTTCTACATATTCTACAACGGTTCTGTCAGCATATACTGCGAAATCACATGTTTCCGGATTAATGGTCACATGTACATTGTCAGCTTTGCCGAAATGGTTCTTGCAAGCCTGGATCAAAGACTGTTCAATTGCCTCAAGCAGGGTGTCTTTGCTGATATTTTTTTCTTTTTCCAGAATATCCAGCGCCTCCATTAACTCTTTGTTCATTTTTTTCTTATCCTCCTGAATTTATCTAAAACTCTATTGCCGGACGTATCAGGGCAATGTCCTTTTTATCAAAAACGCGCTCGTTTCCGTCCTCATCGATTGTCACACTGTTACTATCATATGCGGTTAAAACACCACAGAACTCTTTTTGCTTCTCGATCGGCCGATAGGTGCGGACCTCCACCGGTTTCCCCATGTTTCTTTTGAAATCTTTCTCTTTCTTCAGCGGTCTGTCCAGTCCCGGCGAACTGATCTCCATAATATAACTGTCTTCAATAAAATCATTCTCATCCAGTCTGTCGCTGAAAGCTCTGCTGACTGTCTCACAGTCATTCACTGTGATCCCGCCCTCTTTATCAATGTATCCTCTCAGATACCAGGTTCCTGCCTCTTTGACATATTCTACATCTACCAGTTCAAATCCGTTCTGCTCTACGATCGGTGCCAGAAGTTCTTCTGCGCGCTTTTCATATTCTTCCCGTCTGCTCATTTTCCCACCTACCTTTCTATGCAACAAATAAGAGTGGGCTTACGCCCACTCCCATGTTTACAAGTTCTGATTTATCCGTATTGTAACACCAATTCTTTACAATTGCAAGGCTTTTCCTGTAAAAACCTTGTTTTTGCCGGATTTGTTCACCCTGAAAGCTTTTCCGGCCTGATTTTATATGCGTGGTTTCGTTCCCTTACTGTCTCGTTTGGCCAGTTTTATCTTGTTCAGAGTATATGGCTTGTCATGATGTGTGATGGTGTACTCCTGTCTGGATTCCAGAAGATATGCATGGGCAAGTCTGTCCCCTTCTGCAAGTTTCATTCCCCTTACACCGATGGAAGTCTTTTTCACAGTGGAAACATCCTGTTTCTGGAATCTGAGGAAATATCCTCCTTCACTCTGAAGGACGATCTGCTCCATTTCATCAGATGCGCCTACGAAGATCAGTTCATCCCCCTCTGTCAGCTTGGTGGATGCGATGGTCCTCTTCGCCACATCGAATTCCTCTCCTGCTACCAGTTTGCACATAGACGATGCTGTTACAAATAATAACGTAGATTCTTTCACAGCAGCAAGAGGAGCCACATACAACATCCGCTCCCGGGCGCTGTCATAATTGCTCAGATTATCTGCCGGAGTTCCCTTGTCCCTGAAACGTACCAGCGGGATATCTGCCACTTTGATGCTGTGCATCTTGCCGTTATCTGTAAAAATACAGATCTTATCTGTATTCATACAGTTAAATACATACTTATTCTCTGCATTGGCAGCTTCTTTGTTTCTCTCGTATGCAGACTTGTCAATGATCCTCATATATCCGAAGCGGTCCATCAGGAAGGTAACTTCCATCTCTTCCATCTTCTTCTCTTCGTATACAACTTCCTCTGCATTCTCGATCACTGTACGGCGTCTGGTTCCATATTCTTTCTTGATCTGGTCCAGATCTTTCATGATCACTTCTGCCATGGAGTCATAATTATTCAGGATATCTTCATATCGCGCAATGTTCTTCATCGTCTCTGCATAATCTGCCTGCAGCGCTTCGATCTCCAGACCGATCAGCTTATACAGACGCATATCCAGGATTGCTGCTGCTTGTTTCTCTGAGAAACGCAGTTTCTGTGCAGCTTTCTCGCTGGATTTGCTCTTGAACCTGATTCCTTCTGTTGCACCGTCAACCAGGCATTTTTTTACCTGTTCTCTGCTCTTGCTTCCGCGCAGGATCTCAATGATCAGGTCGATCACATCGCATGCCTTGATAAGACCTTCCTGGATTTCTTTCTTCTCCTGCTCTTTGTTCAGAAGTGTGGTATATTTTCTGGTGGTAATATCAAATACGAAATCTACATGATGTTCGATCACCTGTTTCAGACTGAGAGTTTCCGGTCTGCCGTCTGCAACTGCCAGCATATTTACACCGAAGGTATCTTCCAGTTTGGTCTTCTTATAGAGCATGTTTGTAAGGTTCTCTACATCTGCATCACGTTTCAGATCCAGAACAATCCGGATTCCCTCTTTGGAAGACTGGTTGGAAATATCTACGATATCTGTTGTCTTCTTGTTTTCCACAAGAGATGCAATATCATTCAGGAATTTTCCAATATTGGCACCGATCATGGTATATGGGATTTCCGTAATCACAAGCTGCTGTCTGCCGCCTTTGAGCTTCACGGTCTCCACTTTACCTCTGACACGGAGTTTACCGGTTCCTGTCTCATAAATCTTGAGCAGATCATCTTTATTTACTACCAGGCCGCCTGTGGGGAAGTCCGGTCCTTTCAGATAGCGCATCAGACCTTTAACACTGATGTCGTTATTCTTCATATATGCTTTTACCGCATCTACCACTTCACCCAGATTGTGAGGCGGAATGCTGGTTGCCATACCGACTGCGATACCATCTGCTCCATTTACCAGCAGATTGGGGATTCTGACAGGAAGTACCACAGGTTCCTTCTCTGTCTCGTCGAAGTTCGGCATAAAGTCTACGACATTCTTATCCAGGTCTTCGAGAAAGACATCCTGTGTCAGTTTCTCCAGTCTGGCCTCTGTATATCGCATAGCAGCTGCACCGTCACCCTCGATGGAACCGAAGTTTCCATGTCCGTCCACCAGTGTTCTGCCTTTCTTGAAATCCTGCGCCATTACTACAAGTGCTTCATAGATCGAACTGTCACCGTGAGGGTGATATTTACCCATGGTATCCCCTACGATACGGGCACATTTCCTGTATGGTCTGTCATAGCGGATACCCAGTTCATACATATCATACAGGGTTCTCCGCTGTACAGGCTTCAATCCGTCACGCACATCCGGCAGGGCTCTGGAGATAATAACGCTCATGGCATAATCGATATAGGATTTCTGCATGACCTCCGCATAGTCGGTAGGGATTACATTCTCCTGTTTTGTTTCCATTTCTTTCATTCCTCCATTCAGTTACACATCAGATGTCCAGTTCTGCATCCTGTGCATGCTCATAGATAAATTTCTTTCTCGGCGGGACATCGCTTCCCATCAGAACTTCTGTCACGTTGGATGCAAGTCTCGCATCCTCGATCTCCACACGCTTCATCATTCTGGTTTCCGGATTCAGAGTGGTCTCCCAGAGCTGTTCTGCATCCATTTCACCCAGACCTTTATATCTCTGAAGGGTAAAACTTCCTGTTTTATGGGAGCGTCTGTATTTCTCCAGGGCCTTATCATCGTACAGATATTCTTCCTGCCCTTTCTTCGGCATAACCTTATACAGCGGCGGCATGGCGATGTACACATGTCCTTCTGTGATCAGATCCGGCATGAAACGGTAGAATAATGTAAGAAGCAGTGTGGAAATATGTGCTCCATCCACATCGGCATCTGCCATGATCACGATCTTATCATAGCGAAGTTTCGTGATGTCAAAGTCATTTCCATACCCTTCAGAGAATCCGCAGCCGAATGCATTGATCATGGTCTTGATTTCCGCATTGGCAAGTACTTTATCAATGGTTGCTTTCTCTACGTTCAGGATCTTACCTCTGATCGGCAGGATTGCCTGATAATTACGGTTACGGGCAGTCTTGGCAGAACCACCGGCAGAATCTCCCTCTACGATGAAGATCTCACACTGGGAAGGATCTTTCTTCTCGCAGTTCGCCAGCTTTCCATTGGAATCAAAGGAATATTTTTGTTTGGTCAGAAGATTGATCTTGGCTCTCTCTTCTGTCTTGCGAATCTTGGCAGCTTTCTCTGCACAGGAGAGGATTGTCTTAAGAGTTTCCAGATTTCGGTCGAAATAGAGTACCATCTGCTCTCCCACAACCTTACCGGTTGCACGGGATGCATCCTGGTTGTCCAGCTTCGTTTTGGTCTGACCCTCGAATCGTGGTTCCGGATGCTTAATGGAAACGACCGCTGTCATTCCGTTACGGATATCTGCACCTGTGAAATTCGGATCTTTATCCTTCAGAACACCGATCTCTCTGGCATAAGTATTCATCACTGTGGTAAATGTAGTCTTAAATCCGGTCAGATGAGTACCGCCCTCTGCATTATAAATGTTATTACAGAAGCCCAGCACATTCTCACGGAACTCATTGGTAAACTGAAATGCCACTTCCACCTGAATGCCGTCCGCTTCCCCCTTCAGATAAACCGGCTCATGGAGAACTTCCGCACTGTGGTTCAGATCCTTGATAAATCCGATGATGCCATCCGGTTCATGATAGGTAATATCTTCAATCTCCTGTCCTCTTTTATCCTCGAAGTGAATGGTCAGTTCCGGATTCAGGTATGCAGTCTCATGAAGCCTGCTCTTTACCTCTGTTGCTGAAAATCTGGTCTTCTCAAAGATCTCCGGATCAGGCAGAAAGTTAATACTGGTTCCTGTCTGTCTGGTCTTACTTAATTTCGGCAGAAGTCCCTCTTCCAGTTCAATGGTAGGAATTCCCCGTTCATAATGATCATGGTGAACATATCCGTCACGGCTGATCTTAATGTCAAGATATGTAGACAGGGCATTTACAACAGAAGAACCTACTCCATGAAGTCCTCCACTTGTCTTATAAGCGGAATTATCGAATTTGCCGCCTGCATGAAGAGTGGTAAATACCAGACGCTCTGCTGATACTCCTTTCTCATGCATATCTACCGGAATTCCACGTCCGTTATCTGTGACTGTACAGGAACCGTCTTTCTCCAAAACCACATGGATCAGACTGCAGTAGCCTGCCAGATGTTCATCTACAGCATTGTCTACGATCTCATAGATCAGATGATTAAGCCCCTTTCGTGAAACACTTCCGATGTACATTCCGGGACGCTTACGAACTGCCTCCAGGCCTTCCAGGACAGAGATACTCCCTGCATCATAGGTGTTTTTCTTTGCCATGTCTGTTACATTTCCTTTCTTTCTATAATAATTAATCTGTGTACTGTTATTTACCTCTGAATTCGAAGTTTATATTTCGAACGTTTGTTCCGTATTATATACGAAATATGAATTTATTTCAAGTACACATTTTCACAAAAAATGTCCCGGTGAGTTTTATCCGAAAAAAAATGACCAGAACATCGTTCTGATCACTTTTCATTCGTTCTCACTATTTAATAGCAGCCAGTACGGGAATCGAACCCGTGTTTTCGCCGTGAGAGGGCGACGTCTTAACCCCTTGACCAACTGGCCATCTGTTTCTCTGTCGTTCGCTCTTCGCTGTCGACTTGTTTAATATACACCATCTTTTTCTAAAATGCAAGTACTTTTTTTAAAAAATTTTATTTTTTCTACTTTATATGCAATTCTGACAGTTTTTCATCTGCAGAACCTGCCGCCCACAGCGCCTTATAAAGGCGCTGGAGCATATCCTTTTATCATTCCTCAATATCCTCTGCCGGTTCTGCCGGGACAAACACTCTGGATTTCTCTGCCTGGGTTTTATGTTTATGAAAGACAGCCTTCTCTGTGGCCTCCATGCAGAATTCCATCTGGGAATTGATCTGTGCTTTTCCTCTTCTGTCCGGTTTCTCATAGGTTCCGTCCGGCTGCAGGATATGTGCCTTGACATTGTCCCTGAATTCCAGATCAAGGATATGGATAAGTTCTTTCTTAATTTCTTCATCCTCTACAGGGAAAACGATCTCCACACGACGATCCAGGTTACGCGGCATCCAGTCAGCACTTCCCATATAGATTTCCGGATTTCCACCATTCTCGAAATAGAAAATACGACTGTGCTCCAGAAATTCTCCTACTATGGAACGAACATGGATATTTTCACTGAGCCCGGCTACCCCTGCTTTCAGACAGCAGATGCCTCGCACCAGCAGCTCCACCTGCACCCCGCAGGAAGAAGCATAATAAAGAGCTGCCATAATTTTCGGATCACAGAGGGAATTCATCTTCGCCCTGATCCCTGCCGGAAGTCCTTTCTTTGCATTCTCTGCTTCTCTTTCGATCATATCCAGAAATCTGTTTTTCATCCAGATGGGTGCCACGATCAGTTTATTCCAGCATTTCGGTTCTGAATAACCGGACAGCATATTGAATACTGCTGTCGCATCTTCCCCGAACCGTTCATCGCAGGTAAAAATACCGCAGTCTGTATAAAGCTTGGCTGTGGAATCATTATAGTTACCGGTTGCCAGATGTACATAACGGCGGATTCCTGTTTCTTCTTTTCTTACTACCAGCGTAATCTTACTGTGTGTCTTTAAACCTACCAGACCGTAAATAACATGACAGCCTGCTTTTTCCAGTTTCTTCGCCCACACAATATTATTCTCTTCATCGAAACGGGCCTTCAGCTCAACCAGTACGGAAACCTGTTTGCCGTTCTCTGCTGCCTGTGCCAGTGCCGCAATGATGGGAGAATTTCCGCTGACACGGTAAAGGGTCTGCTTGATGGCCAGAACTTCCGGATCCTTCGCTGCCTGACGCACGAAATTTACCACAGGGTCAAAACTCATATATGGATGATGTAGGAATACATCTCCCTCACGGATCACCTGGAAAATATCTTTATCATTCTGAAATTCAGGTACAGGAGCCGGCTGATAACGTGGTGTTTTATACTGATCAAAACCTTCTGCTCCGTAAACCTTCATCAGCATGGTCAGATCCAGAGGTCCATTGATGGCAAAAATATCTGCGTCTTTGATATCAAATTCCATCTTCAGAATATCCAGCAGACGTTTATCCATCTTATCTTCCACTTCCAGACGGATCACCTCGCCCCACTGGCGTTTCTTCAGCTGCTTCTGGATCTCCACCAGCAGGTCCTCTGCCTCATCCTCGTCAATAGTCAGATCCGCATTACGCATGATCCTGTAAGGATGGGCACATACCACATCATAACTGAGAAACAGTTTATCAATATTTCTCTCTATGATCTCCTCCAGAAGGATCACCGTGGTGTCTTCTGCTTTTTTTGAAGGGATCTGCACTACCCTCGGAAGAACAGACGGAACCTGTACAGTGGCAAACATCAGCTCTTCTTTGCCCTTTTTATCTTTCTTGGAGATCAGGGCACCGATATTCAATGTCTTGTTTCTGATCAGCGGAAACGGTCTG
The DNA here is from genome assembly GCF_033096465.1 of Blautia luti. NCBI lineage: Bacteria > Bacillati > Bacillota > Clostridia > Lachnospirales > Lachnospiraceae > Blautia > Blautia luti. Next base: position 1,053,446 of record NZ_AP028156.1, on the reverse strand, counting down.
GAAGAATCCATGGCCATAGGTGTAAGCACAGGATACACATTATCTTCGAAATATCTGTCTACAAAAGTCTTCTGGGCATCACTCAGATTCTCATGCTCTGCCACCAGATGAAGTCCCACTTTATCAAGCGCAGGGAGCAGGGAACGGTTCAGGGTATTATACTGAACATGAACCAGCTCATGAGTTCTGGCACTGATCTCTTTCAGCTGCTCTTTGGCAGTCATTCCCGCGATATCTGTCTTATGATATCCTGCGTGTACCTGATCTTTCAGGGAAGCCACACGCACCATAAAGAATTCATCCAGGTTGGAAGCTGTAATGCTTAAGAATTTCAGTCTGTCAAAAAGAGGCAGATTTTTGTCCCTGGCCTCGCTGAGTACACGCTCATCAAATTTCAGCCAGCTCAGTTCACGGTTTACAAAATTTTCGCTTTTCTCAAATTTTCCCAGTTCCATAATCTACCTCCTCTATGCCCTTCCTTTACGTCTGAGTACAAGACGGATTCCAAACACTTCTTCAAAAAATGCAACCTTATCCTTCAGAAGTCCCAGTTCCAGGGAAATATCCTGGGTGGAATCCATCACCATCTGCAGTTCCCTGTCTTTCAGCACGGTTTTGATCCCCTTTACCTTCTGGCAATGGCTTCTGTCCATGGCATTGGCCAGCCTGAGGATTGCTGTCATCTTGGCGATCTTTATATAACTCTCTCTGTCAATGCCTGCCCCCATCATCTGAAGCTCCTCGTAGTCTCCGAAAGAGGAAGTATTATACCGCACTGCAGAGGCGATCATCTTGCGTTCAAGAGAAGACAATCCGATAATATCCGTGGACATAATGATCTGGTAAGAGCACTCTGCCACATTTCCCATACTGATATATTTGCCGCAGTCATGAAGCAATGCCGAGATCTGCAGGAGCAGACGTTCCCTGGATCCCATACCGTGAACTTTCTTCATGCTGTCAAAAATATCCAGACACAGGTTCATGGTACCCTGAATATGACTCTTGCTGCTGAAATAACGTTTCGCAATATTTCTGGAAGTTACCAGAATATCATTCTCGAAATTATGTACACTCTTTATAAATTTCTTTTTCTCCGCATAATCATAGGCAATTCCGTCAAGAAGAGAGACCCCTGGTGCCCAGAGGGATTCCGCATTGAAAATATCAATAAAATTTTTGCATACAACCATGGTAGGCACAACCAGAGATGCATATTCCGGATCGATCTCCATCTCCTGTGCCAACACATGATCAGATTTGCCTACCGTATCTTCATAACGCTTCATGAACTCATCCCTGGTTATGATCTTATCTTCCATTTCCTCCTGGAAGATCATATCTGTAATAAAATCTCCCATAAGGATCACGTTTTTAATATCCCTGTCTTTCAGGTACAGACGCTGGAAATTGGTCAGGTCATTGCGGATAAATTCCTCCACAAGCTGATCATAATGGATGGTGGATTTCTCCAGCTCCTGAAGTCTCTGGCGGATACGCAGGCTTCCCATTTTCAGTCCCTGGGTGGTCACCAGGGCATCCTTGTCAAAAAGAGAAACCTGTAGGCTTCCGCCGCCTACATCCAGTATGGCAGTTCCCTTCTGGATCATTTTCTTGAATCCTTTTTCAATGGCTGCAATCGATTTATAGCCCAGGAAATGCTGCTCTGCACTGCTTAAAACCTCGATCTTCAGCCCTGTTCTACGCAGGATCTGTTCCACTGTGATCAGCGGATTGGCAAGCTCCCTGAATGCACTGGTACCGCAGGCACGGTATTCCGTTACACCGAAATCCTTCATCAGTCTCTTGAAATCATTAAGGATCTCACAGAGAACATCCAGCATTTCCGTGTCGATTCTGCTATTGGCATAGGCGCCTTTTCCCAGTTCCAGACTATATCTTACATCATTCAGCTCCCGAAATCCGATTCTTTTTGACAGCTCGAAAATCTTCATGCTCACTTCATAGGAACCAATGTCAATCGCTGCAAAAGTCATGACTGCCATATTGTTTTCTCCTTCCGATTGGATTATTTCTTCTGAGAAAAGGTGCTACTTTTCCACAGTTCCCAGAAGATGGTCAATGAACTGCTGTGCAGTTCTTCCTGTCAGGCCGCCGTGGGAAAGTTCCCATTTATTGGCCTCCAGCAAAAGCTCCTCCTCAGGCATGGTAATCTTGTTTCTCTGTGCCAGTTCTTTAACGATGGTCTGGAATTCCTTTTTGCTTGGTGCGCCGTAATAGATACGGACACCGAATCTGTATACCAAGGAAAGTTTCTCCTGTACGGTATCAGAGGAATGCAGATCATCATCATCCATGATCTCCAGCTTGTCACTGGATTTCTCTCTTACCAGATGTCTGCGGTTACTTGTAGCATAGATCAGAATGTTATCCGGTTTCTTCTCCAGACCGCCTTCGATCACTGCTTTCAGATACTTATATTCGATTTCAAATTCCTCAAAGGAAAGATCATCCATATAAATAATAAATTTATAGTTTCTGTTCTTGATCTGTGCGATCACATCATTCAGATCCTGGAACTGATGCTTGTACACCTCAATGATACGAAGTCCCTCATCATAATATCTGTTCAGGATTCCTTTGATACTGGAGGATTTACCTGTACCTGCATCACCGAACAACAGACAGTTGTTGGCTTTTTTGCCTCTGACAAAGGCTTCTGTGTTCTCGATGAGTTTCTGTTTCGGGATCTCATATCCTACCAGGTCTTCCAGTTTCACATGTGCGATCCTGGTGATAGGCTGGATCACGACGTTATCATTCTCATCATGACCTACACGGAATGCTTTGTGAAGTCCCAGCTTGCCTACACCGAAGTCTTTATAGAACTGTACCATATCTGCCATAAATTCTTCTGCTGTCCGGGCTTCTGCCAGAGTTTTGCTCATCTCGCAGATACGGTCTCTGATGCGGGAATTAAACATCTTACTGTTGCTTCCTGTGTTTGTGTAATCACAGAGAACTCTGCAGCAGGAAATGCCGAAAGCCTCATCCAGTACACTCAAGTCGAAATCATACAGTTCCTTGAATACACCGAAATCATTTAACGCAAGTTCGTTAATGCTTCCCTCTACCGCACCTCTGATCTCACTGGCTGTACTGAACGCATTCTCATTGTTTACCAGCAGAAATGTAAGGTAGCAGTGCCAGAGGTTTCCAGAAAATCCATACATCCCTGCATTTTCCACCAGTCCATTGGCACATTCGAAAAATACGCCTTCCATTTCCTGAAGCTTCGGATCTTTCTTCTCCCAGGCATTCATCAGGCCTGCCATTTTCTCCAGGATCTCTCCGTGTTCAAAGTTACGATAAAGTATACATTCATTTAATCTTGCCATTATTATTTCTTCCTCTAAATTTACTCTATTTGGTTTTTCCGTCGTATTAATAATTTCCCAGGATCCTCATTCTGTTCGCTTCCGCCTCGATCCCTCTCAGTGCATTCTTCACAGCACTGTCCTTTAAGTTTCCTTCGAAATCCACGAAGAACCGGTACTCCCAGGTACGTCCCGCAATAGGGCGTGACTCGATCTTCGTCATGTTCAGTCCGTTATAAATAATATGGGAAAGCATGTTATAAAGGGTTCCGCTTTCGTGAGGCAGTTCGAAGAAAATGCTGATCTTATGGGCATCTTTCACATAGATCGGCTTCTTGCTTACAATGATAAACCGGGTGGCATTCTGTCCATTGTAGCAGATATTCTCTGCCAGGATCCTCAGTCCATAAAGTTCTCCCGCCTGTCTGCTGGCAATGGCTGCCTGGGTTTTATCCCCGTCTTCTTTGACCTGTTTGGCAGAACCTGCCGTATTTTCCATCTCTCTGGTCTTCCAGCCCGGATGGGCTTCCAGATATTTGCCGCACTGTGCCAGTGCCTGAGGATGAGAGCATACGCAGGTAATATCTTCCAGGGAAGCATCCGGCATGCCCAGAAGCACATGCTCCGGACGTATGATCTGCTCTCCTACAATGCTCAGATCATACTCTGCCAGCAGATCATAGATTCCTGCCACGATCCCTGCTGTGGAATTCTCGATAGGAAGCACTGCATAATCTGCACGTCCCTCTGCCACTTCTTCCATGGCATCTCTCCAGGTCTTCACATGGAAGCTTCTGATCTCATCAGAAAAATATTCCCGCATGGCAGCATAGCTGTACGCTCCCTCTACTCCCTGGAACACCACGGTCACATTTTCCAGCGGCAGATGATCTACCATCTCCAGTTTCTCATCATCTTCCACTCCATGCTCATTGAGAAGCTGATACTGTCTCTTACGGCTGATAGCCATGATCTGCTGAAACAGTTCCTGTGCTCCCAGCCGGTTGAACTCGCCGTGGGCCTTTTCCCTTAATACTTCCAGTTTCTTCCTCTCACGTTCCGGATCCAGGACTTTTTTGCCTGTACGGATCTTATATTCTGCAACATCCTCGCAGACTTTCATTCTTTTTTCAAAAAGACGTATGATCTCGCTGTCGATCACATCGATCTCATCTCTGCATTCCTGTAAATCGATCATTTCTGTTTTCCCTCTCGTTTCTTCTCTTTCTCCACCAGGTCTGTCATCTCTCCGATAAACGACAGAGAACCGAAAGCGAGGATCACATCCTCCTTATGTGCCAGTCTGAAGGCAGTCTCCACCGCCTGCTCTATGGATTCCCGGGCCTGGACATCTTTATGGAATTCCTTCACTGTCTCAGCCAGCTTCGCAGCAGGAAGGGCACGCTCATTGTTCGGTGTCTGGATGGTCAGTATCTTGTCTGCGTAAGGTACTGTTTTCGCCACTACACTCCTGTAATCCTTATCTCCGAAAACGCCCATGATATAGATCAGACGTTTCCCTTTGAAATAATGTTCAATAGATGCAGCCATCATGTCTGCTGCTGCCGGATTATGTGCTCCGTCCACTACGAAAAGGGGCTCTGTACAAAGAACTGTGAATCTTCCATTCCAGACTGTATGCTTCATTCCCGCTTTCTTCTGTTCCGGTGTGGAAGCAAAGCCAAGGGTATCCAGCACTTTCAGGGCATTCAAAGCAACCACTGCGTTCTCTTTCTGATAGACACCTGCCAGGGGGATCTCATACTTTTCTCCCTCATACAGAAGCGTCTGACCCAGACAGCTTTCTGCCAGTACCTGTGCCTTACCCGGGTCTGCCACAACACATTCTGCATGGCATTTCTCACACTGACTGCATATTACGTCCATGGCCTCTTTTTTCTGAAGAGAGGTGACAACGTGGCTGTTCTCTTTTATGATTCCTGCTTTTTTCTCAGCGATTTCCCCCAGGGTATTTCCAAGAAAAGACATGTGATCCATGCTTATGGATACCAGCACGGACAGCATGGTGTTTTTGATAATGTTGGTGGCGTCCAGATTTCCGCCCATTCCGACTTCAAGAAGTACGAGATCACAGTTCTCGTTTCTGAAAAACAGAAATGCCACAGCCGTCTCGATCTCAAATGCTGTGGGATGAGGATATCCGTCCTCTGTCATGGCAGCGATCACATCTGCTACCTGTGTCATATATGCGGCAAAGCTGTCCCGGCTGATCCTCTTTCCTGAAATCTCCATTCTTCCTCTGTAGGAATAAAGAGTTGGGGATACATATCTGCCTACCCGGTATCCTGCTTCTGATAATACAGAATAGAGAAATGCGATGACAGATCCTTTGCCATTCGTGCCGGCTACATGGACATACTTCAGATCATCCTGGGGATTTCCAAGACGTTTCATCATCTCCCGCATATGATCCAGTCCAAGTACACTGGGAATTTCCCGTGTAACTCTGTCTATGTATTCCCGGCTTTCCTGATAATTCATGTTTTTGGCTCCTTATATTTTCTTATGTAATTCATTTGTTACCATTTACAGTAACATTCTGCTTTCGCTCATTATAGCCCAGACGTATGTTTTTTTCAAGGCAGGCAATACTACAAACAGGTTAAATTTATGTAAAGGAGGAATCCTGATTTGAAAAAAAACTTTCTGATCTGCGGCTTTATAGGATGGTGCCTGGAAATCCTCTGGACAGGGCTCCATTCCATACTGGCCGGTGAACTTACCATGACTGCCCGGACCTCTCTTTTAATGTTTCCCATCTATGGCTGTGCCACAATTATCCGTCCTGTTTCAGCCAGACTTTCCAAAGTGTCCACATTTATCCGCGGCTGTATCTACACAGTGGGGATTTTTTTCGTAGAATTCTTAAGTGGAACCCTTTTGCGCCGTTTTCACATGTGTCCCTGGGACTACAGCAGTTCCCCTTTCAACTTCATGGGCGTGATCCGTTTTGACTATGCGCCTCTGTGGTTCGGAACCGGACTTTTTTTTGAAAAAATACTTGGAAAACTATCTTGAAAAATATACCTGATTATTATATGATGTTAAGAAGGATTACGAAAATTCCTGCACCAACAAAATATGGAGGTATGAAATGAGACACTTAATGAGTCCACTTGACCTGTCTGTAGACGAGCTTAACACTCTTCTCGACCTGGCCAGTGATATTGAGAAACACCCTGATAAATACGCACATGTCTGCGATGATAAGAGACTTGCCACCTTATTCTACGAACCAAGTACCCGTACCCGCCTCAGCTTTGAAGCTGCTATGATGAATCTCGGCGGTAAAGTCCTTGGTTTTTCATCAGCTGATTCCAGTTCCGCTTCCAAAGGCGAAAGTGTTGCTGATACGATTCGTGTCGTTTCCTGTTATGCAGATATCTGTGCTATGCGTCACCCGAAAGAGGGCGCTCCGTTAGTAGCTTCTATGGCTTCTTCTATTCCTGTTATCAACGCCGGTGACGGTGGTCATCAACATCCTACCCAGACATTAACTGATTTACTTACCATTCGTTCTCTTAAGGGACGTTTAGACAACATTACTATCGGTCTGTGCGGTGACCTGAAATTCGGACGTACCGTTCACTCCCTGATCGAGGCACTTGTACGTTACAACAATGTGAAGTTTATACTGATCTCACCGGAAGAACTTCGTATCCCAAGTTACATCCGCGAAGATGTCCTGAAGAAGAACAATGTTGAGTTCCAGGAAGTCGAGAGACTTGAAGACGCTTTACCTGAACTTGATATCCTGTACATGACACGTGTACAGAAAGAACGTTTCTTCAATGAGGAAGATTATGTCCGCATGAAAGATTTCTATATTCTGGATAAACAGAAACTGGAGCTTGCAAAGGATGATATGTATATCCTTCATCCACTTCCACGTGTAAACGAAATCGCAACAGAAGTAGATTCTGACCCGAGAGCAGCTTATTTCAAACAGGTGCAGTACGGTGTATATGTACGTATGGCCCTGATTCTCACATTACTGGAGGTAAAATTACCATGTTAAATGTTGGCGCACTTCGTGAAGGTTATGTATTAGACCATATCAAAGCCGGCAAGGCCATGACTATCTATCATGATCTGAAGCTTGATAAACTTGACTGTACTGTTGCGATCATCAAGAACGCACGCAGCAACAAAATGGGAAAGAAAGATATCATCAAGGTCGAATGCCCGATTGAGAATCTTGATCTGGATATCCTTGGTTTCATTGACCATAACATTACTGTAAACATCATCAAAGATGAGAAAATTGTTGCAAAGAAAGACCTGAAACTTCCAAAACAGGTTGTAAATGTGATCAAATGCAAGAATCCCCGCTGCATCACTTCTATTGAGCAGGGTCTTGATCAGGTATTTGTTCTTGCAGATGAAGAGAACGAAGTTTACAGATGCAAATACTGTGAAGAGAAATATACTGGCAAACGCAATAAATAATCAGCAGTACCTCATATGAATCTTTACATAACCGGGAGCCATCGTTGTTCCCGGTTATTTTTATTCTATCATTTTTTCGTATACAGGAATCTTATTTGCTGAAACATCCGCCTGTATCAGATTTCCCAGTTGTAATGCAGTTAAGAATAATTTTCTATGCAAAAAAATCTCACCGACTGACGCAGACAAATTTTCCACATCAGCAGTGAGATCTCAATTTCTTATTCTTATACGCAATCAGACCGATAAGCCGGGTTATGTCATTGGGTAATCATCTGTCTAGGCCCTACGTTGCCATAGGGCTCAAGCGACCCACCTGAAAGCACGACGGGCAGCCGTATCGCTTTCTATTCGGTCTTGCTTCGAATGGAGTTTACATGTGCCCGGCCTGTTACCAGGACGGCGGTAGTCTCTTACACTACCTTTCCACCCTTACCTCAACAGGTGAGGCGGTTTATTTCTGTTGCACTGGTCTGGGAGTCACCTCCACCGGACGTTATCCGGCATCCTGCCCTGCGAAGCCCGGACTTTCCTCGTCTGAACCCTTTCGTCTGTTCAGCCGCGATTACCTGGCCTGGTTGCGCAAGTGCTATTCTAACACGATTTTTTTTACTTGTAAAGCTATTTTGCCATTCCTTTTATACATTGAAACAGCTTCCCCCGATAAATTCTCTCAGAATGGAATTATGGGGCACTGCCTCACTTGGAACAGGCAGAAAATAATCAAAGAATTTCAGAAGCCTTTTCGCTTCTGCATATTCCGGCTCATTTTTATCAATTCCGAACAGCAACGGTTCTGCATAAACCTTCAGGCACGCAAGTTCATAGATCAGCGCAGAATTAAACATCACATCTGCTTCTTCCTGGAACGGAAAGATATTCTGTTCCTCTCCCCTGCGCACAGAGGGCCACCTGGCGATGGTCTCCTTCGCGGAAGTTCCTCTGGTACGTGCATCTCTTACAATCCTGCGGATCAGCCTGCCGTCAGTAGTGGGAATCCGGTTATGCTCATCAATATTCAGTTGAGTCAATGCACTGATATAGATTTTAAACTTGCTCTCTTGGGGCAGTGCATAGCTTAATTTGTCATTCAATCCATGAATTCCCTCGATGACCAGAACATCCTCTTTTCCAAGCTGAAGGAAGTCGCCCTTATATTCCCTATGTCCTGTCTTGAAATTAAAGACAGGAAGCTCCACGCGCTTTCCATCCAGCAGGTCTAACATATCCTGGTTGAACTGTTTCACATCAATGGCTTCCAGGCATTCGAAATTCTTCTCTCCAAATTCATCCACAGGGGTAAATTCCCTGTTCACGAAATAATTATCTACTGCGATGGGATGAGGTTTCATCCCGTGTGCAGCCAGCTGGATAGACAATCTGTGGGAAAATGTGGTCTTTCCAGAAGAAGACGGACCTGCGATCATTACGAACTTCTTATTTCCGGCAGCTGCGATCTGGGCTGCAATTTCCGAAATCCTGCCCTCCTGCATGGCTTCCTGGATCAGCAGAATATCCTGGATCCCTCCATGGGTCACTTTGTCATTCATTTCTCCCACTGTGGAGATATCCAGACGGTCTCCCCACTCCTGAGATTCCCTCTGTACATGAAAGATCTTTTCCTGGGGTCTGAATTCCGGGATTTTATCCGGTTCGGCCTGGTTCGGCAGCTGAAGGATAAATCCTCCTTCATATAAAAACAGGTCAAAATACTGAATATACCCTGTATGATTTGCCATAAATCCATAGAAATAATCTTCGAAATTCTCTATACTGTAGAGATTTACCCTGGATACTCTTCTGTAATAAAACAGCCGTTCCTTATCGTACATATGATATTTATGGAACATGGCAATGGCATCATCTGTGCTGACGCTTCTCTTCTGAATCGGCAGACGGGCATCTACGATCTCATGCATCCGGCTCTTTACCTGATCAATAAATTCCTGTGTCAGCTCAGTACCGCCCTTCATTGTAAAATAATACCCGCTTCCCACTGAATAGTGAATCACTACCTTATCTATGTTCTCCTGCCCTGCCACATCATAGATGGCCTTCAGAAGGATCAGGCAGGCGCTTCTCTTATAAGTCTGATGTCCGATCGGATCACTGGTTGTCACGCATTCAATGGTACAGTCACCTTTCAGCCGTTTATGCAGTTCTCTCAGCCTTCCATCCACCAGCACCAGGATCACCGGCGCATCACCGGCACCTTCGTATTCTTTCACAATCTCACTGTAAGGGATTCCTTCCGGATATTCCTTCGTCTCTCCCTTTATTGTAACATGATACATTTTCTGTTCCATAAATCCTGCCTCCATTTCTGTTATGCCGACAATATGGTAAGAACCCGTATCACAAAATTGTGTACGGGCTCTTTACTTCTGCACTGGAAATCTTCAGCTTGGGAAAAGCCTGTTCCAGTTCTTTCTTCATCGCATCCATAAAAACATATTCTGTTCCATAGTGTCCGGCGTCGATCAGTGCCAGTCCCTGGGCAACGGTATCGATTCCGGTATGATGATCGATATCACCGGTCACGTACACATCTGCACCTGCCTTAATGGCATCTTTGATCATGCTCTTACCTGATCCTGTACAGACGGCTGCACGCTTTACTTTGGCATCCAGGTCACCATAGACCTTCACATCATTTAATTTCAGGGATTTCTTGATCAGCTGCGCATACGCCCTCAGAGTCATCTCTTCCGGAAGGTCTCCGACCCTGCCGAATCCCTGCACCTCACCGTTTCTCTCTTCAGTTACAGAAAGAACTGTCGTATTGTGCATCTTCGTATAATCTGCACTTAAATCTGCCATGCCCAGCACATCATAATTGGTATGCATGGCATAATAGACAATTCCCTTCTGGATCAGTTTTATGATCTTTCTCCCTGTAAAATTATGATTATTGATCTTCTTGATCCCGGAAAAGATCATGGGATGGTGGGTAATGATCATATCCGCTCCATCCTCTATGGCTTCAGCCAGTGTTTCCTCTGTCAGATCCAAAGCCAGAAATACATGGCTGATCTCATTGGTATCATCTCCTGTGAGAAGTCCTACATTATCCCAGTCTTCTGCTGCATCTGCAGGATACTTCTTCTCCAGCCAGGAGGTCAGTTCATATGCTTTCATATTCCTTTAAAGCAGCGATGATCGCCTGCTTCTCCTCCTCTATCTCACCTGTCCGTTTCTTGGCATCAGGCGCTTTCTTTAATTTATCAAGGATCTCATTGCGGATGCGGAGCTCTCTTTCCAGATACTCCTTCAGAACAGGGTGTTTCCGCTCCAGAAGCATACTGCCGAACCACTCACTTAAAGTATAAGGCGTATCTGCACAAATATGCTCCTTTTCTCCGGGAATGACCTTCATCATGGGATAGAATTTCCCATCTTCCAGGATCATCTCCTCCTCCACGATCTTCCACCCGATCTCCTTTATAAATCTGCGGAAATGTGGAATATCAGACTGCGGCTGCAGGATCATCTCCCGGAAACTTTCCCGGACTGCCTCACCGTCTGTGAGGATCCTTTCCATAAGAGGGCCGCCCATTCCTGCGATCACAAGCGTATCTGCCTCCCCTGCTTCCAGCTTCTCCAGTCCATCGGAGAGCCGGGTTTCTATGTACTGTTCCAGTCCATACTGTGCAATATGTTCCTGCGCCCTGGACAAAGGACCCGGGCGGACATCCATGGCGATCCCATGAGGAATGATCCCTTTCTGATACAGATATACCGGCAGATAACCATGATCGCATCCTACATCTGCCAGTCTGTTTCCCCTGGTTACCAGGCCTGCCACTGCAGACAAACGTAGTGAAAGCTGCATAACAGGCTCCTTAATCCAGGTAATCCTTCAGCTTACGGCTGCGGCTCGGATGACGTAATTTACGAAGAGCTTTGGCCTCGATCTGACGGATACGTTCTCTTGTTACATTAAATTCTTTTCCTACTTCTTCCAGTGTTCTGGCACGTCCGTCATCCAGACCGAAACGCAGTCTGAGAACTTTCTGCTCTCTGTCTGTAAGAGTACTGAGGACTTCCACCAGCTGTTCCTTAAGAAGTGTAAATGCTGCTGCATCTGCAGGTACCGGAACATTGTCATCCTGGATGAAATCTCCCAGATGGCTGTCTTCCTCTTCACCGATAGGAGTTTCCAGGGAAACCGGTTCTTGGGAAATCTTCAGGATCTCACGGACACGTTCCACAGACATATCCATCTCTGCTGCAATCTCTTCCGGCGTAGGTTCACGTCCAAGCTCCTGCAGTAACTGACGGGAAACGCGGATCAGCTTGTTGATCGTCTCAACCATATGAACCGGGATACGGATGGTTCTTGCCTGGTCTGCGATGGCTCTGGTAATAGCCTGACGGATCCACCAGGTTGCATAGGTACTGAACTTATATCCCTTGCGGTAGTCAAATTTCTCTACAGCTTTGATCAGACCAAGGTTTCCTTCCTGGATCAGGTCAAGGAAAAGCATTCCACGGCCTACATATCTTTTCGCAATGCTGACAACCAGACGAAGGTTGGCTTCTGCCAGACGTTTCTTCGCTGCCTCATCACCGTTCTCCATTCTTTTGGCAAGTTCAATTTCTTCTTCTGCAGAAAGAAGCGGAACTTTACCGATCTCTTTCAGATACATACGGACCGGATCTTCGATGCTGACGCCCTCAGGTACGGAAAGGTCGATCTTGTCAAGTTCGATCTCCTCTTCCTCGCCGATCTTGTCAATATCATCTCCATCGTCCAGAAGCATATCATCTGCATTATTGTCTGTGATCCTAAGCACATCTACTCCGCTGGCTTCCAGGAAGTCGAAGACTTTCTCCATCTGCTCCACTCCCAGCGGCTGATCCTTAAAGAAATCGTTGATCTCCTGATACTCCAGTACATTCTTTTTCTTCTTGGCAAGTTCCAGAAGTTCTACCAGTTTCTCACTGAATTTACCCATATTCATTTCCATATGTGCTCTATACCTCCATATAGTGTTTATATTTTATCCTTATTCGAAAGAAATATGCAGCTGCTGCCGCTTTCTTCCGAGATCTTCCAGTTCCTTTTTTGCTTTTACGATCTCCTGAAGCCCCTGCATATCTGTGGGATCCCAGTTTTTATTTTTATCCTTCAGGCTCTCCTCTTTGATCCTGAGTACCGTATCCGCAAATGCACGATCCTGTTCCTGGGCATTTTCCAGGTGGATCGTTGCATTAAACAGGGACGAAACTTCTCTCTGTTCGTCACTGTCTATAAAGGAATTCAAAAGTCTTGCAGGGTTTACATCTCCCTGCACATGCTGTTCATACAACATTTCTGCCACCTGTCTGTACAGGGGCACGATAAAGTCTGCAGGCTGGATATATTTCTCCACAGTTTCAAAGATTCCCGGATAGGTTACCAGCCAGGTAAGCATCAGTTTCTGTGCTTTCTCCCCTGCGTTCTCCTTTTTTTTCTGCTGGGTGCCGGTCTGTTTCGGCTGCACCCTCTGCTCTGCAGGCGTTCCTTTCAGTGCCAGCGTGTTCACCCTTTTTCTCAGATCCTCCACACTGATCCCATAGTTTCTGTAATCTTTTACAATAGCCTCTATATAAAGATTTCTCTCCAGCTCATCGCTCAGCTCCAGAAGCATCTGCGCACATCGTTCGAAGAACCGGTTCTGTCCCTGGGGTTCTTTCATGGAAAATTCCCTCTGTGCCATATGCACCCGGAACATAAAGCTGTCCATGGCCTGTTCCAGACGCTTCTCGAATTCCTCACCACCCAGTGCCTTGATAAATTCATCCGGGTCTTTATGAGGTCTTAAATTCACCACCCTGGATGTCACTCCCGCCTCTCTCAGAATAGGAATAGCACGAAGTGCTGCACGCACTCCTGCATCATCGCTGTCGTAGAGAAGCAGAACCTCCTGAGTATAGCGCTTCAGCAGGCTTGCATGCCCGGATGTCAGCGCTGTTCCCAATGATGCTACTGCATTGGTAAATCCTGCCTGGTGCATGGAGATCACATCCATGTATCCCTCGCACAGGATCAGATAATTTTTCCTGGTTGTTCTCGCCACATTCAGTCCGTACAGGTTCCGGCTCTTGTCGAAGATCTTCGTTTCCGGAGAATTCAGGTATTTCGGTTTCCCGTCGCCCATTACTCTTCCTCCGAACCCGATCACACGGTTATTCACATCCATGATGGGAAAGATCACACGGTTCCAGAACTTATCGTACATTCCATGACGTTCATCTACATTAAAAAGTCCGGAATCCCTCAGCAGCATATCGCTGTAATTCTTTGATTTCAGGAATTTGTACAGGTCATCGCTGAACTTGTCGGAATAGCCCAGACCGAATTTCTTAATGGTCTCCTCACTTAACCCTCTGCCTGTAAGGTACGCGTAAGCTGTTTTTCCGCTCTCCCTGCGCAGCTGGTAATAAAAGTATCTGGCAGCCAGCTTGTTGATCTCCAGAAGAGCAGCTCTCTCTTCTGCCTTCTGTCTGGCTTCCCTGGAATACTCGATCTTCGGCAGCTGCACTCCTGCTCTGTCTGCCAGATGCTGTAATGCCTCCCCGAAAGTATAATTCTCATATTCCATTACAAAGTTAAAAACATTTCCCCCTGCTCCGCAGCCGAAACAGTAATACATCTGCTTCGAGGGTGTCACCGAAAAGGACGGCGTCTTCTCATTATGGAAAGGACACAGTCCGAAATAGGTGCTTCCTCTTCTCGTCAGCTTCACATACTGGGATACAACGTCTACAATATCATTCTTCATTCTGACTTCTTCAATGATATCGTCTGAATAGCGCATGTTTCGTCCTCCTTCTTCTGGTATCTGCTAATAGACTTCCCATGCTTTAGGTATGTATATCTCCCGGAATTTCTCCATGGAATACTGATCTGTCATGCCGGAGAGATAATCGCACACAGTCCGTGTTTTCTTCTCTCCCCTTCGGATCATCTCCCTGTACTCCGCAGACATGCTTTCCGGATGTTCCACATAATATTCGTATAATTCTGTCAGCATCTTCACTGCCTTATCCTCTTCCTTCTTGGCGACAGGATTCTCATACACCTGCTCGAACATGATCGCCCGGAGGGTCATCATGGCTTCGAAGATCTCATCTGACATCTTTATGGTGTCCTGCTCATAGCTGTTCTCTATGATATTATGGACAAAGGTATTTAATCGTTCCCTGGTAGTATATCCCAGAAGCATCCGAAGAGTAATGGGAATATCATCCTCTGTAATGATCCCGGCTCTCTGGGCATCATCCATATCATGATGGATGTAAGCGATCTTATCGGAAAGACGCACCACCTTTCCCTCCAGTGTGGAAGGATTTCCGCTGGTGCGGTGATTCAGTATCCCGTCCCTTACCTCCCAGGTAAGATTCAGGCCTTCCCCGTTCTTCTCCAGCACCTGTGCAACCCGGACGCTCTGTTTATAGTGGGCAAAACCATCCGGATCCACTTCATTGAGTGCTCGCTCACCGGCATGTCCGAAAGGAGTATGTCCCAGGTCATGGCCAAGTGCGATCGCCTCCACAAGGTCCTCATTCAGCCGCAGTGCCTTCGCAATCGTCCTGGCGATCTGCGATACTTCCAGAGTATGTGTCAGCCGGGTCCTGTAATGGTCCCCCTGGGGTGCCAGGAAAACCTGTGTCTTATCCTTCATCCTGCGAAAAGCCTTACTGTGAAGGATCCTGTCTCTGTCCCTCTGATATACAGTACGTACATCGCATTCCTCTTCCTGCCTCTCCCGTCCCCGGGAATGAAGGCTGTGTGCTGCATAGGGGCTTAATAGCTCCAGTTCTCTCTGTTCCATGCTTTCCCTGATGTTCATAAGCGATACCTCCACAGGCTGACAAAAATGTTAACCACAAAATACCTCTTATTAATTATATTCTACACAAAATTTCAAATTCCTCTTTTTTTCAAAAAAAAAATAAATTTTTTTTATTTTTTTACGAAAAGGTGTTGACATTAAGTTTCACTTTTGGTATAGTATCATTTGTCGCGAGGGAGAAGATAAAGAATCCCGTGAAATGCGATATGCGGAAGTGTCGGAACTGGCAGACGAGCAAGACTAAGGATCTTGTGAGCATTGCGCTCGTGTGGGTTCAAGTCCCATCTTCCGCATTGAAAAATGAGGAGCTATGTGAATTCATGGTGCCTTATTTTTTTGCTTTTATTTCGAATTCCGTCTGCTACAGGCCCTCCGGTCAGAGGGGGACTCTGTAGCATAGAATCCTGTGCCTTCATTGGTTTGGCATAATAATATCCCTGTGCTTTATTACAACAGAAATTCTGAAGCATTTCCTTCTGTTTCTCTGTCTCAACCCCTTCTGCCAATACAGAAAGACGCATACTGTTTCCCATGGCAATGATCATATGAAGGATATCCTCCGCTCTTCCGTAAGGATCATCCTTACTTAAGAAACGCATATCCAGTTTAATCTCATCAATAGGTGCTTCTTTCAGCATATTCAGCGAAGAAGCCGAATAATGGCGGATCACTTCATTTTGTTCCTCTTCACTGACAGACCCGATGCTTTTATTCATTACAGATATAAGATTCTTATCCGTCTGTTTCTGGTACATCATACAGGTCTCAGTCTGCGTGAAAGGTATTCCCGTCATGGCCAGATCCTGATCATCTATGAATTCCTGTCAGTTCCCCTGTATCTGCATCTGTATAGGACACTTTAATTTAATTCTGCGATCCGGCTCACTGCCACATAAATTTCCTGAATCTTATACCAGGTAGGATAATCCACGATCCCGGTCTGTTCCAGTCCGAAAATCCCCTGAAATACCCGGACTGAATTTTTCGTCTGTTCTCCATAGATTCCGTCTGCGGTCACAACAGGAACTGCAGGATATGCCCCGGCTATGGTATTAAGCTGTTCCTGGATCTGCAGGACTTTGCTCCCTGAAGCACCTGTATCTAAGTCATATCCCGGCCAGGAAGCCGGAATCCCGGACACAGCTTCCGCAACATTAATATACATATCATTTCCGTAGAAAGCCCTCAGGATCTCAATAGCCGAATATCCCTGATCTCCCAGCGTCTTACTTCCCCACTGGGTCATCCATCCACGGCTTCTGCACTGCACCTGTTTCCCGTCACAATACTGAGTCAGGATCGGCTGCCGCACATCCGGTCTGGAAAGATAATTTTCAAACAATTCATCCACGATCCGGTCAATACTGTCAAAAATATTTCTGCCGTAGATCCATTTATGGTCATAGGCCGTAGAGGAAGTGATGGTAAAATCATATCCTTTGTTCCGGTACCATTCCGTATATACACGATTCATGGTAAAGGACATGATTGCCAGAACATTTGCCCTTATTGTGTCATCAGGCCAGGTGGCATAGATTTCGCTGCTTGCCACATTTTTGATATAATCCCTGTAAGGGACATAATAATTTTCTGCTGAAGAATCCCTGACAGGGCCGTCATGTACTACGATATACTCAGGTACCACTACCTTGCTCAGAACGATCTCCCCAGTTTCATTTACAGGCTTGATCTCTGCTTCCTCGATCTTCGGCGGATATTCATAAAACAATGTATGCGGTGGGATCACCACACGCTCATAGCTCTCCCCCGGTTCACTTGCTTCCAGAGTGGCAGGCTGCCTGGACAATACATCCGGAAGTACTTCACTGCCTGCCACTTCCTTTGGCTCAAACCCTTCTGCCTGGATCTGCACCGTATATTCTGCATAAGGCTGCTCCTCCACCGGTTCCATACTGTATTCCAGGGGCGGTGTCTTCAGTTCGATCACCGGCGTTCTTCCCGAAGAATCCGTAACCACCTCTTCCAGAACACTGTCCGGCGCCCCTGTGTAGGAGATCCGGACTCTGGCATTTTCCACCGGCCGGTTATCCGCCCTGTTTAAAACAGTCACCTGATAACGGCCTGTATCCACATTTTCCTGCTGCATCCTCATCTCTTTATAAAAAGCCATACAAGCTCTCCGAAATACTTCTTTCACATCAGCATATGCGCCGTTCTTCCCGGTTGTTACCTTTTTTCATTTCTGTCAAATACAAAAAAGAATCCTGCTTGCAGGATTCCATTCTTATTATTCTTTCTGATACATGCGGTATCCATCTCTTCCTGCCTGTTTCGTCTCATACAGAGCAATATCTGCATTTTTGTACAGATCCATATAACAGGTTCCATGTTCCGGCGCGAAGCAGACACCTACGCTGATAGTCACATTTCCACCTTTCAGTTCAGGGAAATGGAACTGCCGTACTTTCGAAATCAGTTCCCGTATACGGATATCAGCAATCTCTCTGTTCTCTGTCCTGCGTATGTAAACTACGAATTCATCTCCGCCAATCCTTCCTACCACATCTTCTTCCCTGAAATGTGCTTTCAGGATCCTGCCAAATTCACTCAGCACCTTATCTCCTGCCATATGTCCATATCTGTCATTAACTTCTTTAAACTTGTCCACATCCAGGATCACAAAAGTCCCCTTTTCTGCTGGATTTTCATCCCGGATCTCATTGATCCTCTCTTCTGTACTCCGTTTATTATAAATTCCGGTCAGGCCGTCTGTCTGTGCGCTTTTAAGCAATGCCTCGTTCTGTTTCCGGTTCCTGTAGATAATATAGAATATCAGAACCAGTACCAGCACACAGAAAACTCCCATAAATACGCTTTCGTCCCTTTTGATAAAATCAAAGGACTTCTGTGCAGCAGAAACAGGGATCACATAGCAGATCATCCAGTCATTCATTCCCAGCCTGGTATATGACAGATACTGGTCAGAACTTGTATCTGTACCGTTTCTCATTTTGATCAGCCCGTCTCTTCCCACTGCGAAATCCGCTTTCACGTCCTGGAGTTCATTTACTCCCAGAAGTGTTTTGCTGTCATAGAATTCAAAGAAATTATCTCCATAGGTAATCTTATGATAAGCCGGTTCCCCGTCATAGGCGATAATCTCCCCTTCCATTGTAACGATCAGACTGTAACCTGCACCGTCAAAAATATCATCAAACAGCATACGGCTTAATGCAGTTACATTGTAAGAACCACCTAGTACTGCTACCACCTTTCCATTCTGGTAGACCGGAA
Source organism: Blautia luti (assembly GCF_033096465.1). NCBI lineage: Bacteria > Bacillati > Bacillota > Clostridia > Lachnospirales > Lachnospiraceae > Blautia > Blautia luti. The sequence continues at coordinate 1,034,542 of NZ_AP028156.1, read as the reverse complement.
CACTCAAAATCACTCTGGTTTCCTGATCCACACTGCTCTCCAACGGATCACTGAGTGTTTCCTTTCCTCTTATAGCTTCTTTGAAATAAAGCCTTTCGGCAACATTTTTCACCGCACCGTTGTCATAATGGGAAGTTCCGTCAGCCTCGATGAGAGCTGTACGCTCAAAATCCGTATTATCACATATGGAAACCAGCATGTCCATATTCTCATCGGACAAAAGATCTTCGGATTTTCCCATCTTATCTGCAATGCCATTCAAAAATCCATAATGAATATCCAGGATCGACAGAATATGGTCACTCTGTCTGGAAACATTATTGGCCATGGTCACCTGGGAATTCTGGTCAATAGAACGCTGCACTTCGACAAGGAAAACACCCAGGCTGGCTGCTACGGCACAGATAAACACAAAAATAGCAGTAATATAATTCCCTGTCATATGATTATTTTTCTTTTTCATCTTATGAAGTTCCTCCATATTTCGCTTATTCACATTATACAGAAAAAATTCAAAAAATTCCAGTGGTTCCCTGTGACGAAAATTCAAAAAACACGGTACATTTTGCTTTCTTCGCAAAATGTACCGTGTTTTTCTATATAATACTATGCTTATTTAAAAAATCCTTACGATATCATTATACATGACCACTACCATCAGCACCATCAAAAGCATCAGTCCCGCAAAATGAACCATACCTTCAATCTGGCGGTTGATCGGTTTACGTCTTACCGCTTCCACAACAAGGAACACCAGTCTTCCTCCATCCAGTGCTGGAAATGGCAGAAGGTTCATTACACCCAGATTCGCAGACAGCAGAACTGCCATATTCAGCATGTTCATCCACAGCATGACTGTGCCTTCACTTTTGCTCTGCTCATAAGTGGTGCCAATTGCATCCACCACACCTACCGGACCGCTCAGATCCTTTACTCCAAGCTTTCCTGTACACAGTTCTTTCAGGCTGAGAACCGTAGTGCGGATCATATACTTCACTTCCACTGCGCCATAGCGGATCACGTCCAGTCCTTTGGCCTTCTGGCAGTATATATTATAGGTAAATCCGGAATCTGCAGTCCTGTACTCCTTCGGAGTGATGGATGCATGATATTCCAGGCCGTCCCTGGTGTATGTCAGTTCTACCGGATCTCCGGTCAGAGGGTTCTCCTTGATGTAATCCTGATAATCCTGGGCATTCCCGATCTTCACACCATTGATGGAAGTGATCACATCTCCTTCCTTCACACCAGCATCATCCAGAGGCATGCCCTCCATCACGGATTCCACTGTCATGGCCGTAGTGTCGTCTCCTTTGAAATTACATCCCAGAAGGTATCTGACATTTGTATCTGACTGATAAGAGATCTCCTTCTTCTCTCCGTCACGTTTCACGGTAAGCCTGACAGTATCTCCTTCTTTCAGTTCATTCATGTAGGAATACACATAGATGTCTTTTCCCAGATCAACATGATATCCCTGATAACTGGTGATCACATCTCCCTCTTTCAGGCCTGCCGCTTCCGCTGCTGATCCTTCCTTCACAGAAAGTACCGTAGATGGTTCATATCCCACCATGCCTACAATGATCACGGACAGCACAAACGCCATGATGAAATTAAATACAGGTCCTGCAGCCACCACTGCGATCCTGCCCCCTACCGGAGCACTGTTAAAAGTCCCCGGTTCGTCTTCTTCGTCCGTATCTTCCCCCAGCATTGCACAGGAACCGCCGATAGGCAGAAGTTTCAGGGAATATCTGGTTCCGTTTCTCTCTGTACTCAGGAGCCTTGGTCCCATTCCCAGGGAAAATTCTGTAACTACGATCTTGTTTTTCTTTGCCAGAAGAAAATGACCCAGTTCATGAAACAGGATAATTGCACTGAATATGATAATTGCAATAATGATCTTCAATCTACCACCTGCTTTCGATCCATTGATAAGTTTCTTTCTCAATCTCCAGGATCTGATCCAGATCCGGATTCTCTGTTACTGTATGTCTGCTCATAGACTGCCCGATAATCTCATAAATATCCAGAAATCCAATCTTGCGCTGCAGGAATTTCCGTACAGCCAGCTCATTGGCAGCATTAAAGACCGTCGGCATACTGCCGCCTCTGGCAGATGCTTCGATTGCCATAGGCAGTCCCTTAAATGTTTCTCTGTCCGGTTCCTCGAAAGTGATCTGCTTTAACATATGGAAATCCAGTCTGTCTCCCGCCAGATATCTACGTTCAGGATAACACAGTGCATACTGGATCGGCAGGCGCATATCCGGAGTTCCAAGCTGCGCCATCACTGCACCGTCCTTAAATTCCACCATAGAATGAATGATGCTCTGAGGCTGTACAACCACCTGGATATGATCCAGATCCACATCGAAGAGCCATCTGGCTTCCATAACTTCCAGACCTTTATTTACCAGAGTCGCAGAATCCACAGTGATCTTCTGGCCCATTACCCAGTTCGGATGCTTTAACGTATCCTCCAGGGTAACTTTCTCCAGATCTCTGGTTTTCTTTCCTCTGAAAGGACCGCCGGATGCCGTGATAAGCAGTTTATGGACTTCCGCTCTTTTCTCTCCGTGAAGTGCCTGGAAAATGGCACTGTGTTCACTGTCCACAGGAAGGATGTTTACTCTGCACTCTTTTGCCAGCGGCATAATAAGATGTCCGGCTGTTACCAGTGTTTCTTTGTTTGCGAGGGCAATGTCCTTTCCTGCCAGGATTCCTTCCATGGTCGGGCGGATACCGATCATTCCCACAATGGCAGTTACCAGAATATCAGACTCTTTCATCCGGGCAAGCTCGATCAGTCCTCCCATCCCGCTTACGATCTTTACATTCAGATCCTTCACTCTTACAGCCAGATCTCTGGCAGCTTCGTCCTTCCAGACTGCCACCAGTTTCGGGCGAAATTCCCTGATCTGCTCTTCCAGCTTCTCCACATTGCTTCCTGCGGAAAGTCCCACTACTTCCAGATCCTCATTGGCACGAACCACATCCAGTGTCTGAGTTCCGATGGATCCAGTTGATCCCAAAATTGCAATTTTTTTCATCTTTTATACCTCTATCATTATCACAGACAGGAAATAGATCACCGGTGCAGTAAAGATCACACTGTCAAACCGGTCCAGGATTCCTCCATGTCCTGGTATCAGTTTCCCGTAATCCTTGATCCCCTGATTTCTCTTGATGGCAGAAGCAGCTAGGTCTCCTACCATGGAGATCAGTGCTCCCACAGCGCAGATCACTGCATATTTCAGAATCGGTCCCTGGGTTGCAGCTGCATAGATCACACCCAGAAGTGCAGCGCCCGCTACACCGCCAACGGCTCCCTCTACAGATTTCTTCGGACTGAGTACAGGAGCCATCTTATGTTTGCCGATGAGCATTCCCACGCAGTATGCACAGGTATCGCAACCCCAGGAACATAAGAAGATCAGCCATACATGGAATTTTCCTCCCGGAAGTGCTCTTGTCAGGCAAATAAAGGACAGCATCACTGCCACATAAACGATTCCGAACATCGCCGGCATTACCTGCTTCGCTTCAAATTCAGGATAAGTAAACACATAGACAAACATGATCAGCACCAGGCCGAAGATGATGGCCAGAGTTCCATATCTCCCGAAGTCAAGCAGAACTGCCACATAATAAATCGCTGCACCTGCATATCCGGCATATACCAGAAGATTTGCCTTCTCGTCCTGCACCTTCATAGCCTTATACAGCTCACGCATTCCGATCAGTGAAACCGCCAGAAGCGTAAAAAACAAAACATATCCGCCGCTTATGATCGTTGCCAGAGCGATGATCACCAGCAGGATTCCGCTTAAGAGTCTTGTCTTAAACATCTTTTATTCCTCCTTTACCCCGCCGTATCTCCGGTCTCTCTGATTATATTTCTCGATGGCCTTGATCAGCTCTGCTTTATTGAAATCAGGCCACGCCACTTCTGTGAAATAAAATTCTGTATATGCCATCTGCCATAACAGGAAATTGGATAGACGCAGTTCTCCGCTTGTACGGATCATCAGATCCGGATCCGGGATCCCTGCTGTATCCAGATAACTGTCAAATGTATGCTCATCGATTTCCTCAGGCTTCACTTTACCGTCCACAGCATCCTGTGTCAGCTTCCGGATTCCTCTGAGGATCTCATCCCTGCTTCCGTAATTTAAGGCAATCTGAAAATAGATCTCATCGTATTTGTATGAATACTCTTCCAGTTTCACAATGCTGTCCTGAATATCCTGGTCAAATGCAGAGATTTCCCCGATCACACGGACACGCATTTTATTTTTGTCTGCAAGCTTGATACATTTTTTCAGATAACTGCGGAACAGTTTCATCAGACCGTCTACTTCTTCTTTGGAACGTTTCCAGTTCTCTGTGGAAAAAGCATACACAGTTACATATTTCACTCCAAGTTCTTTCATATAGTCACAGACTGTCTCCAGATTGGCGCAGCCCTTCATATGACCGTAGCTTCTGGGCATTCCCTTGGCTTTCGCCCAGCGTCCGTTGCCATCCAGGATGATCGCAATATGATTCGGTACGTTCATGGTTTCTCCTCACTTTTTGTTCTTTCTGCCGCTTCACTGCCTGCTCATAACCGGATGGCTGTTTCACAGTCCGGTTAAACAAGCTTAAAAGAGAGCCCGCATAATGGAGCTCTCTTCTACGTTTCCTTATACGGTCATGATTTCCTTGCTCTTTACATCTACTGCCGCATCAACTTCTTTGATATATTTATCTGTGCTCTTCTGGATCTTGTCTTCAAGCTCTTTGATCTCATCCTCAGATACGTCCTGTTTTGCAAGCTTCTTGTATGCATCATTTGCATCACGACGGATATTGCGGACTGCAACTTTGGCGGCTTCGCCTTTTTTCTTAACGTCTTTTACCAGTTCTTTACGACGCTCTTCTGTCAGTTCCGGAAAAACAAGACGGATCACTTTACCGTCATTGCTTGGATTCAGACCGAGATCAGAAACAAGGATTGCTTTCTCGATTCCCTTGATCAGGCTGGATTCCCATGGCTGGATCTGGATCATACGTGCTTCAGGAACTGTAATATTGGCAACCTGCTGCAGAGGTGTCGGTGCTCCGTAATAGTCTACGGTAAGTTTGTCAAGAATATGCGGATTCGCACGTCCTGCACGGATTGTAGCAAGCTCGCTCTCCAGGCTTGCCAGTGTCTTTTTCATTTTGTCTTCATATTTCTGAATTCTTTCATCCATAAGGTTAATCTCCCTCTCCCGTTTATTTTACATTTACCAGTGTACCGGCCGACTGATCATTCAGCAAATCAGCTTGTTGGTATACCGGCAATAACCGTTTATATCATTTCCAGATAATCTGTGCTTACACAGTTACCTTCGTGCCTGTAAATTTACCATGTGCCGCATTTACAATGCTGTCCTTCTCATCCAGGGCAAATACCAGCATCGGCATTTTCTGCTCCATGCACATAATAGATGCTGTCAGATCCATGGCAGCCAGTTTCTTTGCAACTACTTCTTCGATGGAAATCTCGTCATATCTTACAGCATTCGGATTTACCTTCGGGTCACTGTCATAGATTCCGTCTACAGCTTTCGCCAGAAGGATTGCTTCTGCCTCGATCTCCACTGCACGAAGTACAGTAGCTGTATCTGTAGAGAAGTATGGATGGCCTGTTCCGCCTGCGAAGAATACGATCTTGCCCTGTGCGAAGCATTCTTCAGCTGCATCCTTGGAATACAATCCTGTAAAAGCACCGCATACGAACGGTGTCAGGATCTGAGTCTTCAATCCCAGATATCTGCAGATATCAGATACATAGATACAGTTCATAACAGTAGCAAGCATTCCGATCTGGTCTGCTTTATTTCTGTCGATGGTCTCACTGGTACGTCCTCTCCAGAAGTTACCACCACCGATCACGATACCGATCTCCAGACCTTCCTCAGACAGCGTACGGATCTGTTTCGCTACTTCAATGACTGTTGCCTCGTCAAATCCGGTCTTTTTTGCTCCGGCGAGAGCTTCACCGCTTAATTTTAATAATACTCGTTTCATATTGCTTTCTCCTAAAGTTATTTTATTGTTATTGTAACTCTATTCTACCATATTCCGGAAACAATTTCATTGCCATTTTCATCAACTGTTGTAGAAACTGTGAAATTGCTGTAATAATGCAGTCCCATCTTTCCTGTTTCAGGATCGTCTTCGTAATCGCTGCCTTCAGGATCGCCGCATGCACTCTGCAGTGCTGACAGAGACTGACCGATATACTGTTCTGCTGTAGAGATCATGTCATCAGAATCTGAAGGATCACTTGGCGTATCCGGATCCTCAGGTGCCTCTGTCGGGGACGGATCCTCATTGTTGTCGCCTCCGTTCTGATCATCCTGTTCTTCATTCTGATCATCACTGCTGTCGTCCGGAACCGGCGTCGGTGTCCCATATGTCTCACTGTCCGAGCTGCTGTCATCAGAAGAATCACTGCTGTCATCCGTCAGACCCAGACGCTTCTTCACATCATTAAGAGTTGATACTTCTTTCTTCGTACTTCCCAGAAGATATTTCGCATACGGAATGGAATCATCTCCTGATGTATCCATACATAATGTGATCTGTGAAACTGTAGGCAGCGGAATATCCCTGAAGAAGCATTCATTCTTCTCTTCATCTGTATAAGTAACACGGATGTCATACGAAGTAACTGTTTTTCCGTCACTGTCCTTCTGATCTTTATTATAATAATACAGTGCTTTGTCCTTGTCCTTCAGTGTAAACTTACCATTTACCAGATCACTTCCCCAGGTATCATCGGAATCATCTGTATCGTCTGAAACATGAGGACGGACATAGATTGCAGCAATGTCATCTCCTGTGCTGTTTACAAAGACCACCTTGGATGCGGTGTCTGTTTTCTCTCCCATAATATTGGTAATATCATCCTCTGTGGATGTCTGCATATTTACTACTTCGGGTGCCTTCGTTGCCTCAGGTGTAGGTGTCGGACTTGTCTGTACAGTCTCTGTCTGCGTATCCTGTTTCTTTCCGCAGCCCGCAGCTGCTACAGCCATAACAAGCATTCCTGTAAGTATCAAATAACGTTTTTTCATAATATATTCCCTCCTGTATCTGGAATATCTGTTTCATTTATTTACATTCCTGTATTTCACATGTTTCAGAACTGCCAAAGCTGCCAGCAGCCCGGCAGTCCGTAACTATTTTTTATTCTTATATCAGTTTCCTATTATTACAGAGTCTGGAAAACTTGTCAACCGGACACTCTCTGATTTCATACAAATTTTAGACTTTCAAAGTTTTGTATTTCTGTATTCATTTGCAGAAATCCCTTCATTTTTTTTAAAACTCTGGAAAAATGTGTCACATCTGTAAAACCTACCAGCTCTGCAATGTCTGCCAGTCTGTAAGCCGGTTCCTTCATAAGTTCCTTCGCATGACGGATACGGATGCAGTTAAGGATCTCTGAAAAATTTTTTCCTTCTTCTTTATTCAGAAGCTTGCTCAGATGCCACTGACTTACATACGTTTTCTCCGCAACCTGAGTCAGCGTGATCTTCTCATTGTAATGTTCTTCTATGTACTGAAGCGCATTCTTCACAACGAAACTGCCGGCAACCAAAGCACTTTCCTGTGCTGCTTCTTCTCCGGTTATTTCTTTTTTTCTCAGGCACCCGGTCATCGCCTTTAATGCTTCTTCCAGCTCCGTCATATTGGATGGTTTCAGCAGAAATCTGGATACCCCCAGACGGATAGCTTTCTGGCAATAGTCAAATTCACGGTAACCTGTCAGAATGCTAATCTCCATGTCCGAAAATTCTACTTTCAACGCTGCGATCATGGACAGTTGCTGCGATTCTGCAGTGATACTGCTCCCATGGCAGAAGTCTTGACAGTCCTTCCACGATGATCGGTTCATCATCAATAATAACCACTTTATACATAAAAAATCCCCCGTTTTTCCCATTTCTTATTATTACACAAAAGGGAACACCCCCTGTAATCAGCGGATGCTCCTTTTTATGCAATACCTTATATTTTATTTTTCAGCTTTCTGTTTTTTATCACCCTTTAACAGCTCCGGCTGTCATTCCCTTGATGATATATTTCTGTAAGAAAATATATACGATAATGACCGGAATAACTACCAGTGAAACCGTAGATGCCATCAGTCCGTAGTTGGTTCCCTCTTTATGGCAGATATATGCTTTCTTATCTTTTACTGTGTATACGGCAGAACCTTTTTTCTCTGCTTCCGGTGCATCTTTCCAGATTTCTGCATTTCCCTGGGTAACGATATTCTTTCCGTCCAGCACAATTTTTACATTTGCGTTATCATAAAAGTGCAGAAGTGATTCAAAGCAGTAATTCAGATTCATTCTGTGTACAAGCACCCCCCATGGACGGTATGTAGCAGAATCTACAAGATTTCTCACCAGATAAAGCCTGCCATCTGCCTGGTAAGTGCCGATGGATGTGTCCAGATCCTTTGCGAATTCCAGAACATCGTCGCAGTCTTTTTCCCAGAATGTTTTAAGCTGGTTGTAGCTGTCTCCTGCTGGTGTGTTATAGCTTGTCATCTTGTACACTTTTGGCGCACGCAGCAGCATGAATACACTGCTGGAAATTTCTTTTCGTTTGCCGTACTGCTTTGCCATGTAGTACTGACCTTTGTTGTATACGGTATCAAAGTTTACGCTGCCTTTGCGGAATTCATCGTAGTAACTGTACAATATTTTGTCATATGTAGCCTGGCGCGAATCACTGATGGCACTGTCGATCCGTTCGATGCTGTTCTGATTATCCATTTCAAGCTGCGCTGCCATACGTTCCAGACCTGTCTTCTCCTGCCGGTCTGCCATAATATGCCCCACAAGTGCCAGCATCAGCGCAAACGGAAGCGCCCAGTATAACAGGATCATGCTTACCATTTTCCATTTGACGGATGTGTTCTTTCCTCTCTTCATAATTTCCCCCATAATTTGTAAAACCTTTTCTTATATAGACAGAAAGGACTGCCATGCTACTCTGGCAGTCCAATGTCATCTCTTCTTGGTCATATTTATTTTATTCCGCAAGTTTCATCAGAAGTTCTACACACTCTTCCTCTGATATAACTGACGTATTCAGGCAGATATCGTAATTTTCCATTTTTCCCCATTCACATCCTGTATAAAAATTATAATAGCCTCTTCTCTGGCGGTCTTTATATGCAATTCTCTCAAGCGCCTCTCTCTGAGAAAGATTCTTATTTTTCTTGATCCGTTTAATACGGTCTTTCATATCAGATGCATAAATATACACCCGAAGCAGCTGGTTATCATCTTTCAGAATCTGATCTGCACATCTTCCAACAAAAACACATGGGCCTTCCTGTGCCAGACGTTTTATTGCTTCTTTCTGCGCATGAAACATTTTCTCCGGAATCGCCAGATGTTCTTTATCCTGTGATTCTTCTGACATCATTACTCCGATTGCATAGAGAAGACTGGTCTTGCCTTTAAATTCATCAATGATCTCCTGGCTGATTCCGTATCTCTCTGCTGCTTTCAGTAAAAGCCTGCTGTCATAAAAGGGGACTCCCATTTTTTCTGAAAGCAAAGCTGCAATGTGTCTTCCACCGCTTCCATACTGTCTGCTGATCGTGATTGTTTTCATAGGGCACCACTCCTTTCAGCTCATCTGCCTGAAAATGAATTGTTATTTTTTTATCTATCAATTATGATTATAGGAATTTTCGAATATTTTTGCAATATCTATCGAAATTTTCATAACATTTCACAATTTTAAGTGAAAGGATTTGGTAATATTGTTAGTACAGGTTCTTAACTTTGAAGTCGCGCTCTGCCTCTCTTCTCTGATCTTTCTTCGCGATATCCTGTCTCTTGTCATAGAGTTTCTTACCTCGGGCCATGCCGATCTCTACTTTTACCAGACTGTCTTTGAAGTATACTTTCAGAGGTACTAAAGTTAAACCTTTTTCTTTGAGCTTTGCTTCAATTTTGTTGATCTCGTATCTGTGAAGCAGAAGCTTACGGATCCTCAGCGGGTCTTTGTTGAAAATATTGCCTTTTTCATAAGGACTGATATGCATTCCGTAGATATAAACCTCTCCGTTCTCTACACGGATAAAGGATTCCTTGATGCTGCATTTGCCCATGCGCAGGGACTTCACTTCTGTTCCTGCAAGGGCAATGCCGGCTTCATAAGTATCTTCTATAAAATAGTCATGAAATGCCTTTTTATTATTGGCAATCAGCTTCATTCCTTTTTTCTTTGCCATGATATCCTCCAAGCCATTATTATTTCATTCTTGTTATTTACTGTTCGTCATCCCAGACATTGGAAACCAGCTCAAAATCTACTGTCTTGAGCATCTTATCTGCATCCGCCACGCGGATACGGACTTTATCTCCAAGTTTGTAAACTTTCTTCGTCATCTCACCGCGGAGTTCATAGGTTTCCTGGTCGAAGACGTAGTAGTCATCGCGCAAAGTGTTGACATGCACCAAGCCCTCTACTGTATTTGGAAGTTCCACATAGAGTCCCCATCCGGTAACACCGGAGATAATTCCCTCAAACTCTTCTCCCAGATGATAGGACATGTATTCTGCTTTCTTCAGCTTGTCTGATTCACGCTCTGCCTCATCTGCACGGCGTTCACATACACTGGACTGTCTTGCAACTTCATCCAGGATTTCCGCATAATGCTCAGTTCTGCCCTCACGCATCAGTCTGCCTCGTAAGTTATCCTTAATGATCCTGTGGATCTGCAGGTCAGGGTAACGCCTGATCGGGGATGTGAAATGGCAGTAGTATTTCGCTGCCAGTCCGAAATGGCCGCTGCATTCTGTGGTATATTTCGCCTGCTTCATGGAACGCAGTACCAGACGGCTGATCATTGCTTCATTTGGAAGTCCTTCGATACTTTCAATGATCTGCTGGATTTCCTTTGGTGTGATCTCTTCTTTTGCTTTCTGAATTTTTACCCCCTGGTTGTGAAGCAGTGTCAGAAGACTTTCCACTTTCTCAGGGTCCGGATTATCATGGGTTCTATATACAAATGGAATCTCTTCTGTACAGTATTCCTGTGCTACAGTTTCATTTGCCATCAGCATGAAATCCTCGATAATTCTGGTTGCCACATTCGCTTCATACGGCTTTACATCGATTGCTTTTCCTGCTGCATTGAGGATGATCTTGCTCTCCGGGAAATCAAAGTCAATGGAGCCTCTGTGGTGACGGCTGTTTCTTAAGATTCCGGACAGTTCTTTCATCATAAAGAACATCGGGATCAGCGCTTCATATCGTTTCTTTGCTTCTTCATCTGTGTCTTCAAGAATGTTCTTCACATCAGTATAACACATACGTTCATCTACGTTAATCACTGTTTCCGCAATCTGGTGGGAAACTACTTTACCTTTTTCATTGATGTCCATCAGACAGCTTAATGCCAGTCTGTCTTCGCCCTGATTCAGAGAACAGATTCCATTGGAAAGACGCTCCGGCAGCATTGGCACAACGCGATCTGCCAGATAAACACTAGTTCCACGTTTCAGTGCTTCTTTATCCAGAGCACTGTTGTACTGTACATAGTTGCTTACATCTGCGATATGAACGCCAAGATGATAAATATCTCCCTCTTTTGTCAGGGAAATCGCATCGTCCAGGTCTTTGGCATCTTCGCCGTCGATAGTGACTGTCTGCAGATATCTCAGATCCAGTCTTCCATCTCTGTCTGCATCCAGCACATGATCCGGAACACGCTGTGCCTGCTTCATTACTTTCTCCGGGAATTCGTTTGGGATTCCGAAGCTCTTGACGATTGCCAGAATGTCTGTGCCCGGAGTTCGGATATTTCCAAGGTTTTCCTTGATTTTTCCCTCAGGGTTCTTATTCTTGGAACCGTAGTCTGTGATCACTGCGATTACTTTGTCACCATTTTTAATTCCTGCTGCTTCTTTGCGCGGGATAAAAATGTCTTTGGAAAATTTCGGGTTGTCACTGATCACGAAACCAAAATCACGGTTTAACTGGTAAGTGCCTACGATCTCCGGCATGCCACGCTCCAGAACTTTGACAACGACCCCTTCTTTTCGCTTGCCTTCTTTCTGACCGTCACGGATAATGATGCGTACTTTGTCCTGATGCATAGCTGTGCCTGTATCAGATTCCGGGATAAAGATGTCCTCATCCTGTCCTTCGATTTCTACAAAACCGAAACCTTTCGGATGTCCGATAAATATACCCTCTGCCTGAGTGCCCTCGAGGTAATCTTCCTTATAATTGTCCGCATCCCGGAAATCTTTGTCGCGGTTTCTTCCGCGGCTTTTCTCTTTCGTCTTGTCTTTGTTCTTATCTTTTAATTTGTCTTTTTTCTTTTTGCCATGGTCTGCGTATTCTTCTTTTCGGTCATCGTAGTAACGGTCGTCTTTTTTCTTCTTCCATTTTCCTTTGACCTTTTCGTATCTGCCTTTGTTGTCTACAGATACTTTTCCTTCATAACAAAGTTCGTCCAGCACATCGTAGAGGTCTCGCTTCTCTTCTTTGGAAAGTCTCAGAAGTGTGGCGATTTCGCGGAGTCTCATTGGTTTATAAATGGGATCTCCCAGCAGTTCCAGGATAAACTTTTTTCTTCGTTCTATATCTTTTTTCTTCATGTTGCTCCTTTTTCATAACTCAATATCTGCCATAATTGGAAGTGTACGGTAAAATTTTTTGTCTGTGACATAAAAAACACCCTTGTACGTGACAAGAGTGTTTCCAGTTTCATTCTAATTTAACCCAGCATATTTAATACTACAGAAATTACGAAAAATAAAACTCCCATAATAGTAGTAGCTTTCACAAGTCCGCCCTCCATAGAACGCCCTTTGTTCTTGCCCCAGTATGTCTCTGCCGCACCTGCAATAGCGCCGAGACCCTGCTGCTTACCTTCCTGCATCAGAACGACAACAGTAAGCGCAATACAATCTATTAAGAAAATAATACCCAGAATGATCTTAACAACGTTCACTTCGTTACACCTCCTAATCAACTGTGTTTCATTGTAACATAGCCGGAGGTGGATTTCAACTACATTTCGGAGTTTTTAACAGGTTTTTTCTGTATCTTTAAAGGGATTCTCATACACTTCCAGTTCTCCCAGTGCTTCATGAATGCGCAGAAGCTGGTTGTATTTGGCGTTTCGGTCTGAGCGGCAGGGGGCTCCGGTTTTGATCTGGCCGGCGCCTGTGGCTACTGCGAGGTCTGCGATAAAGGAGTCTTCGGATTCACCTGATCTGTGGGAGATTACGGCTCTGTATCCGGATTTCTGGGCCATTTCTACTGCATCCAGTGCTTCTGAGAGAGTCCCGATCTGGTTTACTTTTACCAGGATTGCATTGGCTGCCCGCAGCCTGATTCCGCAGGCGAGACGCTTAATGTTCGTTACAAACAGATCGTCGCCTACAAGCTGGATTCTTTTTCCAAGGCGCTCTGTCATCTGCTTCCATCCCTCCCAGTCGTCTTCTTCAAGACCGTCTTCGATGGAAACGATCGGGAATTTTTCGATCAGTTTCTCGTAATAGTCGATCATCTCTCCTGCATCTCTGAGAACTTCTTCCCCCTTCATCTTTCCCTCACCAGGGAAAACATATACGCCTCTTTCTTTATCATACAGCTCACTGGCCGCGGCATCAATGGCGATGCAGATGTCTTTCTCCGGTTCATAGCCTGCTTTTTTTATCGCTTCTATGATCAGTTCCAGAACACTTTCTGAATCAGAAAGATCTGGTGCAAAGCCGCCTTCGTCACCTACTGCAGTTGACAGATTTCTATGCTTCAGAATAATCTTGAGGAACTGATATACTTCTGCGCACATGCGGATAGCATGTTCCATATTCTTTGCACCTACCGGCATGATCATGAATTCCTGCAGATCTACGGTGTTGTCTGCGTGACGTCCCCCGTTGATAATATTCATCATCGGGACCGGCATCTGTCTGGTATGGCATCCGCCCAGATACTGGTATAAAGGGATTCGAAGCGCTGCTGCTGCCGCTCTTGCTACTGCCATGGATACTCCCAGCGATGCATTTGCTCCGACATTGCTTTTATTGTCCGTACCATCTGTATCTATGATTTTTTTATCGATAAAAGTCTGGTTCAGGGCGTTTTCCCCAAGGATTGCCTCTGCCAGTTTTGTGTTTACATTTTCTACTGCCTTCTGAACACTTAATCCCACATAGCAGTCTTTTTCTCCATCCCGTAATTCCACTGCTTCAAATTTACCGGTTGAAGCTCCTGAAGGGACAATTGCCCTTCCTGTATATCCATTGATCCCAATCACACCTTCGCCCACTGTAACTTCAACTTCTACAGTAGGGTTTCCTCTGGAATCCAGTACTTGTCTTGCGTGAACCCTTCTTACAGGTAGATAACGTAACATTTTTGAACCTCCTGTTAATTTTAATTTATTACTGTTCACTCTGTGCCCAGTAACACGCTCCGCGATGCACAGAATTTATGCTAAACACATAAATTCGCGTGGTATACCGCGCTATAGCCTGATCAATGTTCTTTTTTCCCTGTACCAGGCTTTATAGCAATAGCTTTTCCACACCTATTCAGAAATATACTGTTCCTGTATTTATTAATATTTTCAGAATATTTTATTATTTTAAATCTATTTTATTTATTCTTTTAATTATTTTTATAAATTTTCTATTTTTATTCTTGACAATTCGATTATTATCTGTTATAGTAAGTTCATAAAACAAAAGGGATTACGGAAAATCAAAAAGAAAAGGAGTGAGACCACCGAAAACATAATTTCTTATTTATAATCTAAGGAAGCGAGGTACAGACCACCAGAATAATTAGTTTTTTCATTCATGATTCATAATTTATGAAAGGCAGGTACGGACCACCAAGAAGTTAAAGTTTTAAATCCAACTAAGTTTTATATGTTCCTACTAATCTAAAGGAAGGTACAGTCCAATGAAAATATAACGATTTACCTTATTTTTAAATGTAACATCCATTAATACAAGGAAGGTACAGTCCGATGAAACATTAACGATTTACCCTATTTTTAAATGTAACACTTCATTCACACAAAGAAGGTACAGTCCGATGAGAACTTAACGATTTACCCTATTTCAGAAATTACATAAGGAAGGTACAGACCAATGGGACAATAAATTTTAATCCATAATTTAACAGAAAGTGAGGTATCATCCATTGGATACAGAATTTTAAAAGAGCCACAGTAGAAAAACTGATGGCTCTTATATTTTGCATTTTTTTATTTTCCTGTTCATATATTATAGCAATATCATCTCTTCCGAGAGGTTTCCATGAATCTCAACTACATATCTCTGAAACGATATCTGCGATATCTGAAATTTCCCCTTTTATTCTGTGCTGCCTTTTTTGCAGGCGCTGCTGCCGGGAAAATTATTTCACACTATACACAGAACCCGGCTTCTGTTCCTTCATCTTCCCAGAGTTCCAGCTGGGGGCTTAGTTTTCAGGAAGAAGGAAAACGTCCCGTGGGGAATGCCACGATTGAAGAACTGTCTCAGTATGATGCTTTCTTTGCAGAAAATACGGTGGAAAAGAAAATCTATCTTACCTTCGATGCCGGATATGAAAACGGAAATACATCTGCGATTCTGGATGCATTGAAGAATCATCAGGCTCCGGCTACTTTTTTCGTTGTGGGAAATTTTATTTCGGAGAATCAGGATTTGATCAAACGAATGGAAGCTGAGGGGCATACTGTTGGAAATCATACGATGACCCATCCGGATATGTCGAAGATTTCTACGCAGGAATCCTTTCAGAAAGAATTAGCTGGTGTGGAAGATATTTATAAAGAGATCACCGGAAAAGAAATGACGAAATTTTACCGGCCGCCACAGGGGATCTACAGTACTCTGAATCTGTCTATGGCTAAGGAAATGGGGTATCATACGTTCTTCTGGAGTCTTGCTTATGTAGACTGGTATCAGGATAACCAGCCGGATCCGCAGGAAGCTATCGCGAAGCTGACGAAGCGGATTCATCCGGGGGCTATTGTACTGCTGCATAGTACCTCTTCTACTAATGCGCAAATTCTGGATGAACTATTAAGCAAATGGGAAGAGATGGGGTATTCGTTTCATTCTTTAAATGAATTAGTTTCTGCATCCTGACCGCCAAAAATGAGATGCACCCCGCAGAGAATAAATCCCGTGGAGTGCATCTCATTTTGTTTATAAATCAATACTTAAGAAGATATCAATTATATTGCCTGTATTATTCAGCGTCTGCTGCCTCTGTTTCTTCAGGTTCTTCTGTTGTTTCTGCGTCTTTTGTATCATCGGATGCTGCGTCTGCATCTGTTGTTTCTGCTTCATCTGCATCTTCTGTTGCTGTATCTTCGCTGTCTACAACGCCGCCTTCAACAACAAGGTCTTCCGGATTGATGTCATCACCGTAAACTGGTTTCAGAGTTTCTTCGAAGTCTTTGTGGAAGAACTGTTCGTCTGCCAGAGATTTAATCTCATCGTTAATCGCATTCAGAAGGTCTGTGTTGCCTTTCTGTACTGCTGGTGCAATTGTGTCAATGTCACCGAGGGATTCGATTCCTACAGAGAATCCTTCATTCTGTTGTGCCCATGCAAGTACTTCTGTGTTATCTGTGGAGAATGCATCTCCTCTTCCGTCAAGAAGTGCATCGTATGCTTCCTGGTATTCATCATATTTTACAAGTTCGATGTCCGGATAGTTGTCTGTGAAATAGGTTTCTGCTGTTGTTCCTTTTACAACGATCAGTTTCTTGCCTTCCAGATCTTTTACATCTGTGATCACTGCATTGTCAGGAGAAACAACGCCGAGAGCTACTTTCATGTATGGAAGTGCGAAATCTACTTTCTCTGCTCTGTCATCTGTTACTGTGAAGTTTGCAAGGATTACGTCTACTTTTGCAGACTGCAGATATTCTACACGGCTTGCTGCTTCTACATATGTAAATTCTACATCATCTTCACTTCCAAGGAGGTCTTTGGCAAGTCTCTTCCCGAAGTATACATCGTATCCCTGAACATCACCGTTTTCATCTACATATCCGAATGGGTTCTTATCGCTGAATACACCGATTTTGATCTTTCCGTCTTCTTTGATCTCGTCAAGAGTACGGGCCTGTGCAGTGTTTCCGCCGTCATCTGCTGCACTTACAAGAATACTTCCACCCAAAAGTGTTGTTGCTGCTACGCCTGTTGCTAATAAAACTGCTAATAATTTTTTCTTCATGTCCTTTTCCTCCATGTTTTAAAAAATTTGATTTTATGATAATTTTTATATAACTAGCTTTATTACTTTTTAACTGTTTCATAATGGAAACTGTTCAGGAACTGTTTGGCTCTGTCAGTCTGCGGATTGTTGAAGAACTGTTCCGGGGTGTTCTCTTCTACGATATTTCCTTTATCCATGAAGATCACTCGGTCTGCTACAGATCTGGCAAATTCCATTTCGTGAGTGACGATCAGCATGGTCATTCCTGTTTTTGCAAGTTCCAGAACTACCTGAAGTACTTCTCTTACCATCTCCGGGTCAAGGGCTGCTGTGATCTCATCCAGAAGCATGATCTCCGGATGCATCAGCATGGCACGTACAATGGCAACCCGCTGTTTCTGACCACCGGAGAGCTGTCTTGGATAGTTGTCTTTCTTATCCAGAAGTCCAACTCGGTCCAGAAGCTGCTCGGCTTCTTTCTTCACTTCTTCTTTGTTTCTCTTCTGTACTTTCAGTGGTGCCAGAAGAAGATTATTTAAAATTGTCATGTTCGGAAAAAGATCGTAGCTCTGGAAAACCATTCCAATCTTCTCTCTGACTTTACTGATATTCTTTTTTTCATTTTCGTAATTTACGCCATCAATTTTCAGCACTCCGCTGTCAATTCCCTCCAGGCGGTTGATACATCGCAGGAAAGTACTTTTTCCACATCCGGAAGGTCCTACGATAACTACTACTTCTCCTTTTTGCATGGAGAAGGAAACATCATCCAGAATAGGAACATTGTTTACATATGATTTCTTTAAATGCTCTACTTCTAAAATCGGCTGTCCCATTCATTTATCCTCATTTCTATTAGTCTGCGAACTTCTTTTCCAGGACTCTGGAGAGTCTGGAGAAAGGAAAACATATGATGAAATACATACAGAATACTGCACCGTATACCCAGAGGGCTGCTGTCGGGTTTGTATATCGGGATGCATCAATGATCTGTTTTCCTACTTTTAATACCTCTACGACACCGATCAGGGCTACCAGTGAAGTAGTCTTGATCATTCGTGTAAGGAGGTTAACTGCGGATGGAAGAAGTCTTCGGATGGTCTGCGGCAGGATGATATAAAAGTACACCTGCCATTTGCTTAATCCAAGACCGTATCCACTGTCATACTGGTGTTTCGGGATAGAGATCAGTGCACTTCGCACCAGGTCCCCCATCTCTGCTGTTCCCCAGAAAGTAAATACGATAACTGCTGCTGTCTCACCGGTAAGGTTCATTCCCAGATGCTTGGCTGCTCCGAAATATACCAGGAACAAAAGTACCAGCTGCGGCATGATCCTTACGATCTCAAGGTAAATACGACAGATAAATTTGATTATTTTATTCGGAATGTTCATTACCATTCCAAGAAGAAATCCAAGGATAATGGAAAATACCATGGAAATCAGTGCAATTCTTATTGTTACCCACAAGCCCTGCCAGAGTCTTAATGAGTTGATTCCTTTGAAAAGAACCTCAATCCCCATATTCTGCATAGCGGACTCTCCTTTCTACAAATGAACAGATCAGCGAGATCGGTAAAAGTATGATCAGATATGCGATTACAAGCATCATCAGGGCTTCATCTGTTTTGTAATAAATTCCGATCAGGTCTTTTGTCACAAACATCAAGTCTGCAAGTGCTACTGCGCTGAATACGGATGTCTCTTTAATAAGAAAGATCGCATTGGCGCAGAATGCAGGAATGGAATTGGATACCGCCTGCGGCAGGATGATGTTTGTAAATACCTGACGATTACTCATTCCGAGACTTAATGCGGATTCTACCTGAATCGGTGGAACATTGTCCAGACCACTTCGGAAAGCTTCTGCCATGTAACTGCCTCCCAGAAATGCCAGACCTGAGATCGCACATTGTTCGGAGCTGAGTACGATTCCTATCTTCGGAAGACCGAAATACAGGAAGAACAACTGGATCAACAATGGTGTATTTCTGGACAGTTCAATGTAACATTCCACGATCTGACGAAGTACAGGAATCCTGAAATACTTAATCATGCTGCAGACAAGCCCAACCACAATGGCAAGCAGCACACCAATCACTGCCATGTGAAGTGTAAGCTTCGCTGCCTCAATATAAAGGGGTGTCTGCTCGCGGATAAACTCAAAATCCATGGTTACTTTATTCTCCTTCTATTATTATGATTTACCGTTATAATGAACGGTTGGGGCGCCGGTGCCGCTTATTGCTTGACCTAGGTAAAGCGTTACATCTGCGCATCTGTGAACTATCATAACATTTCAGGCGTCATCCTGCAAGCTTTTCATAAATTGCATCTGCAAGTCTGCTATGTCCCAACGCATCCAGATGCTCCTGATCTGCTTCACCAGGCCGGGCAAATTCCGAAGCTGGAAGGTACGAAATATTTCTCCTTCTGGCGATTTTCTCATACACCCGAGGCAAATTCCATGATACTTCGATAGAATTCTTATCGAATTCCGGATCAAAATCCTCTTCCCAGATTTTCTCTCCAAGGTAGATAGGAGACACCAGTAATATTTTAGCATCCGGGTTTACAGCCTTGATCTGATCAAGAAGCTGTTCAATTCCCTGTCCGATCACTTCCGGGGTTGCGCTGTATACGCTTTTACAGTCATTAGTGCCAAGCATAAGAACAATAATGTCTACCGGTCTGTGACTTTCAAGGATTGCCGGAAGCATTTCCGTTCCTCTTCTTTCTGTACGGAATGGATCGTCGAACACGGTGGTCCTTCCGCAGAGACCTTCTTCGATTACTCTGTAGCCTTTTGTTCTTACTTTTTCATCCAGGATGCTGGTCCAGCGGGTACCCCATCCGTATCTCTGATTAGTAGTTCCCGGGATTAAACCGTATGTATTGGAATCACCGAAACATAGGATTTGTTTCATGTCTTGTCACCTTCTTAACTTATTTTTTAGTTTAGGTTTTTGGTTTTCCTGTTTTCATATCTATTTGATAGGAATACTATACAATCTTTATTTTGGTTTGTCAATCCCTTTTTTATTTTCTTTTGAAAAAATATATTTGTGTATGGTTAATTAAGTATTAAAGGGGGACGCCCGGAAAATACAAATATTTCTGAGTGTCCCTTTATTAACACAAAAAGAGCAGCTACTACACCTGATATAAGATGTAATATCTGCTCTCCTTCGTGCAATATTCTGTTATGAATTATAACACTGTTATTCTTATTTATTCAATACCTGTTCTACCGCATTTTTCCAGCCTGCATATTTCTGGACACATTCGTCCGACTGCATCTGTGGAGTAAAGCGGGTGCGGGTCATTTTGTTGAGGACTTCTTTCTTATTATAAATGCCGGCTGCGATTCCTGCTGCATAAGCAACTCCAATTCCGGAAAGTTCCTCGGAGGAAGGAACCTGAACAGTGACATGGACAATATCACTCTGAAACTGCATGAGATATTTGTTCTTAGTTGGGCCGCCGTCTACGCGGAGTTCGGAGATATCAATACCGGATTCGGTGCTCATTGCTTTGATTACGTCTGTAATCTGGTAAGCAATGCAAGCGAGAGCAGTTCTTACGATTTCTTTACGTTTAGTCGTCCTGGTCATGCCTGTGAGGATGCCTGTTCTTACATAATGTTTCTTCGCATAAGCTGTCTCAAAAAATAAACACAGCAGGCAGCCTACGATTGCACCAAGAATGATTCCCAGAATGATTGAAACCGGGATGTTGGCAAATGTTTTGATGTCTGCACTGCCGCCCTGCGCCATGCTAAAAAAAATAGTAAATAACCGATAATCTCAAATGATGACGGTACAAAGACCATCATGACCGCAGGTCTTCCTACTTTCTTCAGATCATCCATATTCAGCGATAAACCTGCCTTTAACAGAATGATGAGCAGTGCCATTTTTCTCAGATCAGCTGAGATAGAGAGAATGCTTGGATCAGGAAGATATTTTCCGCACAAAAAACTGATAATTTCTGCGATCAATTAAATAGTGCTCATTAATCAATCGTAGAAGTCATCAGCTAAAATCAGCGGTTTTGGTTTCCCAAAAACGAAAACGCTCGAAACCCAACAAATCCAAGGCTTTCGAGCGTCTTAAAACAGGGGATGAGAGAATCGAACTCCCACCAAAGGTTTTGGAGACCCCTATCATACCATTTGACCAATCCCCTACAAGTATATTTTATATACTCTCAAAACTACATACATGTTGACATTTCCTTGAGATTCATTACTTCCTGCGATTCTTGGTCAAGCCCTCACCCGATTAGTAACAGTCAGCTCCATGCATTACTGCACTTCCACCTCTGCCCTATCTACCTCGTCGTCTTCAAGGGGGTTTACTTCTTTCGAATGGGATATCTCATCTTAAGGGGGGCTTCACGCTTAGATGCCTTCAGCGTTTATCCCTTCCGGGCTTGGCTACTCGGCCGTAGACTTGGCAGTCTAACCGATGCACCAGCGGCCCGTCCATCCCGGTCCTCTCGTACTAAGGACAGCTCCTCTCAGATATCCTACGCCCACGCCGGATAGGGACCGAACTGTCTCACGACGTTCTGAACCCAGCTCGCGTACCGCTTTAATGGGCGAACAGCCCAACCCTTGGGACCTACTACAGCCCCAGGATGCGATGAGCCGACATCGAGGTGCCAAACCACTCCGTCGATGTGAACTCTTGGGAGTGATAAGCCTGTTATCCCCAGGGTAGCTTTTATCCGTTGAGCGATGGCATTCCCACTTAATACC